>JAWPMR010000001.1:2541281-3176601 GCA_033344815.1 Paracoccaceae bacterium | reverse complement strand
CGCTACAGCTTGGTGGTCCTCTATGACCAGTGGTCGCGTCGTATAGCGATCAATCGGGAAGCTGTGCACTTCCATCCAACCCGCATGCTTTTGTGACGCAAGTAAGCTCACGTGCAACTCCTGCATCCCATGACTGCAAATCGGAACATCCGCGTGCTTTGCCAAGTCGGCGACCTGCAGCCAACCCGTAATGCCGCCGCAATTGGACGCGTCCGGCTGGATAAATGCAAGTTCACCCTGCGCCAATGCCACTTCAAATTCGTGCATGGTGTGTAGATTCTCTCCCTGCGCAACAGCCATGCCTGTGGCCTGTCCGATCTGGGCGTACCCTGCGTAGTTATCTGGGATGATGGGCTCTTCAAACCATAGGATGTTCTGGTCTTTCACGGCCTGCGCCAATGAGATCGCTTGCGGGACGGTCATGGAATAATTCGCATCAATCATGAAAGCCACATCAGGGCCAATCTGTTCGCGCACTGCCCGGATGCGCGCCACGTCTTCGGCTTCACTCGGTTGGCCAATCTTGATTTTCACACCATTCAGCCCGGCATCCAGATACCCCTGAACATGTGTCAGCAATTTCGGCAGAGGATAGGCCAGATCAATCCCGCCGCCATAGGCCTTGCAGGTCTTGCCCGCACCGCCAGCCATGTGCCAAAGGGGTTTACGCATCGCCTTACATCGAAAATCCCACAAAGCGATGTCTACGGCAGAAATTGCAAAACTCAGGATGCCGCCGCGCCCGACGTAATGCATATGCCACTGCATCGCGTCATTGAGGGTCTCAATATCCTCGCAGTCCTGCCCCACCAGAAAGGGAGCAAGATCGTGGCGGATCACCGCTGCCGTCGCATGCCCACCACGTCCCCCATTATAAGTGTAACCGGTGGCAACACGCCCGTCCTCCAATGTCACCGTCGCCGTGATCAGATGAAAATGGCTGTGACTTCCGTGTTTGGCATCCACCAAAACCTCATCCAGCGGGATGTTGAACAAGCGCGCCTGAACGGTTGTGATCCTGGTCACTGGTTTACATATCCGCGCATTCTGGAACCGGGCTGATGACCGTACCGTTTTCAAGGTGCTGCAACAGATTGTCGACCGTCAGAGCGCCCATCGCGGCGCGTGTTTCATGCGTCCCACTGCCGACATGAGGCAATAGCACGACGTTGCTAAGGGCGCGCAACGCTTCCGGCACTTTGGGTTCGGCCTCGAAAACATCCAACCCGGCCCAACCCAGCCGTCCGTCCTGCAATGCTGAAATCATTTCGCCTTCATCCACAACAGATCCACGACTGACATTAATCAGCGTACCTCGCGGACCCAACGCATCCATGACTTCGCGGTTGACGATCTTGTTGGTCGACGCCCCACCCGGCGTAATGCAGATCAGCGTATCTACAGCGCGCGCCATATCGTTGAGAGTGTCATAGTATTTGTAGTCCACATCCTTTTTGCTGCGCGTGTGGTAAACGATTGTCGTGCCGAAAGGGGCCAACTTGTCTGCTATCGCCTGGCCAATCCGACCCAGCCCCAGAATGCCAACCGTTTGATTATCCGCTGATCGGGTCAACGGTGCATTCCCTTCAGTCTCCCAGCGCCCCGACCGCACATAGGCATCGTCACGCAAGACCTCACGGTAACAAGAGAGCATCAACAAAACCGCCGTGGTTGCAACCTCTGCGTTCAGAACATTGGGTGTATGTGTGACCACGACACCCTTGGCTATTGCCGCATCCGTGTCGATAGCGTCATAGCCAACACCATAACAGCTGATCGCCTTAAGGTTCGGTAACGCCGACATATAGGCCGGTTTCACGCCGTCATGACCATTTGTAGCAACATGGGTTATTTTGGCGCCGTGTTCGGCCAGCCACGCCTCCGGATCATCCATATCCTTGGCTTTGTGGATTGTAAATTTCTCACCAAGGCGTTCCAACATAACGTCCGTTGCACCGCCAATCAAAAAGAGCTCGCCCATTTATGCGTCCTCCGTCACAGTCTGGCGCTGCTGGCCAAGACCTTCGATGGACAATTCCATCACATCGCCCTTCTTCAGGTAGACGGGGTTTGGCTTCATCCCCATGCCAACGCCAGGCGGTGTGCCGGTCGTGATCACATCGCCGGGGTGCAAGGTCATCAACCCGGACAAATGCTCGATGATTTCAGCCACGGTGAAAATCATGGTCGATGTGTTGCCTGTCTGCATCCGCTTGCCGTTCACATCGAGACTCATCGCCAAGTTCTGCGGGTCAGCGACTTCGTCGCGCGTCACCAACCAAGGACCTGTTGGCCCAAAGGTGTCGCAGGACTTGCCCTTGGTCCACTGGCCTGTCAGTTGCGTCTGGAAATTTCGTTCGGACACGTCATTGATCACACAATACCCCGCCACGTGATCCAACGCGTTTTCTTTGCTCACGTATTTGGCTTTGGTGCCAATCACGACCCCCAACTCGACTTCCCAATCCGTGTTCGTTGACCCGCGCGGCATCGACACGTCATCATTTGGACCGACGATCGCAGAATTGGCTTTGAAGAACAAAATGGGGTGCTTGGGGATTTCCGCACCGGTTTCCGCCGCGTGATCGGAATAGTTCAAACCAATGCAGAGAAATTTGCCTATGCTGCCGACGCAAGCCCCGATACGAGGCGATCCATCTACTGCGGGTAATGTGTCAGGATCAAGCGCGCGTAGTTTGGCCAGACCCGCGTCCGACAATGCGTCGCCCGCGATGTCACTGACATGGGACGACAAATCGCGCAACGTACCTTCTGCGTCCAGCATCCCGGGTTTCTCAGCACCTGTGGCACCATAACGTACTAGTTTCATCTTTCTTCCCTCAGTGGTTGTCACGCGGCATATATTTGCGCGCGATGTCTTGATATTTATCGGCATCTTCAAGGATCATTCCCTGATCGAACCGGCCTACCTTTTCACGGAAATACTGTTGCCAGGGTGACTGGCTTTCCGGGGCGTCATAACCACCCGCCGCTTCAAATACGCGGGCACGTTCGGCCAGAACATCCAACGGCACCAACATATCCGCCGTGCATTTGTTCAGATCAATCCGAACAGTATCACCCGTTTGCAACAGAGCCAGACCGCCACCTGCGGCAGCCTCAGGCGACGCATTCAGGATCGACGGGCTGCCAGAGGTCCCGGATTGCCGGCCATCCCCAACACAGGGCAATGCCTCAACCCCTTTTTTCAACAGATAGGAGGGCGGTCGCATGTTTACGACTTCCGCGCCCCCCGGATAGCCTTTGGGCCCGGCACCACGCATGAACAACACACAGCTTTCGTCGATGTTCTCGGCAGGATCATCAATCCGGTGATGGAAATCTTCCGGTCCGTCAAACACCACCGCGCGTCCTTCAAAAGCGTGCATATCATCGGGGTTCGACAGATATTTGGCACGGAAATTCGGGCTGATCACGCTGGTCTTCATAATGGCGCTGTCAAACAGATTGCCCGTCAGGTTGATGAACCCGGCCTGTGGTTTCAGCGGATCCGAGACCGGTTTGATGACCTTAGTATCTTCACTGCGCTGTGCGGCACAGTTTTCGCCCATGGTTTTACCGTTGGCGGTCATCGCATCCGGGTGCGGCAAAAGCCCCGCCTCGATCAATTCCCCCACAACCGCCGGCACGCCGCCCGCGTGTTGATAATCCTCGCCAAGGTATTCACCCGCTGGCTGCAAATTCACCAGGAGCGGAACGTCATGGCCAATTTTCTGCCAGTCATTGTTATCCAAGGGCACATCCAGATGCCGCGCAATGCCGTTCAGATGGATCGGCGCATTTGTCGATCCGCCAATCGCGGAGTTGATAACGATCGCGTTCTCAAACGCCTCGCGTGTCATGATGTCAGAGGGGCGCAAGTCTTCCCAGACCATCTCGACGATCCGACGACCGGTTTCGTAACTGATTTGACCGCGCTCCCGGTAAGGCGCTGGAATCGCCGCCGACCCCGGCAATTGCATACCCAAAGCCTCGGCAAGTGAATTCATCGTCGTGGCCGTGCCCATTGTGTTGCAATAGCCAACGGATGGTGCAGAAGATGCCACCAGCTCCATGAAACCATCATCGTCAATTTCACCTGCGGCCAGCATTTCGCGCGCTTTCCACACGATGGTGCCGGACCCGGTGCGTTCACCGCGGAACCAACCGTTCAACATTGGTCCAACTGACAGCGCCACTGCAGGAATATTCACCGTTGCCGCCGCCATCAAAAGCGCGGGCGTTGTTTTGTCACAGCCGATGTTCAACACAACACCGTCCAGCGGATAGCCAAAAAGCGTTTCAACCAGCGACAGATAGGCAAGGTTCCGGTCCAACATGGCCGTGGGCCGTTTGCCAGTTTCCTGAATCGGATGGACGGGCACTTCGATACAGGTCCCGCCTGCGGCGATGATGCCGTCGCGCACGCGCTTGGTCAGTTCCAGGTGATGCCGGTTGCAAGGGCTCAGATCGCTGCCGGTTTGGGCAATCCCAATGATCGGCTTGCCTGACTGTAGCTCCTCGCGCGTCAGCCCATAGTTCAGGTACCGCTCCAGATAGAGTGCGGTCATTTCCGGATTGTCCGGGTTCATGAACCACTTGCGGGATCGCAGATCTTCGATGTCGATTTTCTTGGTCATTGGCCTGACCACCCTCCGTCAATGATGTGTGGATGCCCTGTTGTGAAACCACTCTCGTCGCTGGCGAGATAAACAACGAGCGCCGCGATTTCTTCGGCCGTGGCAACGCGCCCCATGGGTTGGCGCGATACAAATTGGGTCATGGCTTCTTCTTTGCTGCCCAGTTGCTCACCCAAGGCGTCGACACGATCATGCCAGCTTGGACTTTCAACGGTGCCGGGACAAATTGCATTGCACCGTATGCCTTTGGCCACATAGTCCACAGCCACGGATTTGGTCAACCCGATGACCGCCGCCTTGGTCGTTCCATAGATGAACCGGTTTGGCGCACCAATCACAGACGAACAGGCCGAGGACATGTTGATGATGGAACCCTGCCCGCGCTCCAGCATTCCCGGCAGTGTTGCGCGGATCGTACGCAGCATGGAGCGTACATTCAGATTGAATGCAAAATCCCACTCGTCATCCGTTGCCTCCAGTACCGAGCCGTGATGCACAAACCCCGCGCAATTGAACAAAACGTCTGGCTGCGCCTTCGCCACGCCCTCTTTGACGCTGGCATCGTCCAGTGCATTTAGTTCGAAAATTTGGATATTTTCGTGATTCGCCTCCCGAATCGTGGAAAGCGCGTCCATGTTAATGTCGGTTGCATAAACCTCTGCGCCTTGCTCGGCCATGGCAATCGCACTGGCGCGCCCAATCCCTTGACCTGCTGCGGTTACAAGCGCGCGCTTACCCTTAAGTCTTTGCCCTGACATATTATTCTCCCCCTTGGCCAGCGCCCACTTTCTCTGCTGGTCCGACGCTGACCAATCAAAGAAGTGCATCAATATTGCTGACTTCACTAAAAAACCATTCGACGGGCTGGTCCAACGGCTCGTTTTCGTTAGCGTATGACACGAGCCAAGCTTTGGCTACTGCTTTGAAACCAGAATTCATGGGGCACCTTAGACAATGACACAAACGCGCAAGGTCACGCTGATCGGAACCGGGCTGATGGGAGTGCCCATGTCACGCAATCTGCTCAAAGCGGGCCACCAGCTCACCGTATGGAACAGAACGCGCGCACGCGCAGAACCTCTCGCCCAAGACGGCGCGCGCATTGCCGAGAATGAAATTGATGCGGTCACAGGTGCCGAGATCGTTATCACCATGTTGTCGGATGGATTTGCCTCCGGCGCGCTGATCGAAAACCCGGATGTGCAAAAATCTCTATCCAAGGGGGCGATTTGGATCGATATGTCCAGCGCAAAGCCAGAACACGCGCGCCAACAAGCCGAGACACTTGAAAGTTTGGGGTTCGGCCATCTGGACGCCCCAGTATCGGGCGGAACCAAAGGGGCTGAAGCGGGGACGCTTGCCATTATGGTAGGGGGACAAGCAGAAACTTTTTCAAGAGCACGCTCCGTTTTTGAAGCGATGGGCCGTCCGGTTCATGTCGGTCCGTCCGGCGCAGGACAATTGTCGAAACTGGCCAATCAGACAATCGTGGCGGTCACCATTTCCGCCGTAGCCGAAGCCATGTTGCTGGTCGAGCAGGGCGGTGCAGATCCCGCTGCAGTACGCGCAGCGCTCAAAGGTGGGTTCGCCGATAGCGTGATCCTGCAACAACACGGAGAACGCATGACGGAAGGTAATTTCGACCCCGGTGGCCTGACAAAATTTCAAGTGAAAGATCTGAACAATACATTGGATGAAGCCGCCAGCCTTGGGCTTGAACTGCCCGCGACCAAAAACGTACGCGACAGGTTTCAGCATTTCATAGACGCGATGGACGGCGGCGAAAGAGATCACTCCGGTCTCTATCTTGAACTCAAAGCACGCAATGGGCTGACGCTATGACCCGCGTTCTGATCATCGGCGGCGGCGGTATGGTGGGCCAGAAACTGGCCGCGCGTCTTGTGGCCGAAGGGATGCCCGGGCATCCCGAATTGGACATCACACTCTTTGATGTTGCGTTCCCGCCGAATGGCGTTGCAGGGGTAAAGTGCAAAACCGGGAATCTGTCCTCGACAGGCGTTGCCAAAGATCTTGTTTCGGAACATCCGGATATCGTATTTCATTTGGCCGCGATCGTTTCAGGCGAGTCCGAAACGAATTTCACCAAGGGTTGGGACGTAAATATGATGTCCATGTGGCATCTCCTCGAAGCATTTCGCAACGCATACGAAGCCTCGGGCGGGACCTACCTACCAAAAGTGGTTTTTACTTCGTCTATCGCGGTGTTTGGTGGACCGTTCCCAGATAAGATTGATGATGAATTCCTTTCAGCACCGCAAACCAGTTATGGAGCGCAAAAAGCCATCAGCGAACTGATGCTTTCCGACTTCAGCCGAAAGGGTTTTGTGGACGGTCTGTCCTTGCGGTTTCCGACAATTTGCGTACGCCCAGGAAAAGCTAATCTGGCAGCGTCTTCCTTTTTTTCCGGCATCATTCGTGAGCCGCTCAGTGGCAAGGAAGCGATCTTGCCGGTGAAGCCTTCGGTGCGTCACTGGCACGCGTCACCGCGCGCCGCTGCGGAATTTCTGATCCATGCTGCCGGTCTGGATACGATGCTCTTGAAGGGCAGGCGTGCGCTCAATCTGCCCGGCCTCAGTTGCACTGTTGAAGAACAAATAGAAGCTTTGAGGCGGATCGCAGGCCAGGACGCCGTGGATCTCATCAAGGTGCAACATGATCCCGCAATCATCAAAATCGTCGACGGATGGCCGCGAAATTTCAATCCTGAACGCGCAATTTCGTTGGGCTTCAAGGCAGAAACTACTTTTGACGAGATTATCCGAACCTACATCACGGAGGATTTGCCCAACGCCGCGCCGTGATGCTTTTGAGGGAGCGGGCGGGTGAGATTGCGCGCCAGATGATCGTTGACAGTGACACGCATCAAATCTTCGTTGCGTTCAAGCGCTGCGTCGAGAATCGCCTGATGCTCCCGGATGTTTTCGGGGAAATACCCGTAATTTGTTTCCGCTGAAACGAGTTGCTGGCGAAATTGTTCGTAGATGACTCTATGTGTGACCTTCAATAAATCAGAACCGCAGGCATCAATAAGCGTTTCGTGAAACTCCTGCTCAGCCCGGCTCCACAGCCCAAGTAAAGGAATCATATCACCAGAGGATCGCACTCGCGTCTCAATATGAGACAATTTGTGATGCGCGGCGGACAGCCGGGATTCCCAATCAACGCCACCCAGACGGATAGAAAGACAAGCTCCCTCGCTTTCGAGAAGGATGCGCATCTGAGTTAACTCGTGCTGTCGCTTAATCGATTGAAAAGGCGACTTGAATCCACGCTGTTCTTGAAAATCCACCAACCCGACAGTCGACAACCGAAACAATACTTCGCGCACTGTACTGGCTGAGCAATTGTAATCTTGGCGTAGCTTTTCCGCACGCAGTTTGGTACCGTATCCGAATTCGCCTGTGATCAGACGGTGCCGCATGTCGTCGAAAATGTCAGCATCCTGCGCAGCCATATCAGGTCTCCCACCACGCCCTCAGCGTTACGCCCAAAATTTCGAAAATCAATTAAAATATCGAAATTTTGGAAAAATAAAATATTTTCTTGCTTGATCCACCTTGGTCAGCCTAACGTTTTGTCAGCGTAAATACGACCGGGCCCCTGAAGCCCGACCCATCAGTGCGCTCAACGTCTGGGAGGACATAATGAAAATCATCAAAAAGGCGGCTTCGGTCGCCGCAGTTGCTGCCCTTGCAGCCACGACCGCGTTCACCGCGTCAGCCGAAACAACGAACCTTCGGATCCAAACACACTATGCGCCCGAAACCGTTTCCGGGAAACTTGCCGCGCAATACATGCAAGACATTCAGGACATGTCCAATGGCGAAATCGTCGTTGAAATGTTCTATTCATCATCCGTCGTCAAATCAGTTGAGACTTTTGACGCTGCATCCACTGGCATTCTTGATTGCGACATGACCGGTGGCGGATACCAGACCGGCAAAAACTCGGCGTTCCAGTTCGTCGGCGATATCATGGGCGGCTATGACACGCCTTACCAACAGCTCAGCTGGTTGTATTTCGGTGGCGGGCGTGAAGCAGCCGCGCCACTTTACAACAAATACGGCATGGAGTTGATCGGCTGGTGGGTTTACGGACAGGAATCCTTCGCGTCATCCAAACCAATCGCCAAAGTCGAAGACTTCAAAGACTGGAAATTCCGTTCCCCCCCCGGCATGGAAACAAAGATCTTTGAAAAACTGGGTGCCTCGCCCATCGTGATGGATTTCACCGAGATCTTTACCGCGTTGGAAACAGGTATCATTGACGGTGCCGACGCATCCGGTCTCGCCAACAACGTTGGGTTGGGCCTCTATGACATCGTAAAATACGCAAACTTCCCGGGCTTCCATTCGATGCCTTCGGATCATCTGGCGTGCAACAAGGCCGTGTTTGACGCGATGCCTGCGCATCACCAGAAGATCATGAAAGTTGCAATGGAAGCGCTGGCGCTGCGCACCGCTTTGACGTTTGAGAAAAAGAACGCCGAAGCTGCTGCTCAACTGCGTGAGCAAGGTGTGACACTGTCCCAGTGGGCTCCAGAAGAGCTTGCGAAATTCCGTGCCGCAGCTCAAGCCACATGGCCTGAGTTTGCCGATACGCCGGAAGCCAAAGCGCTGGTTGACAGCCATCTGGCCTATCTCGAACAGCTCGGTCTCAAGCAGTAATCTGACCTGAACCCAGACCCCGCCGGCCATTCGGCGGGGTCTTTTTTGTCTCTGGCCGGGACAAACCTGAAAATCGGCCACTGTGGTTGGGGGACATCATGCAGGAAAAATCCGGAAGCCTTATCGAGTGGCTCGTACCGCTTTCATTTATTGCCTGCGCGGCATGGCTTACCTGGCATCTACCCGCTTTCACGCTGTCGTGGTTCCCGCCAGAAGACACGTCGCAGTATGACAAACTCAGCGCGTTGTTTGGACGGATCGACGTGACACCCAATATGGGTGGCCTGTTTGGTGGCTATGCCGATGCAGCCGACTGGATCGCTCTGATCTTGCTGCCTGTTTTTGGCTATCTGGGTGTGCGCACCGTGCGCCGGGCGCCGATGGAGTTTGAAAGCTGGAAACCACTCGACCGCCTGGCCGTTTTCATTGGCCGCCTAACCATGATGCTCATCGTACTGCTTTGCTGTGTGATGATTTACGAAGTAATACTACGCTATGTCTTCGAAGCGCCGACACTCTGGGCCAACGAACTTTCGCTATGGCTGGCCGGTTTTGTGTTTCTCTGTGCCGGGCTCTACGCCATGCAACAGCGCAGTCACATCCGCATTTTCCTGCTCTATGATATGTTGCCACGCGGGTTGCAACGCACATGTGATTGCATTTCCACGGGGCTGATCGTCACCTTTGCCTTCTTCCTGATCTATGGCGGATATGGCGAAGCGTTTGACAAGTTTTACAGGTGGGAAACCTTTGGCACGGCCTTTGACCCGCCCATCCCGGCAACGCTGAAACCCATGGTGCTTTTGGTCATGGTGCTCGTTGCCTTTCAAGCGGTAGTCAATCTGGTCTCTGACTGGAACGCCGAACCGGTTATCCACTCCGCCGCCGACGATATCGATCCGGACGAGATCGAACGCCTCAAAGCCACAGTGGGCGCAGACGATCTGGACGTCCCAAGCGGCGCAAAACAATCCAACACGCCAAGGAAAAGCTAATGGATATCGGAACAATTTCTCTGGTCCTGATGCTTGGCCTTGTCCTGCTTCTGGCCATTGGCATGCCTTTAGGTTTTGCCTCAGCCATTCTCGCCGTGCTTGTGCTGGTGATGAAATTCGAGCCCATGCTGTTGATGAACCCCTTCAGCTTTGGCGACGGTATTTTAACCGGCAGGCCTGGGTCGGGGCCGCTCAATATTCTAGCCCAAAAGATTTACGGGCTCTTAACAGACTATGTCCTGATATCCATTCCGCTGTTCATTTTCATGGCCGCCCTGCTCGAACGTTCGGGCATTGCCAAGGACATGTATTCCTCATTGAACATCTGGCTCAACCGCACGCGCGGCGGGATCGCGATTGTGACCTCCATCATGGCCGTCATCATGGCGGCAATGTCAGGCATCATCGGCGGCGAAGTCGTACTGTTGGGTTTGATTGCACTGCCGCAAATGTTGCGCCTGGGGTATAGTCAAAACCTTGCCATCGGCACGATCTGTGCGTCAGGGTCGCTTGGCACGATGATCCCACCCTCGATTGTTCTGATCATCTATGGCCTGATCACTGAAACCTCGATCAAAGCACTCTTCACTGCCTCTTTCCTTCCCGGCTTCATGCTGGCTTCCTTCATCATCCTCTACATTATTGTGCGCACACAATTGCGCCCACAGGATGCGCCCCTGCCCGAACCCGTTGAAGGCGAACCCTATGGCATGGAAAAGCTCAAGCTTTTCCTGGCCTTCCTATTCGTGCTGATCGCTGGATTTGGCACAGCCCTGTTTTTGCGCGCTCTCTTCTTTGAACTTTCGGGTCAGAACGCCTCCAATACTGGAGCGGCCATTGCCTATGGCACGGCGGATTGGCTGCCGTGGTTTGGCGGTGCAGTCGCCCTGTCCTTTGTGATGATGTTTGCTGTTTTGGGTCGCGCGCGTACTGCTACAGGCTGGTCCATGGGCAAAGGCCTCGTACCGCCAATTGTCGTAATCGGCGTCGTCATGGGGTCCATCTATGGCGGCATCACAGGCATCACCGAAGCCGCCGGCATGGGCGCGCTCGCAGTGCTTGTGATTGCGATCCTGCGCGGTGAAGCCTCCTTTGATCTGGTTTGGGAAAGCCTCATGCGCACCCTCAAATCCACTGGTACGATCATCTGGGTAACCATTGGTGCCGCCGCATTGGCCGGTGCTTACACGATTGCAGGGGGCCCGGTTTACGTGGCGGACTTCATTGTGGGCTCAGACCTGCCAACCATGGGCATTATCCTCGCGATGATGTTGATTTTGCTGTTCATGGGCGCATTTATGGATTGGGTCGGGATTGTTTTGTTGATCATTCCTGTCTTCCTGCCCATCGTCCAGCGCTTGCCGATTGAAGAGATCGGGATGTTTGGCGAATTGAACCCGCGGCATGTAGCCATCTGGTTTGGCGTTGTGTTCTGTATGAACATGCAGGTCAGCTTCCTGTCACCGCCTTTTGGTCCGGCGGCGTTCTATCTGAAATCAGTTGCCCCTCCACACATCAGCCTGACCGACATTTTCAAAGGCTTTCTGCCCTTTATCGGCATTCAGCTATGTGCTTTGTCCGTACTGCTGATTTATCCGCCCATTGTCTCGATTCTTCTGCCTTAATCAAAGGGACACACCATGCTCAGCGCCGCTCAGGTTACCGCGTTCAACTCCAATGGGTTTCTCGTATTGGAAGACGTGGTTCCAGCGGACCTGCGGCTGCGTATCGAGGACGAATACGAAGATGTGCTGGATAGGCTCTATGCCGGCTGGGTGTCCAAAGGCCTGCTACCTCCCCCCTCTCATGAGATGAATTTCTGGCGCAAACTGCGCGTCGCCTATGAGGCTGAGTGCGATTGGTTCCAGCCCATGGATATCTCACTGCCTGGCGAGACAATCCACGCAGACACCCCAATGCATTTCGGACCCGCGGTGTTTGATCTGGTGACTTCAGCGCAAATTCTGGACATCGTCCAGAGCCTGATTGGCCCGGAAATCACGTCCAATCCGATTCAGCATATCCGCATCAAGCCTCCTGCGCCTGCGTTAAGAGATGGTGAAATCCGCGCTCATATTACGCAGACCGACTGGCACCAAGACCGTGGGGTCGGGCTGGAAGAAGCCGACGAGACCGATATGATCACGGTTTGGATCGCCATGACTGATGCCACCGAAGACAATGGGTGTCTGCAAGTTCAACCACGCGCTCATGATCAAATGCTGCCGCATTGCCCAAAAACGCAAACCGCGATTGCGGATGACTTCATTGACGATACCCGCGCTGTATCTTTGCCCGTAGGCGCAGGTGGCGTGGTGATACTGCATCCACTAACACCACATGCATCATTGCCCAATGGTACTGAGGGTTTTCGCTGGTCCTTTGATCTGCGCTACAATGTGACAGGCCAGCCAACGGGTCGCGCGCATTTTCCAGAGTTTGTCGCCCGCAGTGCAGAAGCCCCGGATACGGTCCTGACAGATTGGCGCCTCTGGCGGCAAAAGTGGGAAGAGGCCCGCAAAGAACTTGCGCGCCAGCCACATATTCCTATTCATCGCTGGCAAAGTGATGCGCCTTTTTGCGCCTGAGGAAACATTATGGACACTGTACGTCTTGATCCCATCGATAATGTCGTCACCGCAACCCGTGCTCTAGAGGTCGGCGTTGCAGTTGAAAATACGACGACACAGGCTCTGATCCCGTCCGGCCATAAAATCGCAACATCCGATATCGCCCAAGGCGAGCCCATCCGCAAATACGCACAGATTATTGGGTATGCCGCCACGGGCATCGCGGCAGGGGATCACGTTCACACCCAAAACGTCGAGTTCCGCAACACTGAAGCGGCCTATGATTACTCTACCGACCTACGGCCGGTTGTGCCTGTGACAGAAGCGGATCGCGACACCTTCATGGGATACCGGCGTGAAAACGGACAGGTCGGGACGCGGAACTACATCGCCATTGTGACATCGGTCAATTGTTCGGCCACCGCCGCGCGTATGATCGCCAATCACTTTACGCCCGAAATCCTCGCGGAATATCCAAACGTCGATGGCGTTGCGGCATTTGTGCATGGCACTGGCTGTGGCATGGCGGGGGATGGTGACGGCTTTGAGGCATTGCAGCGGGTGATGTGGGGGTACGCACGTCATCCCAACCATGCCGGCGTTTTGATGGTCGGTCTGGGCTGCGAAATGAATCAGATCGACTGGCTTTTGGAGGCTTACGATCTCAAGCAGGGCGATACCTTTCAGGTAATGAACATCCAATCCGTCGCCGGCCTGCGCAAAACAGTTGAACTGGGAATCGCAAAGATCGAAGCGATGTTGCCAATTGCAAATGAGGCGACGCGCACCCCTTGCCCGGCTTCTGAGTTGATGGTCGCCTTGCAATGTGGTGGCTCGGACGCGTGGTCCGGGATCACCGCCAACCCAGCTTTGGGTTATGCCTGTGATCTGCTGGCCGCACAAGGCGGCACAGGCGTTCTGGCCGAAACGCCCGAGATTTATGGTGCCGAACACTTGTTGACCCGACGCGCTGCGGATCAGGAAACCGGCGACCGTCTGGTGGGTTTGATCAAGTGGTGGGAGGATTACACCGCGCGCAACAAAGGCTCGATGGACAACAACCCCTCACCGGGCAACAAGGCGGGCGGGTTGACCACGATCCTCGAAAAATCGCTGGGTGCGGCGGCCAAGGGCGGCACCAGCCCATTGAACGGTGTTTACAAATACGCCGAACCCGTGCGCGCGCGGGGTTTCACCTTCATGGACAGCCCCGGTTATGATCCCGCCAGTGTGACAGGACAAATCGCGGGCGGGTGCAACCTTGTGTGCTTTACAACGGGTCGTGGTTCGGCCTTTGGGTCAAAGCCCAGCCCGACCATCAAGGTCGCCACCAATTCAGCCATGGCCAAGCGCATGGTCGAGGATATGGACATTGATGCGGGCACCATCCTGACCGAAAGCGTCAGCGTCGAGGAAAAGGGGCGCGAAATCTACGAAACGTTCCTGCGCGTGGCAAGTGGCGAGGCAACAAAATCCGAGGCGCAGGGTTTGGGCGATTATGAATTCGTACCGTGGCAAATCGGGGCGGTGATGTGAAACGCATCCTTGTTGTTGGCGGCGGGCTGATCGGCATCCGCCATGTGGAAGCGGTGGAGGCCCATCCCAAGTGCACTTTGGTTGGTTTGGTTGATCCTGATCAATCGATTGAGCCGCACCTTGCGCGGTACGCCGATATGATTGACGTCACGGGTCCAGTGGATGGCGTCATCATTGCAACGCCCACCGGGTTGCACGCGCAACACGGTATTTATACGGCCAGTCGCGGCTGGCCCATGTTGATCGAAAAACCGGTGACCTCTGATATGGCCGAGGCGCAGAAACTTGCGCAAGCGATTGCACAATCAGGCGTCGGGTCACTGGTCGGGCATCACCGCAGGTATCACGCGCCTGTTCGGCAGCTAAAACGACTGATTGCAGAGGGACGCATTGGCAAACCGGTATGCGCCAATCTGATTTGGGCGATGCGTAAACCCGACGCCTATTTCGAACAGAACTGGCGGACTGCGGGCGGCAGTCCGGTCATGATCAATCTGGTGCATGATATTGATACGCTGCGATTTATCATGGGTGATATTGTGGCGACCACCGGCCTGCGCGGCACCGGCTTGCGCGATGGCGCTCGCATTGAAAGCGGCGCGGTGGCCCTCGCCTTTGCGAATGGCGCAACGGGCACCATCAGCTTTGCAGATACCTCCCCTAGTCCTTGGGGTTTCGAAGCGGCCACTGGCGAAAACCCAAATATTGGCACCACGGGACAGGACATGATGTGGATCATGGGGACAGAGGGGGCGGTGAGCTTCCCGTCGATGACGCTCTGGTCTGGCACGCAATGGGACCGCGCTGCTGAGCGCAAAGAATTAGAAATCGACGTCAACATCAAACCGCCGCTGGCTGCACAGCTGGATCATTTCCTTGAAGTTATCGACGGAGCGCGCCCGTTGATTGATGTGGCAGACGCGATGCAAACGCTATCTACAACGTTGGAAATTGAGACACAGCTGTCGCCGCGATTACGAGAGGTTGCGCATGTTTGAAACACTCACGTCGGAACAAGTCACACTCTACAAGGAACAAGGGTATATGGTGCTGGAAAACCGAATACCGGACGCATGGATGGCGCGAATACACGCCGAAATCGCCCGGTTTGAAGACGAAGCACGCGGGATGACCGCAAGCAACGACCGTCTTGATCTGGAGGACAGCCACCAACCTGACGCCCCCCGTCTGCGCCGCATCAAACTGCCTCATACCACCTCGGATGTGATGCGCGATCTGATGTATTCCGACCACATTCTCGCGCCAGCTCGCGATCTGATCGGACCGGATTTGCGCCTGCACACCACAAAACTCAACATGAAATCAGCCGGATACGGCGCTGCCGTGGAATGGCATCAGGACTATGCGTTTTATCCGCACACCAATGACGACATCCTCGCAATTGGTGTTCTGATTGATGACATGGCACCCCAGAACGGTCCGCTGATGGTCTACCCCGGATCACACAAAGGTCCCGTGTACGATCACCATGTCGATGGCGTATTCGCCGGTGCCATGCTTCCGGAAGAAAATGGATTGGACCCAAAGGATGCGGTGGCACTGACCGGACCTGCAGGGTCGATCAGTATTCATCACGGACGTATTGTGCATGGATCGGCGCTCAATACCTCCGACCGGGCACGGCGTATCCTGTTTTATGAAATGATGGCGGCAGATGCTTTTCCGATCATGGGTTCCATGACTAAATGGGACGGCATAAAAGACTACGACACCCGGATGCTCTGCGGTGACAGCACCCTGAACCCGCGTCTAAAAAATATTCCCGTGCGCATTCCACAACCACAGCCAGATGTGCCGATCTCAATTTACGAAATCCAGAAAGGCCTGAAGAAACGGGCCTTTGACACAATCAAATAACCGCGCAAGCGAGAGGGACAGAACATGACACAACCGACAATCGGATTTATCGGCCTTGGCCTCATGGGTGCAGCAATGGTCGGACGGCTTCAGGACAAGGGATACGCTGTGACGGTCACAGCCAACCGTTCGCGCCCCAATGTCGATGCAGCCGTGGCGCGGGGCGCCGTGGAAGTTGCCACCGCCCGCGATGTGGCAAGTGCAAGCGATATCGTGATGCTCTGCATGGATACCAGCGATAGCGTTGAAAGTCGGATGCGCGGAGATGATGGCGTGATCGCAGGACTGCGCAACGGGGCCACAGTCATCGACTTTGGCACGTCGCTTCCGGGAAGCACCCGCGCGCTGAGCGAAGAAGTCGCTGCCGCCGGGGGCCAATATCTTGATGCACCACTGGGGCGCACGCCATCCCACGCTAAAGACGGGATGCTGAACATCATGGCGGCCGGTGACAGAAATGCGTTTGATACTGTCGAACCTGTCCTTAAGGATCTTGGCGAAAACGTATTCCACCTTGGTGCGTCAGGCTCCGGTCACACGATCAAGCTGATGAACAACTTTGTCGGCATGACGATTGCAAATGCGGTGGCCGAAGCTTTCGCCATGGCGGATGTCGCCGGTATTGATCGCAAACAAGTGTACGACGTGATGGCAGCAGGTCCCCTGCATTCGGGGATGATGGATTTTGTCAAAGGCTACGGCGTGGACGGCGACCCAAATCAACTGGCATTTGCGATCAAGAATGCCGCCAAGGACGTCGGATACTATGCCCGCATGGCCGATGAAGCAGGCGTCGAAAGCATCATGTCCAAATGCGCCTTGTCTGCGCTGCGCGAGGCCACGGATACCGGTCGCGGTGACAAGATGGTAAGCGAAATGGTCGATTTTTACGCTCAGAAAATGAGTAAGTAACATGGCTGTCACCGCGGGCCTATTAGAGGACCGCCCCCATTTCGGCATCGTCTTGATGCTGGGTGCATGGTTTCTGTTTTCGCTGGTGGATACCGGTGCAAAATGGTTGGTAATCGCGGGTTTTTCCGCGTTCCAATTGGCGTTCATGCGCTATGCCGGGCATTTTGTGATTTCGGTCGCGGTGATCGCCAAAGGTGGTTTGACCCGCGACCGGTTTCAAACCGGACATATCTGGCAAGTTCTCAGCCGCGCGTTGCTACTGGTCGCGGCCACCCTGTCCAATTTCTACGCGCTGAACTTTCTGCCCCTGACGGTGACCGCTGCAATCATGTTCTCCAGCCCGGTGATCGTCTGCGCCCTTTCCGGTCCATTGCTGGGGGAACGTGTCGGACCATGGCGTTGGTTCGCAATCCTTTTGGGGTTCGCGGGTGTTTTGGTCGTCATCCGTCCCTTTGGCGAAGCATTCCATATTGCCATGCTGCTGCCGCTGTTCAATTCGCTGAGCCTTGCGCTCTATTCGATCATGACTCGCAAACTCGCAGGTGTGGTTGCGACCGAAACCATGCAATTTTACATGGGCGCTTTGGGCACCGCAGTCATGCTCCCAATGGCCGTTTGGGCGTGGCAATGGCCTGATAACCTATTGGACTGGGTCGTATTGATAAGCCTAGGTGTTTTCGGCTGGGCCGGCCATCAGTTGCTGACAAATGCGCATCGATTTGGCACAGCGAATACTTTGATGCCATATACCTATTCGTTCATGATTTACCTCTCGATCCTCAGCTATCTGGTCTTTAGTCACGTACCAGATCACTGGACGATCATAGGAGCGATGATCATCGTCATTTCGGGCTTGATCATCTGGAAAAGGGAACAAAAATAATGCGTGTTGCCTGTGTTGGCGAAGCCATGATCGAACTTTCAATGAAAGGGCAAACCGCGCAGGTAGGCGTGGCGGGCGATACGCTCAACACTGCCATCTATCTCAAACGCGCAGCACCCGATTTGACGGTGGATTACATTACTTGCCTTGGCGATGACCCGTTTTCGGCGCAAATCTCGGATTTCATCGCAGCACAAGATATCGGTTGCGGCAACATTCGCACGATCGATGGCAAATCGCCGGGCCTTTACGCAATCACAACAAATGAGCAGGGTGAGCGCGCCTTTACCTATTGGCGCAATGCCTCTGCGGCCCGTTTGATGTTCCAACAAAACGAAGCCTATGATTTTTCGGTGCTGGCAGAGTATGACGTTGTGTATCTCTCGGGGATCACCCTTGCGATCTTGCCACAGGACGTGCGCCTTGCCTTGATTGAGTGGATCAAAACCACGGACGCGCGCGTGGCCTATGACAGCAATTACCGCCCCAAACTTTGGGAAAACCCGGCAACGGCCCAAAAAATCACCCGCGCGTTCTGGTCTGTGGCTGACATCGCCTTGCCATCTATCGACGATGAAATGGCGCTTTTTGATGAAAGCGAGGATACGGTGGCCGCCCGCTTTGCGACAGGTACAACAAAAGGCGCACTCAAGCGCGGCGACATGGGCCCACTGTCGCTGGGCGAAACCATTGAGCAATCTTATTCATCCGCGCCAAACGTTGTCGATACCACAGCTGCCGGAGATAGTTTTAACGGCGGATACCTCGGCGCATTTCTGTCTGGTCGATCACAAAAGGACGCTTTGATGGCGGGCCACGATTGTGCGGCCCGGGTTGTCCAACATCGCGGGGCTATCATTCCAAAATGATGCCCGCCAGATCTTCGGCCCCAATCAGTTTCAGAAGGTCCGTGTCTGTGCCGTCTGCTGAAATGATCTGTTCGATTTGGTTGCCAAGCGGGTCTTGTATGATCTGATCATTCGCGACCTGCTCGCGACAAAAGGTGATCCAGGCACGAACACCAGCCTTCAAAGCAGGCGCAGGTTTGTCGATTGCAATAAATGCGCGGAGACTGTCCAACATCCGGTAAGGAAGCTTTTGCGTCCCATCCATCGCGATCTGGCGCAAACTGTGATTAATGTACGGATTGTCGAAACGTGCGATCAAGGCATCCGCATAATCCGGGGCAATTTCTTGCATGTCCGGCGTCAACGTTAGGGCCGCCTCCTGCATCAAAGCGCGTGTCCTGCGGCGCAAATCAGGGTCGCCAATAGCTTCGTGTACGTAGGTGTATCCTGCAGAAACGCCCGCATAGGCCAGCATCGAATGGGCACCATTCAACATCCGCAATTTACGAATTTCGTGCGGCGCCACGTCATTCGTAAACAACACATCCGGCCAATCCGGTCGTGGTCCCGCAAAACGGTCCTCAATGACCCATTCTCGAAACGGCTCGGTCGGCACCGCCATCGCGTCACCAGTCGTTGCGCGCAACTCCGGTGAGGTTGCAGGTGTGATCCGGTCCACCATGCTATTGGGGAAAGTTGCCTGATCCGGGTTCAACGCCAATCCTGCACGCGCTGCAAAATCCATCACTGCCCTGCAAAGCACGTCCCCATTCGACACGCGATTGTCACAGCTTAGAACTGTCACGGACGTTTCTCGCGCAGCGAGTCCACGTGCCAAAAAACCAATCACTGAACGGGGCGCGGCATCCGTCAAATCCGACTGGATCAAAGGATCATCAAAATCCAACGTGTTGTCCGGTTTCAGATGATACCCTTTCTCTGTCACGGTGACTGAAATGATGTGAACGTCCGGCATCGCGATCTGTTCCAAGACAGTTGCGGGATCTTCAGGCGCGACGAAAACATCATTGAATACGGTTATTTTCTTGGAGGCCTTCCCTTGGATCGCAAGGGTGTAATCATATCCCTGCGCTTTCAGCCCGTCGCGGATCGACGCGGATCGCAAACTGACGCCGGTGATCGTCCAACCGCCTGCATCCTGCGTGTAATCCGCCAAATGCGCACGGCAAAAATTTCCAACACCGAAATGTAAAATCCGGTTCATGACTGCAACCTGTAGGCTTTGCGCGCCAATTCATTGGCCAGCAGAGGCGCAAGTTCCCGCGCATTCTTCATGTCAAAAACACCGCGATCAATCTGCTGCGCGAGATGCACGGCTACGCCGCGCCGCCATAAATCATGCCGTGCCGGGATCGACAGGAACGCCCGTGTGTCATCATTGAAACCTGCCAGATTAAAGTACCCGGCTGTTTCAACTACCTGATCGAAATATCGCGCGATCCCTGCAGCACTGTCATGGAACCACCAAGGCGGGCCAATGCGCAAACAAGGCCAATGCCCCGCCATGGGAGCCAATTCGCGGGCATATGTTGTTTCGTCCAAAGTGAACAAAAGCAACTTAAACTGAGGACTGTTGCCGACACGGTTGAGCAACCCCTCAAGACCTTTCACCCAATCCACCGCAATGGGTATATCTGCACCCTTATCTCGTCCAAATTCTGCAAGGACGCGATGATTGGTGTTGCGTCGGCTACCCCCGTGGATTTGCATAACCAATCCGTCTTCCACCGACATCTGGGCCATTTCTATCAGCATATGGCCGTAAAACGCCTGAGCATCCTGCGGCGAATTGGCCGCTGTGCGGACACGTTGAAACAAGGCATCAGGGTTCGCCTGCCATTCTGTATGAATATACTCAATCGCATGATCGGTGGCCGTGGCCCCCATTGCCTTGAAAAACTGCCGGCGTTTTCGCAGCGCGTTCAAGTACCCGGCAAAGGTACTGGTGTCTTCATCTGTTGCGACCCCCAACTGCGCGACGTTTTCAGCAAACTGCGGATCACTCGGATCCAGAACACTATCCGGGCGGAATGTCGGTACAACACGTCCAGACCAACCGCTGTCGCGAATGGCGCTGTGATGGCTCAGATCATCCAGCGCGCCATCCGTTGTGGCCAGAACCTCGATGTCAAAACGATCAAAAAGCGCACGTGGACGGAAATCAGGCAGCGCCAGTTTTTCCGCAATCTGATCATAAATATGGTCTGCGTTATCTTCGGATAAACCCGTGCTAATGCCAAGGGTTTGAGTCAGCACATACTGCATCCAAAATCGTGAGGGGGTTCCTAAGAACAAATGCCAATTCTTTGCAAACAAACGAAAGATATCGCGCGGGTTCGCATCTTTTCCTGGTGCTCCGACGCCCAAATCCGCCAATGAGACTCCTTGTGAGTAAAGCATTCGAAAAACATAATGATCCGGGACAACCAAAAGCGTTGCGGGGTCAGGAAACGGTGCATTCACCGCAAACCATGCAGGATCGCAATGCCCATGCGGGGACACAATCGCCAAGTCGCGAATGCCTTCGTAGATTTTTCCCGCTGTTCCTTTTAATTCATGCACTTATTACGCTCCCTTTGATCGTTTTCAGAGGGACGATAGCACTATTTTCCAATCTTGCACCTGTCGCGTGACCAGCGCGAGACTTGCCAGAAGTGACCGGTTTTAAGAGGCGAAGCGACAAAATAATTCGTCTATTCAAAGTAGAACATCTTACACAGGGTGCACGGGTGAACTATCGCTGCGACCTGGTCGTTGCGATTAAACCAGGACCGTTTGAAGCCAACGCCGGACAGCTGATGTCCCAACCGGTCCACATCAGGTCAACAAGAAATTGAACACCACAAGAAGCTTTGCGAAACGGTTAGAAAGCGGCAACGATTATGTTGAAGTCTCACCGGCTTCTGCGAGGTGCCGCAATTGTTAGACGCCCACCCAAATGTTGGTGGCGTCAGATTTCCAGGGCTTCGCAATGCAAATCAATATATCAAAAGAGTCTGTGCGTGCGACACGCGGTTGATCTAAGATGAACAACTCTGGCATGGATCAAATCAGTACCGAGGCCACAATGACGCTGCAACAATTACAAAGCACGAAGGACTTGAGTTTTCCGGCAATGGAAACCGCCCGATGATCAGAGTGGCAATACTTGGAGCAGGCATAGGACGCGAACACCTGGCCGCCTTTCGCAAATTGCCAGATGAATTCGAAGTGGCAATGATCGTCGATCAAGATCCCGCACGCGCAGAAAGCCTGCGCAGTGATGACAAGTTTACAGTCAAAACCGATTTGCAAGCCTCTTTCGATGACGCTGCAATTGACGTGATTGATATCTGTCTACCACCTCATTTGCACGTTTGCGTGTCTTTGCGCGCGCTCAAAGCCGGCAAGCACGTTATCTGCGAAAAACCCCTTGCAACTTCCCTGGCAGATATTGAAAGGCTCCGCGCCGCTATGCACGACAATGGAAAATCCATTTTCCCGGTTTTTCAATATCGATGGGGGCCATCGCTTGCTCAGTTGCGCGGCCTGGTTTCTGCGGGCTTGGTGGGCAAGCCGCAGGTCGCGGCAATTGAGACTCACTGGTCGCGTGGCAGTGATTACTATGCTGTACCATGGCGCGGCACTTGGGGGGGCGAGCAAGGCGGTGCAGTTTTGGGTCATGCCATTCACAATCATGATCTGATGACGCATTTCATGGGGCCCGTCGCATCGGTTTTCGCGCTGACCGCTACCCGCGTGAACCCGATAGAGACCGAAGACTGCGCCGCCGTTAGCTTTAAAATGACCAATGGCGCTCTTGCTACAAGCAGCATTACGCTTGGTGCCGCACGCGATGAAACACGTATGCGGTTCGTCTTCGAAACGCTGACTGCCACGTCTGCATCTGATCCCTATGCGCCCGGGGCGGCGCCTTGGTCCTTTGTGGCGCGAGACCCCATGGAGCAGGCAAAATTTGACGCGGTTCTGAGCAGTTTACCGGCCGAACTTGCAGGTTTCGAAGGCTTTTTCCATGAAATTGCAATGGCTTTGAGCGGGCGCAAGAACAAAGCGGTTTCGTTCGATGACGGGGCTGCATCCATCGAATTGGTTACGGCGATTTATGATGCCGCGCGCAGTGGTCAACGTGTCGACCTACCGCTTGGCGACACCCACCCTCTCTTTGAAGGATGGCAACCATGAAGCGAAAATGAGAGCGGTTGCTGCCCTCCAACATCGTCGATGGTAATTTTAGATACTTCGCGCAACTATTAAATTGCACTCTGGCCCAATGCCAAAAAGCGTAACACTTTGGCTCGCAAAATTAGTGCGCGTTTTTTTGTCCGTTCTCCTTCTCCCAACTGCCCTATGCGCGGGCGTGGCCAAGAGTGATTGAGGTTTTGCTGCCTATGGGCGTGCAATGCCCATTTGGCAAAGTTTCCAATTCCAGGAGCAGTGCTTTTCGAGCGTTCAGTTTCTTAAACAATGAACCCAGAGTTTCCTATGAAATGGTTGAGAGCCAAATGGCCTGAGCGCGATTGTATGGCAATCTCACCATCAGGGACGCTTTGAGCCTAGCCCACATCAAAATGACTGGTGTGCGGCGACATCTTGAACGTGGTTTGTCACACGGAATTGGTCAAAATGACAGTTTAACCACTAGTCTGGATGCATAAAAGACCACGCTGACAGGCGAAAACAAAAGCCTCACGTTTTTCTGGTGTTTGATAAGATCCGTGACAGCTCTGTTATCAGAGCGCATGCGTTCCGGTTGCCACCATCAACAGGCATTGTCAGGCCAACCAGACCTAAGGTCCCGGAGGTTGCCAGATCATGACCCGCGTACCCCACATTCCAATTGCCTGTCCCTAAAGCTCGGATTTGGTCAATGGCACAATATTTGCGCCCTCTTCTGCGGACAATTCCTCGAAATCAAAGTTGTCCAACCGGTGCGCGCGCTTACCGGCTTTGTCGGAACTGATCTTGATCTCTTCTATATCCTTGGAAGCTTGGGAAAAATGACGGTCCAGGTTACCGACACGGGTGCCCAACCTGTCTACATCTGCCACGAGCTTGGCCAACTCAGAACGTATTGCACCCGCCTGTTCTCGCATCCGGGCATCCTTGAGAATTGCACGCATGGTATTGAGCGTGGCCATGCAGGTTGTCGGCGACACAATCCAGACACGAGCATCAAAGCCTTTACGCACCAAATCTGGGAAATTCGCGTGCAGTTCCGCATAAACCGCCTCGGACGGAAGAAACATCAATGCGCCATCCGCCGTTTCACCCTCGAGGATGTATTTGTTTGAAATATCCAAGATATGCTTTGTCACTGCGACCTTCATCTTGGCCATAGCTTCTTTGAGATCCCAATCAGTCTCGGCCGCTCGCAGCGCTTCATAGGCCTCCAGCGGGAATTTGCTATCAATCACAATCGGTCCGGGCGGATTCGGCAAATGGATCAAGCAGTCCGCTCGCCGACCATTGCTCAGGGTATGCTGCAGCGAAAAGCTGTCCTTTGGCAGCGCTTTTGAGACTATATCGTGCAGCTGAATTTCACCAAATGCCCCGCGTGTCTGTTTGTTGCTTAGGATGTCCTGCAGCGACAAAACATCCCCCGACAGTTTGGTGATGTTATCTTGTGCCTTATCAATAGCAGCCAGGCGTTCCTGCAATTGCGTCAGAGAAGTGGTGGTTTGCTTGGAGGACCCATGAAGGGCCTCTTTCATACGTTCCTGCATCTCCGAAAGCGAACGTGCCGAGCGCAGTGCATTGTCTGCAAGGCGATCCTGCATCTGCTGCTGGACTGTAGCCAGTCGCGCTTCGACCGTTTGGATGACCTGAGTTTGCGCGTTGGCCTGCGTGTCCGAAACGGTTTGCAATCCGCCGCGCAACTGTTCCTGACCTGCGCCAAGTTGTTGGACGTGCTGCCCTAAGACACCTAATTGTTGGGTGAGCGGCGCCGACATTTTCGCACTTTGACCTGCCGCACGTACGGCCATGATCAGCAATACAAAGAACAGAAGCACAACACTTGCGCCCGCCGCAGCCGCGATGACCAACGGATCATCCAACGCGAAAACCTGTCCTGCAATCTCGATCATGTCCGACCAAACAGTCTTTCTATATCACTCAGCTTTAGTTCCACATAAGTTGGACGCCCATGGTTGCACTGACCTGAATGCGGCGTTGCCTCCATGTCGCGCAACAGCGCGTTCATTTCTTCGGCGCGCATCCAGCGCCCTGAGCGTATCGAGCCATGGCAAGCAATACGGCTGAGGATCGCTTCAATACGCACTTGCAAGGTGTTGGAGCAATTCTGGTCGGACAATTCGTCAAGAATATCCGATATGATCGCTTTCGCATCTACCTGACCCAATATCGCGGGTGTTTCACGCACTGCAAGGGCGGAGCCTCCGAATGGTTCAATGACTAAACCAAATTTCTCAAGCTGGTCTGCAATCTCTATCAGGCGCGCGCAGTCATTGACTGAAAGTTCAACAATTTCCGGGATCAACAGGGCCTGACGCGCCACACCATTCTCAGACATTTGTCTTTTCAGTTTCTCGTATACCAGACGTTCATGAGCAGCGTGCTGGTCAACAATGATCATGCCATTTTCTGTCTGCGCGATGATGTAATTCTCATGGACTTGTCCCCGCGCCGTACCCAAAGGATAGCCGGGCGTTTCATCATCCTTGTCCCCCTGCAAGGGTTTAGTGCTCTCCACACGTCCCCAGACCGGCGCCGTTTCCTGAAAGCTTGGCGATGACATGGTTGGTGCCGGGCGTCTGTCCATTTGATAGATGCGCGCGCCCACCGCTTCAGGCAGCATGGCCCCCAGCGTGGCGTCCGCGACAGTAGAAGACGCGCGATGCCCGGCCTCCGCCAAAGAGTGCTTCAGGGCGGATACAATCAATCCACGCACAAGACCCGGATCACGAAAGCGTACTTCAGATTTCGCGGGATGGACGTTCACATCGACAAGCGCCGGGTCGCAATCAATAAACAGTGCCGCTGCCGGGTGACGGTCACGGCTCAGAAAATCTGAATAGGCCCCGCGCAACGCGCCTATCAACAGCTTGTCGCGCACCGGACGACCGTTCACAAAGAGATATTGTGCAATAGCCGAGCCGCGCGAATAAGTCGGCAGGGCCGCATATCCCGTCAGATGCAAGCCTTCGCGTTGAGCATCAATCGCCAAGGCGTTTTCAGCAAATTCGCGCCCCATCACGCGGGACAGGCGGCCATGAAGCGCACTGAACAGATCACCCTGTTCGGAAGGTGCACGAAAGATTTCACGATCTTTCCGTTCGCCAGAAACGTCGCGCAACACAAACTCGACAAAGGGTTCGGCCATCGCAAGACGCTTGATCACATCGCTGATTGCCTGCGCTTCCGCGCGATCCGTGCGCAAAAATTTCAATCGTGCTGGCGTTGCATAAAACAGATCGCTCAGAGTCACGGTTGTGCCAGTTTTCAAAGCGGCAGGTTTGAGAGCTTTGCTAACCCCACCGTCCACGGAAATTTCAAACCCGTCTGAGCCGTCCGCCCGACTGGCGATGGTAAGCCTTCCAACTGCGCCGAGTGAAGGCAACGCCTCGCCACGAAACCCGAAGGTGTGGATGTTCAAAAGATCGGACCCATCAATTTTTGAGGTCGCATGCCGTGACAGAGCAAGCGGCAAGTCCTCCTTTGTCATGCCGCAGCCATCATCCGTGACCCGGATCAGGGTCTTGCCGCCATCGCTGTAGTCAATTGCAATGCATCGCGCGCCGGCATCGAGTGCATTTTCGACCAGTTCCTTGATCGCCGAGGCTGGTCTTTCAACCACTTCGCCAGCCGCAATCCGATTGACTGCGCCTTCATCCAGTTGGCGAATAACGGGCCGTGATTGGCTTATCTTGGGGGTGATAGAGTTCATACCACAACTAGTAGCATGCTTGTGCGCGATTCTGAAACCTGATTTCCGAGAGAGTTGGCTTAAAGCTCCCCCTACGGCGAGGTAATGGCCCCGCGGCACGGAAAGAGTCCGCCATACCGTTGAAAAACCGTCCGTTACCTGCGCTGTTTCTATGTACGGGTACGGCTCCAAGCAGGACCTTATTGATAGAATCCGGAAAATTCAGAGATCTATCCTGAACCGCCATGTCGATTTTAACGGCAAGGTACTGTAACCTCCGTGGTTTTCATAAGCAGAGCTTTGCGGGCAAGATGGAGATCGGCACCAGTTTCCCATTGGGTCGCGGTTACTCACGCAAGTCATAGAACAGCTTCCAGCCTAATCTCTGCAATACGCTCAACTTGTCTACAGGCTTCATCAAATTCTGCATCAGTCTCCTGCGCCAGCCGTCTCTTAAAGGCGCGTAAGATACCTGCTTTGTTGTGATCTTTCACAGCTATGATGAAAGGGAACCCGTGTTTTTGCATATAAGAGGTATTGAGTTTTTCAAATGTGGCATTTTCGTCGTCCGTAAGCCCATCCAATCCAGCACTGGCCTGTTCGCCCGAACTTTCAGCAGTCAATCGCTTCGCCACCGCAAGCTTGCCCGCCAAATCAGGGTGTGCGCGTAAAACGTCCATGCGTTCTTCCAGCGTGGCGCTGCGAAACATGCGCGCCATCGCGGAATGCAACCCGGTGGCAGTATCATGGGCGGGACCAAGCTCAAGGTCGAATGCGCGCTCGGCAAGCCACTCCGAATGCTCGAAGATGTTTCCGAATTTCTCAATGAAATCTGGCTTCTTGAGCGTCGACGGGCGCGGGCGGTTTTTTGGCGGGTGCACCTTGCGCCAATGTTCAGCAATATCGATACGACGCGGGCACCATACCCCTTCAAAACTTTGGATATAGTCAATGAACCGGCGCAGCGCCTGTATCCGCCCCGGGCGGCCGATCAAGCGGCAATGCAGGCCTACGGACATCATCTTGCCCGCACCTGCAATGCCTTCAGCATAAAGCGCGTCGAAAGCATCCCGCAAATAGGTGAAGAATTGATCGCCCGCATTGAACCCTTGAGCGGTTGCAAAACGCATGTCATTGCAATCCAAAGTATACGGAATGATCAGTTGGTTGCGGCGTCCAAACTTGCGCCAATAGGGCAAATCATCATCGTAAGTGTCGGATATGTATTCAAACTGGCCCGTCTCAGCCGCAAGCGCCACGGTATTCATCGAACACCTCCCGGTGTACCATCCACGCGGACTTTCCCCCGTCACTTCACCATGCAAGCGTATCGCTTCCATCATGTCCGCGCCTTCCTCTGCCTCGGTATGTTCCTTGTAGTCGATCCATTTCAACCCGTGGCTCGCTATTTCCCAGCCTGCCGATTGCATGCCTTTGACCTGCTCGGGCGCGCGTGCCAGAGCAGCTGCAACGCCGTAAACCGTGACCGGGATATTCGCGCTCGTAAACAGTCGATGCAGGCGCCAGAATCCGGCACGCGCACCGTAATCGTACATTGACTCCATGTTCCAATTCCGTTGACCCGGCCAAGGCTGCGCGCCAATCACTTCGGATAGAAACGCCTCAGAGGCATCATCGCCATGCAACAGGCAGTTCTCCCCGCCTTCTTCATAGTTCACGACGAACTGAACCGCGATGCGCGCGTCATTTGGCCATTTGGCGTCGGGTGGGTGGGCACCATAGCCTGAAAAATCACGAGGGTAACGGTTCACTAGGGTTCTCCTATGGCAAATCGTTACTACTCTCTACCGTCGTGTCACGGGTTTCAATTCGTATCTTTCGCGCCTCAAAATTTCTGCGTGCTGCCACCTTGTTTTCGGTATGGCCCGAAGATCGCAGTGGCGGCCAAAATAATGCCGGACACACTCGCAATCATCCCCGCCGCGGAAACGGACGATGCAAACCCAAGCCAGATCGGCCCATATCCCGCCGCGACATACCCCAGCACGGCCGCCATCGTCGCAAAACCCACGGACCAGGCCACCTGGTGCTCCAGTTGGTTGGTCATCAGACGCGCGGCGGCGGGCGGACAGATGAACATCGCGATCACAATGATACTGCCGACGGCATCAAATGCAGCAACTGCCGAAACCGCCGAAATAACAACCAGCCCCAGACCAAGCGGCTGCGTCCGCATGCCGATTGTCTGTGCAAAGCCTTCGTCAAAGGTTGAGATTTTCAGAGGTCGCCAAAACACGAAAACAAACAACGCCACGGCAACCAAGGCGGCCATCATACGGGGCAATTCAACCGGCAACCCCCTCAAGGCTTCAGGATCCAGGAGGGAGCCCCAACCAGAGGCATCCAACCAGATCAGGCTTTCAAGGTTGCCAAAAAGGGCGTGTTCCACATCAAGATGCACAGAGGACGTATCGGACTGTTCCAGCAGCAGAACACCGCCCGCAAACATGGTCGTGAAGACAACGCCCATCGCCGCCCCCGGCTCAATCTTGCCCAAACGCCGGATTGCCTCAATCGCGGCAACCGCCACGAGAGCCGCGCCCGCAGCGCCCAGCAGCATGGGCCAGGCGGCAATCACCCCGGTAATCAAAAATGCAACCACGATCCCCGGCAGTACGACATGGCTGATCGCATCACCAATCAGGGCCTGACGACGCAGCACCAGAAAGTTGCCCGGCAAGGCACAGGCAATGGCCACACAGATCCCAATAAGCAAAGGCGTCAGGGACAGAGGTACAAATTCCGAACCGCTCATCCGCGCAAGCCCTGTGGTGCGGGAATACGCCGGTCGATCTCATGGATCTGATCCGGGGTCAGGACAGTCTCAATTGGTGTCAGCCCGTCATAATGGGCTGCAGCAGCCTCAAAACTCGGGTCACGCCGGATCAGTTGCCACCGCGTTTCATCCAACAGCGCCTTACCTGCGCGCCCGCGCCCTTCAGCCGTGGGCACTCCGTCCGGCAATGCCCACCCGGCCCTTCTCAGCAAGCGCAATGTCAGTTTTTCATAAATTGGTTGGCCTTGCGCCAGAGCCAACAGACCCTGGCGCAGATGCACACGATGCTGGAATTTGCGATGTTTCAGAACAGCAGCCAGCACACCGCGCTTCGGCGCTAGCATCAGGGAAAGCATGAAGAAGGCGAACCCGACCAGAACAATGATCGGTCCCGTGGGGAGGTCAGGCAATGCTGCAGAAAACGACGCCCCGATGTAAGCTGACAGACCGCCCAACAGACCAGATATCAACACAACATGATCCGTGCGCTCTGTCCAGAAACGCGCCGTCACCGGTGGGATAATGAGCAATGCGACGATCAGGATCAGGCCCACGATTTTAAGGCCGACAACTGTCACCGCCAGCACAATAGCCATCATCGCTAAATCCGTACGCGCCACATTCTGTCCTGCCGCAGACGCGTATTCCGGATCAAAGGACGCTAGCGTCAGGGGGCGGCGCAAGAGCATGACCAATGTAAGGGTCAATCCGGCCGAAACAGCGATAATCAGAGCATCACTGCGCAACATGCCCGCCGTTGATCCAAGCAGGAACCCTTCGAGCCCAGCCTGTTGGCCCGATGTCATGGATTGAATAATCGTCAGGCCGACGATCCCCATCCCAAAGAATACAGACAATACCGCGCCGATCGCTGCGTCCTCGGCGAGGCGGGTTTTTGTACTGAGCCAACTGACACACAAAAGCCCGATGGCGGCGGAAGCGCCAGCGCCGATCAGCAATCCAATCAGGTTTCGCCCATCCCAGCCCAATCCCACCATCACCATGAAGGCGCATGCCACGCCTGGAAGCGTCGCATGCGCAATCGCGTCACTGACAAGTGCGCGCTTGCGCAAGAAAAGAAATGTACCCCCTACGCCGGCGGCCATGCCCAACAGCATCGCACCCAGTGTCACAAGGGTCGCGTTGTACCCAAGTTGAAGTAACACGGCGTCAAGAAGCACGGCTTAGCCCAGCGTTCCACTCAATTGATCCACCTGTGCGCCCGCGAGGCGACCTCCATAGGTGGATTGCAGATTTTCCTCGGTGAAGGTGCTTTGCACTGGTCCTTCGGCGACGCGGCGCTTGTTGATCAGGAAAACATGGTCGAAATACTCATGCACTGTGCTCAGATCATGATGCACGGCCACAACTGTTTTGCCCGCATCGCGCAGCGACTTCAGCACCGCAATAATCGCTTTTTCAGTGGCGGCATCAACTCCCGCAAAGGGTTCATCGAGCAAATAAAGGTCTGCGTCCTGCGCCAGAGCACGCGCAAGGAAAACACGCTGCTGTTGACCGCCCGAAAGCTGGCCGATCTGTCGTGTTGCGAAACCCTCCATGCCGACGCGCACAAGACAATCCCTTGCCTTGTCACGATGCGCGGAAGTCACGCGACCTAGAAGACCAAGTTCACGATACAAACCCATCAAGACGACATCGATCACACGCGTCGGAAAATCCCAATCTACACTGGCGCGCTGCGGTACGTATGCAATCCGATCGCGGCTCTGTGCGACGGGCCTGCCAAACACGGTCGTCTGACCCGCTAGGGGGTCGATGATCCCAAGAACAGCTTTTAGCAATGTCGACTTGCCGGCACCGTTCGGCCCGATGATCGCGGTCATGGAGCCGGTGACAATGGTCATATCCACCGAAAAAACTGCGGGTTTTTGCCCATAGGATACGGTCAGGCCGCGAACCTCCAATGGGTTCGACAGATGGATGTTTTCTGCGGTTATCGCGCCGTCGCTTGTTGCCAGTGCAATGTTCATATCAGCTCCCTGCCGCCAGCTTGCCCAGACGACCGCCCTCTGGGACATCTGCTCCGAGCGCGCGCGCAATCGTCGTGACGTTGTGATCAATCATGCCCAGATACGTCCCCTCGTAAGTGCCATCGGCACCCATCGCATCGCTGAACAAAGCCCCCCCGATGCTTACCATGTGGCCCTGTGCAGCAGCTCCTTCGATCAAAGCGCGCATGTTGCGGTCAGACACGGAGGTTTCGACAAACACGGCACCGATGTCGCGGGACACCAGAACGTCGACAAGCTCTGAAATGCGGTTCAGCCCCGCCTCACTTTCGGTTGAGATCCCCTGAATGCCGATCACTTCGAAATCATACGCGCGACCGAAGTAGCTGAAGGCATCATGTGCTGTCAGCAAAACACGCTTTTCCTTGGGAACCTTGGCAAGAGACGTCCGAGCATATTCCGCCAAATCATCAAGTTCAGATGCAAACGCCTGTGAATTGGCGCGAAATGCTTTGGCATCCCCGGGACGCAAAACGCTCAACTCGCTGGTAACGGCAGTGACAACTTCACGCCACAGGACCGGATCCATCCAGACGTGCGGATCATATCGCCCGTCATAGTCCGCATGCGACAACAATTGGTCCTTTGGCAACCCCTCGGCGATGGGCACAACACGACCCTTGCGACTCAGGTCTTCAAAAAAGCTCTCCATCTGCGCTTCCAGGTAGAGCCCGTGCCAGAACACCAGATCAGCGCGCGTCATGGCAACAATGTCGCTGCGCGTCTGCCGATAGGCGTGCGGATCAACGCCCGCGCCCATCAAGGCCTTCACCGATACCAGATCACCGCCAACGCGCCGTACCGCATCCGCGATCATACCGGTGGTTGCGACAACACTGGTTTGTCCCGTGGTTTGTGCCAAGGCCGGTTGGCCGATCAAAAGCGCGGACGCGCTGAGCCCGGCAAACAGGCTGCGTCGCGTCACATAAAAAGAAGAGTTTGGTTTATCCATATTAACGAATATGAGAACCATTCGCAAGAAGTCAAGCCAAATGCGACTAATTCGCAAAAGCAAAGCGCTATTTGATATTTTTGCCTGAAAAATCATCGCTGAGACCCCGCGACACATCTCAAAACACAGAGAAACGCATGGGTTTTTTATCATAGTAGACGTGCAAAATGCGCTGCATCCTCCTCCGGCTATGCGCTTGCCATGACGCACAACCCATGCGAATTTGACCAGATGCTCCCCAAGGATGCCGCAATGCTCAGCCAAACCCATAAACCGCTCTCGCCCGTGACCAGCCATCCTGTGCCGCAAGTGACCGAACCCAGAAACCCCGGTATGGCTTTGGACATGGATTGGGTGCGTGCGCTGCAAGCAAACACCTCGGCCATTGAACGGCGTGCCGCCAATCTCCCCGCCCGACGGTCGGTCAAAAAGCAGAATCAGGCCGCATGGCTGTTGCGCGCTGTGACTTGTATTGACCTGACAACCTTGTCGGGCGATGACACCGAAGATCGGGTCGCAAGGCTCTGTGCAAAAGCGCGCCAACCTGTGACGCAGCCATTGCTGGACGCCTTGGACATGGGGCCGATTACCACAGGGGCAGTCTGCGTTTATCACGATATGATCCCGGCGGCGTTGCGCGCGCTGGAGGGATCCGGCATCCCCGTTGCAGCCGTGAGCACCGGTTTCCCGGCGGGTCTTTCTCCCCTGCATCTGCGCATTGCCGAGATCGAGGAAAGCGTCAAAGCCGGTGCCGCCGAAATCGACATTGTGATTTCCCGCCGCCATGTCTTGTCGGGCAATTGGCAGGCCCTTTATGATGAGATGTGCGCGTTTCGCCGCGCTTGCGGGGAGGCACATGTAAAAGCCATCCTTGCCACTGGCGAATTGGGATCTTTGCGTAACGTGGCGCGCGCATCGATGATCTGCATGATGGCCGGGGCGGATTTCATCAAAACCTCCACCGGCAAGGAAAGCGTGAACGCGACCCTCCCAGTTACTTTGGTGATGCTCCGCGCCATCCGAGACTATTATGAGCACACTGGATTTCGCGTAGGGTATAAACCGGCGGGCGGCATTTCCAAAGCCAAGGACGCGATCACGTACCTCGCCATGATGAAGGAAGAATTGGGCGACCGCTGGTTGCGACCAGATCTGTTCCGTTTCGGGGCCTCATCTCTCTTGAATGACATTGAACGCCAATTGGAACATCACGTCACCGGAAACTATTCCGCAAGCTACCGTCATCCGACCAGCTGATATGATTGAAAGGGCCCTTGGCCATGACCGTCTCCGAGATATTTGAAACGATGGACTATGGCGTCGCACCAGAAAGCGCGACAGAGGCCCGAAATTGGATCGCAGATCAGGACGGGCAATTTGGTCATTTTATTGACGGTAGCCACACTGCCCCCGGACAGGGCTTTGAGAGCCGCAATCCAGCCACAGGCGACGTGCTCGCAACACTCTCGCAAGCCACACAGGCGGATGTCGACGCCGCAGTCGACGCAGCCCGGCGCGCACAATCCAAATGGGAAGGCCTGAAAGGCCACGGCAGGGCACGCTATCTTTACGCAATTGCCCGTCTTTTGCAAAAACACAGCCGTCTCTTTGCCGTGCTGGAAACGCTCGATAATGGCAAACCGATCCGTGAAGCCCGAGACATTGATATCCCGCTGGCACAACGGCATTTCTACTTTCACGCAGGGATGGCCCAGCTGATGGAAGAAGAACTGCCAGACCGCGAAGCGCTTGGGGTCTGCGGACAGATTATCCCATGGAATTTTCCACTTTTGATGCTGGCTTGGAAAATCGCGCCCGCCCTCGCGATGGGCAATACAGTTGTACTGAAACCCGCTGAATACACATCTCTTACAGCTTTGCTTTTTGCGGACATCTGCCGTCAGGCGGGTTTGCCAAAAGGGGTAGTGAATATTGTCACCGGTGATGGTGCTGTCGGTGAAATGATCGTTGCTGCCGAGGTGGATAAACTGGCCTTCACCGGCTCAACCGCAGTAGGTCGTCGCATACGTGAAGCTACTGCTGGCAGCGGCAAAGCCTTGACGCTCGAACTGGGTGGAAAGTCGCCCTATATCGTTTTTGATGATGCGGATCTGGACAGCGCCGTAGAAGGGCTCGTCGATGCGATCTGGTTCAATCAGGGTCAGGTCTGCTGTGCCGGATCACGGCTATTGGTACATGAACCCATTGCGGAGGTTTTTTACGCCAAACTACGCGCGCGGATGGACAAACTGCGTATAGGTGATCCACTGGACAAGAGCATAGATGTCGGTGCAATCGTAGATCCCGCACAACTCAAGACGATTTCCGATATAGTGGCCTCAAACACCGCTGGCACCACCTACGTGGCGGCTACGGATTTACCCGTTGAAGGTAGCTTTTACCCGCCCACGCTGATCACTGGCCTGAACCCCGCAGATCGGCTGATGCAAGAAGAGATTTTCGGCCCTGTGTTAGTGTCAACCACGTTCCGCACACCGAGCGATGCAGTCGCATTAGCCAACAACACCCGCTACGGGCTTGCCGCCACTGTCTGGAGCGAAAACATCAACCTTGCCCTCGATATCGCCCCAAAGCTCGCCAGCGGTATTGTATGGATCAACGGCACCAATCTGATGGATGCCGCAGCGGGTTTCGGCGGCGTGCGTGAGAGCGGCTTTGGGCGTGAAGGCGGATGGGAAGGGCTTGCGGGATATACACGTCGCAAGGGTGTGAAAAAACCACTGAAGCCTCTCAAACCGTTTTCGGGCAAAAGCATGATCGCGAACCCAATAGACAGGACTGCAAAACTTTACGTTGGCGGAAAACAGTCCCGTCCCGATGGCGGTTACTCTGCCCCTGTTTGGGGTAAATCGGGCGACTTGCTTGGCCATGTTTCATTGGCCAATCGCAAGGATCTGCGGAACGCAGTTGAGGCTGCACAAGCCGCCAAAGGATGGTCCAGAACCACCGGACATCTGCGTGCCCAAATCCTCTACTACTTGGCGGAAAACCTTTCGGCCCGCGCGGATGAATTTGCAAAACGGTTGAACAATATGACGGGCGGCAAACAAGGCGACAAGGAAGTCGAAGCCACAATTCACCGACTTTTCAGCTATGCAGCTTGGGCCGACAAATATGACGGCCACATCCACGGCGTGCCCATGCGCGGCGTCGCTTTGGCAATGAAAGAACCCGTTGGCGTGATCGCAGCCATATGCCCAAACGAAGCCCCCCTACTTGGTTTGATCTCCTGCATGGCACCGGCTATGGCCATGGGAAATCGGATCATCCTTGTTGCATCCGAGACTTTCCCGCTCGCTGCGACAGACTTCATTCAAATATTGGAAACTTCGGATGTTCCAGCCGGTGTCGTCAATATCTTAACCGGACCACATGCGGATATTGCGTCGCATATGGCCGCACATATGGACATCGATTCCGCTTGGTCTTTCAGCGATCAACCTCTGAGCGGGCCAATCGAACAGGCCAGTGCCGGCAACCTCAAACGTACTTGGGTCAACAATGGCATGTTCCGCAACTGGATGGGCAGCGCAGGCCAAGGCAAGGAATTCCTCGAAGCCTCAACAGAAATCAAGAACATCTGGGTTCCTTACGGCGAATAACCTCTGATACAGTAACCCGCACTCGGCCCAATCGGGCCGAGGGTATAGCGCGGCGCGTCAGCGCCCCCTTTTAGCAAGACACAAGACTAATTGGCAGGCGTGCTTTCAAGTCCTACAGGCTGTCCAACGACGACGAAATGCAATCCTTCAGGATCCAACAACTCACCCGCAACCCGTTTGACATCCTCCAGCGTCACCGCTTCAACCCGATCGTTCCGTGAGGGGATGTAATCAATGGGCAAGCCTGACATCTGCATGCCCACCATGATTTTTGCAATCGGTCCGTTTCCATCAAACCGAAGCGGATAGGCCCCTGTCATAAACGTCTTGGCGTCATCCAGTTCGGCCTGCGTGACGCCTTCTGACGCCGCCCGGGACCACTCATCGCGGATCACGGCGATGGCTTCGGCAATGCGATCATTTGCCGAACTGACCGATCCCAAGTAAGTCGCTGCCAGATCTTTCGGAACCAAATAGGAATAGACGCCATAGGTGAGCCCACGTTTTTCGCGCACTTCATCCATAAGCCGGCTCTCAAAGGATCCGCCACCCAGCACCTGATTGAGTAAAATCGCTGTAAAGTAGTCCGGGTTTTCCAGAGTAATGCCTCTTTGTCCGAAAAGAGCGACCGATTGGGGTGTTTCAAAAGGAACAACCGTCACACCACCTGGAATGGTGATTTCGGCCATAGGCGGCATAGGTGCGCCCTCTGCCGGCAGCGCACGCAACAACTCATCCATCATCGCTGACAGTTCTTCTGGCGTGATATCACCGACGGCTCCGATATAGATCCTGTCTCGCGCAAGCACTGCCCGATGCGCCGCCAACAAATCTTCGCGCGTCAATGCAGCAACGCTTTCCTCAGTTCCACTTAGAGACGTGGCATAAGGGTGATCACCAAACACAATCTCGTCAAAGGCACGTCCCGCAATATCGTTTGGGTCCTTGGCTTCCGATCGGATACCAGACAGGACCTGATCGCGCACACGCTCTATGGCATCCTCATCAAACCGGGGTTCAACAAGTGCAGCGCGCAATAATTCGACCGACGCGTCGCGATTTTCCGTCAGGAAACGCGCGGACACAGAAACAGAGTCGTCACTTACGTCAAAACCAAATGACGTGGCGAGCGCCTCTGTGGCGCGCGCGAAATCACGTGCATCCATGTCAGCGGCCCCTTCTTCAAGCAGCCCTGTCATCAAATTGATGGCGCCCCGTTTGCCCGGCGCATCCAGCGATGCACCACCACGAAAACGGATCTCCAGCGCCACAAAAGGGATCGCATGGTCCTCGACCAACCAAGCGGTCAAACCCGACTCAGAGGTAACCTCCTTGATGTCGACCTCAGCACTCGCGGGGAGCGTCCACGCAAAAACGGCACACAAAGACAAGACAAAACGGATCATTGTGTCACCTCTTCGCGCATCAACCAGCCCGTCACAGAGGCCCTCATGTCAAAAACATCTCGCGCGGCCTGCATGATGTCCTCTGCCGTAACGGCCTGTAAAATATCAGGCCATGCCTTGACGTCTTCGACGGTCAAACCGGAGGTCAACGCCTGCCCATAACGGTTGGCAATCCGGTCTACATCATCCCGTGCATAGATCTGGTCAGCGCGGATTTGCAGCTTGATCCGCTCCAACTGTTCCGGATCAACACCGTCGATCATGAACTGATCCAGCGCTGCGTCCATTGCGTCTTCGGCCTCTTGCAGGCTAACACCCGGGCGTGGCACGACGATGACATTGAACGTCGTGTCATCCAGTCGAACACCGCTGTAAAATGCAGCGGAATATGTGGCGACCTGCGTATCAAATTGCAGCGCTTCCGCCAGATAGGATGTGGTGCCGCCCCCCAGTATCTCGGACAAGAATGTCAACGCCGCTGCGGCCTCCTGCGCGCCAGCATCCCGTTCCGGCGCCAAATAGGACCGCCTGACATAGGGCTGGGCCACGCGCGCATCACGGAAAATCAATCGACGTTCCGCTGTTTGAGGTGGCTCTTCCGTGCGCAGCCTGTCAGGCAAATCGGGATTGGCCGGAATCACGCCATAGTGTTTTTCAGCCAGTGTGCGGACCTCTTCAGGGGTCACATCGCCCGACACCACAAGAATGGCATTGTTTGGCGAATAGTAGATGTCGTAAAACCCAAGCGCATCTTCCATGTCCAAAGTTTCCATTTCATGCATCCAACCGATGATTGGCACGCCATAACGGTGGTTCAGAAATTGCGCAGCACTCAACTGTTCACCAAAAAGCGCACTGGCGCTATTCTCGGTGCGTTGGTTTCGTTCCTCGATGATTACGTCACGCTCGGTGTCGATGTTTTCTTCGGTCAGTCGGATATTTTTCATCCGGTCCGACTCCATCTGCATCATTAACTCAAGGCGATCGGCGGCGACGCGTTGGAAATATGCGGTATAATCATAAGAGGTAAAAGCATTGTCGCGCCCCCCGTTGCGCGCGACGGTCGCGGACAGTTCGCCCGCTTCCAGCGTGTCAGTCGCCTTGAACAGCAAGTGCTCCAGAAAATGTGCGACACCAGAAGATCCTTTTGGTTCGTCTGCAGACCCGGCCTTGTACCACACCATGTGTTGAACGACGGGTGCGCGGTGATCTTCGACAACAACGACTTGCATGCCATTTTCAAGCTCAAAAGTGGTAACCGCCTCTTCTTGCGCCAGCAAAAGGCCGGGAAAAAATGCGATGAGTGCGGCGAGAGCAGAAAGTCGGATCATGAGCCATCCTTTGCGTCATTTTTAACGAAGCGTTGGCGAACAGATACGCCCCGGGGCGTTCGGTTCAAGTGCGCTGTCACAAATGTGAGGTCAGCATATTGATAAACTGCTAATTCAGCGGCGGGTAACTCGGTGTCTTAGCTCCGGCGCGCCGCCAGTTTTCCGCCGTTGCTTCCGCATTCAGCCTTTCAGACCGATAAGCCTGATCATAAAGGTCTTCGCGGAAAATGCGGTATTGCGTAAATCGCGATTTCCCTCGGCGGAACTCCGCGTCTTCCTGTGCAAGGTTCTGGCGTATGCTGGGTGTGACACCAAATCGACTGGCTGCTGTCACTAACGCGCCGTCAGAGGCCGGAATGGCGGTACCGCTGGATGGTCGACCGCCTAATGCCACTGCAGCCTCATTTACCGGGTTTATGTCCGTCAGGTTACCCTGACCGGGCGTTGGCGTTGGCAATGCGCTCAGATCGCTTGGTGTCTGTAATTCCGCTTTTGGCTCAACAATGAACTCATCTGGTCCACGTGAATTTGAACGCAGATCACGCAGTCCCTGATTGGCACAGGCACTCAGGCTTGCCGTTATCAAAATGAGGGCCAAAATGCGGCTCATATCAGATCTCCTCGCGTCCACTGTGTTAATACGCCATGCATGCGGGCAATGTCACTGGCCTTTTTTGGGCTGTTTTTTGGGGTCAGGTGCCAGAAACACAAGGGCAATAGCACCCGCAAATATGAAAACATCCGCCAGATTGAAGACAAAGGGGTTGTTGATATAGCAGCAAGACATGTTCAGAAAATCAAGCACATAGCCATAAATCAATCGATCCAGCACATTGGCCAGCGCACCACCGATCAAAACTCCGGCCCCGATCTGTGCCCAAAGCCCAAGCGCTTGACGCCGGGCCCAGATCACAATCGCGACACATATCACCACGGCAAGAGCGATCAGAATCCAACGGCTTGCGTCCGACCCGTCGCTGAAAAGCCCAAAATTGATCCCCCGGTTTTCGCCGTATCTGAAATTCAGCACAGGCGGCAGCACATCAATGGAACGAACGCGCCACAATTCCATCACATGGATCACCAGATACTTGCTGATCTGGTCTATGATGAATGCCACCAGAGCGGCGAGGCTGAGCGCGCGCATTTTGCGTCCTTTCTCAGTGTCGGAAATGACGCATGCCGGTGAAAACCATCGCCAATCCGGCATCATCTGCGGCGGCAATCAACTCCTCATCGCGCATGGATCCACCGGGTTGAATAAGAGCTGTGGCACCAGCCTCCGCTGCCGTGACCAATCCGTCCGCAAAAGGGAAAAAAGCGTCTGACGCAACAACCGACCCTTGGGTCAAAGGCGCGGGCAAACCCAGCGCCTCAGCCATATCTTGCGCCTTTCGTGCCGCTATACGCGTACTGTCCACGCGGCTCATCTGGCCCGCACCAACCCCAACCGTCGCACCGTCCTTGACATAGATGATCGCGTTGGATTTCACATGTTTAGCCACCGTCCACGCGAACAACAGATCCGCCATTTCCTGTTCAGAAGGCTGACGTTTGGTGACGACCTTCAGATCGTCCAATGACACACGCCCCACGTCTTTGTCTTGCACAAGATACCCGCCAGAAACTTGACGCAGGGCGACGCCGCCTGACAGCGCATTTGCGAGGCCCGTTGTCGTGAGAAGACGCAGGTTTTTCTTTTGGCCAAAAATACTCAAGGCCGCATCACCTGCGCCGGGCGCAATGACAACTTCAGTAAAAATTCCAGCAATCTCACGTGCTGTTGCTTCGTCCAACGGATGGTTCAATGCAATGATGCCGCCAAAAGCCGACGTACGATCACAGTCAAAAGCTCGACTGTAAGCCTCTGCCAACGTCGCTCCGCGCGCAACTCCGCAAGGATTTGCGTGTTTGATGATGGCGCAGGCGGGACCGTCTGCGGGGTCAAACTCACTTACCAATTCAAATGCCGCATCAGTGTCATTGATGTTATTGTAGCTCAGCTCTTTGCCTTGATGCTGCGTTGCCGTAGCAACGCCGGGGCGGGCTGATCCGTCGGTATAAAAAGCTGCAGATTGATGTGGATTTTCACCGTAACGCAACGTCTGAGCCAACGTGCCGCCAAAGGTGCGACGGCGCGGGGTTTCACCGACTTGCGCCGCCATCCATGTGCTGACGGCAGTGTCGTATGCTGCGGTCCGGGCATAGGCCGTCTGAGCCAGTCGCTGACGCAAAGCATATGTCGTCTGACCGTCGTTTGCCGCCAGTGCGTCCAGCACCGTCGCATAATCTTCAACATCCACCACTACTGTCACAAAACCATAGTTCTTGGCAGCAGACCGGATCATGGCAGGGCCGCCAATGTCTATGTTCTCAATGACTTCCGCATATGGCGCGCCTTTGGCGACTGTTTCCTCAAACGGATAAAGGTTCACTACCACCAGATCGATCGCACCAATGTCATGCGCCTGCATGGACGCCACGTGTTCATCATTGTCTCGCAAGGCCAAAAGACCGCCATGCACAACCGGGTGCAGCGTCTTTACCCGGCCATCCATCATTTCCGGAAACCCCGTGGCATCGGCCACATCGCGCACCTCAAGCCCGGCGGCGCGCAAGGCTTTGGCCGTTCCCCCTGTTGAGAGCAATTCAATGCCACGCATAGCGAGTGCCTGTCCCAGTTCTACCAGCCCTGTCTTGTCGGACACGGAAAGAAGTGCGCGGCGCAGCGGGGCGAGGTCGGTCATGGATAAGGGTCCTTTGAGGCTATTCAGTCAGATCAAGCGCATCCTGACTCAGGTCCCGCACGCCAATCGCAGTTTCCTGCGCCTTGGACAAGGACCAGCGGATACGCGTGGCGTATGACATAGCCTTGCCCGAAAGGACAATCTGATTTGCACCGCGCGGCTTTAATCTTCCGGTTTCAAGGTAAACTGACGGTTGCAGCGTCAGATTCTGGCCACCATCATGGCGAAACACCCAAATCTCGCCACTCTTGAGCGCCATGGAAATGGCAGCCCCGCCCAGATCCAGCGTCGCGTCCACTTCCGGATGCAGGTGAAATCGGATGTCATAGGACACGCCCTGCAACTGCGTCGCATCAAGCGCCAGATCAAAGCGCCGCTTTTCGGAGTCATCCAGCGCCAGCAACATGTCTTCGCCCGCGATCGCACGCCCGTCAAACGTCATCTCCAGGGTCCGCGCATGGGTTAAACCATGCGTGGCTACAAATCCATCGTGTCCGCCCTGAAAACGCAATCCATCACTGACGTGACCAATTTCAATTGGTACTTTCGTGGGACCCTCAATCAGTTGCTCACGCCCGGTTTCGCGATTGGCTTCTCCGAGCCGTGCGCTGGAATAACCATCCAATGACAAGGTCGAATGGGACGGGGTTGCGCGCCCGGCACGCCGCCATTCCGGCCCGAATGACCGCCCAGATCCGCAATTGACGATCAAGGGTCTGCGCCCGGACGTCAATTCCATCGCCAAGGTAGAAGCATGTGCATTATAAGACGCGCGTCCCTTTGGAGGTTTGCTGGCGTCAACGACGACGCTGGTGCGCCCCGCTGACAGACGGGCAAACCCCATGGACAAGCCATCGGGTTGTCGGGTCTTGACTTGCGCCTGCGCCAAAGCGTGATCCAGCCAACCTTCGGCCCCGCGCCCGCCGCCATGAAACCGTGCAAGCGATCCATCCGCATGGCGCAGCGTGCGCAAGGTCGGCGCGATCCTTTCGATGGCTTCCAGATGCTCCTCAGGAATGGCATGGCCCGCATCTGACAGCGCCGCCGCCGCCCATGTGAGCAACGTGAAGACCTCCAACAACTCCTCGGGGTTTCGCGTCGGTAGCCCCCCCTGATCGTCGATCTGCGTGCGACATTCCCGAGCCAGCGCCTTAACGGCTGGCATAGCGACGCTCTCCATCCCCTCCAAAGACAGACCCGCATATATCAAGCCCGTCAGCGCCTCAAAACGGGGCAAACCACTGGCCGCCCCATGCCAGCGTTTGGCTAAAAACCGGGTTTGTTGCAGCAGGCTGCGATAAAAAGCATCGCTGTCTGGTGCTTCATTGCCGCGCAGCACAAAGAGCGCGTGGTTGATCCAGCGGATCAGACGCCGCCCGGTCAAATCCGGCGTCCATCCCGGACCGCGCCCGCGTCCATATTGATCTATCCAGCTCCACAACCAGCGTTGTGCGGCATTTCTTGCTGGCACGTCCCCGACAGCCGCCAAATCGTCAAGCCACGCAAACCCTTGAATTTCCTGTTCATAATCTGCGTTAGGGGCAGGCAAGTCCCATAGGTCCGTGTCTTTGTGCTCCAAAAGATGGCCCGCGAAGATAAAGTTACCGGCTAATAGCTGTCGTCCCTTGGCAAAACTACCGATCGTTCGTGGTTCTGGCGAGGACACAAACCCGACTGCCTGCGCGCGCATCCGGCCCGCGCGCATGGCATGCCAACGATTGAGAAACTGCACCTTGCGGGTCGCAAAATTCTTGGATTGGGACATAGGAAACTCTGCCTGAGGACGCTCTGACGGCGCTTTGTGCCATGTTAGCGCGACCGAGCAGATGAGTCACCGGATTAATTGGCGACGCCTGCATGCGCTATTTGTCTCAATGAAACTTATGCGGCCTTGCGCAGGCAAGCCATGTAAAATCCGTCCATACCACCGCGCTCCGACCAAAAATCGGGCCGCAAGCGAAGGCCCCCCTCAACGGTACGCCAATTTGCATTGAGGCCGGGCAAATCGAGTGCGGCCTCATCCACCTGCATGTCGGAGTGCCGCAAAAGCGCCTCGTCCACCTGGACCTCACCCTCATCGGGCAACAATGAACAGGTGCAAAAGACCATGCGCCCGCCCGGTTTCAACAGCGACCAGGCGTGATCAATCAACTGCTCCTGCAGTTCGATCAATGCGCCAAACTCTGACCCATCCTTAGCGTACGGCAAATCAGGATGGCGACGTATCGTGCCCGTCGCCGAACATGGCGCGTCCAGTAGAATCGCGTCATATTCACCAGTCGTTTCCAACGCGTCTTCTACGATCAGCCGCGCTCTGAGACCGGTTCTGGCCAGGTTTTCTTTGACCCGCGCCATTCTGCCCGCTGAGTCGTCCACGGCCGTGACCTCCGCCCCCGCTGCCGCAAGCTGCATGGTTTTGCCACCCGGCGCGGCACAGAGATCAAGGATCTTTTCGCCCAGTCGCGGTGCGAGCACTTGAACCGGCAAGGCAGCCGCGGCGTCTTGCACCCACCAATCGCCCGTTGCGAAACCGGGCATTGCCGAGACCTGCCCTGCGTCAACAATGCGTATCGATCCCGATGGCAGCAGCGTTCCACCCGTCGCCTTGGCCACCGCATCCGCGTCCGTTTTGGCCGTTAGATCAAGCGGTGCGCCTGCGAAATGTGCAGCTTCCATGGCAACCATCGCCTCAGGCCCCCATGCTTGCACTAGCGGCACCCGCAGCCACTTTGGCAATCGTGGCACGCGCAGGGTATTCCATGTTTCTGGCCCGTCGGCTGTGACCTTGCGCAACACGGCATTTGTGAGGCCTTTGAGGTGTGCATACCGATTGTGGCGCGATATCAGTTCGACCATCGCATTCACCACACCATGAGCCGCGGCCCCCTGGCACAGTTCAATTGTTCCGACCCGCAGAGCATTCCGTACGGTGGTCGGCGGATATTTTTTCAGATGTTTCTGCAAAATGCGATCAGCGCGTTCTAATCCGCGCAAGGTGTCCTGCGCCAGACGCGCGGCACGTGCGCGATCATCTACCGGCAGTTTGTCGAGAACTCCGGCCCCGAGCAACTCAGACATTAACCGCCCCTCGTCCAGTATCTCATCAAGCAGGTAAACCGCACTTCTACGCGCTGGCACGCCGGTATCGGGCATCTGACAAGCTCCATTGTTGCTGGCGGGTTGTCTGCGCCAAAGAGTGGCGTATATCAAGGGCAGATACAGCCGGGAAACGACCTATGACTGACGACTCCGACAAATCACACGACGCGAAGGGCTTACCCCCTGCCGCTCAACGCGCTTTGGCAGAAGCAGAAGAACGACGCGCCAAAGCCAAGGCTCTTGATCTTCCAACTGAACTGGGAGGCCGAGACGGACCGGAACCTGTGCGCTACGGTGATTGGGAAAAAAAGGGCCTTGCCATCGATTTCTAGCAGTCTCGCGACTACTATTCGGTCGTTCTGGAGATTCATCGAAAGATTACGCCCGACCATTCAGGTCAAAGCCACCCGCTTACTTCATGCGAAATTCGGCTGAATCACCTGCGCCGCGGTCTGATGTGAAGCGAATGCGATTTTCGTGTGCCTGTACTTCTTGACAGTTGTATCCCAATGCGTCCCCGCCCCAAAACAACTCCCGACAAAAATATCCCTCGCGCCAGGTCCAGTTTCCTGACACTGCCCACGCCGCACCCATGCCAGAGATATCGCCCTGCGGTGAAACCTCTAGCCTCACAAACGGACGCCTCAGTTCTTTACCGGAGATCAGGGAAAGGAATTCGTTCTGGCTATCAACCTTGGCGAACTCGGCAGCTGCTGGTGTAGCACCTATCAAGGACATGGTCGCGATAATCGCAAAAGCTGGACGCATTGGCCGAAATCTCCACAGTGACATTTCTTCTATATACGCGGAAACCGCCTTATCGGTTCACTATCAGTACACATTTTGGTTAATCGCTGGTTCAGACAGGCCGAGCACGTCGAGCATATCATAGTGCCCCGGCCTTTTTCCCGCTGTCCACAAAGCAGCTTTTAGTGCGCCACGCGCAAAGACGGATCGATCCGATGCTACATGGCGCAGGGTGATACGTTCGCCATTGGCTGCAAATAACACATCGTGTTCTCCGATAATATCTCCGCCTCGTATCGCTGCAAACCCAATGTGCCCGCGAGCGCGGGCACCTGTTATACCGTCCCGTCCGCGATCAGATACATCGTCCAGCGCAACCCCCCGGCCTTCTGCGGCAGCTTCTCCCAGCATCAGAGCGGTGCCTGAGGGGGCATCTACCTTTTGGTTATGATGCGCCTCGATGACTTCGATGTCATAATCCTCATCCAGCGCCGCTGCGACTTTCTTGGTCAATTGAACCAGCAGATTGACGCCAAGGCTCATGTTGCCCGCGCGCACGATCAAAGCGCCTTCAGCCGGATCCGGCAGTTGGCCGATTTCATCACCGGTCATCCCCGTTGTGCCAATCACATGCGCAACATCGGATTGAGCTGCCGCGCGCGCAAAAGCGATGGTCGCCGCAGGTGCTGTGAAGTCAATGACGACATCCGCGCCTTGCAATGCACTGGTAATATCATCTGACACGATAATGCCGGTTTGGGCTGTGCCACTGGCGCTACCCAGATCCTGCCCCAGCCAAGCATGGCCCGCCCGTTCAACAGCACCCACGAGGTGAGCCCGATCCGAGGCCGCGATGGTCTCGACGAGCATTTGACCCATGCGACCGGAAACACCGGTCACCACAATTCCCATCGACTTGTCCATGGCGTTCTCCATTCCGCGCTGCGTCGCGCCCTGCTTATCGCGACAGCAGTTGCTTGGCAAAGCCCAGATGACCGCTTAAATGGGATCCATGGGAAAGAACAAATTTCACGAGGGCGCTGGCCCGTCACAACGACAACTCCGGGTTGGGGAACTCATTCGCCGTGCACTCTCAGAGGTTTTGGCGCGCGGGGATGTTCATGATCCGGATCTCAACCGTCTGTCCATCACCGTTGGCGAAGTGCGCACGTCACCCGATTTACGAATTGCAACCGCCTATGTGCTGCCGCTCGGCGGTCAGGGGCGCGACGAGGTGATTGCGCTTTTGGCTCGTAACAAGGGCGAGTTGCGCCGCATGGTGTCCAAGAAACTGGCGCTAAAATTCGCGCCGGATCTGCGTTTTCAATTGGATGAAACCTTTGATCGCATGGATGAAACCCGTGAAATGCTCAGCCGGGATGAAGTCCGCCGGGACACGGCATCTGATACGCCTGAGGAACAGGGTTCGGAATGATGCGAGCGATCCCTCTGGCCGCACTGCTTATGGGTATGGCGCAGAGTGCGTCCGCCGTGGATTGTGTGACGCTGGAGTATACGGACACACCTTATACCGTGTGCGAAGTGGATGCGTCCCAAGAAGATTTACAGCTGTTCTTGTATGACGATGACGACACTCTGCTCGGACAGTTCTTTACGATCGATCGCAATCTGGCGGCAGAAGGCAAGCAACTCAGCTTCGCAATGAACGCGGGTATGTACCATGAGGACCGCGCGCCCGTCGGGCATTACCTGGAAGATGGCGAAGAAATCATGCGCGTCATCGAGACTGCAGGCCCGGGGAATTTCGGATTGCTGCCCAACGGCGTGTTTTGCATCCGCTCGAACCGCGCCGACGTCTTTGAGACATCCGACTTTGTACGCGAGGCTCCGCCATGCAACGACGCGACCCAATCAGGCCCGATGCTCGTCATCGATGGCGCGTTGCACCCCCGGTTTTTGGAAGATGGGACATCTAAGTATATTCGCAATGGTGTGGGCACATCGGATAATGGGCTGCGTGTATTTTTTGCCATCTCCGATGAGCCTGTGAATTTTTACGACTTCGGGCTCCTGTTCCGCGATGTTCTAAAAACGCCGAACGCCCTCTACTTTGATGGCAATATCTCTCGTCTTTACGCACCTGATCTGAACCGGAATGATTTCGGTTTCCGGCTTGGTCCAATCGTTGGCGTCGTTGCGCCGGCTGATTGAGCCCGGGATATGCGCCGTCGCCTGAAACGGTTTCCGTAAAAAAGACTGGCGGTGCTGAGGTGGACTCGATATGGCACCCGTCGCACCGAAACACGAGGACATCATGGGACGCAGACGCAACGGCAGAGAGATTTCAGGCTGGATGATTGTCGACAAACCTGCCGGACTGACCTCCACAGCAGTGGTTAACAAAGTCCGTTGGGCGCTTGATGCCAAAAAAGCTGGCCATGCGGGCACCCTTGATCCTGACGCAACCGGTGTATTGGCTGTGGCCTTGGGCGAGGCGACCAAAACAGTTCCCTATGTGACGGACGCCCTGAAAGCATATGAATTCACCGTTCGTCTGGGGCAGGCAACGAATACGGACGATGCCGAAGGTCAGATCCTTGCGACCAGCGATTTGCGCCCTGGTGATGATGAGATCAAAGAAGCCCTAAGCGCCTTCATCGGTGACATTGAACAGGTCCCGCCGCAGTTTTCCGCCGTGAAGATCGACGGGGAACGCGCTTACAAACGCGCTCGAGATGGCGAAACCATGGATATTGCCGCACGCCCGCTGTTTGTCGACAGCCTGCTGCTGATCGACCGCCCTGATGTTGATCACGTCACGCTGGAAATGGTCTGTGGCAAGGGTGGCTATGTGCGCTCCATCGCGCGTGATCTAGGTACCGCGTTGGGCTGTTATGGCCATGTGCGCGAATTGCGTCGCATCTGGTCCGGTCCGTTTGAGGCCGATCATGGCCTGATGCTGGCACAAATCGAGGAGATGGCACGCAGCGAAGAACTCGACACCCACCTGCGCCCGGTTGAGGAAGCTTTCATCGCTTTGCCAGAAGTTAAAGCGACCCAAGAGGGGGCAACACGCCTGCGCAACGGCAATCCTGGCATGGTGATCGCGCAGGGTATTGAGTACGGCGATGAGTGTTGGGCGTCCTATGACGGGCAGGTGATCGCCATTGGTCGCTACAAATCAGGTGAATTGCATCCGACCCGGGTTCTGAACATTAAGAACTGATCGGTTCCAAATATTTCAATCTGTCGCAATCCTCTCGTCGATGTCAGCGATACCAGCGATTTGTTACAGAAATTGTTACGAAAATCCGCATTTCGGTAAGCCTTGTGTGAGGCACCTGCACAACGGGCAATTGGGCTGCCATATCGATGTCAGACGCACAAACCTGATCCAACATGGAGACACTGACATGCAACGTACAATATTCACGATACTGACCGCCGGCGCCTTTGCCACCATCGCGTTTGATGCTTTCGGACAAGCACTCAGCCCCCTCTTTGGCTATGCTAAACTGGCCCCGGTCGGGCTTGCAGGCGCCACATTGAAGTCAGTCTTTGGCGCTGCGCCGTCCGGTGCCGCGCACTTGCTGCACACGCTGACTGGTCTGATATTTTACGTCATCGGGTATTATGCCATTGCCCGCCCAATCCAGCGTGCAGTGCTGCCAAAGCTGCATTGGAGCATCACCGCCACAGTTTACGGCATCGCCCTTTGGGTCTTCGCACTTTACGGCATGGCGCATCTGGTCGCTGGCATGAAACCATTCCTGGGCTTCACCGGCATCACCTGGGTCGCACTCTGGGGGCACATCGTTTACGCATTGGTCGCGGCGGCGGTTCTGGAATTGCGCGGCGAAACTTTCGAATTGCCACGTAAACGGATGTTAGCAGTCGGCTAAGAACACCCCTGAAAACGTCAAAGGGCCGCTGCGCAACCAGCGGCCTTTTTTCCGTCTGATTGCTTGTTCATACTCCGACGCACTGGCATGAGGCTGGCATGCTGATCCGTACTCATCAATCCGATACTACCTGGTCTGAGGCGGCCTACTCAAACTGTGAAAACTATCGCTACAGCCTGACGCGCATATGGGACGAAGCGGCCAAGCGTGTAAATTTCGTGATGCTGAACCCATCCAAAGCGGATGAAATCAAAAACGATCCAACCGTTGCGCGGTGCGAAGCCCGTGCACGACATTTAGGGTTTGGCGCCTTTCAGGTGACCAATATTTTCGCCTGGCGCGATACCGACCCGCATCAAATGCGCCGTGCTCCGGCGCCGGTGGGCCCGAACAACGACGATTTCTTGGTGCAGGCCGGTCTTTGGGCGGATCAGGTGATCGTCGCTTGGGGCGTGCACGGCGCCCATCTGACCCGAGGCAAGCAGGTCGAAACACTGTTGCGCGGTGCAAGAATCCCTTTACACCACTTGGGCCTTTCCAAAGAAGGACATCCGCGCCACCCGCTATACTTGCCCTATGCCAAAATGCCTGAGCCGTGGACCGCTGAGACATAACAGGCTTTCTTTAATCGCACCCTGCCTAGGGAGATGCGATTCAGTGTTTGCTATTTTTGCATGGGCTGCTTATACGCCCGCATCATCGTTGAGATTCTTATGTGCCTTGACGATCCCTCCATGGGCCTGAGCTGGACGACATCCCGGCCTGCGCCATTCCTGAAACTCTTTTGAAAAGGAGACCCCGATGTCGATTACTGCTGAAGAAAAAGCACGCGTCATGAAAGATTTCGCAACCAAAGAAGGTGACACAGGTTCGCCCGAAGTTCAGGTTGCTATCCTTTCCTCGCGCATCGCAACGCTCACAGAGCACTTCAAAACACATAAAAAAGACAACCATGGTCGCCGTGGCTTGCTGAAAATGGTGGCGACACGTCGTAAGCTTTTGGATTACACCAAAGCCAAAGACGAAGCGCGCTATCAGGACCTGATCAAACGTTTGGGTCTGCGCCGCTAAGTCAAACGCGCCCGGAGAGGCCATCGACGACTGCGATGGCATGCCGATCCCAACATTTGACTTTTTGTCATGTGACATTGTAAAAACCGCGCCTTTCCAAGTGCGGTTTTTCTCCTTTTTGACGGGGCTTTACGCTCCTGGATAGCCCGATATATGATCGCAAAATGCTAACCTTCGCCGCTGCTGTTTTCTTCCTGATCATCACACCTGGCCCAGGCGTTTTGTCCACGGCTGGTGTAGGTGCTGCGTTTGGCAAACAGGCGGGCCTCAGATATGTGACCGGGCTGTTCATCGGCTCCAATATAGTGCTCTTCGCAGTGGTAAGCGGCCTCACTGCGGCGCTTCTGGCGGATGAGCGCCTGAGATTGGTCCTCTTTATCGCCTCGATTGGCTATTTAAGCTATCTGGCGCTTCGCATCGCTTTTGCAGGCAGTAAAATCGCCTTTATTGAGCGCGCGGCACCCCCCGGCCTGTTGGGCGGTATCACCCTCCAGTTTATCAATCCCAAAGCCTATGCGGTGAATACAGCGCTTTTTTCCGGCTTTGGCTTCATGCCTGAAAACCTGATGCTGGAAATCACCATCAAACTTGTGATCGCAAATGCCATTTGGATACCAATACACTTGGCCTGGCTCGCGCTCGGAATTACCTTGCAACGCATGAACTTGCCGCATCGAACACAACGTGCTGTGAACATCGCAATGGCGCTTTCCATGATGTCCGTTGTCGCGCTTGCGGCTTTTTCGCAGGTTTGAATCGGTTGCACTTGGCCAAGCACAAAGCCTAAACGTTAGTTTATTCCTACAACCGGCCGGACAACACCAAAATGAGCGTTCTTTTCCAGATATTTCTTGGCAGTTTCATTCTGATTCTCTGCGCTTTTATTCATATATTTGTCATTTCGCGGATTATCCTGAAGTTACATATGTCCAGCCATTTTTCTTCAGAGCGGTCGGCAAAACACCAGATTTTTGCTGTCGCTGCCTTATTCATTGTGTTGCTGGGCTCCCATACAATTCAAATCTACCTCTGGGCCATCATGCTCTGGCTCCTGGGCGCCTTACCGGGCTATGAAGAACCCATCTATTTTACACTGGTGACGTACACCGCCCTTGGATACGGCGATGTTGTACTGATGCCGGCTTTTCGCATTTTTGGAGCCATGATTTCAGTAACCGGTCTGGTCATGTTCGGGATGACAACCGCGTTCCTGGTCGGGGTTTTTTCGCGCATTTTGCAGGAAAAAAACCTCTAGCGGGGTTCTACAATTATGTACCGCACGCGATTTTGCGGCTTGTCGATGCACCCTGACAATACCCTGGTCAGGAACAATCCATCTTGTTTTCTGATCATGCCCGACAAGACCGCATTTGACACCATGAACAGCCTTTAAAGCCTCTCTTTTCAATACGCCAATTCTCGTGTAACACCGCGCAATCTGAAAGCCGGCGCCCGGACCTCAGCGCCGCCAAAATAAGATACCGAGGTCAGGGGGAATTCGCCCCCTATGCAATGGCCCAAGGGCCAACACAGGAAACGTAGATGTTTAACGAAACGAAAAAATCCATACAGTGGGGCGAAGAGACGCTGACACTGGAAACAGGAAAAGTGGCCCGTCAGGCGGATGGTTCGGTGATTGCAACGTTGGGCGAAACCAGCGTTATGGCAAACGTCACCTTTGCCAAGAAACAAAAACCCGGTCAGGATTTCTTTCCGCTGACCGTGCATTATCAAGAAAAATACTACGCGGCGGGCAAGGTCCCCGGTGGTTTCTTCAAGCGCGAAGCGCGCCCGACTGAAAAAGAAACGCTGACAGCACGTCTGATTGACCGCCCCTTGCGTCCGTTGTTTGTCCCCGGCTTCAAAAACGAAGTTTTGGTGATGTGTACCGTTCTTTCCCACGACCTAGTCAACGATCCCGACATGGTCGCGATGATCGCGGCCTCTGCTGCGCTGACCATTTCCGGCGCGCCATTCCGTGGCCCGATCGCTGGTGCCCGCGTTGGTTTTGAGGATGGTGAATACATCCTGAACCCAACCGTGGATGACATGCAAGATCTGCGCCTGAACCCGGATCAACGTCTTGATCTGGTTGTCGCCGGCACAAAAGAAGCCGTCATGATGGTCGAATCCGAAGCCTACGAACTGTCCGAGGCAGAGATGCTCGGCGCGGTGAAGTTTGCCCATGAGCAGATCCAACCCGTCATCGACCTGATCATTGATCTGGCCGAAGATGCAGCCAAAGAGCCGTTTGATTTCCAGCCTGCTGATTACTCTGACCTGTCCAAAGCAGTCGCAGCGGCTGGTGAGAAAGAAATGCGCGCCGCTTTTGCGATTTCGGACAAACAGGAACGCACCACGGCCGTTTCCGCCGCGCGTGACACCATTATGGCTGCTCTCAGCGATGAGCAGAAAGAAGATCCAAATCTCGGTTCCGCAATGAAGGGTCTTGAAGGCTCCATTCTGCGCGGCGACGTTGTGAAAACAGGCAAGCGGATTGACGGTCGTCAAACCGATGAAATCCGTGACATCGTTTCGCAAACGGGTCTTTTGCCCCGGACGCACGGTTCGGCCTTGTTCACACGCGGTGAGACTCAAGGTCTGGTTGTGACCACATTGGGAACCGGCGATGATGAGCAATTCATCGACGCGCTGCATGGTAACTTCAAATCGAATTTCCTGCTGCACTATAACTTCCCACCCTATTCGGTTGGTGAAGCGGGTCGCGTGGGCCCTCCCGGGCGTCGTGAAATCGGTCACGGTAAACTGGCATGGCGCGCGTTGCAGGCGGTTCTGCCAGCGGCAACCGACTTCCCCTACACGGTACGTGTGGTCTCCGAGATCACTGAATCCAACGGCTCAAGCTCGATGGCGTCGGTCTGTGGCGGTTCCTTGTCCATGATGGACGCAGGTGTGCCTTTGAAAGCGCCGGTTGCCGGTGTTGCGATGGGTCTGATCCTTGAAGAAGACGGCTCCTATGCGATCCTGTCCGACATCCTGGGTGACGAAGACCACCTCGGGGATATGGATTTCAAAGTGGCCGGGACAGAAGCCGGGATCACTTCCTTGCAGATGGACATCAAGATCGCAGGCATCACGCCAGAGATCATGGAGAAAGCGCTCGATCAGGCCAAAGCAGGCCGTATCCACATTCTGGGCGAGATGGCCAAAGCCATCACTGGCGCTCAGGAATTCTCCGTTCACGCTCCACGCATCGAAACAATGCAGATCCCAACGGATAAAATCCGCGAAGTGATCGGTTCGGGTGGTAAAGTCATCCGCGAGATCGTGGAAGTGTCGGGCGCGAAGGTCGACATCAACGACGAAGGCACCATCAAGATTGCATCCCCGAATGGCGATTCGATCAAGAAAGCTTACGACATGATCCACTCCATCGTGGCCGAGCCAGAAGAAGGCATGGTCTACACTGGTACCGTCGTGAAAATCGTCGACTTTGGTGCTTTCGTGAACTTCTTTGGGAAACGCGACGGCCTTGTGCATGTATCGCAGATCGAAAACCGCCGCCTGAACCATCCATCAGATGTTCTGAAAGAAGGTCAGGAAGTGAAAGTGAAACTTCTCGGCTTTGACGACCGTGGTAAAGTCCGCCTGTCGATGAAAGTTGTCGATCAGGAAACGGGCGAAGAAGTCAAAAAAGAAGAAGCGCCCGCAGGCGAATAATCTGCTGCGCTATCTGCCAAATATGGGCCTCGGTTGAAAAATCGGGGCCCTTTTTGTGTGTTTAGCACCCTCGACGTGACGTCAAACTACGGCTCCCTTACGTCAACCCGTGCAAGAGTGTCGTGTTGCGCCTATCGTTAACCGATTCTTTGAGGGAGGAATAATCACATGATCAGACCCGCAGTCGTGGCCATAAGCATCAGCATGGCGTCATTTGCATCCGCCGGGCCGGTGGCAAGCCCATACACAAGTTATTTTGCCTTTGGCGACAGCCTGAGCCAGGACGACAAGCTGCCACAACTGGCGCCCCCCAGCCTTGACGGTCGTTTCTCTTCGGGACGCGTGTGGACGGAATACCTCGCAGATGTCTTCACCGCAGCAGGCAAACAGACAGCCAATTATGCACTTGGCGGCGCAACTGCGGGCAGCACCAACACCACGAATTACGAAGGGTTTTTCCCGGCACCTCGTACGCCCGTGCAAGACGCACAGCTCGCACAGTTGCAGGCTCTTTCGACATTTGATGGGCAGGTGCAGATCGCTTCGGCCACAGTTCCCGATCCGGGTACCAATCCGCTCGTGTCCGTCCTGTTTGGCGCGAATGATATTTTCCAGCAATTGCCCGGCGTTTTTGCAGATGCGGTCAGCACAACAAATGTGGGCGACATCCCCGCACGTTTGACAACCGGCATCAACACTCTGGCCAACAACACAGTGGCCAGCATTGTCGGCGGCATTACCCAATTGAACACGAACAACAGTGCATATGACGATTTTCTGGTTGTGAATCTGCCCGATATCAGCTCGACGCCCGCCTTTGGCCCCTGGGGTATCGGGGTTGCGACACAACAATTGGCCGCATTGCAGGGATCCATACCGCCCGGTGCAACGCCCTCGCCCGAACTTGCTGCGCAAATCGCAGCGGCAGAAGCACAATTGGCTTTTTTGACTTTCGCACCTTCCGCTCTTAATCCTGCTCTTCCCGACACACTTGCGGGTGCCGCATCACTCGCGTTCAACGCAGCACTTGAGATGGCGATTGCGGATCTGGATGACAGCCTTCACGTCAGCATCTTCAAACAGGACGAGTTCCTCGAGGACTTCGCCGCGACTTCCTTGCTCAACGGGAAGAACATTTTTGAACCGTGCACACCTTCTTTCACCACGGACACTGGCATCAGTTGCGTGTACGAAACCGATCCTGACGGCAACATCATCGGGTTGAACCCTAAAAACGCCGAAAACTTCTTTTTTGGCGACAGCGTTCATCCAGCTGGATTTGTGCAGGAAGAATTTGGTCGGCGTGTCATCGCATCGCTCGATGCACAATTGCCTGCACCGGTGCCTTTGCCCGCAGGCTTGCCGCTCATCCTGTTAGGTCTTGGCGGCTTTGCCGTCGTGGCAAAGCGCAAGGCGGCACGCCAAGCTTAGCACAAAGAAAAATTGCTTTTCCACACGAACGTAACGCGTGGAAAAGCATGCGCTTTAAGCAGACATGGCCGTCTGAACTACCCAACTTACAGGTGATGAAACAAACCTATTCAGGTGCTTTCGTTGTGCGCAGATAGGGCAGTATCTTTTTGAAATCACCAAACTTTGCCTTGGCGTCTTCGTCAGAAACCGTCGCAGGAATGATCACATCATCACCCACATTCCAGTTGGCTGGCGTTGCAACACCCTTGCCCGTGGACATCTGCAAACCGTCCAGCGCACGCAGAACTTCTGCAAAATTACGCCCCACCGTCATCGGATAGGTCATCGACAATTTCAGTTGCTTGTCCGGCCCAATGATAAAGACCGAACGCACCGTCGCGCTGTCCGCGGGCGTGCGGCCATCGGGCAAATAGGCTTCAGCGGGTAACATGTCGAAAGCTTTGGAAACCTCCAGCGCGTCATCAGCAATGATGGGGAAACCGGCCTTGGCGCCACCGAAGGTTTCAATGTCACCTTTCCATTTCTTATGATCTTCCACGCCATCAACCGAAACGCCAATCACCTTTGTGCCCCGCTTGGCCCATTCATCAGCTAATTGCGCAACCGCACCGAACTCCGTGGTGCAGACGGGCGTAAAATCCTTTGGATGGGAAAACAAAATCGCCCAGCTGTCGCCGATCCAATCGTGAAGTTCTATGGTTCCCTGATCCGTTTCGACCTTTAAATTCGGAACAGTGTCGTTGATGCGCAAGCCCATGGTGTCCTCCGGTGCAATGCTAAGCGTAACTCGTTTAGCTTACTTAATGTGTTCTGTTGCATCTTACATCCCCTCTCTTGCGGAGGGTCCCGCGCAGTGACAGAGTGCCGAAAATTACAGGTGTCATTCGAAGCAATGCACCCCCAAAACAGGAGAGACACCATGTTGGAAAAACGTGATTTCTACATCAACGGTCAGTGGGTTGCCCCCGCAATGCCGAACGATTTTGCAGTGATCGATCCGTCCACCGAAGAGCAATGCGCAGTCATCTCACTTGGCGGCCAAGCCGATACTGATGCGGCCGTTGCCGCTGCGCGTGCCGCGTTTGAGGGATGGTCCCAAACCAGCAAGGAAGAGCGCACTGCATTGCTGCGCCGGTTGCTCGAAATTTACAACGCGCGTTCCGAAGAAATGGCGCAGGCGATGTCGATGGAAATGGGCGCGCCTATGGCATTGAGCCGCGCACAGCAGGTTGGCGCGGGTAGTTGGCACCTGGAAGGCTTCCTGAATGCCTTTGAGCATTTCAGCTTTGAGCGTGATTTCACGTCGACCGAAAAAACCCTTTTGGAACCCATCGGCGTCTGCGCATTGATCACACCTTGGAACTGGCCAATGAACCAGATTGTCCTGAAGGCTGTTCCTGCATTGGCCACAGGCTGCACAATGGTGTTGAAGCCATCGGAAATTGCGCCTTTGTCTGGGCTGCTCTTTGCGGAATTCGTGCATGAGGCGGGCTTCCCGGCGGGCGTGTTCAACATGGTCAACGGGGACGGCGTCGGCGTCGGCAGCCAGCTTTCCGCCCATCCTGAAGTGGACATGGTCAGCTTTACCGGCTCGACCCGCGCTGGCATCGCCATCTCCAAAGCCGCCGCTGATACGTTGAAACGCGTCAGCCTCGAGTTGGGCGGCAAAGGGGCGAACATCATTTTTGAGGACGCGCACCCCAAAGCAGCCAAATCCGGTGCCGTCCGTTGTTTCCGCAATACCGGGCAATCCTGTAACGCGCCGACCCGCATGTTGGTGCATAAATCGCGCTATGACGAAGCGGTTGAAATGGCGGCTGATGTTGCGATCAACACGCATGTGGGCCCTGCATCTGAAGAAGGAAAACACATCGGACCGGTTGTGTCCGAAGCGCAATTCAACAAGATCCAGAAGCTGATCGAAACAGGCATGGGCGAGGCGCGGCTGGTTGCTGGCGGTCTGGGACGCCCTGATGGGTTGAACCGCGGATATTTCGTCAAGCCAACGGTGTTCGCTGACGTGACAAACCAAATGACCATTGCGCGCGAAGAGATCTTTGGGCCGGTCCTGTCAATCATTCCGTTTGAAAGTGATGAAGAGGCGATCGCCATTGCCAATGACACCCCTTACGGCCTGACCAACTACATCCAGACCGAAGACGACGAGAAACGCCGCTCCGTGGCGCGTCGCTTGCGGTCAGGGATGGTTGAAACCAATGGCCAAGGGTTTGCACAAGGCTCGCCTTTTGGGGGCTATAAGCAATCGGGGAATGGGCGCGAAGGCGGTACCTTTGGGCTCGAAGAATTTCTGGAAGTCAAAGCTGTTTCCGGATGGGCGGCTGAATAACGTTGACCAACTACTAGAGGCGGAGGTCAGATACGACATGGGTTTCCGCCTTTTGACCAACCATCAAACGATCACCGTGGGATTTCGCATAAGCAAAAATTCGCCATCGCCGCAGCATAGTTCTCAGGACGCGACACACAGAAACTGGTTTTGCGTCAAGAAATCCCGTAAAGGTTGAAAATGCCTGTCGTATTTGCCTCAGTTTCGCGCTTTTTGGTGAGCCTCTCGCTACTCTTTGCGATGGCGACAATTGGCTTTGCCCATATAGGTTTCAGCAAGATACCAACGCCTGAAATGGCGGCCTATTTGGCCGCAGGAGGCTCTCTCACCGACATCTGTGGTGGCGCAGAGGACCAAGATGGCACGTCGCGTCAAACCTGCGAAGCCTGTTTGCTCCTTAGCGCAGCACTGATGCCCCACAACCCCCTTGGCAGACCGCTCGATCTGTCCGAAAAAACCCGCATTCTTTCCTTTGTCGCCAAGCTTCTGCTTCAAAGCCAAGGGCTTGATTCCGCACGCCTCTCGCGCGCGCCTCCAGCAGCCTGAATTCAAACAATTTGAATTTTTACCAATGCCCGGCTGTGTCGCCGGTCAATAAGGCTTGGAGCCCACACATGACATCAATTGATATTTCTGCGCAGCCCAATGGCGGCGCCAATAAACTCTACTTTGCAGCATGGCGCTGGCATTTTTACGCGGGACTGTTCGTCATCCCCTTTCTGGCGATCCTCGCAATCACCGGGGCATCGATGCTCTGGATTGCATGGATCGACGGGCGTGATGGGGAGCGCACCGGCGTCAGTCCCCAAGAAGTGGTCGCCCCTATTTCCCAGCAGGCCGAGGCGGCCCTTGCCGCAGTTCCCGACGGGACACTCATGCAATATGTCGCGCCGCGCACCGAGGACGTCGCTGCATTGTTTCGCGTGGATGATGGCGAAGACGCAACAATGGTCGCGGTTGATCCCTACACCGCTCAGGTGATTGAGATCTTTCCCCGACGCAGCGGATGGTATGATTTTGCCGACAACTTGCACAGTGAACTGATGCTTGGCGTCACAGGTGATCGACTGTTGGAAACAGCAGCCTCACTGACACTCGTACTGGTCGCCACAGGTCTCTATATGTGGTGGCCCGGTGAGGCAGGTTGGCGCGCGGCATTGATCCCAGGTTTTGGGCGTGGACGTGCAATGTGGAAGTCACTGCACGGTGTTGTCGGCATTTGGATGTCGCTGTTCCTTGTGTTCTTCCTGATTTCCGGACTGGCCTGGGCTGGTATTTGGGGCGGCAAGATCGTGCAGGCCTGGAGCCAGTTTCCCGCCGAGAAATGGGATAATGTGCCCTTGTCCGATGAAACCCACGCCAGCATGAATCACGAGCGTCGCGAAGTGCCCTGGGCATTGGAGCAAACGTCAATGCCCGCCTCTGGAAGCACCTCAGGCACTGCTGGTGTCAGCGGGACTGCCGTAACAATAGATACAATAGATGCCTTTGCGCGAGAAATCGGTTTTGATGCACGTTACCAACTCAATCTACCACAATCTGTGACGGGCGTGTGGACGTTGAGTCGCGATTCCATGAGTACCGACAGCACGGATCCGATGTCCGACCGCACCGTGCATGTTGATCAACACACCGGGAACATTCTGGCAGACGTCCGGTATGAGGACTATTCACTTGCTGGCAAAGCGATGGCTGTTGGCATTGCCTTGCACATGGGTACCTTGGGTTTGTGGAGCGTCCTGGCAAATACGGTGGTTTGCTTGTCGGTTCTGTTTTTATGCGTCAGTTCGGTTGTGCTCTGGTGGAAACGACGCCCGGTGAACACGCCCCGCCTTGCTGCCCCCCCGATGCCCAAAGAATTACCCTTGTGGCAAGGCGCTGTACTGGTTGGGCTCGCTGTTTCGATGGCTTTTCCAATGGCTGGGCTTGCTTTGCTGACGGTGCTTGCAGTGGATATTTTGTTTCTGTCTCGCCTACCGAAACTACGCCGCTACCTGACTTGAGGTGACGACCGCGCCGCTTGTGTAAGCGGCGCAGTCAAAGCTCAGGGTCTCTTGAAAGGCGCAAGTGAGATTTAGGCGGGAACCGGTTCATGAAGCGCTTCGCGCATCTGCATGAAGTGTTTGTCCCATCCGTTGTCGAGCGCCAGGACCAGATCGAAAGCCTCTGCGGCGGCGGGCAGGCCCGAATGCTCCAATGACAATTGCGTGCCGCCTGGAACCTCGACAAGCGTCCATTTAACCAGGCTGACGGCATCTCCCATCGGTTTCACAGTAAACGTGTGTTCAAGATATTCTGGCGCGCGGGCCACTTTGACCTCTCCCCAGATCAATAGATCTCCGCTGGTTGTGCCAAACATTTCAAGTTTTCCGCCTGCCACCAGCGTCTGCTTAGGCGCGTGGAACCATTTGGCGAGCTTGTCTGGCTCTGTCAAAAAGGCCCAAACCTCAGAGCGGGAGGCCTTTAAGAAGATGGTTTTGTGCAAAATGGGGTCGGTCATTTTTTGTCCTTTTCTATTGCTGTCTTAAGATTGGAGAGGCGATCATCCCAGAAGACATCGAAGTACCTGAGCCACTGGATGACGGGCGCAATCCCATCAGGGTTGATCGTATTAATACGTTCGCGACCACTGGTCCGGACGCTAATCAATCCGCCATCAGACAGAACGGTCAGGTGTTTTTTGACTGCTGCACGGGTCATGTCGAAATTGTCGGCAACTTGTGCAATTGTCAGATCGCGACCGCGCAACATCACCAGAATGTCGCGCCGCGTAGGGTCAGCCAATGCGCGAAATGTCGATTGTGGCAGGGCCATGTGTCCTCCTTTATGATACTAATTGGTATCTCTTTTACGAAACCAAATGGTATCATGTCAAGCATCTTTCACAGCGATGTTGGTGGAGGAATTAGAATGGCAGCGGTGCGCGGACCTTGGTAGATTTTCCACCCTGTGGGTGATTGAAACGCAGTTCCTGGCTATGCAGCATCAGGCGCTCATAATCGCGCGCAGGGCCGGTTGCATAAAACGGATCACCAAGAATGGGATGACCAAGGCTCAGCATATGAACACGTAACTGGTGGCTGCGTCCTGTATGTGGTTGCAGCCTCACACGCGCTGTCTGACCCTCGTCTTTGAGCACACGCCAGTCTGTCTGCGCGGGCTTTCCAGTATCATGGCACACCATCTGTTTAGGGCGATTGGGCCAATCCACAATCAGTGGTAAATCCACAGTACCGGTTTTTTCGGCGGGCACGCCCCAAACCCGCGCGACATAGGTCTTCTTGGTCATGCGTTTTTCGAACTGCAAGCCCAGATGCCGTTGCGCGTGTGGTGTAAGTGCAAAGATCATCACCCCGGACGTGTCGCGATCCAACCGATGTACAAGAAGTGCGTCCGGGAATGCACTCTGCACCCGCGCAAGCAAACAATCCACCAAATCTGGTCCCTTACCCGGCACCGACAACAACCCCGCAGGTTTATCAACCAGCAAGACTTCTGCGTCTTCATGCAATACGGAGATTGGATCCTGAGGCGGGCAGTAATTTGAACTCATCCCATCTGCTCGCAGAACAGGGGGCTATACGCAACCCTTTCGCCTCCCGACAACAAAGGTGGCCTGAAGCCCACCTTACCCGATTGCAGGTAGGGTGGGCTTCAGGCCACCCCGGTTCAAACCTTCACGCGCTCTGATTTTGGATCATACATCGGCCTCAACGAGGCCTCCGCCTCCACCAATGTACCTGCAACGTCGATATGATATTGCGAGGCCAATACGTCTGCTGCCGTCTCTCCTGCGCAAGGCACATAGCCAAGCCCCATCGCGCCGCCCAGCGTATGACCGTAAGCCCCGGAGGCAAGATACCCGACCAATTCACCATTCCGCATGACCGGTTCATTGTGATAGAGTAATGGCTCCGCATCCTTCAGCTTAAACTGTAAAAGCCGGTTCTTGAGACCCTCTTCTTTTTTGCGTAGGACTGCATCCCGCCCAATGAAATCCAGCTTGTCTGTCTTGACCGCAAATCCAAGTCCTGCTTCCAATACGTGATCTTCACAGGTGATATCATGACCGAAGTGGCGGAACCCTTTTTCCATCCGCGCGCAATCCATCATATGCATGCCGCATAGCTTCAGATCTAACGTCTGCCCTGCCTCCATGAGTGTCTCGAAAGCATGACCTGCCATATCGCTGCTGACATAGATTTCCCAACCAAGTTCGCCGACATAGGTCACTCGGTGTACCCGCGCGAGGCCCATGCCCAATTCGATCTCCTGAGAGGTCCCAAACGGATTGACATCATTGCCAAAATCATTGGGCGACACCAATTGCAGAAGTTCGCGAGAACGTGGACCCATAACAGCCAAAACACCCTCGCCCGCGGTCATATCGGTGATCACTACGTTAAAATCACCCACATGGCGCATCATCCAGGTTTGATCCGCCAGCCTTGTTGCCGCAGGTGTCACCACCAAAAACGCCGTTTCAGTGAGCCGCGTCACGGTCACATCCGCCTCGATCCCACCGCGCGCGTTCAGAAACTGAGTATAAACAATCTTGCCAGCGGGCACATCATATTGCCCGCCGCCCACATAGTTCATAAAGGCCACCGCATCGCGACCCTCAACCCGGATTTTACCGAAAGAGGACATGTCATACATGCCCACATTGTTGCGGATCGCTGACACTTCATCAGCAACGTTGTCAAAGAAGTTTTGGCGCTTCCATGTGTATTCATATTCCGCCGTCTGCGTCGGTTTCGCGATCCAATTTGCGCGTTCCCAGCCTGCAAGTTCGCCCATCACAGCACCATTGTTGATCAGGTGCTGATGGAAAGGCGAGCGTCTGACACCACGTGCAGTTTCCTTCTGACGGAATGGAAAGTGATCGGCATAAAGCAGGCCCAAAGATTCCGTGGAGCGTTCAAACAAGTATTTTTTGTTACCCTGAAACGGTTGCATCCGGCTGATATCAACATCACCCAAGTCGAAAGGCTTTTCCCCGTCTTCCATCCATTGCGCCAAGGCCATACCGGCCCCACCCGCAGATTGGATACCGATGGAGTTAAAGCCCGCAGCGACCCAGAAGTTATCCAACTCCGGCGCCAGCCCCAGATGATAAGCATCGTCCGGCGTGAATGATTCAGGTCCATTGAAAAACGTATGAATGCCCGCTTCGGCGAGCATCGGCATCCGCTCGACAGCGGCCTCCAGAATGGGCTCAAAGTGATCGAAATCTTCGGGCAATTGGTCAAATTCAAAGTCGGGCGAAATACCGTTCATACCCCAGGGTTTGGCATTGGGTTCAAACGCCCCAAGCAACATCTTCCCGGCGTCTTCCTTGTAATACGCGCATTCATCGGGCACGCGCAAAACCGGCAATTGTTTCAAACCTGCGATGGCCTCGGTCACGATATAGAAATGTTCGCAAGCATGCAGCGGCACATTCACGCCAGCCATGCGGCCCACTTCATGACCCCACATGCCGCCACAATTCACCACCATGTCCGCCGTGATGTGACCGCTGTCGCCGTCCTGCTCCCAATCCACACCTGTCACACGACTTCCGTCTCGCACGATTCGCGTGACTTTGGTGCGTTCCAGCACTTGTGCCCCGCGTTGCCGCGCGCCTTTGGCCAAGGCCAGTGCGATGTTCGCCGGGTCGCCCTGCCCATCCTTGTCCAGATAAACCGCACCAGTCACCCCGTCGATGTTCAGATGTTCATACCGGGTCTTGACCTCTGAGGGCGAGATTTCTTCGACATCCACTCCAAAGGCGCGTGCCATGGCGGCCTGACGCAGAATTTCTTCGCGCCGTTCCTCGGTCAGGGCAACGGTGATCGAACCACAGCGTTTGAAACCCGTTGCCACACCGGTTTCGGTCTCAAGGTTGCCGTACAGCTCCTGACTGTACTTTGCCAGTTTGGTCATATTGGCCGTTGCGCGCAGCTGCGCGATCAGCCCCGCCGCATGCCATGTGGTGCCTGACGTCAATTGCTTGCGTTCCAGCAAAACAACGTCTTTCCAACCCAGTTTGGTCAGGTGGTACGCAACGGAACAGCCAATAACGCCGCCCCCGATGATGACGACGCGCGCATGAGACGGTGGCACAGCCATATCAGTCTTCCTTCAAACGATTGTGTGACCGGCTGCTTCGAGTCGGTGTGCGATTTCAGAGATGTGGCTTGGGCTGACTTCGCAGCACCCCCCCACGATTGTGGCACCCAGCCCAACCCATTCCATGACGTATCCGGCGTAAGCGCGGGGGCCCATGTCGCGCCGGGCCTTGAGCACGTCTACTGTAGCCTTTTCTTTCAGAAAATCCTCGGTGATCAACTCGAAGGCATTTGCGTATCCACCAAAGGGTTTGCCCGCCTGTGCTATAATCGGCAGGCCCAGCGTCACCGCTTCCGGTGCCGAACAGTTGATCAATACCGCATCCGCCTGTGCGGCGATTTCCAGCACGTCTTCCAGTGGTTCGTCCGAGCGCAGACGGGCACCATCCGTGTCGGACACGGTAAGCGACAGCCAGACCGGTAAATTCGTTTCTAGAGTTGCCGCCAGTGAATCCCGCGCGTGCGCCACCGAAGCAACGGTTTCAAGGATCAGCAGATCGCAATCATCAGCCAGATTTTGCGCGATTTCCTTAAAAAGTGGCACCGACACGTCGGATGCAGGATGCAAATCAGGCTGATAGCTTGCACCCAGTGGGCCGATTGCGCCTGCGATCCGCCCTGATCCGTGTGCCGATTGCGCGGCTTTAGCTTCCGAAAGCGCTGTGCGATGCAGCAGATCAAACTGTCCTTCCATACCAGTACCTTCCAACCTGTCATGATGGATGGCATATGTATTGGCCGTGGCAATTGTAGCGCCTGCGGCAAAGAAGTCTGCATGCACACCCTGCACCATACCAGGATGATCAATCATCACCTGTGTCGACCACAAGGGTGTGGGCCGGTCCCCGGCGCGGTGAATCAGTTCCTGTCCCATGCCCCCGTCAAGAAGAGTGATCTGGCTCATGCGCGGAGTCTTTCGTTGTCGGGATCCCACAGGGGCTCGTCGGGTTGAACTGTGGCCTTGCACCGCTTTCCATAGATCTCGACCTCTACTTCGGTCCCCGGCGTTGTCAGATCCATCCGCAACATGCCAAGCGCGACCGATTTATTGATCCGGTAACCCCAATCCCCTGATGTCGTTTCCCCAACGACCTCGCCATTGTGAAACAACGGAGACATGTAAGGCGCGTCCTGATCCCCGGCGTCCACAACCAGCGTGACGAATTGCTTTTTGCAGCCTTTCTGCTTTTCGTTAAGCAAGGCCGCTTTGCCCGGGAAGTCTTGCGGCTTACCAAAGCGAATGAAACGCTCCAGTCCACCCTCAAGCAAAGTGTAATCTGTCGACAGATCTCCCTTCCAGGTGCGATATCCTTTTTCGATCCGCAATGAATTCAACGCATACATACCGAAGGGCGTCGCCCCCGCAGAGAGGACTGCATCGTAGATTGCAGGGATATCGGCGTTCATTGCATGAATTTCCCACCCCAATTCTCCCGCAAAGGACACACGCAGCAGGGCCACCCAACCGCCTGCAATCTCAGTTTCCTGAAAGCTGAGCCACGGCAAGGAGAGGTCGGCACCACATATTCCAGACAGCATCGCGCGCGACTGCGGCCCCGTCACGATCAGGGTCGACATCCGATCGGTCCAGTCTTCAATAGTAAAGGCGCACTCAGCGGGCATATGCCCTTCGAGAAATTCTCGATCATGCCATTGTGCCGGTGCGGCTGTCACCAGAACAAAACTGTCTTCGCCCTCACGGGTAATCGACATTTCGGTAACGATCCGACCGCGTTCATTGGAGAAATACACCAAACCGACGCGTCCGATCTTCGGCAGGGCACCCGTCACGAGGCCGCGCAGCCATTCGTCCGCCCCGGCACCCCGTATCTTAAACCTTGAAAAACCGGGCAGATCGAGAACACCAGCCCGATCACGCACGGCTTCAACCTCTTCTTTGACCCGCTGCGTCCACGGTCCCTGACGTTCCCATGTTTCTGTCGCAGCTTCTGAAGTATCATCACCGGGTTTGGCGAACCAATTGGCGCGTTCCCACCCGTTGTAAGCCCCCATCTGGCCGCCCGCGGCGATCAAGGCGCCGTGATTGGGCGAGTGTTTCTTGTCCCGTCCTGCGGGCCACTCGTGATATGGGAAATGCATCGCATATTCATGGCCATAAGTTTCCATAGCCTTGCTCAGGCAATAGTCGTGATCCGCATAATCGGTATAACGGCGCGGATCGACGGCCCACATATCCAGTTCGGTCTCACCATGCATGATCCATTCGCTGAGACATTTGCCCGCACCGCCGCCTTGGGCAATGCCGAAAGTGAACGAATGCGCCTCAAAGGCGTTTTTCACACCGGGCATCGGGCCGACCATCGGTAACCCGTCAGGCGCGTATGGAATAGGTCCGTTGATGTTGCGACCAACTCCGGCGGTGCCCAGAGCAGGAACGCGCTCCATGGCGTCTTCAATGTAGAACTCGAGGCGCTCTAGATCATCTGGGTAAAGCTGGAAGGAGAAATCGTCGGGCATCGGATCTTCAGGCGTCACCCAATGCGCCTTACAATTGCGCTCATAAGGGCCAAGATTCAGGCCGTTTTTATCCTGCCGCAGGTAATAACTGATGTCCACGTCGCGGATCATCGGCATCTTGTGGCCCTTTTCCTTGGTCCACTCGGCCAGTTCTGGAATCTCGTCAGTTAGGAAATACTGGTGGCTCATCACGACCATGGGCACCGTTCGTCCGCCAAATGGCTTGAACATTTCGCCCACACGCTGTGCATAATATCCGGCGCAGTTGGCCACATATTCACAACGGATATCACCTTTTTCAGTCTTGACGATCCATTCATCACCATCCCGTTCGATGCCTGTTGCCGGGCAGAACCGTTCGATCCGTCCGCCCGCATCACGTGCCCCTTTCGCCAACGCCTGCGTCAGCTGTGCCGGGTCGATGTCCCCATCAAGCGGATCCCAAAGTCCGCCCTCAAGGTCGTGGGTTTCCATGAAAGGATTGTATTCTTTGAGCTCTTCCGGCGTGCAAATGCCCATCTCAAGGCCCTGATACCGACCCATTGAGGCGACCTTTTCAAATTCCATCATCCGGTCTTTGGAATGCGCCAGACGCAAGGCTCCGGTCACATGATAGTTCATCGGATAATCGACATCTTTGGCCAGCGTCCGATACATTTCCAGCGAATAGCGCTGCATGTTCATGACCGCCCAGGACCCGGCAAAGTTCGGGCAATTTCCAGCCGCATGCCATGTCGATCCAGCGGTCAGTTCGTTTTTTTCCAACAACACACAGTCTTTCCAGCCTGCTTTTGCCAGATGATAGAGTGTCGAAGTTCCAACCACCCCGCCCCCGATAATAACAACGCGCGCTGTTGTTGGGAAATCTGCCATTTCTATAACCCCTTATTGGTCATGTTGCGGACGTCCATCCGCGATGTCGTAGTAATCGCCCTTATCAGCGACGAAAATGTGTTTTTCTGTGGTGATGCCGGTTGCGCCATCCAAAGTGCCCGACATGACAGAAACAGCGCCTTCGTCATCCACATGGCGCCAGAACAGCGAGGACCCGCAGGCGTTGCAGAACCCACGATGCGCCCCTGGCGAAGATTGATACCACACCAGCGTCGCGTTTTCCGTAATTTCTAGCTGGTCTGCTCCAACTTGTGTGGCCGAGACATAATGCCCACTGGTTTTGCGGCATTGTTGGCAATGACACGCGACCGAATTGCGAAGATCACCGCTCAAGGTATATTTTACAGCACCACAGAGGCAGCTTCCCTTGCGTGTCATGATCTCACCGGTGCACTGCTGGCGCCCAACAAAAGGCCATATATGATGAAACAAACGCTCATCACACGGCGCACCCAGACATTGAAAACCGCGCCAAGCGCCGCACGCCCAATGCCAGCGCCAAGCGCTGTGAAACCCGTGTAACTCAGGGCCGTAATCACAAGCGCGGTCGGCATGATCAGACCCATTTGCCCCCAGATTGGCACATCCGGTTGGACGAATTGGGAAAAAGCGGCGAGATAACCAGCGACGCTTTTGGGATTGATTGTCGCAATCGCTAATGCGCGCAAATAGACTGAACGCGCGGGTTTATCGCTGATCACAACCGGTTGCTTGGCCAGCAACCAGCCGCGCACGCCCAAGTAGATCAAAAAGCCTGCGCCGATCAATTTGGCAATGAAAAAGCCAGTAGGCGACGCGGCGATCAATGCCGTTACGCCTAGTGCTGAAAGGATCAGAAACAAAGCCGCTTGCGTCAGGATGGCCAAGACGCCCACCATGCCGCGCCCAAACCCAAGGATCATACCGTTGCTAATGCAGTTGACGGCATTTGGCCCCGGGGTTGTCACGAAAACCACCCAGAAAAGCGCGAATATGATCCAGGCTTCAAAACTCATCAGTAGACCGGCGGCGCAATGACCCAGATCGCCACGGCAGGCGCATCATAGGGGTTCGACCAACGGAAAGGTTCGCCCCGAATACGGAAGCTGTCACCGGGGTGGATCACATGGTTCTTGCCCGCAATCTCCAGATCCAACTTGCCCTGGATCAGATAGCCGACCTCTTGAGTCGGCCGCGTGACGCGTTCGACAATCTTGCTGTGAGGGGCAAATGTCGAGTGAACCATCTCGAAGTCATCTGTCAGATCAGGGGAAAGCAGTTCCTCAACCAATCCTGCAACGGATGATCCGATTGGACGACGCGCTGTTTTTCGGACAATAAACCCTGCCTCATCCACCGGCGCAGCAGAATGGCGGAAAAGCATGGAAACCGAAACATCGAGCGCCGCCGCAATGTGACGTAAATCCGTAATCGAAGGCTCGGATTTGTCGCGTTCCACCTGACTGAGCCATCCAACAGAACGCCCCAGTTTACCCGCCAGTTCCGCGAGCGTCAGATTGCGGGTCTTGCGCAGGGCACGAAGGTCAGCGCCGAGCGTGTCGGGGTGTGATGGAAGGCTGTGGCGCATGCTTTATGAAATTTCCCGTCTTTTTTTCATATTGCCCTGAGTCTGTGAAAAAATCCAGCTGAATTTCACATTCTTGATTGAAATTTCCGTAAGGTCCCCTGCGGAAGGGATGCCGCGCAATGACACAACAGGACGTATCATGCAAAACGCGTCAGATGCGCGCAAAGACCAACTTGAAAATGATGCCCAGTTCTTCTGCGTCCTAATCAGTGAACGCATCCGGTTGATCACTGTCAATGTCGAATACAGCGATGAGGTCTCCGTTGCCATTCCTGACGGGCAAAACCAATTCGGATTTCGTGGACGACGCACATGCAATATGCCCATCAAAAGAAGCAACATCTGAAACCAACTGTACTTGCCCCGTGCGCGCTGCGGCACCGCAAACCCCACGATCAAATAGGATCACCGGACAGCCATGCCCGCCTTGATAAGGCCCGATTTTTAGCACGTCCGGCGCGGTCATGCGGTAAAAACCGGTCCAGTCAAACCGGCGTCCGAATGATGCACCTCGCAGGTAACGGTCGCCATCAATGCCACAGCATCCGTTTCCCCGTTGGTCAGTGATCTGATCGTTTCTGACAAATCACCATAGTCGACGGTCACAGGCGTTCAATTGCAACGGCTGTGCCTTCACCGCCTCCTATACAAATCGCCGCGATACCCCGCTTTGCGTCACGTTTCTCCATTGCATTCAACAATGTGACCAGAATGCGTGCGCCGGATGCACCGATCGGGTGACCCAAGGCACAAGCGCCGCCATTGACGTTTACGATATCATGAGCAAGGCCCATTTCATGCATGAAAGCAAGCGGTACAACCGCGAATGCTTCGTTAACTTCCCAAAGGTCCACGTCGTCCTTTTCCCATCCGATCCGGGCCAGTAACTTCTGCGCTGCTGGCACCGGGGCAGTGGTGAAAAGGCCCGGTGCCTGCGCGTGACTTGCATGCCCAACAACCCGCGCTCGGACATTCAAACCCTTGGTGCGCGCAGCATCTCCTGACGCAAGAACAAGCGCTGCCGCGCCGTCCGAAATCGACGATGCGTTTGCCGCGGTGACCGTACCACCTTCACGGAAAGCCGGTTTCAGTTGCGGTATTTTTTCCGGGCGCGCGGTAGCAGGTTGTTCGTCGCTTGAAATGACCACAGTGCCTTTGCGTGATCGAACCGAGACGGTCGTAATTTCCTCTTCAAACGCGCCGGATTTTTGCGCCTCCAGTGCGCGCGATAAAGAGGTCAGCGCATAAGCATCCTGGACCTCACGCGTGAATTGGAAGACTTCAGCACAATCCTCTGCAAAAGTGCCCATCAGGCGCCCTTTGTCATAGGCATCTTCCAGACCGTCCAGAAACATATGGTCGATCACTTGAGCATGGCCCAATCGCGCGCCATCCCGCATTTTTGGCAGCATGTAGGGCGCATTTGTCATGCTTTCCATACCACCGGCGAGCACGACACTGCTTTGCCCAAGGGCTATTTGATCATATGCTATCATCACGGCTTTCATGCCTGACCCGCACATTTTGTTGAGCGTGGTCGCTGGTACTTCATCGCCCAATCCCGCTTTGAAGCTGGCCTGCCGCGCCGGCGCTTGGCCCTGCCCCGCGGGCAAAACACAGCCCATCATCACTTCATCAACCGTGGTTGAACCAGCCCCATGAAGCGCCGCTTTGAATGCAACACCTCCGAGATCGGAAGCCTCCAATGTGCTGAAATCTCCCTGAAATCCGCCCATTGGGGTCCGTGCAGCGCCCGCTATGAAAACATCCTGCATCTCTGCGTCTCCTTGATGCCTAATGGATTCGTAAGACTTGTCCGTTAAGGCGATACCAAACCTATGATGAGGCTACATTATGCAACTCTCCAAACAAACAGAAGACGCACTGTGCATCGTTTCGGTTCAGGAAGAACGAATCGACGCTGCGGTCGCGCTTGCTTTTAAGGATGCCATGCGGGTTCAGACAGATGGATGCAAGGACATCGTCGTCCTCGACCTCAGCGAAGTACAATTCATTGATTCCAGTGGGCTGGGCGCGATTGTCTCCGCCATGAAGAACCTCGGCGTTGAGCGTAAAATGGCGCTCGCTGGATTAAATCCGACGGTCGAACGAGTCTTTCAATTGACGCGAATGGATACAGTTTTCAGCGTCTTCACAACAGTTGACGGCGCCCTTGCAGAACTTCAACACTAGCGCTTGCGCAAGGAAGTCACTCACAAATGGCACGATTGCCCCCATTTGAAGCCTCCATCAAAAGCAACGCAATGGCTGTAAGAGAAGTGCTCTCTCAATTTGCGCAAGCTTTGAGCCCCTTGGATTTAGACAAAGAAGAAGCCGGAACCGTCGAACTGGTCCTTGCGGAAGCCCTCAACAACATTGTTGAACACGCTTACTCAACGCAAAACACGGGCGCTCGCATAAAAGTTTCATGTACACATCATGCCGATGGCCTGCATTTGCAAATTTCTGATCAAGGCGAGGAAATGTCGATCGTTACACTTACTGAGCGCACACGCGCTCCATTTGATTTAACCCTTGATGAGCTTCCGGAAGGTGGTTTCGGCTGGTTCCTAATACAGGATCTTGCAAAAGATATTTTATATCAGAGAGTTGATCAGGAAAATCATCTGTCAATGAGGTTGGCCGTTGGCTTGGAACACCCATGTGATTGCTAAGTTCTCCTTGCATAGCGCCTCATTTACTGCATGAAATTTCGCAAAGCGGCCGTTTTAGCATCATAAATCCGCCTCAATCACAGCGCATATGTGGGGCATAGCTAACAATAGCTTTCCTCGGCGCTGCATGTAATAGCCCCCACCCAATGTGTAGCGTCGAGGATCCCACTCCCCGTTTCATCAGGTGAACAACCCCGCCATGGACATTAGCGCATGGGCCGTTATTTTGCAGAAAAACAGGCTGCAAAGGGTTCTTACATGCGCGATTTTCATTTTCCCGGGCGATCACCTGTCCTTGCAACTAACGGTATGTGCGCAACCTCACATCCTCTTGGAGCCAAAGCAGCAATAAACATACTTGAACAGGGCGGCAATGCAATGGATGCGGCCATTGCCGGGGCTCTTGTCCTCGGCATCTGCGAGCCACAAATGACCGGAATTGGTGGTGACTGCTTTGTGCTTTGGCATACAGGCGACGGCGACGTGAAAGCATTGAATGGCTCAGGTCGGGCACCAAATGCACTGGACGCCTCTGATTTGCGCGCCGGAGGCAACAAAATAGTACCTGTGCAAAGCCCCCATTCTGTGACGATCCCGGGTGCAATTGACGCGTTCTGCCACCTATCTGATAATGTAGGAAAAATCGGGTTGGAGGCGATTTTGAAACCCGCAATCAACGCTGCAGAAAATGGTGTACCGGTCACGCCGCGTGTGGCATTTGATTGGATCAATGACGCACCCGTTCTGCAAGGAAAAGCGCGCGATTACTACCTTTTGAACGGCAAGGTCCCGAACGTCGGTCAGGTTTTTCGCGCGCCGGGTCAGGCCGAAATTCTGCGCCGCATCGCGCAAAAGGGCCGTGACGCATTTTACGCAGGCGAAATTGCCGAAGACATGGTCAGCACCCTAAACGCACTCGGCGGGCTGCACACGTTAGACGATTTTGCGAATACGGCCTGTACCCCGACGAGGCCCATTTCAGGCGCTTACAAGGACATCCAAGTTGTCGAGCATCCCCCAAACGGACACGGCGCGACCGCTCTGCTAATGATGAATATTCTGTCCCAGTTCGATGTTTCGGGTATGGATCCTGTGGGGGCGGAGCGTGCGCACCTAGAGGCTGAAACAGCTAAGCTGGCGTATGATACGCGCAACCGGTTTCTGGCGGACGCTGATTACACCACACGTCTGGAACACATGCTGAGCATGGACACCGCAAAGGCATTGGCCGCGCTAATTGATCCGCGAAAAGCGATGGCAAATGCCACCACGATTTCAGAAAGCGTGCACAAAGATACGATATATATCACCACTGTGGATCGTGACGGGATGACCGTGTCACTGATTTACTCCATTTTTCATGGGTTTGGCTCAGGCATTGCATCCGACAAATTTGGAATTTTGCTGCAAAACAGAGGTGCTGGCTTCACCCTCGAAGAGGATCATCCAAATGAGTTGAAAGGCGGCAAGCGCCCGATGCACACGATTATTCCCGCGATGGTGCGCAAAAAGGGTAAAGTCATCATGCCCTTCGGTGTGATGGGCGGTGCCTATCAGCCCGCAGGTCATGCAAGCTTTGCGTCGAACATTGCGGATTTTGGGATGGACCCGCAGACCGCAATTGATCTGCCTCGCGCATTTTCTGATCAGGGCGATATGAAGGTGGAGCGCGGTTTCTCAGATCAGGTGCGCCAACAGCTCAGTGACATCGGCCACAATGTGAGTATCCCCGAAACCCCAATCGGCGGCGCTCAGGCGATCTTGATCCGGGATGACGGGGTTTTGGAAGGCGCCAGTGATCCACGCAAAGACGGTTGCGCATTGGGATATTAAGTCTGCTGTAAAGCGTCAGTTCAATTGAAAGTGGAGCGGATAGGTCCCATTGCTGAACGGACCAAACAAATCGGGAATGTCCGGATGATCCACCGGCTCCCCTGAATAATCGGCAATCAGGTTCTGCTCTGAGACATAGGCCACATAATAACTCTGATCATTTTCAGCGAGCAAATGGTAATAAGGTTGATCTTTTACAGGGCGGCTGTCTTCGGGGATTGCCTCATACCACTCTTCGGTATTGGCAAATTCCGGATCGACATCAAAGATTACACCCCGGAAAGGATGTTTCTTGTGGCGGACAACTTGGCCCAAATGATATTTTGCAAGTGTTTTCAACATAGCCAGCAAATCCCTTAACGTCCGATTTTAGACCCTTCAAGGGGTATTTGTCCAATCACGCCCGGCCTTTTTTGAGAAACAGTCTGTGATCATTGCACGAACAGTCACAAGTATATGCGAAACGGGTTGCAAAAATGGCTAACACCTTCAAAAAACGTGATTTGATCTGCCCACAATTGGAAATGCAATTCCCTAGGGATGCTTTTTAGGCTACACTGCTCGAAAATATAAGAAATAAGCGAGAGGCAGATGAGCAGAACTCTTCGCGCTATGATCCTGGTTCTATTGGTTGCCTCCTGTGGAGGGGGCCAAGGAAGCGCGCCGCGTCATCTTGACGATGCGTGCAGAATCACCAGTGAGCGCCCTGAATACTTGAGAGCTTTCCGAAAGACAGAACAGAAATGGGGCGTTCCCGTTCATGTTCAGATGGCAACAATGCATCAGGAAAGCAAATTCATATCCAACGCGCGCACACCACATAAGTATGCGCTTGGCGTGATCCCGATGGGACGTCAATCCAGCGCGTATGGATATGCGCAAGCGCTGGACGGTACGTGGGATGATTATAAAAAAGCGACCGGCAAGCGATTTGCACGGCGTGACCGGATCAAAGATGCATCCGATTTCATGGGATGGTACATGGTGACCAGCCGGTCCAAAAACGGAATTCCACTGACGGACACGCGCAACCAGTATCTTGCCTACCATGAAGGCCACACCGGATATGCGCGCGGGAGTTACAATCGCAAATCATGGTTGTTGCAGGTCGCAAATAAGGTTGATCAGCGCGCCGATGTCTATCAGGCGCAGCTTGCGACCTGTATGCTAAGACGCTGAACAGCCTACCTTTCCCGGCTTTGCAATGCGACGCCGGGGTCAAACAATGTGTTGCGCAGACTGATGCCAGTTTCAAGATCGCCAAGAACAACGGTGGTCCGCCCCCCGTTTGCATCGTTTATGGTCCACTGCCGAAGTTGGACCGGTTCATCGGTGAAACTCATTTGGATGGTACCATAGTCGGCGTTATCGGGGTCTTGTGCAGTCACAACTGTTGCAGAGCCATCAAAGTCATGGCCCGTTACCATGCGTGCGCGATCCAGATTAACCTGACGCGCTAGAATCAAGGACAAGGGAGTCCGGTTCAGCGGATAAGTCTCGGGAGGCTGGTTTGATTTTTTGTCAATGATCACGACGGCATTCGCGCTGGCAAGCACAAGCGCCTGTTCCGGCGGGTCATATTCGAAACGCATTCTACCCGGGCGACTGATATACAGGGTGCCGCTGCTGATTGTCCCATCATCATTGATCTGCGTGAACGTGGCTTGCGCCGTTTTGAAGCTATTGAAATAACTGGATATGTCACTAAGTGGCAATTTTTCCGCCGCAGCGCGTAGCGTCGAAATGCTGGCAAAACCAAAGAGCAATGCGACCAAAAGAACATGTTTCATCAAGGGCTCCCAACCAATTCTGTCTTCTATACCTAGGTCTCGGGGGAGTGTTATGCGATATCAACAGTGGAAAAATTCCGCAGAACCCGTGGCGTTGAGCGTTGCAAGTGAGGTGGTCACCCTTGCTCTGGCACCAGAATTTCACGTTTCCCCACATGATTGGCCGGAGAGACAAGCCCCTGGTCTTCCATCTGCTCGACGAGTCGCGCCGCCTTATTATATCCGATCGCCAGTTTGCGCTGAATGTAGCTCGTAGAACATTTGCGGTCCTTGATGACGACCTGTACGGCGGTATCATAGAGCGCGTCCTCACCATCAGTGTTGCCGCCAAGACCAAGCACGAGGTCAATGTCGTTTTCCTTCTCATCTGAAGGGCCTTCAACAACGCCGGACACATAATCGGGTTCGCCATAGGCTTTGAGGTGATTGACGATTTCCTCGACCTCTTCATCAGACACAAAGGGGCCGTGACAACGGGTGATTTTTGCACCCCCGGCCATGTAAAGCATGTCGCCCATGCCGAGCAATTGCTCGGCTCCCATCTCACCCAGAATGGTGCGACTGTCGATTTTTGACGTGACCTGAAACGAAATACGCGTGGGGAAGTTCGCCTTGATTGTGCCGGTGATCACATCCACAGACGGGCGTTGCGTGGCCATAATCAGATGGATGCCAGACGCCCGCGCCATTTGTGCAAGACGCTGGATGCAAGCTTCGATTTCCTTGCCCGCCACCATCATAAGGTCGGCCATTTCGTCAACAATGACCACGATATAGGGCAATGCGACGGGTGTGTTTTCCTCCGTCTCGAAAACGGGCTCGCCGGTTTCCTCGTCAAATCCGGTCTGTACCGTGCGACTGAAAAGCTCTCCCTTGGACAGGGCTTCACGGACACGGCTATTGTACCCTTCGATATTTCGCACGCCCATTTTGGACATCTTGCGATAGCGCTCTTCCATCTCGCCAACGACCCATTTCAGGGCGACAACCGCCTTTTTTGGATCGGTTACAACGGGTGACAGTAAGTGTGGAATGCCGTCATAGACGCTCAGTTCCAGCATTTTCGGATCAATCATGATCATGCGGCATTCATCTGGCGTAAGCTTGTAAAGCAGAGACAGGATCATGGTGTTGATGGCCACGGATTTACCGGAACCGGTCGTTCCGGCGATCAGAAGGTGGGGCATTTTCGCAAGGTTGGCGACCATCGGATCGCCCCCGATGTCCTTGCCCAAAGCCAGCGGCAGGCGCATGTTGCTGTCACCGAAATCTCGCGCAGAGAGGATTTCGCGCAGCACCACTTTCTCGCGTGCCTCGTTGGGCAGCTCGATGCCAATGACCGAACGACCCGGCACCGTCGAAACACGCGCAGAAAGTGCGGCCATGGATCTTGCGATATCATCTGCGAGCCCGATAACGCGGGACGCTTTAAGACCCGGAGCAGGTTCCAATTCGTACATGGTGACGACCGGGCCGGGACGCACAGCGACGATTTCACCCTTCACACCGTAGTCATCCAGCACAGATTCGAGCATCCGTGCATTTTCTTCAAGCGCTTCGTCGCTCAAATGCAAGCGCGGGACTTCTACCGGATTTTCGAGCAAATTCAGCGGCGGTAACTCAAATCCAGGATGCGTGTCATCAAAGGACAAGGTGGGTTGAGCCTCTGCCTTTGCGCGCGTCGACGGCTGCACGGGTTTCCGGTTCAACTGCTGAACGACGCGACGCGGTTCCGCAGTTGGGATGACAGGTGCCGGAGCCTGTGGTGCTTCGACAAACGGCTCTACAATGTCGATCTCTTCGGGTGCGGGTGGAATCGCCGCCGCAGGTGCAGCAGTCAATGGCGGCTCAGCGCGCCCGGCACCGGCATCCAAAACCAGCGGATCCGGTCCACGCCCACGGCCTTTGGTCAAGGGTGCAGTCGCCGGGACCTGCACTGCTTTGCTGGTGCGGGCCCGTGATTTGATTACATCGGCAATACGCGCCTTGATACGCTCCTCGCCCGGGGCCTCATCGAAGTCATCAAAGGCATCATATTCAACAAGTTCAGGTTCGGGCATCACATCGGGCCGTTTGACCAGACCGGGCATTTTCGAGAAAAGCCCCAGTTTTGGCTCCGGCCGCACATCCTGAAAAGCAGGCGCGTTTTGCATCGGTGCCACTTCGGTATGAATGGTAGCCTCAGCGACGGCTTGTGCCTTGGCCTCCCGGGCGGCGCGGGCCTGTTCGCGTTTCTCGGCTTGTCTTGCAGAAAGATTTTGCGCGGTGCTCAGAGCGCCTTGCGCGCCGCGCCCAAGCAGCGCCATGATGGCGGCGTAAATCATCACCAGGCCCACCAGCAAAAAGCGACCAATGCGCATCAACTCGGCGCGGGTAAAACCGGTCACAAATGCACCAATCGCCAAAATACCGACCGCCATTAATACCGACATTACCTTTACAGTGACAGCCGACCCTATAGGCAAAAGCGTCAGCAATGCGCCCATGACCGTGTCTCCAAAGAGACCACCAAGACCAAAGCTGTGCGTATCCAGCCAATTACCGTCCGGCGTCAGTGTTGCGGCGTAAATCGAGCCAAGCGCGATGGCAATCGGCGCAAAAATCAAACGCCCCAACGCCCGTTCAGCGCCTTGATGCAAGGTAAATCGCGCACCCCACATCAGCAATACAATGCCGATCCCCCATGCGCCCCAGCCCACGATCATAAAGAGCGGCGCGGCCAGAGAGGCTCCTGTGCGCCCCAGCCAGTTCTGGACCGGCGCATCAGTTGAAACCATCCAGTTGGGATCATCTGGCGTATAAGAGGCGATCATGGCACAGGCCATAAACCCCAATGCAATCAGCACGAGACCCAAAAGTTCCTTGCCACGTTTTTCGACCGCTTGCGCCATGTTGCTGTCCAGCAATGGATCGCGACCTCGTGTTTGATATGCCATGCTCTGATCCCTCGTTAACTATTGCGGATAAAGGCAGTCGCGGATCAATTCGATCCCGCGTGCCGTTTCCGCTTTTGGGGCCACCATAGCGGCCCTGATGTATCCTTGACCGGGGTTCACCCCGTTCCAATCCTGCGCCAGATATCCGCCGGGCAGCACCTTTACACCGGTTTCTCGCCATAATTTCACCGCAGCCGCCTCGTCATTCTCGACGGGCAACCATAGGAAAAATCCGGCCTCCGGGCTGGCGTAGCCGGGCACATTGCCCAGCATCCGATCCGCAATGTCGTATTTTTCAACGTACATCGCGCGGTTTTCTATGACGTGCTGCTCATCATTCCAGACCGCCGCAGCCGCCGCCTGCAAGGGCAGCGGCAAAGGAGCGCCCGCAAAATTGCGAAGCTGCTTGATTTCAGTAATGTTGTCTGCGCCACTGGCAACAAAACCAGACCGCAATCCCGGCAGGTTTGACCGCTTGGACAGTGAATGAAAAATCACCACCCGGTTGAGGTCAACGCCCATTTCGCGGGCAACCTGCAACGCACCCGCGGGCGGGGTGTCACGGTAGATCTCAGAATAGCATTCATCTGCGAAGATTTTGAAATCAAACTTCTCGGCCAGGTTTATCAGATCCCGCCAGTATTCCCGGCTTGCTACTGCGCCTTGCGGGTTGGCCGGGGAACATATGAATGCCGCAGTCGTACGGTTCAACACTTCATCGGACAACCCGGCGAAATCGGGCAAATGCCCGTTTTCGATTGTCGCGGGCACCATGATCGGGTCGGCCGTGACAGACATCGCCGCAATCATGTAAACTTGATAAAACGGGTTTGGCATCAAGATTGCGGGGCGCGCGCCATTCTTGGTTTCGGGACACAGCGCCATGACCGCATTGTACAGCCCTTCGCGCGTGCCGTTCAGCGCCATAACCTGCGTATCCGGGTCAAGCGGCACGCCATAGCGCCGGTTCACAAAACCACTGATCGCCGTGCGCAATTCGGGTGAGCCTTCATTGGGCGGATAGCTGTTAAAACCGGCGGCGTTTTGCGCGATCAAATCCGTAACCCACGCTGGGAACTCATGTTTCGGCTCGCCGATGGTCATGTGAATGGCCGGACCACCGCCCTCGTGCACGTCCAAAAGAGCACGCAAACGTGGCCACGCATGTGCCGGAAGGTTCGAAAACCGCTCAGGATACACCATTAAAACTGCCTCAGATCGGGATCATTAGCGTCCCGTTTCTTTTAAACTACCTAAGGCAGGGGTCTGCGTCCACAAAAACGCGCCAGTTATTCGCGATTTGTGGCTTTTACGCCAGTGCGCTCTCTGCCGCAGCACCCAGACGCAACAGCGCGCCCTCGCAATTTGGCGGTGCCATTAACATGATACCGCAACTCGGCGTCCCCGTTGGAAGGCTCAGCGCGCACAATCCCATCAAGTTTCCGATCCGCGTATTGCGAAGAGCCAACAGGTTTTCGGTTATGTAATAGTCATGATCCGTGTTGAGACGTTCGAGATTTGGCGGCAGGATCGGCGCGGTTGGAAGGAGCACCGCATCATATTGCGCGGTAGCGCGACCATATGCCAAACGCGCCCCATCCAAGGTGGCCCAAGCTGCGACGTAGTCTGGTCCTGAATGATTTTTCCCCAAGCGGAAACGTTCCAGAATTTCATCATACATGGCATCTGGATTGGCTTCGATAGCATCACGCCACAACCCGTAAGCCTCTGAAGTATATAGGCACGTGCTTTGCGCCATTGCCGTTTCAACTTCAGGAACCTCGATGTGTTCGACATGAGCGCCTGCGTCTTTCAACTTCTCGACAGCATTCCCAAAAGCGGCCAGGGGTGCATCACGCACGTCTTGCAACGCCACGGTCTCAAGAACAGCAAACCGCTTGTTTGCCAGTGTCGCCCCGCGCAAATCAAATGGCGCGCGTCCCTCCATGGCCGCTGTGATCAGATTGGCGTCCTCGACAGATCGGCAAAGAGGACCCACGGTATCGAATTTCAACGCAAGCGGGACAACGCCTTCAAGGCTCAAGCGCCCAGCGGTTGTTTTCAGACCCACCAGATCATTCCATGCCGACGGAATACGCACAGACCCGCCTGTATCCGAGCCGATACCAACCGCCGACAGTCCGAATGCCACGGATGCCGCCGCCCCGGAGGACGACCCACCCGGCACCGCGCCAGCATCGTTGACGCAAGGCGGTGTGTTGGTGCTGGGATTGTAGCCGAGGCCCGAAAACGCCAACTCGCTCATATGGGTTTTGCCCAGACAGACCAACCCGGCAGCATTGGCATTTTTCAGCACCTGTGCATCATGATCAGGCACCCTGCCTTGCAAAAGTTTTGATCCCGCTTCTGTCCCGATGCCCGCCGTATCAAAGAGATCTTTCCAGCTGATCGGGACGCCATCCAGTTGTGACAACCGTTGCCCGGCAGAGGCACGCGCTGCGGATGCTGCAGCCTCGGCCAAAGCGCGATCAGGAGTCAGGCGTGCAAAAATTCGATCCTTTAAAGCATGCGCCTGAATCGCATCCAGATAGGTTTGCGCCAGCGCCACAGGGTCAATTTCGCCCATCCCAATCCCGCGCCCAAGATCGGCCGCTGTCATCTGCAACCATGCCTGCATGTTGTCGTCTCCCGATATTTTTGTGCAGGGTAGCGACGCAAGCGCGCATGGACAATCCCCCGACTCCGGCCGTAATTAGGTCTATGGATTTCGATTGCGACATCATCATTGTGGGCGGCGGCCTGAATGGCCCTGCTCTTGCCTTAGCGCTTGCCAGCGCAGGTCAATCCGTCACGCTCATTGACGTGTTGCCCCTTAAAACACGCAAGAATGCAGGGTTTGACGGACGTTCCTACGCGCTGGCTCTGACCTCCGCGCGCTTGATGCAGGCTTTGGACATTTGGGATGCAATAGAAGAGCACGCGCAACCCATGCTAGACATCAAAGTCAGCGATGGACATGCGGGTGAAGGGCCATCGCCATTCTTCATGCACTTCGATCACGCCGAAATCGAAGAAGGTCCGATGGGCTATATGGTTGAGGATCGTCACCTGCGTCCCGCGCTGCTGAATGCGGTAAAAAAGGTCAAGATGATCCGTCAGATCAATGAAGACCCCGTTGTCGCACAAAAGATCAATACGACGGGCGTGGTGGCCCATCTGGCTTCGGGTAAAACCATCCAAGGCAAACTGTTGGTGGGGTGCGACGGGCGCGGGTCCGGTACTGCGCAGCGGGCCGGTATTTCGCGGGTCGGATGGGGTTATGATCAGACGGCATTGGTTTGCGCCCTGAACCACGCCTTGCCACACAACGGTGTTGCACATCAGTTCTTTATGCCAGCGGGTCCGCTTGCGATCTTGCCGCTCAAAGGCAATCGGTCATCGATTGTCTGGAGCGAAACGACCGAGAACGCACAAAACATAAATACAATGAGTGATGCGGATTACCTCAATGTCCTGCGACCTCGTTTCGGCAGCTTTCTGGGTGACATCTCTTTGGCGGGTGCGCGTTTCACCTATCCCCTGTCCTTATCGCTGGCCAACAACCTTGTTGCGCGGCGCGTGGCATTGGTTGGTGATGCGGCACATGGCATCCACCCGATCGCAGGTCAGGGACTGAACGCAGGCATCCGCGATGTTGCGGCCCTCGCTGAGGTAATTGCAGACGCCACGCGGCGCGGCGAAGACATTGGTGCAGCAGCCGTTTTATCCCGGTATCAAACATGGCGCCGCTTCGACAATACCGCGCTGGCGTTAGCAACAGATACATTCAACCGTTTGTTTTCAAATGATAGTTCTATTCTGCGCGGTGTGCGCAATGTCGGTATGGGATTGCTGTCACGGATGCCGGGTCTGCGGCGCGGCTTTATCCGCGAGGCTGCTGGACTAACCGGGGATCTTCCAAGAATGCTGAGAGGGGAAAAGCTCTAATCGAGCACGCGCGCTTCGTCGACCAGCAGTATCGGAATCCCATTTCGGATCGGGTAAGCCAGATTGGCCGGCTGCGAAACAAGTTCCATGCGTGCACTGTCGTATTTCAAAGTCGCATGGCTGCGTGGGCAAATCAGCGCTTCCAGCATGCGGCGATCAAAAATGACTTCCGTATCGCTCACTGAATCATTTCGCTCTCGTTACCGCCCCTGAGTTGGTATTCAATCAACGTCACCAGCGTTTCACGCCGCGTTGACAGGGAAGGTGCTTCCAGCAATGCCTGCTTATCTTCGGGATCGAAATCCAACATCATGGACAGTGAATTGATCAACAACTCATCATCGGCCTCTTTCAACGTGTCCCAATCCGCTGACAACTGCTGCGCATCAAAATAGCGCTCCAACAGGTCAATGAACCCAGAGCGGACGAAAGCCGCATCCTTCTCATCAGGTCCAAGATCCCGATCAAACCCGTCCCATTTCACATCACACCGTCGATAGGGGGTGAACCCTTCTACTTCTCGCACCACCCGAAACCTCGAGATGCCGCCCAGAGTAATCAGGTAACGCCCGTCTTCAGTCTCGGAGAACTGAGTGATGCGGCCCGCACAGCCAATAGATTGCAACCCGTGACCCGCACGACCCGGCACCTCATTGGGTTGCACCATGCCAATCAGACGAGTTGAGGTCTTGAGCGCATCTTCGAACATCTGCAGGTAGCGGGGCTCAAAGAGGTGTAACGGTAACCGGGAGCGTGGCAACAGGAGCGCGCCGGACAACGGAAAAATAGCGATGGTATCGGGGAGCTCTGCGGCTTTTATCATGAAAGGGGACCTAGCCCGCGCAGCGCATCAGGCAAATATCATCGAGCTCAATTTTCGCCGCCCGTTTAACACAATCGGGTCGTTCGCCTTTAGCGCTTCGAAAATAGTGAACAACTGCGCCTTTGCCGCCCCGTCATTCCAGTCGCGATCGCGCCGGAACAGTTCCAACAACTCAGTCACTGCATTTTCGACATCCCCATTGGCATGCAGCGCCTGCGCCAGATCGAAACGCGCCTGCGGATCGTCGGGGTTGGCTTCCACGGCCGCGCGCAACTCATCCACCGGACCAGCGCCTTCGGCCTGTCGCGCCAGTTCCAGTTGCGCGTGAGCAGCTTCCAACTCCGGCGAGTTCGAAATTTCTGCGGGTGCCCCGTTCAGAATGGCTTCGGCCTGATCCAGTTCTCCCAGTGCGATGTGCGCACGCACCATGCCGCCATAGGCCGCTGCGTGGTTTGGATCTTCGCCGAGGATCGCTGCAAATGTCTGCGCGGCATCTGTCGCCGCGCCTTCCGCGAGCATCTCTTCAGCGGCTGACACCGCGTCGGCCAAAGCCTCTCCGGGAGCTTCACCGCCGCCCAGTTTCACGACACGATCGACGAATTCCTTGATCTCGGATTGCGGCACAGCACCTTGAAACCCATCCACAGGTTGGCCTTTGTGAAAGGCATAAACCGTTGGAATGGATTGAATTTGCAGTTGCCCGGCGATCATCTGGGCCTCATCCACATTGACCTTTACCATCTTGACCGCGCCCTTGGCGGCCCTCACGGCCTCCTCCAATTGAGGGCCCAGCGTTTTGCATGGCCCGCACCAGGGTGCCCAAAAGTCGACGATGATCGGAGTGGTCTGTGACGCCTCAACCACATCTGCCATGAAGCTTGCTTCACTGCTGTCTTTAATCAGATCATCCGCTGCGGGGGCAGCACTCAGGTTCAGGTCCATCATCTTGTCGTCCTTACGCTTGCGTCAGGGGTTATATGGGGGTCAGGCGGGCTTTTCAAAGGTCAAAGCTCGCAAATACGGGTGCGTGATCACTGGGTTTCTCCCATCCACGTGCAGATCGCAATACACGACTCGCGTGCGCAGCCTGTGAAATATCTCCACTGGCCCAAATATGGTCCAATCGGCGCCCCTTATCGGCACCATCCCAATCCTTGGCGCGGTAAGACCACCAGCTATACAGCCGCCCCTCTGGAATGTCTTGCCGGGTCACATCCACCCAACCGCCCGCCTCTTGCGTGTCGGTAAGATGCGCGACTTCGACCGGCGTATGGCTGACCACTTTCAATAGTTTTTTGTGATCCCATACGTCATCCTCACGCGGAGCGATGTTTAGATCGCCAACCAGAATGGATTTTTCAGGTCTGTTGTTGTGAAACCAATCCCGCATCTCTGTAAGATAGTCCAGCTTTTGGCCGAACTTTTCATTTACGGTCCGATCGGCAACATCTCCGCCGGCTGGCACATAAAAATTGTGAACGGTGATCCCGTTTTCCAGTTTTCCAGCGATATGACGGGCGTGCCCGAGAGCAGCGAAATCATGCGCTCCGGCTTCCTGCATTGGGATCTTGGAGAGGATGGCGACGCCGTTGTATCCTTTTTGACCGCGCGCTACGACGTGCTCATATCCTACCGCCGCAAAAGCCGCGAGTGGCATTTTGTCAACCGGGCTTTTGCATTCCTGCAGGCACAGGACATCGGGCCCCTCCTCGGACAATAACTTCAGCACGAGTGCTTCGCGCAAACGAACTGAATTAATGTTCCAGGTGGCAAGGGAGAAGGTCATGCGGGGAGCTCCGATTAAAAAATCTCATCACACCCTAACGTAGGTGGAATGGCTCCGCCACGTGTTTCAAGACCCACCAAGCGCCAATTTGATAACGGTGTCGGACCGTATCAGTTTTGGGAAGGGTACCCGGTAAAAAAAAGGACCGGGCACAAGGCCCGGCCAAGTCCAACAGGGAGGTGCACGTCAAACACCCGGACGTGCGCGGGATCTTTTACCGGGTAAGCAACGAAGCTATCCGATACAGTTAATATAGCGATAAAATGGTTAACAAAAACCAAACGCTTTAGGCCATAAGACGATAACCGCCTGATTCTGTCACTAAAAGACGCGCATTTGATGGATCTGGTTCAATTTTCTGGCGCAACCGGTAAATATGCGTTTCCAAGGTATGCGTCGTGACGCCAGCATTGTACCCCCATACTTCATGCAACAGAACATCCCGCGGAACCACACCGTCCGTAGATCTGTATAGAAATTTCAATATGTTAGTTTCTTTTTCAGTCAACCGAACTTTCTTTTCATCTTCCGTGATCAACATTTTCATGGAAGGTTTGAACGTGTAGTGGCCTAATTGGAACACCGCGTCCTCAGATTGTTCGTGTTGCCTTAATTGAGCGCGAATGCGCGCAAGCAGAACCGGAAACTTGAACGGTTTACTTACGTAATCGTTCGCGCCCGCATCCAAACCAAGAATTGTGTCGGCATCGCTATCGTGACCGGTCAGCATCAGAATCGGGCTTTTCACACCTTGTTTCCGCATCAAGCGACACAGTTCACGACCATCTGTATCGGGCAAACCCACGTCCAGAATTACCAGATCGTAGAGGGCTTCTTTTGCGCGGATCATTGCGTCCGCGCCATTGGCCGCTTCAAAAACGTCGAAGTCTTCGGTCATGATCAGCTGCTCGCTCAACGCTTCGCGCAGATCATCATCATCATCAACCAAGAGTATTTTTTTCAATTGTGCCATTAAACCTCTCCATTTCTTGCATTACAGATGTGTCCTCACTGCTATTCTGGCAAGCTTCGACCCATTTCTCTCACGCGCTCGTGTTACAACACCCGGCAAATGTTTCAATTCGAACGTATTTAGCCTAGATCACGCATGGATTATGCAGGCATTGTAACATCATGAGCATCAGACCAGACATCACCGAACTGCTCGCGCGCGCGCGATCGGACCTGCGTATGGGCGTTCCTGTCGTGCTGGACGGCCCGGGTCCTGTCCTGATTGCTGCCATTGAAACGCTCGACACAGACCGATTTTCATCTCTCTTGACACTTTCTGGCGACACCGTGCTGACGATAACGGCGCGCCGAGCGGAAACCCTGAAAGCACGGGTCTATGACAATGATCTGGCAAGAATAGTAATGGTGCCGGATGCAACACTGGCCTGGGCGGATAGCATAGCCGATCCGGCAGGTGATCTGATGGCACCCCTGAAAGGGCCACTTGCCTGTGCGCGCGGCGGAGATGTCGCTGCCCATCGCGCTGCCCTGTCGCTGTGCAAGACCGCCCGATTGTTGCCCGCCTGTCTGGTCACAGAAATTACCGATGCTCCGGTTTTCGCGCGCCAAAACGGCCTCACCCTGCTTCCCCTTGCCGAAATGCTACCGCACATGAGCGTGCGCAGCCCACTTGGCGAAGTTGTAAGTGCGAAATTGCCCCTCGAAGTATCAGAAGCCGGCCGTTTGCACATTTTTCGTCCCGAAGACGGCGGCGAAGAGCATTACGCCGTCGAGATTGGCAGGCCGGACCGCGCACACCCCGTTTTGACCCGCCTTCACTCGGCCTGCTTTACTGGCGATCTGATGGGCTCTTTGAAATGTGATTGCGGTCCACAACTGCGCGCAGCGCTTGGGCAAATGGGGCAAGAAGGGACAGGCATTCTGCTCTATATGAATCAGGAAGGGCGCGGTATTGGCCTGGCCAACAAGATGCGCGCCTACTCGCTTCAGGATCAGGGCTTTGACACGGTTGAGGCCAACCACCGCCTCGGCTTTGAGGATGACGAAAGAGACTTCCGGCTCGGCGCGGATATCTTGACCGCCTTGGGGTTTTCGGCTGTACGCCTGCTGACAAACAACCCCAAGAAAGTCGAGATGATGCAGTCGAGCGGGATTGAGGTCAGTGAACGGGTACCGCTCAAAGTCGGCGAAAACCATCATAACCGAGCGTATTTGGCCACAAAGGCCGCCAAATCAGGGCATCTCCTGTGACATCTGATGATCTGGTGCTCACGCCCATGGGTCTGCGATTTCAAGGGCGAAAGTATCCCTGTGCACTGGGGAAATCCGGGATCACACGAAACAAGCGTGAAGGGGATGGAGCAACACCAGTCGGAACACACCGCATTATCGGCATGCTCTACCGTCCTGACAGGATGGCCCGGCCAACTGACTGGGCGCGGCCAATTGGCCCGCTGGATTGTTGGTCCGACGATCCCTGCGATGAAGACTACAACATGATGGTCCGAGCACCCTATGAACCCACCCATGAAAAGCTGCGCCGCGCCGATCCCCTATATGATCTTGTGATCCTCACGGATTGGAATTGGCCTTATGCCGTGAAACAGCGCGGGTCCGCCATTTTCATCCACCAGCACCGCAGGCCGGGCTTCCCGACCGAAGGCTGCATTGCTCTTTCGCGCACTGATCTGCACAGAATTGCCAAAAAGATCACTTATCGGACACGGCTTTTCATTTCGGGATAGAGCGCCTGTGAGGTCGGCGTCAGGTCATCGTGCGTTCGCCAAAAATCGCTGAGCCGACCCGAATATGGGTTGCCCCCAACGCAATGGCTTTCTCAAAGTCACCGCTCATGCCCATGCTCAGACCTTCAAGCCCATTGCGCGCGGCGATTTTTGCCAGCAGCGCAAAATGCAAAGAGGCTTCCTCCTGCGCGGGTGGAATAGACATCAAGCCCAAGACAGGCAGGTCCATTTTCCGACATTCTTTCACAAAGGCATTAGCCTCTGTTGGTAATACGCCGGCCTTTTGAGGTTCTTCACCGGTGTTCACCTGAATGAAAAGCCCTGGGCATTGCCCCATCTCCTGTGCCAGCCGCGCAAAGGTCTTGGCCAGTTTGGGACGGTCCAGTGAATGGATATTCTGAAACAACTGAAAAGCCTGGCGCGCCTTGTTGGTCTGCAGCGGTCCGATAAGGTGCAGGTCGACTCCCTCGAAAGCGTCGCAAAAGTCAGGCCATTTGCCTGCGGCTTCCTGGACACGGTTTTCGCCAAAGCAGCGGTGACCCTGCTCCAAAACAGCTTTTACGCGATCATTGGGCTGGACTTTTGACACCGCGATGAGCTTGACCGAACCCGCGCTGCGACCGGCAGCGGTTTCAGCTTGTGCCACGCGATCTGAAATCTCTTGCAAACCCATTTCGAAACTCCGTCTTGTCATTGCGCTTAACGTAACGCCCCTGCGCAAATAAAAAGGGGCAGACCCGAAGGCCTGCCCCAAATTCACAGAGTTGCGTTCAACTTAGAAGTCGAAACGAACACCCAAGTCAGCAATTGTGTTGCCTTTTTCGTTGGAACCAACCATGCCGTCCAGACGTACACCACCACCGAGCGAGTGGCGGAAGCCCAAGCCGTATGACGTGTCGTTGGTTGCCGCGCCACCATCAGACACGGATGCCAGAATAGCAGTGGAGGCACCAACTGGGAAGGATGCAGATGCACCGAATACGGTGTCGGCATCGCCATCAAAGTCGGAGATCAGGAAGGAAACATCAGCAATGCCCAAGGAACCGTTTGCTGTGATGACCCAGAAGTCGTTGTCGGAAGCTGCGGTCGCATCGCCGACACCACCATTCAAGTTGGCTGTCTGCTCGAAGCTACCGTATGCCGCGCCAACAGTCCAACCGCTGAAGGAGTAAGACGCACCGATTTCATATGACTCGATGAAGTCTCCGCCGCGTGCTGGGCTGCCTTCGTTGGTGTCATGGTCATCTGTCCACGAACCCATGACTGCGAAGTCACCGACTTCGTACTTAACGCTGATGCCGTTGTTGCCTGCACCTGTGCTGGCAAATGCTGGAAGCGACACACCGCTGTTGGCGTACTGACCTGTTTGACCGATCAGGCCTGGCTCGAAGCCGAAGTAGTCTACGACTTCAGCCGCGTCTGTGACACCAGAGATGTTACCAACCTGTACACGCAGACCGCCGGAGGACGCCTGAAAACGTGGTCCGGAGAAGGAACCTGTGTTCGAGGTGTTGTCAGCGTTGTCATTCATCTCAACACGAGTGAATGCAGCAAAGCGGATGCCACCGTCTGTGGTTGTTGCCGCAGAGATGTTCAAACGGAAACGGCTTTCAAAGCGTGTTTCTTCCGCGCTGGTCGGGTTTGATACGTTGTCGGAAGTTTGGTCCGCCGTACGATCTTCTTCGTACAGGATACCAAAACGGCCGTAACCGCTGAAGTTGAAGTTTGCAATGTCAGCGCCTGCTACGCTGGCTGTTCCCACCAGTGCTGTAGTGGCAATGAGAAGTTTTTTCATGAACTTGTCCTCGGTTTCTATTCGTTGTCCAACGGGGGAATCCCTTTTGAACCTGAGCCGTGTTTGGCGCTTAACGGCCCCCTTTGGCAAGAACTTGGGCGAGAGAGAGGCGAGAGGCGGGCAAAATGGTGCAGCTTTGCCACACTCTTTTCGACCGGCTCGGCGATAATACCACCTGTTTAAAGTAAACGGCCACAACCCTGCGATGTAACGCGTGATATCGCCCTTGTCCCTGCTCCATCAGATGGACTAACGTGCAGCGCAAATGGTCCAGCAGGCAATCACATGACAACAGCAATTATCCCAAGGGTTTTCGGCGTGATCGCCATAACTGTCGCGCTCTATGGTTGCGGCTCAGGCACCAGCACACAGGGCGTCGCGCCGGTTGTCAGTTCTGCGGATGCGCGTGAATTGGACAACGTGGCCAATCGCGCTGCTGACGGTGCTGGTGCAACAACAATCTGGGACGCCTTTCGCAGCCGGAACAATGAAACCGTTGTCTCCGTCAACAAATACCTATGGTCGGCATCTTTGGAGGTTTTGAATTTCCTGCCGGTGCAGACAGTCGATCCATTTACAGGTGTCATCATCACAGGGTTTGGCACCCCGCCGGGTAGTGGCAGATCCTATCGCGCGACCGTTTTGATCAAAGATCCAGCACTTGACGCCCGTTCTTTGAACGTTTCGCTGCAAACCAGGGGCGGCCCGGCAGATGCCGCGACCGTGCGCGCCGTGGAAAACGCAATTCTGAGCCGGGCGCGGCAATTGCGTATTGCTGACAACAAGCTGTAAAGACCGTATCAAGAAGAAACTCCAGCGCCGGGGTCGTGACGTGAAGCGGCAAGCGGTGCGCTTACGTTAAGAAGGCCGCTGACATGACGCGTTACACCCCTGCAGAGATCGAAGCCCGTTGGCAAACGGTCTGGGAGCAGGACGAAGTTTTCAAAGCTGTTCGCTCAGCTGACAAGCCCAAATACTATGTGCTGGAAATGTTCCCCTATCCCTCGGGTCGTATCCATATGGGTCATGTGCGCAATTACACGATGGGCGATGTGATCGCGCGCTATAAACTGGCGACCGGTCATAATGTACTGCATCCGATGGGTTGGGATGCATTCGGCATGCCCGCGGAAAACGCCGCCATGGCGATTGGCGGGCACCCGAAGGACTGGACTTACGGCAATATCGCCGACATGCGCGATCAGATGAAGCCGCTGGGGCTGTCAATTGATTGGTCGCGCGAATTCGCCACTTGCGACCCGGAATACTATGGCCAGCAACAGGCGCTGTTTCTCGATTTCCTCAAGGCTGGGCTGGTGTATCGCAAGAACGCCATCGTGAACTGGGACCCGGTCGATATGACTGTGCTGGCCAATGAACAGGTCGAACAGGGGCGCGGCTGGCGCTCTGGTGCAATTGTGGAACGGCGCGAATTGACGCAATGGTTCTTTAAGATCAGCGACTATTCCGAAGAGCTGCTCGATGCCCTCGACACGCTTGAACACTGGCCCGCCAAGGTGCGTCTGATGCAGGAAAACTGGATCGGCAAGTCGCGCGGGCTTCAGTTCGCCTTCTCCACCATTGACGGACCCGAAGGTCACGACCGGATTGAAGTCTATACCACGCGGCCCGACACGCTTTTGGGTGCGTCCTTTGTGGGGATCTCACCGGACCATCCGCTGGCGAAGCTGTTGGAGCGCGACAACCCAGAGGTTGCCGCCTTTTGTGCGGAATGTCGCAAGGGCGGCACCACCGAAGAAGCCATCGAAACTGCGGAAAAGCTGGGGTATGACACCGGTATAAAGGTACGCCATCCGTTTGATACCGCACATGAATTGCCGGTGTATATCGCGAACTTTATTCTGATGGATTATGGCACGGGTGCGATCTTTGGCTGCCCCGGACATGATCAACGCGACTTTGAATTCGCAACGAAATATGAATTGCCCATCATTTCGACCTATTTGCCCTCTGAAGACGCGGCCGACGCGCTTGGCGAAGCCTATGTTCCCGCAAAAACCGAAAAGGTCTTTTACAATCGCGGTTTTGCGGGTGAAGCGCATCAAACTGGACTGGAAGCCATCGACGCAGCGATCGCCTTTTGTGAAGGGAACGGCATCGGTCAGGGCGTGACCAAATTCCGTCTGCGCGATTGGGGGCTGTCGCGCCAGCGCTATTGGGGTTGTCCGATTCCAGTCGTACACTGTGACGACTGCGGCGTGGTGCCTGAGAAAAAAGAGAACCTGCCCATCGAGCTGCCTTATGATGTCAGTTTCGACACGCCGGGCAATCCTTTGGACCGCCATCCGACATGGCGCGACACGCCTTGCCCCTCTTGCGGCAAACCCGCCAAGCGCGAAACCGACACGATGGACACCTTCGTGGACAGTTCGTGGTACTTCGCGCGTTTCACTGCGCCGGATGCTAAAACGCCTACCGTTATGGAAGACGCCGACTATTGGATGAACGTCGATCAATACATCGGCGGGGTGGAGCACGCGATCCTGCATCTGCTTTATTCACGCTTCTTTGCGCGGGCGATGCAGATCACAGGTCATTTGCCGGAAAGTGCAATCGAACCGTTCGACGCGCTGTTCACCCAAGGCATGGTGACGCATGAGATTTATCAGACTCGCGATGAAACCGCGCGTCCCATCTATCACCTGCCCGAAGACGTGACTGACGGTAAATTGGCTGATGGGACCGCGGTGGAGATCATCCCATCCGCCAAGATGTCAAAGTCCAAGAAAAACGTTGTGGACCCAATCAGCATCATCTCCGCTTATGGCGCAGATACTGCACGTTGGTTTGTGCTGAGCGACAGTCCGCCCGAACGCGATGTGGAATGGACGGCAAGCGGGGCAGAAGCGGCCTATAAGCACCTCGGGCGTGTCTGGAACCTGTGCGATCGCATCGCAGAGATGGACAAAACCACCCAAGGTGCGGGCGATGCGGATCTACTGCGCGCAATGCACCTGTGCATCCATGACGTGACGATGGGGATCGAGAGCTTTGGCTTTAACGCGGCTATCGCGAAACTCTATGCCTTCACGGCCACGTTGCAAAAATCCAAAGGCGGATATGCCGCGCAACGCGAAGCCGTGATGACGCTGGCGCAATTGATGTCGCCGATGACGCCGCATCTGTCCGAAGACATCTGGTCGCATCAAGGCGGCGAGGGTCTGGTCACCACCGCTCCGTGGCCCAAGGCGGATGAGAAAATGCTGGTTTCTGATACCGTGACTTTGCCGATTCAGGTGAACGGAAAACGCCGTTCAGAAATCACCGTTCCGGCAGAATTGCCCAAAGAAGAGGTTGAAAAGCTGGCGATGGCAGATCAGGCTGTCAAGCGAAGCCTCGACGGTGCAACGCCTAAAAAGGTCATCGTCGTTCCTGGACGGATCATAAATGTCGTTGTTTAGCAGAAACATCCTTTTTGTGGTGCCCCTGATGCTGGCGGCCTGTGGTTTTACCCCGGTTTATGCACCGGGCGGCACCGGCGCGCAGTTTCAAAACAATATTTCGGTACAGGCCCCGACAACGCGTGATGGATTTTTACTGACGCAGCGGCTGGAGCAGCGTCTCGGTCGGGCCGCGAACGCTCCCTACACCCTAAATTATACGGTGCGTTCAAGTGCAGCGAACCTGGCTGTAGATACCGAGGGCAGCGTCACACGCTTCAATCTGATCGGTGTCGCCAATTATTCATTGATCGAAACCAGCACTGGACGGGTCGTTGCCTCAAATTCCGTGGATAATTTTACCGGCTATTCCGCTGCAGGCACCACCGTTGCGACGCTGGCGGCAGAGCGAGATGCACAACAACGGCTGATGGTCATGCTGGCGGATCAGATTGTAACGCGGGTTTTGAGCCTGGATTTGCAATGAAGCTCTCGCCGCGTGACGCCAACGCCTATTTTGCAAAACCCGATACCACCAAAACCGGACTTCTGATCTATGGCACCGATGCAATGCGCGTGGCTTTGAAACGGCAACAGGTATTGGCGGCATTGTTGGGTGACGGAGCGGAAGAGGAAATGCGTCTGACCCGCATGGGCGGAGGGGATATTCGCAAAGACCCGGCGCTGTTGATGGATGCCGTCAAAGCCATCGGGTTTTTTCCCGGCGCCCGCGCTGTCTTTGTCGAAGAGGCCAACGAGAACTCTGCGGCGGCTATTCTAGCGGCACTTGATGCGTGGCAATCCGGGGATGCCCAGATTATCGTGACCGCCGGGCCGCTCAAACCGACATCAAAACTGCGCAAGGGCTTTGAAGCACATCCGCTGGCCTATGCCGCCGCGATCTATGACAACCCACCAACCAGAGACGAAATTGAAGCCGCCTTGCGCGATGCCGGTCTTGGTCAGGTATCTGGCGACGTGATGGGCGCTCTCAATGATCTTGCGCAGGCGATAGATCCCGGCGATTTCCGTCAAACGGTCGAGAAACTGGCGCTGTTCAAACTGGGCGATTCGACACCGCTGTCGTTGGAAGATGTCGCCGCTTGTGCCCCAACCTCGACCGAGGCAGATGTCGACGATGTTCTGATGGTTGTGGCGGATGCGCGCGCGCATGATATTGGCCCTGTCATGCAAAAACTGGTGGCACAGGGTGCGACACCCGTTGGATTATGCATCGGAGCGATGCGCCATTTTCGCGCGCTGCACCGCGCCGCGTGCGATACTTCCGGCAGGCCTACGATCTTTGGTCCGAACCGCGACCGCATGCTGGCGCAATCGCGGCGATGGGGTGCTGCCAAACTGGAGACGGCGATCACGTTGTTGACGGATACTGACCTGCAACTGCGATCCGCAGGGCAACACGCGCCCGGTATGGCCCTGGTCGAACGCGCTTTTATCCGTCTGGCCATGCTGGGCAGTCGTTAATAGTTACTCAGGCGGCGCGAACAATGCCATCACCTCTTCGGTGTTCATCTGATGGGTCTTTTCGGCGAAACTATATCCGCCCGGTTTTTCATCGATGAACAACTCACCGGTCAACGGGACATCCCCCAGATCATTCAACGTCCCGACGCCAAAATGATAGGTGCCTTCATGTGGGCCCGGCGCTGTGACGCGATAGTAGACACTGCTGCCACAGGTTTTACAAAACGCCCGTTCCGCCCACGGGGAAGAAGAATAAATATTGAGGTTCTCCGCTCCGCTGATCTTGACGGTGTCGGCGGGGACTTCCAGTCCCAGGAAAATACCACCGCTCCATTTACGGCACATGTTGCAATGACAAGCACCAATTTCTTTGGGATCGTTGGCAAGCGAGTAGGTTACCGCGCCACACAGGCAGCTTCCGTCTTTTGACATGATACGTCTCCCTTTCCCGTCAAACTCTCCCTTGAAAAAGTGTCAGAATCTACTGACAAATTGTGTCACCAGATTGTCGGCGCGATACAAGCATGTCACTTTCACGAAACCCTACGCCCACAAAGGACGCCGCAATGTACAAAGTGATCGGAACAACCAAGTCTCGCGCCTTTCGCGTTTTGTGGACCTTACAGGAAATCGGCGCACCATATGAGCAGATCGCCGCCGCCCCAAGGTCCGAAGAGGCAATGCAATTCAACCCTTTGGGTAAAATCCCCGCGCTGGTTGATGGCGATGACGTGCTGACGGATTCGGTGGCAATCATGACCTATCTGGCGGACAAGCACGGCAAACTGACTGCTCCGGCAGGCACCGTTGCCCGCGCCAGACAGGATGCCATGACCTTTTGGCTGATTGATGAGATGGATGCGATCCTCTGGGCGGCGGCCAAACACAGTTTCGTGCTGCCCGAACATCTGCGCGTGCCTGCTGCCAAGGAAGCGTTGAAGTTTGAGTTCGAAAAATCAGCAGCACATTTGTCGGAACGTCTGGAAGGTCCGTTCTTGATGGGGGATGGGATTACCCTGCCGGATATTCTGGCCTGCCATTGTTTGAACTGGGCCATTGGCGCGAAGTTCCCGCGCACGGACGATAAACTGTTTCAATATGCCAAGGCGCTGCGTGAACGCCCCGCGTTTCAAGCCGCCTCTGAGGCATAATCAGCCGCGGCCCGCCCGGCCCATCGCCCTGTCGCAAGGCAGCCGGTGATCAGATAGCCGCCCGTCGGGGCTTCCCAGTCGATCATTTCACCTGCGCAAAAGACGCCCGGTACAGCTTTGAGCATCAGATCCGGCGTCAGCGCGTCGAAAGCCACACCGCCTGCAACCGATATCGCCTGATCCATGGGGCGCAAACCATCGTGATCCAACGGCAGGGTTTTGAGCAGTTTTGCCAATGACGCCGGATCATCGGGCAAAGGGCGGACACATTCCAAAGCCAGCGCGATTTTAGTGGGATCCAGTTTGAGTGTTTTTCGCAGATGATTGGAAAGGCTGGCTTTGCCGCGTGGTCGGGCGAAACGATTTGCCACCGCGTCCTCTAATAGATCAGGCAACAGATCGACATAAAGCGGATGATTTTGACGCACTGCGCGGCTGACCTCATAAAGGCCGCCGCCTTCCAGCCCGGATTGACTAATCACAGCCTCGCCGCGTGACGCCATCGGCCCGCAGCGAAAGCGCACCCCTTTGAGAGCCTGGCCCCTGTGCGCCAACATATGGGATGACCAAGCGATACAGAGCCCGACATTCGCGGGTTCAAACTGGGAAAGCGCAACGCCCCGCGCCGCCAAATGCTCAGCCCATGCACCATCGGATCCCAGGCGCGCCCAACTTGCACCACCCAACGCCAGAACCACTACATCCGAATGCATTGCTTCGCGGCCCTGCGGACCCTCAAACACAACGTCAGAGCCTTGCCATCCCTGCCACCGCATGTTGGTGCGCAAGACCACACCCGCATCGCCCAACCTGCCCAGCCAAGCGCGCAACAGCGGCGAGGCCTTCATCGCTCTTGGAAACACGCGCCCGGTGGAGCCAGTGAACACCTCCTGCCCTAAACCCCGCGCCCACTCCTGAACGGCAACAGCGTCAAATCCCTCCAAAACAGGACGCAACCGGTCAGCGGCTTCGTAATAGTGCGGCAATGTCGACGCGATGGGTTCATCCTTGGCCAGGTTCAGACCCGACTTGCCCGCCATCAGAAACTTGCGACCAACGGAAGGTTTCGCTTCGCAAATCGTCACGCGCAAACCACGTGCGGCCAGTTCTTCTGCTGCCATCAACCCGGCAGGACCTGCGCCAATCACAAGCGCGTGCTTCACGCATCCACCTGCGGCAGCGCCCCTTTGAATTCCACAACGCGGTGTGGGTAGGGAATTTCGATGCCATTTTCCCTGAGCGCATTCCAAACCAGAAACAGCACATCAGAGGTGTATTTATTCGGCCCGTCATCCAGCCCGTTGACCCAAAACTCGACGGCAAAATCGATACCGCTGTCGCCAAATCCGCGCAGTTCGCAATCCGGCGGATAGGGGGCATCCAGCACGTCCGGATGTTTGGCAACCGCCGCTTCAATGATCGGCGGGACCAGATTGATGTCCGTGTCATAGCTCACAGAAAAAGGCGCCTCATAGCGATTGGCAGATCCGGAATCAGAATAGTTGATCACCCGCGTTGTGATAAAATCCTCATTGGGCACGACAATCCACCGGCCATCAAAGGTCTCCAGCACAGCGGCACGCGCGGTCATCTTGACGATCTGTCCCGATTCACCTCCATCCAACTCGACGTAATCGCCGACTGTTGCCTGCCCTTCGATCAGCAGGATCACGCCAGAGATAAAATTTGATGCAATCTTTTGCAGACCAAACCCAAGGCCGACGCCGATAGCGCCCCCGATCACCGCCAAAGCGCTGAGATTGATGCCCATGATGTTGAGCAACAACAGAAACGCGATCCCAAAGATGGAGAATTCAATTGCCTTGGAGGTCAGTTGTCGCAGAGAGGGGCGCATCTCTTTCTGGTTTTCGATGAACTGCGTAGTCTGTCGATTGGACCATCCGCCGAGCCAGAACAGGATACCGCCCGCAATCACGCCCCGGATCAGCGCCATGACCGAGAAAGAGATGTTTCCAAGCGAAATTGTCATCTCGCTCAGTTTGAGCATCAAGGGATCCAGGATGCCGAACATGTAAAGCGCGGCAACTGGCACGAGGGCGTAGCGCCCCAGCAGTTTCAGGAATGGATCGGCAATGACATCGCGCACCAGGATGCGCACGGCCAGAAACAGGAACACCCGTTTGCCGAAAGCGATGACCGCACCGCTGTCAAACACGGACCGCACAACGCTTTCACCGATCGCCGTGAACAGATAGGCCAGCAGGGGCAACAACAAGGGCAAGGCCAACAATGAGGTCCGGCGCGCGCGTGCAATTATTGTTTCCACGCCCTCAGCAGGGGTCAGGATGCGCGTCAAAAATCCGCGCAGACGCCGCGCCACCACAATAGCCAACAGATAGGCCAGAACCAGCAGGGCGAATTGAGACCAGGCAGCAGGGCTTAATGCCCATGACTTTGCGAGGTCCCATGCCAAAATAGCATATTCAGCACCACGTTGTACGATCTCTGGCTGGGCGGACAGGTCAAACTCCACGGGCACCCCCTCTTTTCATCTCGCAACCCTATCCTAGACTCTTGCCTGCGCACGCACCATGGAGCAAGCCCGGATGTCTGACCCGATTTGTCCCCTGTGTGATCGGCCCATCCCGCCTGACATCAAACAGAGCCTCTATTATCTGATCCTCAGGCTGAAGGGTGGCAAAAACGGACCGACGCTGCTCTTGCACCGCATTTGGGGCTTTAAGTATCAAACGCACCAAGCTGCGGCGGGGTGTGACCGGTGATTAGGGCTCCATGCCGCCCTAGACGTATGAGAGAGACGTCTTCATGTCAGTATTGCGAACCATTGCACTCATTTGTTTCGTTGGCCCGTGTTCGGCAATGCTATTTGGACCGTTTTATGCGAAGTTTTTCGACTACATTCAGTGGAACACCGAAGACTATGTGTTTCCGCTCGTGACTTGGGTTGCGGAAAACACATCTATTCTTTTGGGTCCAATTTGTGCTGGTGGTGGATTTTGGCTGCACTATTTTGCGCAAAAGTACTTAAAAACTCTGCCAGAAGGTGAAAGTGAAATCGCCGTGAGTGGGGGCTTACATTCTCGCTTAAAGACACTCTTGGACTCGGCAAGTGGAAAGCTCCGTCGAACAGAAAGCAAGAATGTTGCCAGATTTTTCTGCACTGGCGGCAAGCAGGGGGATTTTTGTTTTTGGCCTTCGAGAAGCCAATCGGGAGAGAAGTTGTTTCTTTACACCACAACGATGGAGAGAAGTTGATTTTTGAAGTGATAGACAAACTAACACGTCGTTGGCCATCAAACTTAAGAGCAAGCTCAATACATCCGGCTTTCTCTTTGAGTGTGGTAACGACGTCGATCTTATGCGGCCCACTATGGGCCTAGATCACTTACCTAAAAAGCATCTAGCGCCTGAAAAGGAAAAGCAGCGCTAAACTTGCTACGCGACAGCTTATTGCGGATGCTCACTTTTTTTTCGCAGATCAACCTTGCCAAATTTGCATAAGTGACGCCTGTGCGTTTTAGCTCTGCCTTTAGCAGGTTCGCCGCCTTGCTTTCCCAGTCGTTTTGCTCGGGCATGCATCGCCTATGTAAATTGTAACCCGTCACGGCTTTTGAGACAGACAGCATTTTTTTGTTAAAGGAGAGTCTTTCGCTCATCATCCTTGAAAGGACACGAGATGAGAACGAAGACGGGCAAGCGCCGCATTGTAATCAGCCTGATTGAGCATCAAGGCAGCACCTTGCCTTTCGTTGGTCAATCTGAGGCAGATCGTATTGCACTACTGGCTAGAGAGAACGTATCACGCCTGTCCACTATGTCGGCCAATGACGCCAGCCATTGGGATGAATTGCACTTGGGTTACCATGTTGACCGGGCGAACCACTCGGAGAATTACTCAAACCACAGCTAGCTCACCAAAATCGTTGAGCCATTCTTCAGTCGCTTACGCAGTGTGGTACTGGGCCCGCACCACCACGTTAGCCTGCAGCACCTTTATCAGTATGCGAACCGCGCTGCATGGCTGGAGGACAACCGCCGCACGGATAATGGCAAAGTGGCGAAGATCGTGGTCAGCAACTCAATGGCTGCGCCTGTATCGCGCCAGTAGAAAGGTTACTGGCATCGGCCGGTTTAAGAAACCTGTTTTGGACCTGAGCAATACCACTAATATGGGGCGCCCGATTAATGTTGAACCAGATGGTATTGCCTTTTTGGTTGCCGGAAAACGGCCACGGCTTGGAGTCGGACCTTTGCCGCATGAAGTCTGCAAGCACTTTGGGACAGCAAAATCACAAATACTGCTTTCGAGTGAATCAGCGTGGCATATCCTAAATGAACATGGAGATCACATTGGTCCGTCGGAATTAGCAATGCTGCCGAAAATTCTTCAACTGGGGCGTGGATAAACGACCGAAAAAGACCATTGTGCAATGCTCTTTTTCTCTCAAGAGCAAAAATGGCGCTTCCACGCAGTGGTCAAAGTGACTGGTGACGTGAAGGAGAATTTGGTCGTTTCATTCAGAAGAAGTCGCCGAAAAACCGTACCACGGACAGGCCGGAAAGGTGCAAGGCTCCGTGATCATTGGTAGGCGTAATTTGGGTCATGTGGCAGGGCTTGCCCGTAACCCCATAAATCGCTCCCATATCCCACAAATGGTGCTGCGGTCGGCAGAATATCACCGTGTCAAAGACAACCCCATGCATAGGCCAGCAGCCAATATCCACGTCTCATTGAAAGTCTACAACTGGTGTTTCGTCAATTCGCCGGATCAGAATCCTGTTGATACTCCTATATCCCACAGAAGTAATTGAAATATCATCTACTTCTTCCATAGACATCAAGAAATCCACAGGCCTTATCCAACATATCCACAAAAAAACCCACATCATTGTCAGCCGCAATCTTCCTTTATGCCTGACTTGCCCTCGTCGCTTCTGACTCCATAGGCAGATGTATACGCGCTCAAAGATCCTCGTGTAATCCATGTGCGGCTTTCTGGCGTTCACTTGGCAGTCCTTGCGCCCGTTTGCGGCCCCGCTTTGAGCGCCCCTGACACGACTCTGCGCATTTCGCCCTTATGGAAATCATTAGTCATCTCGCGCGGCATCTTGAGCGCCATAGGCTCTGCCCCATACATGGGAAGTAGGGCGTCAACGTATTCGAGTCTGTCGCCCTCATAGCGCACAATCTCTGGCCTCACGAAATGCAGGGTATCAGGTACGGTCTATTGCCTGAGGGGGTAAAAGTATCTGCGCGTTATAGAAATTCGTTGCCAGATCCCAAAGTGTCATACTTGGTGCATTTGATATTTTGCGCCACACATTGGCACCGCGAGATTTAATCATCCCTCACGGAGGCAGAAGTGGTACGTCCCTATGCGTCTGTGCCGGCCTTGCGACAACTTCTACGGCCAAAAAAGTTCACAGTCCAAGTTCGCAAGCGCCGCAAGGGTTGATCCCTGTCAATACGTCTGCAAATGGAACGTTCTAGTGTCGCTGTACCAAAAAAAGAGGTGCGATATGACCGTTAGGTATAGCGAAAACGATGCCACGCGCACGGCCGAGATCACAGTTTCCGGCCGCATCACCGAGCAGGATTACCAAGAGGCTGTTACGCCTCTGCAAGCCTTCATCGACAAGCATGGCACCATCAAGTTCATCGAAATCCTGGAGAGTTTTGAGGGTTTTGAAGCCTCGGTCATCTGGCAGGGCATCAAGTTTGATATCAAAAACCTGAAACATATCAGCCATGTTGCCGTGGTCAGCGACATTGGTTGGGTCAGTCCGCTGTCCAAAGCGGCGGGCGCATTCATGTCGACGAAATTGCGCACGTTTGATCTTGATCAGGTGGATGCGGCGCGGGACTGGCTGGCCTCAGTCTGAGACCTCGCACATCCTCTTGATCTGTTGTGCATGGCCGGATTTGGCGGCAATGACATCCGCGACCAGACCTCTCGCATGATCCAGTATGTCTTCGGCCGGAATGATCTGGTCGATCAGACCAAAGCGCAAGGCCTCTTCTGCGCCGATTTTTTGCCCGCCCATCAGGATCAGCTTGGTGCGGGCTGGCCCAATCAAACCCGCCATCCGAACGGGATCGCTCGGTTGTGGCAGAAATCCCAGTTTCATCACCGGATAGAAAAACGTCGCATGCGCGGGCGCGATCCGTACATCACAGGCCAGCGCCATGCCCGTCGCCCCACCCGCAAGTGTTCCGTTCAACGCCGCAACCGACAAGCCCGGCAAAGCTGCAATTGCTGCGGAAAGCTCTTCCCACAGCGGCGATGTGGCCAGCCCGGCGCGTGCCGCCTCCAGATCAGCACCCGCACTAAACACGCGGCCCCGCCCGGTCAGGATCACAGCGCGTGCCTCTTGCGCCGCACGCATCACCTCGACCAGTTGCGACAACATCTGCTCGTTCAACGCGTTGGCCTTGTCCGGACGATTCAACGCAACGATCCAGACATCGCCCGCGCGGTCGATATCTATCATATCAAGCCGACCTGCTGGCGCACGCCTTCATCGCGCAATGATATTTCCTGCCCACAGAACGAATCCGCCGCAGGGCTGCACATCCACAACAGCGCTTTGGCCGGCCAGTCCGCAGGTATGTGGTCCTCCCACGCCAGTTGGCTCACGGGATTGATGCCGCTGGTTTTAATCTCGCGTTGCATCTGCGTGGCCACGGTGCCGGGCGACAATCCGATGGCGCGGATGCCGTGAGCGGCCTCTTCCTTGTCCAGACACCGCGTCAACATGTTCACCGCCGCTTTGGACGCACAATAGTGGCTCCAGGCCTCGACCGGCCCATGCGCTGCACCGGAACTGATGGTCAGAACCGACCCACCGCCCCCCGCCTTCATCACCGGGACCGCCGCACGCATGCCATAGAAAACGCCCTTGAGGTTGATATCAATCACATCGCCCCAGGCGTCGACTTCTGCATCTGACAGATGCGAGATGGGCTCGATCACACCTGCGTTATTGATCAACACGTCCAATCCGCCAAAAGTCTCTACTGTGGCATCCACAGCCGTCGCCACCTCGCGGGCATTGGCAACGTTGCAAGGAATGGCAATCGCGCGCGTGCCGATCTCTCCGGCGAGGTCCGCAATATCCTTCTGACCCCTTGCCAGCAACGCCACATTCGCACCAGCGGCTGCGAAAACCCGCGCGGCCTCGGCGCCAATACCCCGACTGGCCCCCGTGATCAGAACCGTTTTGCCCGTCATGTCCATATGTTGTGCTCCCTGAGGTTACTGCCTTGTGGTAATGTGCCGCGCATGAAGGGTCCAGCCCCCGGTTCCCCTTGACCATTCCGGGGCCGTGGCTGACTGTGCGCGCAAAATCTGTTTATAAGGATCACCTCATGCCATTTATCAGTTTCCGCAGCACCGCGACTGCTGCCTTTGCCCTTCTTGCCGCGCAAACAGCACAAGCAGATATTGGCGCACAAGAAGTCTGGAGCAATTGGCAGTCCTATTTCGACAGCTCTGGCTTTGACGTATCAGCGACTGAGGTGCAATCGGGCAATAGGCTGACTCTCAGTGATCTGGTCCTGACCATGCCGGGCGTGGAAGGCCAAAACGATGCCGTCATAGAGATGGAACAGGTTACCTTTACCGAAAATGGCGATGGCACCGTCGGCATCGACGTGCCCGACGTGATGCCGGTCCAGATGCAGGTCGTCGGCGAAGAAGGCGAAACCGCAGACATCGACATGGAAATCCGTCAGTCCGGTCTGATCTCGACGGTTTCGGGTGTGCCAACAGAAATGATCAACGCCTATTCCGCGCAAAGTGTTGATCTTGTTTTGACTGGCCTGACTGTTGATGGCGAAACCATGGGTGATGATATTGCAAGCTTTATCCTTGGCATCAAGGACATGGCGGGCAGCACAAAATCGACTGTGGGCGGCAAACGCGTGTTTGACCAAGACATGACAGCCAGCGGCGTCACCTTTGATTTTTCATTCGTTGATCCAGAAGGCAGCGGCGACATCAAAGCGAACGGTCAAATGGCGGATGTCAACTTCAGTGGATCAAGCGCATTGCCGCTGGCCAAAATGGATGCAGGCGACATAAATGCGATGTTGGCGGCCGGTATGAACGGCGACGGAACCTTTGCCTACTCCGCAGGCGCGTCAAATATGCGCGTGACGGAGAACAACGTGGAAGCTTTCAGCAGCGCGACCACCTCCACCGGCGGCACCCTTGATGTGGCCATGTCCCCAGAGGGCCTTACCTATTCAGGTGGGCAAAATAACCTCAAACTGGCCATGACATCTCCTGATTTACCGGTTCCGCTGGACATCGATATGGTGAAGTCCAGCTTCAACCTGACCATGCCCATTCAAAAATCTGAAGAGGCGGAAGATTTCGCACTAGGTTTCTCTCTCAATGATTTCTCCATGTCCGAGGCGCTCTGGGGCATGTTTGATCCCGGCGCGCAACTGCCACGCAATCCGGCCACCATCGCCCTGGATCTGACGGGCAAAGCCAAGGTTCTGGTGGATATGTTTGCGACCAGTCCAGAGGTTCTGACCAGTGCCCCGGCGGAATTGGAAACCGTGGACATCAATAAATTGCAGATCACCGTGGCGGGTGCAGAACTGACCGGAGAGGGCGCGTTTCGCTTCAAAAACGACGCGCCCGGAGGCATGCCACAGCCTATTGGCGTTGCGGATCTATCGCTGGTCGGCGGGAATAAATTGATCGACACGTTGGTTGCGATGGGGCTGCTGCCCGAAGATCAGGCGATGGGTGCGCGTATGATGATGGGCCTGCTGGCGGTGCCCGGAGATGCCCCTGATACGCTCAATTCCCAGATCGAGATGAACGAACAGGGTCACATTCTGGCCAACGGTCAACGGATCCAGTAGTCTCACTCACCTCCTTCAAAGGATAATCGGGGCGCATTCCGCGCCCCTTTTAAGTACGTGCCCTTGCGGTGGCCGGGCTGCGCGGCTACCTGAGGTGGGACCTCTCTGGAGCCTTTCTTATGACCCATTCCCCTGAAACCCTGACAGCACAGCTGTTGCAAGCCGCAAAGGACGCGGGTGCCGATGCCGCTGATGCCATGGCGCTTCAGGGGGCTGCTGTGAGTATCGAAGTGCGCGCAGGGGCCTTGGAGCAGGCCGAACGCTCCGAAGGGGTCGATCTGGGTTTGCGTGTTTTTGTGGGCCGGAAAAGTGCAACGGTCTCGGCCTCTGATACGCGGCCTGAAACACTACAGGAAATGGCTGTGCGCGCGATTGCCATGGCCCGCGAAGCGCCCGAAGATGAATTTGCAGGCCTCGCCACGCCGGATCAACTGGTACGTGATTTCGATGTTGATGTGTTGGAACTACACGACCCGGCGCCAGAACCCTCCCCCGCCAGCCTGCAAGAGGATGCGGTGCAGGCCGAGGCGGCCGCACTGGAAAACAAAGGCGTCAGCCAGGTGCAATCCGCCAGTGCGGGGTATTCCGCACGTCAGGTCCATTTCGCTGCCACAAACGGATTTTCAGGCGGTTATGCCCGAACCGGACGCGGCCTGTCCTGTGTTGCCATCGCGGGCACCGGCGCAGGCATGGAGCGGGATTACGACGGTGATAGCCGCACGTTCCAATCGGACTTGCGCAGCGCTGAAGAGATCGGGAAACGAGCCGCCGCGCGGGCCGTGGAACGGTTGGACGCGCGCAAACCGCGCACCGGGACTTTCAACGTTCTGTTTGATGAACGCGTCTCTTCCTCTCTGATCGGGCACCTGTTGATGGCCGTGAATGGATCTTCCGTGGCGCGTGGTGGGTCCTGGCTGCGCGAAGCCATGGGCGATGCTGTCCTGCCGGATCATTTGTCCCTCGTTGAGGACCCGCACCGCCCCCGTGCCTCCAGTTCACGACCGTTCGATGCGGAAGGGTTGCCCACCAAGCCGCGCAATATCGTAGAAAATGGCATCCTGACGGGCTGGACGCTTGATCTGGCAACAGGGCGCAAATTGGGCATGGCTTCAACCGCAAATGCCGCACGCGGCACCTCCTCCCCGCCATCGCCCTCCAGCTGGAACGTGGCGCTCACGCAAGGCACAGCCAGCCGCGAGGACTTGATCCGCGATATGGGCACGGGGTTGTTGGTCACCTCCATGATTGGTTCCACGATCAATCCCAATACCGGGGACTATTCGCGCGGGGCGGCGGGGTTCTGGGTCGAAAACGGCCAGATCGCAGAGGCCATCAATGAATGCACCATTGCCGGAAACCTGCGCGATATGTTGCGCAGCATTGTGCCTGCAAACGACGCGCGCACGCATCTGAGCCGTGTCGTGCCGTCGCTTCTGGTGCCGGGAATGACCCTTGCAGGCAACTGATCTTGATCTGTTGACGGATGCCGCGCGGCTTGCAGGTCGTGTGGCCACCAGCTTTGTCGGCAAAACCGCGCAATCCTGGGATAAACCGGATGGCGCAGGCCCGGTGACCGAAGCCGATCTGGCGGTGAACACAGCGCTGGAAAACGTGCTCCGTACCGCGCGGCCAGAATATGGCTGGCTTTCGGAGGAGTCCGAGGACACAGGCGCGCGGTTTCAGCATGAAACGGTGTTCATCATCGACCCGATTGACGGCACCCGCAGCTTTGTTGAAGGGTCCCGCACATGGGCCCATTCCATTGCCATTGCCCATAAGGGTGAGGTCACAGCAGCCGCTATTTTCCTGCCCCTCCGCGACAAACTCTATTCCGCCGCACGGGGGCGGGGCGCGTTTCACAATGGCGTGCGATTGTCCGCAAGCGATCAAAGGGATCTGAACACGGCGGAAATTCTCGCGACCAAACCTGTTATGAAAACCGACCACTGGCCCAGAGGGTTGCCGGGCTTCAACAGATCTCATCGCCCCTCTCTGGCCTATCGCTTGGGGCTGGTGGCGGAAGCGCGCTTTGATGGCATGCTGACATTTCGCCCCAGTTGGGAATGGGACATTGCAGCCGGTGCTTTGATCGTGACCGAAGCGGGCGGGCTTTGTACGGATAAAACCGGCGCACCGCTCCGTTTCAACAACCCGGAACCGTTGCTCAATGGCGTGATCGCGGCCGGCCCTGCCTTGCATGCCGATGTTCTTCAGGCACTTGCACCTACCGGCATGCCTTGACCCGGACGCATAGATACGCAAACTTCCGCCGACCGTTCTGACCCAAAGGAAACCCCATGACCCAGCGCCTGCACCTTGTGTTTGGAGGAGAGCTTGTCGACCCCAGCAAGACCGTCTTCAAGGATGTCGATGACCTGCATATTGTCGGGATTTTCCCGGATTACGAAAAAGCCTTCAATGCTTGGAAATCCGAAGCCCAGCGGACCGTGGACAACGCGCATATGAGATATTTCATCGCGCATCTACACCGTCTGCGGGACGAAGAGGCCGAAGCCTCGTCAACGGAAGAACTGGAATAAAACGCCATGGGCCGTTCCTTTGGACTGTCGGCCTATCGCGCGCTGACCCACAGGTCGGCCAGCCGGTCGTTTGTGCCGAGCACCGCACGCCCCTTTGGTGAGCTCTTATGGGTTCACTCAGCAGAACCTTCCAACCTCCTGGCCATCCAGGATCTGGCTGAAAGGCTCTGCGCCACCCGCGCTGATCTGCATGTCTTGATCACCTTGCCGGATCGCGAAACGCTGGACCGGGCGCGCACGACCACCGCGCGGCACCCGAGCGTCTTGCTTGAGGAAATCCCTTCCGAACATCCGGAAGCGGTTGAGTGTTTTCTGAAGCACTGGGCGCCAGACATGTGCATCTGGACATGGGGGCATTTGCGGCCAAACCTATTGTTTCTGGCGTATGACGCCGGTTGCCCGATGGCGTTGATCGATGCCGGAAAAGACGGGTTTGACGGACGTCGTGACCGCTGGCTTCCTGATCTGTCGCGCGATTTGCTGTCGAACTTTATTGCTGTGATGACCCGGTCCGCTCAGGCTCTGCATCGTCTTGAAGGTCTTGGTCTGAAATCCAGCGAAATTCAGATGACACCTCCGTTGCAGGCCGGCGGTCAGGCGTTACCGTGCAAGGATTCCGATCTGAACGACATGGCCGCCGCCCTTGCGGGGCGTCCGGTGTGGCTGGCGACGTCGGTTCAGGACAACGAAGCCAACGCGATTTTAACAGCCCATCGTCAAGCCCTGCGGTATTCCCACAGGCTTTTGTTGATCCTGCATCCTGCGCAGCGCCGCCTGGCCGCGCAGTTTGCCGAACGCGCGACGCAGGAAGGGTTTCGGGTTTGTGATTGGGTCACCGAGGGCGATCCAAGCGAGGCCACGCAAGTCATGTTGGCCGAGGATAGTGAGGACCTTGGCCTGTTTTACAGGCTGGCGCCCGTGTCCTTTCTGGGAAGCTCGCTGATGCCTGGATATGGCGGATGCAACCCTTTCGAGGCGGCCGCTCTGGGCTCTGCGGTTCTTTATGGACCAAATGTCAGACGCTACATGCCGTTTTACACGCGCTTGGCCAATGCAGGCGCGGCACGCATCGTAAATGATGCGCAGTCGCTCGGCACTGCGGTGACCCGTCTGATTGCGCCTGATCAGGCCGCCGCCATGGCCCATGCAGGATGGGACGTGATTAGCGATGGCGCTGAACTGGTTGACAAGGTCATTGAGCTTGTCGAAACCACGCTGGATGATCGGTTGGAGCGCGCTCATGCGCACCCCTGAGTTCTGGTTTACGCCCCCGGACAAAGCCACCTTCACCGCGCGCTTGCTCAGCCCGTTAGGGCGGCTTTATGCGTGGGGCACTGCGCGCCGGATAGCGCGGACAACGCCGCTCAAACTGGATGTGCCGGTGATCTGCGTTGGCAATGTCAATGCGGGCGGCACCGGTAAAACCCCCACTGTGATCGCAGTCGTCGAGCATTTGGCGAACCGCTTTCACGCACCTCATGTTGTCACGCGCGGCTATGGTGGGCGGCTCAAAGGCCCCCTGCGGGTAGATCCCGCGCGTCATTCAGCAAGCGATGTGGGGGATGAACCGTTACTGCTCGCAGCCTTTGCCGAGGTCTGGGTCGCCGAGGACCGCGCCGCGGGGGGACGGGCGGCCCAAGAAGCCGGGGCGAGCGTGGTGATCCTCGATGACGGGTTTCAAAACCCGTCTCTGCACAAAGACATCAGTATTGTGGTGGTGGACGCCGCGCGCGGGTTTGGCAACGGGCGCTGCGTGCCTGCGGGGCCTCTGCGCGAACCGGTTGATATAGGGCTCGCGCGTGCTGATCTTTTGCTGTCCATCGGAGATCGCCCAGCGCAGGACGGGTTTGATCCGCGCAGCGCCATCCCGCATGTCCGCGGCGCTCTCATGCCCTTGCAAACCGGGATGGACTGGGCGGACGAACGTGTTGTCGCCTTTGCCGGGATCGGTCATCCGGAAAAGTTCTTTGCCACCCTGCGCGGGCTTGGCGCAAATGTCATACACGCCGAACCACTGGAGGATCACCAACCGCTGACCTCAGCCCTCCTGGGCCGTTTGGAATCGGATGCCAAAACCCACCGCGCGCAATTGGTCACCACGGAAAAGGACGCGGTGCGCTTGCCCGCGTCCTTTCGCACAAAGGTGATTACCCTGCCCGTACGGCTCCGGTTTGAAAACGAGTCAAACGCGCTTTTTGATCAGTTAGACGCGCTGCCAACGCCCTGATCAGGGATCGTTTTCGCCGAGATTTGGGGCGGGTCGGTGCAATGCCAGACCCGCATCTGAAAACGTGAACGGCGACCGGACACCAGGCACACCGTCCAATTCCACCTGCATCCCACGCGCGCGGACCTGCGGATCAGCCATCACATCATCCATGTGGTTGATCGGTCCCGCTGGTACACCTTCAAGCTCACAAGCCGCCAGAAGGTCATCACGCGTGCGTAGACGCGTGGCCCCGGTCAGGCGTGAAATCATCTCTTCTCGATGCGCCAGGCGGTCCACGTTTTTCAGGAAACGCGGCGCGGTGATCATGTCTTCCAGCCCCAGCAATTTACATAGCCGTTGGTATTGCCCGTCATTCCCGGTCGCGATGATGATGTGGCCATCCGCGCAATCAAACACCTGATAAGGGGCCAGATTGACATGCGCATTGCCCATTCGTTTTGGAGGCGTGCCCGTGGTCAGGTAATTCATCGCCTGATTGGACGTGACCGCCACGGCGACATCCATCAAGGACATGTCGATATGTTGCCCGCGACCTGTGCTGTGGCGCTGATGCACGGCCGCCAAAATCGCCGTTGTCGCATAGACGCCCGTTAGAATATCTGTGATCGCGATGCCGTATTTCTGCGGCTGGCCCTCGGGTTCACCCGTCAGAGACATCAGCCCGGACATGCCCTGAATGATGAAATCATACCCCGCGCGCGTCGCATAGGGACCGGTATGCCCAAATCCGGTGATGGAACAGTATATCAGCTGCGGGAAATCCTGCGCGAGGCTGGCATAATCGAGCCCGTATTTCGCCAAACCGCCGGTCTTGAAATTTTCCACCAGAATGTCGGCATCGACCAACAGGTCCCTGACCTTCTGGCGGCCTTCCTCGGTGCGAAAATCAGCTGTGACCGATTGTTTGCCACGGTTGGTTGAATGGAAATAGGCGGCGGATTCATCCTCGTCGCGGGTGACAAAGGGCGGGCCCCACTGGCGGGTATCATCTCCCGCCATGCTTTCCACTTTGATGACGTCACACCCCAGGTCCGACAGCGTCTGACCCGCCCAGGGGCCGGCCAGAACACGGGCCAGTTCGACGACCTTGAGACCAACAAGAGGTGCGCTCACTCCCCGGCTGCTGCGTCGATGATCGCCGCCATGTCGGCATAGGGCATGTTGGAGTGCTTTTCACCGTTGATCAGAAAGCTGGGCGTGCTTTCCACACCATCAGCCGTTGCATTTTCCTGATACCAGGCGACCAGCGTCTGCGCCTTTTCCCCATCCTGAAGGCAGGCTTCCATGGTCTCTGCATCAAGTCCGGCCAGACGACCAATCTTGCGCAACTCTGCGACAATGGCGGTCGGCTCCCCCGCACGGGCCCATTCGGATTGGCCTGCATAAATCAGGTCCGCCATACCAAAGAATTTCTCCGGCGTGCCGGCACAGCGCGCAATCATCGAGGCCCAGAGACCATAGCGGTCAAAATAGACCTCGCGGTAGACGAAATTGATCTTGCCGGTATCAATGTAATCGGCCTTCAACTCCTTGTAGGCGCCCGCGTGAAAAGACGCGCAATGCGGGCAGGTAAAGGATGCATACTCAATCACGGTTACAGGTGCATCCGGATTGCCCAGTGACATTTCGGCAATCGTGGATGTATCAATCTCTGCGCTGGCTTCTTGCGCATTTGCAGCCCCCAGCGGATTGGCAGGGGTCACCGACGTTGTGCTCGGAGAGGTCACGAAATACGCCCCAACCCCCAAGACGGCCACAGCGGCAGAAACGATCATTAAACGCGACATCGGCATTTCCTTTTCAACGGTTTGTTTTGTTCAGAATGTTTTCGCCCAGTTGCGCCAGGGCATCCCGCAGCCCCACATCGCGCACCGGGCTGGCGGTCTCGGCGGCCTGTTGGCGCACTTCTGGCGGGCTCTCCGGGTCCTGTGCCTGGGATGTCTTGGCCTCAAACAGCACCTGCCCTTCGGCAAATCCGGTAGCCGCAGTTTGTGTGATCCGCACCCGCGCAATGGCGTTATAGCCATAGACAGCATTCACCTTGGCGCGCATCTGTTCTTTTTGCATCTCCAGCATGGGCGCATTGGCCCCCGTGGTCAGAAGCGTCAGCGTCGCGCCCATCCCGCCCCGACCATAGCTGACCTCAACAGGGCGCGAGATGGCGGCGATATCCTTACCCATCACCTCAGACCACTGCGTCAACAGACGACTTTGCGCGAATCCCCGGCTTTCCGACGCTGCCCTGATCCGCCCCGTCAAAAGACTGGAGGTGCGGGTAAAGCCTTTTGTACTGGCGCGTCGGGGTGGCATCGCTATCTTTCACAGGATCAGTTGCCATATCATAGACAATTGGCGCCACCGCAACCAGTCAAAGCCGATGGATGATTATAAACATTGCGTGAAAAGCTTCAAAACCCCGTGACGCTCGGCGATGAACTACTGGCGTGGTATGACGTTCATGCGCGCACCATGCCCTGGCGCGTCCCGCCGCAGAATCGCCTCGAAGGGCAAGCGCCCGATCCTTACCGCGTATGGATGTCCGAGGTGATGTTGCAACAGACCACTGTTGTGACCGTCAAGGACTACTTTGAACGGTTTACCGCGCGCTGGCCGACGGTCCGCGACCTTGCGGCCGCGCGCGATGCGGATGTGATGGGGGAATGGGCGGGGCTTGGATATTACGCACGCGCACGCAACCTTTTGAAATGCGCACGTGCCGTCGTGGCCGATCATGGCGGGTACTTTCCGGCGGACCATGCAGCCCTGTTGAAACTGCCGGGCATTGGCCCCTACACAGCCGCCGCAATCAGTTCGATCGCCTTTGATCTGCCCTACGCGGTGCTTGATGGAAATGTCGAACGTGTAATGGCGCGTCTGCATGACATTCACACGCCGCTGCCCGAGGCAAAGCCTGCGTTGATGATATATGCCGAGGCCCTGACGCCCGCATCGCGTCCCGGTGATTACGCACAGGCAGTCATGGACCTGGGCGCGACGATCTGCACACCCAAATCCCCCGCTTGTGGCATTTGCCCCTGGCGCGATCCTTGTCTTGCGCGTCTGCGCGGAACTGCACCCGATTTGCCGAAAAAGACTCCCAAGAAACCCAAACCCACGCGTCGTGGCAGTATATATTTGGGAACGCGAAACGATGGTGCGTGGTTGCTGGAAACGCGTCCTGAAAAGGGGCTTTTGGGTGGCATGCTGGGCTGGCCGGGCTCCGATTGGGTGGACATTACCGATAACCCTCCCGATGCCATCCCTCCAGCACCCGGCGCGTGGCGCGAGTTGGACGGCGAGGTGCGTCACACCTTTACCCATTTCCATTTGACCTTGCGCGTTTTCACCGCGCAGATTGACCCGTCAATCGCACCGGAACGTGGCACCTTCCTGCCAAAGGATGAATTTCGCCCTTCCGACCTGCCGACTGTGATGCGCAAAGCATTTAATCTGGCTCAGGGCGTATTTTGAGGGTGTCCTGTTGTTTGATCCCTGCAAGTAATTTTGTCGTTTTGGTCGCTCAAACCGGTGCAGGAATAATTGTGCCTCGGTGATCCGGGACACCATATATTAAGGCTTTTGTGTGACAGAAGGTGTTCCGGCTGATCGAGGCGAGGACCGAGAATGCAAGCACAAATCGCAACAACACGCGCGGCAAAACCGACAAAAACCTGCCTGGTGGTTGAGGACAATATCTTTGATCAAGAGCGGATCAAACGCATTATGGACAAGAGCTTTCAGGGTGTTTTTGTGGCCATGGCCTCAACGCTCGAAGACGCGCGCGCACACATGGCGCGATACCAAACCAGCATGATCCTGCTCGACAATAACCTTCCCGACGGAAACGGTGCAAATTTTGCGGTCGAATTGGCGGAAAAGCCGGAATTTGCAGGCATTCCGATTATCATCGTCAGTGATTGGCCAACACCCTTCATGTTTGACAAGGCCCAGTCCGCAGGCGTGATTCATGTGGTTAACAAATCGGATTTTGGGGCGCGCTACATCCACGCCGCCCTTAATCACAAAGTAAAGAGGCCGCGCCTGAATTAGAGCGGGTGGAGCCTGTAACAAAGCACAGGCTCTTACCTTTGCTCAATTACGGCCCGCCATCACGCCGCCATCCACAGGCAAGACCGTGCCCGTGATCCAGCCTGCGTTTTCAGAGGCCAGAAACAGAATCGCTTCGGCAATATCGCTTGGTTGACCATTACGCCCCAAAGGGTGAAACGCATTGAACGTGGGCAGGGTCGTTGCCACTTCTTCCTCAGATAAAAACGTATTGTAAACAGGTGTTTCCACTACGGCCGGTGCCACCGCATTGATCCGGATTTTGTGGCTCGCGAGTTCCAGCGCCAAGTTGCGCACCATCTGATGGACACCAGCATTGGCCGCAGAATAAGCAGCCGATGGCGTCGCCCCGATCGCTTGCAGCGCCCACATGGATCCGGTTTGCACAATGGCACCGCCGCCGCGTGCGATCATGGATTTGGCAGCCGCCTGCGCCATGAAGAACTTGCCTTTGAGGATCGTGTCCACAAAAGCATCATATTCCGCTTCGGTTTGCTCCAGAAAGGGTTTGGGGCTGAAAATACCGGCGTTGTTGATCAAGATGTCAACACCGCCATACGCTTTTTCGGCCGCAGTCACGATGCGCTGCGCCGTGCGGATATCGCCGATATCCCCCGCGACGGCTGTGGCACCGATGCTCTGCGCAGCAGCTTCCAGTTTCGCGGGATCGCGTCCGTTGATGACAACATTGGCACCTGCTTTTGCAAAGCGCGAGGCAACTTCGAGCCCGATACCGGATGCACCGCCGGTCACGATCACTGATTTATCTTTGAACACCTTATATTCTTCCTACTAGTTGGTTGGTTGATAGGTCAAAATTTTTAGAGGATACGGGCGGCCATTAGTTTTACCGCTTGGTCGAAGTCCGACATCTCACCACTCGCCCGCGCGATCAGCTGCGCACCTTCCGCCAGGGCAAGGCAGGCCTGCGCCTCCTCCGCTGGATCGCGCACATTCGCAACCGTCTGATCCAATGCGGCTTTTTCAAAGACAAATTCCAGCCACGCGAGGCTTTCTGCATGAAACCGGTTCACCTGACGCAACACCTGCGCATCGAAACTGTTGTGACTGACGCTGAACGAGATGCACAGGCACACCTGTTCCCCCCCGTCCATTGCCGACTTGTATAGCGCCAGATATGCGCCCAATTGGGCCCCGGCTGTTTTATGCTGGGTTGAAATCTTGGATAATTCGGCGACAAAACCCTCGCGGTATCGCGTCACCATCGACAGGGCCAGATCGGCCTTGGTTGGAAAGTGGTGGTGGATACTGGCCTTGCGAATCCCGACGGCCTGCGCCAAATCCGCATAGCTGAAGGCATCAAAGCCCCGTCTGCGGGCAAGCTTTTCAGCGGCATCAAGAAGAGATGTTTTCGTATCCATACCTACCAAGTAGTAGGTAGTATCTCAATCGTCAAGAAAAAAAACCCCGCCACGAAGGGCGGGGTCAGTTGAGTGCCTTCTCAGGCAGCCTCTTTAAGGGGCCGCAGGCACCGGCGGTGTTCGAATTAAAAGTGGATCAACTGGTCATTTCTGATCGGATCTGCTGGCGCAGGACATCAATGGGAACTTTGTTGCCGTCGCGCTTAAAGGTCCAATAGGTCCAGCCATTGCAACTTGGCGCGCCCTCCAGATGGGCACCGACCTGATGGATGGACCCTTTGACATCGCTGCCGATCAATGTGCCATCCGCGCGAACCTTGGCGATCTGGCCCCGCGGGGAATACAATTCCTCACCCGGGCGCAACATCCCGCGCTCCACCAGTTGACCAAAAGGAACGCGCGGCTCAGCGCGTTTGGACGTCGACACTTGCAGCGCTTCGCGGTCAAACTTGCGCGTATTGGCGATCCGCTTCTCGGCCACCTTGCGGTAGGCCGCCTCGCGCTCAATCCCGATGAAATCCCGGCCCAGCATCTTGGCCACAGCACCCGTTGTCCCGGTACCAAAAAACGGATCCAGAATGACGTCACCCGGATTGGTCGATCCCACCAGAACGCGGTGCAACAGACTTTCAGGTTTTTGCGTCGGATGCGCCTTTTCACCCTTGTCGTCTTTCAAACGCTCATGCCCGGTGCAGATAGGCAGCACCCAATCAGAACGCATTTGAATACCTTCGTTCAGCGCTTTCAACGCCTCATAGTTGAACGTGTATTTGCTGGCCTCGTCCCGACCTGCCCAGATCATCGTTTCATGGGCGTTGGTGAAACGCTTGCCCCGGAAATTCGGCATCGGGTTGGACTTGCGCCAAACCACGTCGTTCAGGATCCAATATCCTTGATCCTGAAGCGCCGCGCCGACCCGGAAGATATTGTGATAGCTGCCGATGACCCAAATTGCGCCGTTAGGTTTCAGCAAACGCCGCGCTGCCTTGAGCCAGGCCCGCGTAAATTCATCATAGGCTTTAAAGCTGGAAAACTGGTCCCACTCATCATCAACCGCGTCCACGCGGCTGTTGTCCGGGCGATGCAAATCCCCTTTGAGCTGCAGATTATAGGGCGGATCTGCAAAGATCAGATCAATCGACGCCTCCGGCAGACTGTTCATCATTTCGATGCAATCGCCGTTCAGAATCGTGTTTAAAGGAAGCGCGGTTGCGCCTTTGGTTTTGGTCATCATGTCTGCCTCTGTCCCGGTGCTTATGCACTCGTTGGTTGAGCTCAGCATGAGTCAAACCTGATTCGCGGTCAATTTCTTTTTTGAATCAATACTTTATGTTTTTATCTTGATACAACATATTGTGTACGGGTTTGAACGTACGTCTATGGTGTGGGGTTGGCCCAAGATTTTGCAGCGCAGACATGTGACTTTTTGATCCATATCCCATGTTTGTCTCCCAGCCATAGCCCGGATGCTGTTGCGCCAAATCCACCATCAGCTTGTCACGGCAGATTTTGGCGACAATTGACGCCGCAGAAATCGACAAACATCGGGTGTCCCCTTTGACCACCGGCTGCGCAGAGATATTTAAACCATGCGGGATCATCGACCCATCGATCAGCACGTGATCCGGCGGGTGCGCCAATCCGGCCAGCGCGCGGCGCATCGCGATGTGGCTGGCGCGCAGGATGTTGTGTTGTTCGATTTCTTCCACGCTGGCATGGGCTACGGAAACCTCCGCGCAGTCTTCCAGCAGTTCAGCCAAATATATCCGCTTTTTGATCGAGAGCTGTTTTGAATCGTTCAAACCCTCAGGAATGCGCGCGGGATCCAGAACAACGGCCGCCGCCGTCACGGGCCCGGCCAATGGGCCGCGTCCGACCTCATCCACGCCGGCCACGCGCAACAGGCCCTTGGCCATCGCCGCTTGTTCCATTTCAAAATCTGGTTTCATCCAAGTGTGATCCAACGAACGCCGCGAAAGCGCAAGACCCTAACGCCAGACAAAAAACGCCCCCGGGAAGGGGGCGCGTTACTTGTTAAAATGCAAGGTCGCGCCCGAACGCAACCTTGCAGGGTCAAAGCCGACAAAGGGGAGACCCCACCGGCTTTGCATCGGCACGTTCTTAGCGACGCGCCAATTGGTATCCGTTCTGACGCAAGCATCGCGCCTCATATCCGCGCCCCTGACCGCGCACCCGCACCTTGCAGTTTTGCGGCAAACGGTTCGCGAATTTGTAGCTTTGCTGCAGGCAGCGCTGTCCGAAATACCGCACCCGCCCCTGCCGCGTGTCAGCACTGCGCAAACAATTGCCCGGCAACAGCTTGCGATTGGCGCGTTTGGGAAGCGGACGCGGTTTGAGATTGTAAACCTGATTGTTGTAGCTCTGAACCGGGGGGTTGTAGGTCTGACGCGTGACCGTATTGCGTTGGTCTTTGCGCTTGTTGTGATCATGGATGACTTTACCCACGATGGCGATCCCGGCGATCGCCGCCAAGGCCCCCAGCACATTGTCGTTTGCCCGCGCCGGGGCGTTGCCGATCGTGGTGACGGCGAGGGCGGCAGCGACGATTGTGGCGATGAATTTGCGGTGCATGGGCGGGTCCTTCCAAAGTGTTTTTATGTTGCCCGGCAGTGTGTCGGGTCTGTCTCAAACAATCTGGGTGCACTGCCCTCGGACAGGCAATATCGTCGCGATGTTATCGGATAACACGGGTGCAAATCCCGCTTTGTTATTGAATATCGACGGCGGCGCGCGCAGGTTGCGGCCATGAAACATATCACTTTGATCTTTAGCCTTGTGGCCGCCCTTGCCCTTGCCACGCCCGGCCATGCCGCCGGATGTTATGCTGATTACAAGGCCAAACAAGACAATCCCCTGCGTCTGCATTACGGCGTGGCGCAGGTTTCCCAATGTTCGGCGGGTGCGGCGCGCGATGAGCTTGCCGCCCGCTTGGCAGCAGAGGGCTGGACCTTGCTGAACATCCTTTCCGTCTTTGATGAAAGCGGGCTGGCAGAAAGGAGGCAAAGTGCAGGACAAAACTACCTCCGCTTCTGACATGCGCCGCTCGGGTGGGCGGATCGTGACCTTTGGGATCGCGGCCATTGTCGGCATTCTGGTGCTGGCCGCCGCCCTGTTGTTCTGGGCTCTGCCCGACGCCAATGCGTTCAACGCGCGCGTGGAACAGCTTTTTGTGGAAAACAATGACCTCACCGCGCAGGCCGAAATCAAACTTCTGGAAATACTTGCCCAATCGGGCACCGCCTTTTCCGATACCTTGATGAGCTATCGTCTGGTGATCTTCGTGCTGCTGGTGTTTGCCACGGCGATGCTGATCGCGGCACTGGTCTTTCTGGTGTTTCTGGTTGGGTTCAACCGCCGCATGGCGCAGATCGAGCGCGCTGGCATTCAGGTCAATTCCCTGCTGATCAGCCGCGAGGAAAACACCGTTTACCTCAACAACCTTGGTTTCAAACTGACCGATGCGGCCATGGAAACCATGTCCGTGCTGGCCGAGGCGCGCATGGATGATGACGTGCTTTCTGGCTCTGAAATCGAAGGCGTGATTTCCGGGCGCGCCTCGGCTGAGTGTGACGAGGCGGCGGGTGCCACGCGCATCAAACGCTTGCGCGATACGCTGGGCAATCAGATCGTGGCGGAGTTGCTGGTGAAGAACATCGCGCGGCGCGGCTATATGCTCGCCATTGATAAAGACGTGATCAAGGTGCTTTAAGCGGCTGGGCGACACATAAGGAAGCGCCCCTGATGGAACTGACCCGCGCGCATCGCGAGGCTTTGGACGATCTGCTGACATGGCGGCGCGACATCCGCCATTTCCGCACCGATCCCATTGACGCCGCTGTGCTGGACCGGCTGCGCGCCCGGATGGACATGTCGCCGTCGGTGGGCAACGCCCGGCCCTGGCGCGTGATCCATGTAACCAGCGCGCCTTGTCGCGCGGCTATCACCGACAATTTCGAGACCTGTAACAAGCAGGCCGCCGAAAATTACGCCGATGATGCCCGGCGCGACTACCTCGCCCTCAAACTTGCGGGATTGCGCGAGGCGCCGGTGCATCTGGCCGTGTTCACGGATCTGGCGGTGGCCGAGGGCAAAGGCCTTGGGCGCCAGACCATGCCCGAAATGCTCAGCTATTCCACAGTGATGGCGATTCACACGCTGTGGCTTGCCGCCCGCGCGGAAAACATCGGGCTGGGATGGGTGTCCATCCTTGATCCTGTGGTCGTGGCGCGCATTCTGGATACCCCATCTGATTGGTCGCTGACCGGATATCTGTGTCTTGGCCACCCCGAAACCACCTCCGACACCCCCCTGTTGCATCGCACGGGATGGCAGGAAAACACCGCCCTCCCCTGGCAAACCCGCTAAGACCTCAAAAAAGGAACACACCATGCCCGCGCCTCTCAATACCTTCAAAAAAGCCCTCCTCGGGGGCGAGACTCTCTTTGGTTGCTGGATGAGCATGGCGGAAAGCTATACCGCCGAAATCCTTTCCGGCGCGGGCTTTGACTGGTTGCTGATTGACGGGGAACATTCACCCAATGACATCCGCTCGATCCGCGATCAGGTCGTCGCGCTCAAAGGCTCAAACAGCCACCCGGTCGTGCGCGTCCCCGTGGGGGAGACGTGGATCATCAAACAGGTGCTGGACGTGGGCTTGCAAACCGTCCTGGTGCCCATGGTGGAAACCGCCGATCAGGCCCGCGAGCTGGTGCGCGCCTGTCATTATCCGCCAAATGGCACGCGAGGCGTTGGTTATGCTGTGGGGCGTGTGTCAAATTTTGGCCAGATGGAAAACTACGGCCCCACCGCCAATGAACAAATCTGCCTGCTGGTGCAGGTGGAAAATAAAACCGGGCTGGATAACCTTGACGAAATTCTGGCTGTGGACGGCATCGATGGCGTATTCATCGGCCCCGCCGATCTTTCCGCCAGCCTCGGCTATCTGGGTCAGTCCATGCACCCGGACATGCAGGCCACGATTATGGCCGCGCTGCGCAAAATCGACGCCAGCGGCAAGGCGGCGGGCATCCTGACCCCGGATGATGCAATGATTAAGGCCTCGCTTGAGGCGGGCGCACGGTTTGTTGCGGTGGCGATGGACATTGCGTTGTTGCTCAACTCCGCGAAATCCGTGGCCGCAAAATGGCAGGACACGAAATCGTAACGGGTCTTTCCCTTAACCCGCATCGGGTATAAGACGCGCGCACCATCCCTTTCGTATTGGAGTAAAACAGATGGGTTACCGCGTCGTTATTGCGGGCGCCACAGGCAATGTGGGCCGCGAAATGCTGAACATTCTTTCTGAGCGACACTTCCCCGTGGACGAGATCGCCGTGCTGGCCAGCCGGAAATCTCTGGGAACGGAAGTGAGCTTTGGGGAAAAGACGCTGAAGACGAAGGACCTGGACACGTTTGACTTCACGGGCTGGGACATGGCGCTGTTTGCGGTGGGCTCTGAGGCGACCAAGAAGTATGCGCCTGTGGCGGCCAAAGCCGGCTGCGTTGTGATCGATAACTCGTCGCTCTACCGCTATGATCCTGATGTACCGCTGATTGTGCCCGAGGTGAATGCGGATGCGATCACAGGTTATGCCAAGAAAAACATCATCGCCAATCCGAACTGTTCCACAGCGCAGATGGTTGTGGCTCTCAAGCCCCTGCATGATCGCGCCACGATCAAGCGCGTTGTGGTCTCGACCTATCAATCGGTCTCCGGTGCGGGCAAAGACGGCATTGATGAGCTCTGGGACCAGACGAAATCCATCTACAATCCGGTGGATGACAAGCCTGCGCGCAAGTTCACCAAGCAGATTGCGTTCAACGTGATCCCGCATATCGATGTCTTCATGGATTCCGGTGAGACCAAGGAAGAGTGGAAGATGGTCGCGGAAACGAAAAAGATCGTCGATCCAAAGATCAAGGTCACCGCAACCTGTGTGCGCGTGCCTGTGTTCGTAGGGCATTCCGAAGCCGTGAACATTGAGTTCGAAGACCACCTGGACGAAGACGAGGCGCGCGAGATTCTGCGTGAAGCGCCGGGCGTCATGGTGATCGACAAACGCGAGGACGGCGGCTACGTGACTCCGGTTGAATGCGTTGGCGATTTCGCCACTTTCATCAGCCGCATCCGTCAGGACAGCACGATCGACAACGGCCTGAACCTGTGGTGCGTGTCCGACAACCTGCGCAAAGGTGCCGCGTTGAACGCGGTTCAGATCGCGGAACTGCTGGGCAACCGGGTGCTCAAAAAGGGGTGACGTGATTTCAAGGGTCGATCCGGCGCAAGTCGGATTGATCCGCCATTCCATCAAGGAAGACATACGATGTCTCGCCTGCAACCCGGCGAGGTGTTGCATCGACATAGATCACCGCAATCGCGCAAGAGCGTTTGCAGTATCCTTTAAAACTTACCTCAAATTTATCCGAATAGATGCTGCACCTGAGACGTAGCACTCTTGACCCGTGTTGAATGACTTCTTCGGGGTCGATTGTGAATCCGCATTTGCGAAAACTTTTACGAACAGGAAATGTATCATGTCTTTGTTAACGATTAAATTGGTGACGAAATCCCGCGCAATAGGGCTAGCCGGGATGCTTTCCATTGCGGCCCTCTCTGCGCACGCGGCCAGCCTTGTGACCGTCTTTACCGATCAGGCGCTGTTTGAGGCCGCCATTGCCACACCCGTGACCGAAGACTTCAATGGAGATCGGGTCGAATTCGCCGACAACAGCAAGCGCAATCCTGTTGGATTACAAACAACTGTGGACGTGATTGGCGGCTTTGATGACGACAGCTTCAATGGGATCGACGGAAACGGATTTTTCAACGGCGAAGTGGATTCAAGCCTGGTGGGCAGCGGCGACGGGGAATCCTATGTTTTCAACACAGGCCCCATTTTTGGCTTTGGGTTGGTGGGGCTGCAAAACGACAACCTAACTGACCCTGCCGGGCTCGATCTCGAAGAGATTGGCATCAGCTTTGGCACAGAGAGCTTTTTGCTCAGCGATATTCTAGGCCTGACGAATTCATCAGATGGTCAAAACGTTAATAGCGTCGAAAATACGGATCCGGTGTTCGTTGGATTTCTCTCTACTGACGCTCAATTCGGCTTCAGTCTGTTCCACGGGGATGACGTCGCGCCCGGCGGTGTGGACGGAGGGAACGAAAGGTTTTTTCTCGACGCTCTGATCGTGGATGTGGCCCCCGTGCCGCTGCCCGCAGGTTTACCGCTTTTGCTTGGTGGTCTGGGCGCAATGGCGTTCCTGCGTCGCAAAGCACGTCGTGCCCCGCACGCCCAAGCCTGACGTCTTCGCGCGCTATTGAAACCTATGCAGCTGCGCCTGAGAAAGGCGCAGTTTCTTGATCAAATACAGAGCCTTCTGGTCCAGACCTATCGCGCTTCTGACTGTTGGCGCCAATGACGCCCGGTTCAGATTTCGCTGGGGTTTTTTGGCTTACCGGGGCCGAAACGGCGCAGGAAGGTCACATAGGAAAAACCCAGATCCGACGCGTTGCACAGCCATTGCCCGCTGGTTTCCGTATGCAGAGACAAGCCGCCCCAGGCGATTTTCAGGAAATACCCGTGACGGCGCAGGCGCACATCCAGATCATGCCACCCTTCGGCCTCCGCCATATCCCGAAACAACAGTTTCTGCAGGGCGAAAACCAGCCGTTCATCCGCGGTTTGCGCCTTCTTTTTGACGCCTTTTTGCGTAGCAAGATGCGCCACAAGAAGATCTTCCACGATCTTGCCGACGGTGCCTTCACGCTCTGTTGCCAGATCATGTACGGCCAACACCAGATCGGCAGGCAATTCAATCGTTACGGTACGGCTGTTCATAAGGCCGAGGTTTCCCGAATTATGGTTTAGAAAGTGTTAAAATCTCTCGGCGCGCAGGACTTCGCAGTCAACGATGCTCACGACGCCGATATGACGGTCCACGACACTGAAAGCGGCATCCAGAAGATCATCCAGTTTTTCAGATCGGATGATGCAAATCATCTGCACCATACCACTGGCGCGCCCGATTTCGCCGGCGCGCACCCAATCCCCGGAGCGGCCCGATCCGCCCAGAACCGGCAGCACGGTGAATCCGGTCACGCCAGCTTTGAGAAGAGCCTCGGTCAGACGCGACTGCATGATCGCCTCAATGGTGATTTCGACCCTTTTGGCTTGATGTGTTTCCATGGTGTCAGGCTCCTGTCAGGGCTGTGGCCAACGCGACATATAACGGGATGCCGAGCGTCAGGTTGAAGGGGAATGTCACACCAAGTGACAGTGTGAGGTAAATCGAGGGGTTGGCTTCGGGCAGAGCCACGCGCATGGCCGCAGGCACGGCGATATAAGAGGCGGAGGCCGAGAGCACCATCATCAAAGCGACGCCCCCGGTGGAGAGACCCAGGAGCAACCCTGCCCCAAGGCCGCAGAAGCTTCCGATCACGGGCATCAGGATGCCAAAGGCCAGAACGCCGGGGCGCAACACACCGCTCCCGCCGCGCAATCCACGCCCCGCCACCAGCCCCATGTCCAACAGGAACAGGCAGAGCACACCTTTGAAAGGCGCCACGATGAAGCTTGAGATTTCTGCCAGGCCGTCTTCGCCCGTGGCCCAACCGATGAAAAACGACCCCACCAGTAAAACGATGGACCCGTTCAGCAGGATCTCACGCATGAGATCACCGTCCATACGACGGCTGTCACCGCCGCGCGAAATCAACCACAGCGCGGAGAGAATCGCGGGCGCTTCCATCGCCGCAGCCACGGCAACCATATAGCCCTCCGAAGAAATGCCGCTGCTTTCCAGAACAGAGGTCGCGGCCACGAAGGTCACGATTGAAATCGACCCATAATGCGCCGCAACGGCCGCCGCATCCAGACGCGACAGTTTGGTCATCACCTGCAACAGGGCAAAGGCAATCAGCGGCAGCGCGGCGGATAATATGATCCCGGCCAGAAGCGTCAGACCCAGTTTGGCGTCAATACCATGAGAGGACACGCTGACGCCGCCCTTGAACCCGATGGCAAAGAGCAGATAGATCGACAGCGCTTTGGCCGCCGCTTCAGGAACGCTCAGATCAGAGCGCGCGAGCGAGGCCGCGACGCCCAGCGCAAAGGACAGGATGATCGGAGAGATCAGGTTGTTGCCTGCCAGTGTTAATATCTGTTCCATGAGACGCTCCCAAAAGCTTGGCAAACCGCATAAAAACGTCTGTTCATTTGTGCAAGGTCAAACTGGCTGAAACCGCTGCGTGTCTTTGTTGAAATACTCAAGCCCGCCCTCGCCGATGTCCGTCCAGAGTCCATGCAGGGTCAACAACCCCTCCTGCACGCGCGACTGGATGAACGGAAAGGTCATGAGGTTGTCCAGACTGGTCAGGACCGCATGTTTTTCAAGCTGTTGCGCCTGAACAACCGCATCGTTTTCTGCCGCGACCAGCGCGTATTTGGGGCGCAGAATATCCATCCAGCGGCCCACGAAACTATGCGGGTCTTCCAGTTCAGGCGCCTGGCCCTGACACATGTCGATGCAACCCTTGATGCCACCACAACTGGAATGCCCTAGCACAATCAGATGCGCGACATGCAACATGTTGACCGCATATTCCACGGCCGCGGAGGTCCCGTGATGGTCCCCGTCCGGCTGATAGGGCGGCACCAGATTGGCGATGTTGCGGTGAATGAAAAATTCGCCCTGATCCGCTCCGAAAATCGAGGTGACATGCACGCGGCTGTCACAACAGGAAATCACCATGGCGCGCGGGTGCTGGCCATCACTGGCAAGGCGGCGATACCAGGCTTTGTTGTCTGCATACCCGGTGGCTTTCCAGCCATGATAGCGCTGTACCAGATAGCCCGGAAGCGGCTTTGCGTGATCCATAAACTGTCCCGTTCGTGGTTGCAGTGGCGTGCAACTATACTGCATTCGCATCGAATTCGACGGAAATCAACGGTCCGTATAAACACTTTGGATAGATTTGACAGCCATATCTATCGCGTGCCGTGGGGGCATAAAGGGTGAGTGAAATGGATCAGTTCCTGAAGATCAGGCTGAAAGAAACTATACATGTGGATCAGGATCGACTTGCTGCACTTTACGTGGAGCTTGGCGAAACCGGTGCCGAGGATGTCGTATGCCGTGCGATGGAGGAACTTGCGCTGCGGCTGTCGCATTGCAACCGCCTCTATACCGCGTCCAAGATGGCCGAATTGCGCAAATGTGCGCGGTCCTTGATCGCGATCGCGGATCAGATCGGCATGCATGTGCTGGCGCGTGTGGCCGGAAATGTCATCTCCGCCATTGACAGCGAGGACGATCCCGCAATCGCCGCAACACTGGCGCGGCTCATTCGCATTGGCGAGCAATCCCTGACCGCGATCTGGGATTTACAGGACATTACAATCTGATCCCTTGCGCAGCAGGCGTGACAGTCTAATCTGGGTCAAATTCGCGTGGAAGGCCCCGTTGCATGTCACTACCCCCCTTTGCCGAACCCTCGGACATCGCGCTCCCGCTGCATGTCATCGCGCAATCCGATCTGAAGGACTGGCTGTCAAAACAGCCAGATTACATTTGTGATTGGGTAACAGCACTGGGATTTACCGGGGCTCTGGGCCAGGCTCTTGTGGTGCCGGGGACGCAAGGGGTGCCTGCCATGGCGCTTGCAGGGTTCGGCACAACCGAGACCCGGGCGCGCGGACGGTTTCATCTGGCGGCGGCGGCCGCGAAACTCCCCACAGGTGCATATGACATTGCCTCTGATCTGAGCGAAGATGCGCATGACGTCGAAGCTCTGGGGTGGTTGCTCGCAGGGTATCGCTTTGACCGCTACCGCACGCAGACCGCGATGGCGGCCAGTCTGGTCGCGCCATCCCGCGTCGATGCGCATGCCGTTTTCGCCATCGCAAGCGGTGAAGCGCTGACCCGCGATCTGATCAATACGCCCGCCTCAGACATGGGGCCGGATGATCTTGAGCAGGCCGCGCGCGACCTTGCTGCAACCCATGGCGCAGAGATCAAGGTGATCAGCGGGGATGATTTGCTGGCGCAGAACTTCCCGATGATCCATACCGTCGGACGCGCCGCCAATCGGGCGCCGCGCCTGATCGACATGACCTGGGGCGACAGTGGTCCTCAGATCACTCTTGTCGGCAAAGGGGTTTGCTTTGACACAGGCGGTCTGAACCTCAAACCCGGGGCTTCCATGGGGTTGATGAAAAAGGATATGGGCGGGTCTGCAGCGGTCCTGGGGCTTGCGCATATGATCATGGCCACCGGAGTGAACATCCGCTTACGGGTTTTGATCCCTGCGGTGGAAAATTCTGTTGCGGGCAATGCATTTCGCCCCGGCGACATTCTGATGTCCCGCAAGGGTCTGAGCGTCGAGATTAACAATACTGACGCCGAAGGGCGCCTCGTATTAGCCGACGCACTTGCCTATGCACAGGAAACCGACCCCGATCTGATCGTCTCCATGGCCACACTCACCGGGGCCGCGCGGGTTGCGGTGGGACCGGATTTGGCACCCTATTATTGCGACGACGCCGCATTTTGCGCCGCGCTGGAAGAGGCCGGACAGACGCAGGCAGACCCGGTTTGGCGCATGCCCTTTCACACACCCTATGAGGCCATGATCGAACCGGGTATCGCCGACCTCGACAACGCACCCAAGGGGGGATTCGCCGGCTCCATCACCGCCGCCTTGTTCCTGCGCCGCTTTGTTGACAGCTCTCCTTATGCGCATTTTGACATCTATGGCTGGCAGCCAAGCGATGCTCCGGCCCGCCCGAAAGGCGGCGTTGGACAGGCCACGCGCGCGCTGTTGAAAACAATAAACGACATGACGCAAGAATGAGGGACCCGCGTATGACACCCGACCCCGATCTTGTGAGAGTTTCCGAACTCATGCAGGTCACGCAGCCTATCGCGGAATTGCGCCGCTCGCCGGATGGCCCGCGTGACCGTCAATTGATCTACGGTGACCCGGTTACGGTGCTTAATCACGACGGTTCATGGCTTCTGGCCCGCGCTGAAAAGGACGGCTATTGCGGGTATGTTCAATCGGATGCTTTGGGGCCACGCTGCACACCGACCCACGTTGTGACCGCGCGGTCGACCCAAGCCTACAGTGAACCGCATTTCAAATCGCCCGACCGCGTGAACCTCAGCTTTGGCAGCAAGTTGGTGGCCTCATCGGAAACCGCGACCTTCGTTGAGACCGAACTGGGCCACATTCCGCGCCAGCATCTGCACCGTGTCTCGGACACTGCAACCGATCCCGTTGCCATTGCCTCGCTGTTCCTTGGAACGCCGTATCTTTGGGGCGGCAACTCTGCCTGGGGCCTGGATTGCTCGGCTCTGGTGCAATTTGCCTGCCTCGCCTGCGCCATCCCATGCCCCGGGGACAGTGACCTGCAAGAGGCCACACTTGGGGACAGCCTGCCCCAGGACACACCCTATGAACGTGGTGATCTGTTGTTCTGGAAAGGCCACGTCGCGCTTGTGATGGATCCGCAAACAATCATCCACGCAAACGCGGGTCACATGGCCGTTGCGGAGGAAGGCATCAATGACGCCATTGCCCGCATTCTGGAACAGGGCGACGGCGCGGTCACGGCGCATAAACGCCTGCCCAGCGCCTAGTCGACGGCGCGGATCAGCTTGCGTTCCAGCACGCGCAGCACGGTTTTCAGATCATGGCCTCGGCGCAGAATCTGGCCATCCATGCCCACAACCGAATACATGCCCTGTTTGTCGCGCATCTTGGGCCGCTTTTCGATACGATACATCGGGTTTTCGGCCGTCCGTCGAAACACCGAAAAGATCGCCACCTCGCGTAAACATGAAATGCCGTAGTCGCGCCATTCTCCGGCGGCGACGAAACGACCGTATATGGACAGGATCACCGAGAGTTCCGTGCGGTGAAAGGCAATCTGCTCTGGCGGGAGCTGGTGCAGATTGTGGGGCGGAGGCACCTGATAATTCATGCCCCAGACTTGCGCTCTTCGCGTTCCAAATCAAGCCCCCCTGCTTGCAATATGCCGCCAATGCGGTTCATGTTACGAAAAATGCCGTCGCAGTGTAATTTGGAAACGAAATGACCCCCCAGGCTCGTGCCGAAAAATCCGCAACCCTTATGATGGCTCAGGACCACGCAAGCCGAGGTCTGGCCATGGCACTTGAAGAAATTGCGCCGGGCCATGCGGTTATGACGATGAAGGTAGATCAAAACATGCTTAACGGGCACGGCATCTGTCACGGCGGGTTCACCTTCACGCTTGCGGATTCTGCCTTTGCCTTTGCCTGCAACAGCTACAATCAGCTGACCATCGCGCAGCAGAACCAGATCACTTACGTCGCGCCTGCCCATCTCGGCGACCGGCTGACAGCAACGGCAATTGAGGTCTCACGCACCGGACGATCCGGCACCTATGACGTTACCGTCACCACGGGCGACGGCACGATAATCGCTCTGTTTCGCGGGCTTTCACGCACGGTCAAAGGCCAGCATTTCTCAGAAGATGGAACCCCCACCGGATGAAAGATCTGACTCCCGATCCCGCCACGCTTGATCCCATCGAAATCGCCAGCCGGGACGAAATTACCGCGCTCCAGACGCAGCGTCTTAAATGGTCCCTGCGCCATGCCTATGACAATGTGCCGTTTTACCAACGCAGTTTCGATGCGGCGGGCATCCACCCTGATGACCTCAACGATCTCAGCGATCTGGCACGCTTCCCCTTCACGGTGAAAACCGATCTGCGCAGCCAATACCCCTTTGGCATGTTTGCCGTACCGCGCGAACAGGTGGCACGCATCCACGCCTCCTCCGGCACCACCGGGCAGCCGACGGTGGTGGGATATACCGCGCAGGATCTGCAACACTGGGGCACGGTGGTGGCACGCTCGCTGCGCGCGGCCGGTCTCAAACCGGGCGATCTGTTGCACAACGCCTATGGCTATGGGTTGTTTACCGGGGGCCTTGGCATTCACCTTGGCGCGGATGCGCTGGGCCTTGCCACGGTGCCCATATCGGGCGGTATGACCCCCCGTCAGGTCCGTCTGATCGAGGATTTCAAACCCAACGGCATCACGGTCACGCCCTCCTATGCCCTGTCCATATTGGATGAATATGCCGCGCAGGGGGTCGATCCGCGCGCCTCCTCACTCAATGTGGGGATTTTTGGCGCCGAACCCTGGACCAACGCCATGCGCACAGAGATCGAAAACGCCTTTGATATGCATGCGGTTGATATTTATGGGCTTTCCGAGGTGATGGGTCCCGGTGTATCGATGGAATGTGTGGAAAGCAAAGACGGGCTGCACATCTGGGAGGACCACTTTTACCCCGAAATCATCAACCCGGACACTGGGGAGCTGGTGGCAGAGGGGGAACAGGGAGAGCTTGTTTTCACCTCACTGACCAAAGAGGCCTTCCCGATCATCCGCTACCGCACCCGCGATCTGACGCGGCTGTTGCCCGGCACCGCGCGCACCATGCGGCGGATGGAAAAGGTCACCGGGCGCTCTGATGACATGATCATTCTGCGCGGTGTGAACGTGTTCCCGACCCAGATCGAGGAGGTCCTGATGACCACCCCCGGCCTCGCGCCCCATTTCCAGATCGAACTGACACGCCCTGACCGGATGGATCAAATGCGCATCCATTGTGAAACCACCGAGGGCGGGACCGACACCGATCCGGGCAAGGTCCTCGCGGGTAAAATCAAACAGGTGATCGGCATCAGCGTCGCCGTCACCGTCTCCGATCCCGGCACCGTTCCACGCTCTGAAGGCAAAGCAGTCCGCATTCTGGATCGTCGCGCGCAGGGGTGATGGTTTTGTTTCTTTGAAGTCGGGTTTGATTTTAATGCTCTGACTTTCATGTGGTTTGAAAGGTTTCTTTTCTTAGCAATTGTTTTGGGCACTCAAGGCAAGCTACGAGGTTTTGAAAAGCCGTATGGCTGACCAAAGTGATGTTCAGAAGCCGATTGCTGAAAAATATTACTATCTTTGCTGTGTGTTTTCGTTAGCACTTTAAGCAAGTACGTTAATTTTGACCCGTTAAATCATATCTGAGGTAAAAAATGCGACTTTGCTTTGTTTTCTTCTGTTTAACATTTTTCAGTACGGTGACTAGCGCGAGTGCGATAACATTGAAGCCCGATTTTGAAATCACGGTATCTTTTGATGTTAACGAAAGTAGCATCGACGCGTATGAGTATTGGTGGGACGGCGTGAATTATGACGGCGAGCCACCTTACTATGTCTACTACGACAGACTTAGTTACGTTGAAAACGGCTTTGTATTCAGCTCCGATGATATAGATTTTCTTGATGTAAAAGGAAGTGTGGTTAGCTTTTTCACCCCTCAGACAAATTTTTACGAAGAAGGTCTTTTTGTTTTCGACTTTGAAACGATGATGGGCAAGTTAGATGTCAGAACACGTGGATGTTGCGGCGAGATTTATTACCGATTTAACGGAGAAACCGGCTCATATGATTTCGCGGACGAAGATCAGCCTTTTAGCTATATTGAGAGCGCAAATCTGATCGATGTTAGAGTTGTTGTTTCGCAAGTCCCGCTCCCCGCATCGTTCCCACTATTTTTGGCTGGGATCGCTGGTTTGGGCATGATTGGGCGCCGCCGGCTTACCGGTGGCTGAAGCTATCCGCACGCACTGCGGAATTCGTAGTCTTTGTGTTCCACTTGAAGTGCGTTTTACAAAAGCAAGATTGATAAAGGGCGGGTGTTAAAACTGACATTCGCCCTGTTGTATTCAACGTTTGGTTGGTCCATTGAGCGGCCATTAACCCCTGCGTCACACTCCTTACCGCGCGCCTTGTTCATCCGGGTTTCGGCGTACACTCGGTGTACAGCTTGTGTACAGGTTGTGTACGGGTTGTGCCGCGCTGAAATCCCTTGTTTCACAGGCGTTAACCCAGGATTCGTGCCCATCAGGAAGCGCGGCGTTAACCTTCAGGCGAAAGCCCCCTGACAGAACCAGCCCGAGGACATCCCCCGCCATGCGCATAGAACAGCCAGAGCCGCTGGCCGTCCGTGGTATCCGTCACCCAGTAATCGCGCGTGCCGCTGCGCCAGTTTGGATCCTCCAGCCACCACTCCGGGGCAAGGCGTTCGGGGCCAATCGCGCGCACCCGTTCCAGCGTCTGACCGCGCCAGCGAAACGCCTGCGGCATGCGCGGCGTGTCAGGCGCGCGAACTGGATGCTCTGGTGCGCATCTATGCTAAACCGACCAGCATTGTCAGTGATAACGGGACAGAGTTCACCAGTCGGGCCATCCTAAAATGGGCCAAGGACAACGACGTGGACTGGCATTACATTGACCCAGGGAAGCCGCAGCAAAATGCCTTCATAGAGTCATTCAACGGTAGCTTGCGCGATGAGCTTTTGAATGAGGAGATGTTCGACAGCCTGGACGACGCCCGCAGGAAGTTGGCGCTTTGGCGATACGACTACAACCAAGTCAGGCCACACTCATCGCTCGGAAACCAAACCTCAGCAGAAGCGCGCCGGACGCTTGAGCAATTTGAGGACCCCGCGCCCGGCGCGCTTGCCCAAACCGACAACGACCAATACGAAAACCAGACCTGCAGACTCTCGTTATGAATGAGGGAGCATCAGGGGGCAGGTCAGCATGCATAGGCCCATTCTTGTGGTGGGATGGGCCAATCGGCGTGGGTCAGTGGGCTTTGTGTCCGACCCCTTTGTAGATGGTCAGCGGTTCCTTGGGCTGTGCATTGCCGATAATTGAAAGCTCAACCAACAGAACGGCGAGACATTTTTCGGAATACGTTGGCGCTTTTTTGAGAGCTGCGTAGGGGTCTGTCGCGCATGCCCACTGCGAGGTCTAGCAAAGTTGCTGAACCTGTCCCAATCGCCCAGCTTCCCTTCGAGATCGACATCACCTTTGAAGCTTGGAAGCTGGCGGAATTCCGGCAGATCGGAGCGGCGAGACCTTGCGATTTTGGCTTTTAAATGAGGATTGCCACGTTTGATTTAGGCTTGTCTGACAGCGAGATCTACAATGTGCCAATGGCACTTGAAATGGAACGCATGGCCATTATCCATACCCTGGCAGGGTTTTGCGCGGCAATATCCCGCAAGGGGTTTGCCTGAGCGTGTTGGTCCTAGATCTTGAGGGTTCCTAACTATGCAACATCCCCCGCCAAGTACGCCACTGCCCAGCATTGATTCGAAAAGGACCGCCTTCCCGTGTATCCGGATCGGCATGCCTTCTCACCATGTTTCGCTCAAAGCATCAAAAACTTGACATCAATATGAATGTGATGATTGAGCACCTGCTTCTGGTAACGCTTGGTGCGTCGCTTATGTTTGCGCTTGCCAAGTTCCAGACGACCAGGAACGACACCAGGTGAAACGCGCCGTGCACATACAGGAGGTTCTCTACGATCTGAACAGGTTTCTGATTGGTCGGGCCTCTGCAAAGGAACTGGAATGGCAATGATCTGGTTGCAAATGTTAGAAGTTGGAAAGGATGATAGAAGCGAGGCTGGCACTGGATTGGGTAGACGAAGATTGAGCGCTGCTGGCAATCAAATAGCTTTGCCTCAATTCATCAAGCTTATCTGTGTCTGAAAACTCTTTGACGTCGCTTGTGCCAAAAAAACTTTCCGACCGATCTTTAAACACACTTAGTTGTTGATCTATGTCAATGCTACCGAAGCTTTCAGGAAGCCTGAGTGCCCCTTCAAAGACCTGGCGCAGAGGTGGCGAAGCCATTATTGAAAACCAGTTTGCGTCGTTGCTGCTGGATGCATTGATTACCTGATCCAATTCGCGCTCAAGGGACAAGGCAATCCGCATGGCAGGATCGCGTTCACCAATTTCAATTTCGAATTGCCGGTCCAGATAATTCTGAGTGACCTGATCAACGAATTCTTGAGGATATGTTCTTGTGGCGTCAGGTGTTTTAAAACTGAACAGACTGAAAATATCTCGGTAACGATCATCCGAAAGAGATTGTACCAGAGAAGTCGAACTGTCAGGATCTGAATTGAGGACCCTCTCCAGCAGGTCTTTAGAAGCTAATGTCTGGCTGAACCCAAAAAGGTCTAACGTGGCATCCCGCAGGTCATCGGCGTCCATCACATCTTCGGGTGTGTCGAGCGGACCTTCGACTGCCTGCGCGGCATTAACAAGAATATTCAGCTTACCTGTTTGGTACACAATATTTCCGTCTTCATCGGTAATGGGGTCTTGATTTCCATCCAACTGGGGTGTGTTAAGGTTGAAAGCGCCGGCCAGTAGAGCGAACCTCTCATCGTCGAGTGTGTTCGCAAAAGATGCCTCATCATTTAAATCTGACTCCAAGACGTCCGTTAAAAAACTGTCGGTATAGACATTGTCTAAACCAAAGACTTGCATTGCCTTATCCAAAAGTTCTGGAGCCTCCAAAAGCTCGGCCGCGGTCGAAATCTCGTCAAGTTCGCCGGAGAAACTGTCGATGATGCCATCGAGCTTGCTGGCGTCTTGCGCTTTCTCGAAGAAATTGAAGGTTTCCGCAAAATCAACGAGACGCTCATCCGGCATTCTGTTAGCAAACGAATTTGGATCAGACAGATCGGACTCCAATACTTGCTTTAAAAAATATGTGTTGGAGACGTTATTACCCAATCCAAACTTTTCCAGAGATGCCCTGAGCAAAGACGGATCCCCTAGAAGATCGTCTGCTGATCCAAGCGCCGCCAGTCTAGATGACAGTTCGTCCGGTGTCGCTGCTGCGGGTGGGCGCGCACCACCTTCGCCAGCGAAATTAAAAGCTTCTGCAAATGCGAAGTAGCGTTTGTCAGCCAGTCGATTGGCTAATGAAGTCGAGTCATCCAGGTCAGAATCAAGAATCCTCTGGATGAAGGCGCGGTTGTTGAGGTCATCGTCAAGACCAAATGCACCCAAGGCCACTTTGAGAAGTGTCCTGTCAGCCATCAGTTCATCAGAGGTTTGAATGTCCTTGATGCGTTCGGAAAACTGAGTTGTTTCCCGTGTAATGAGAGGGTTTTGTTCAAAAAGACTCTGCTGGGTTTCACGCGTACGGGTAACAAAAGAATAACCGGCAAGGCCGGAGCCAAAAACCGTAGGAACAAAAACCATGACGCACTCCCGAACCGCCGCTGCATTCAAGCGCAAGCAACTCGGAATTCAAAAAAGCAATGGTCTTATTCGTTTCGAGCCGCGTGCAAACTGTGAGGTACTGAAAACTGGTAAAAAGATTACTAGCGCTCCCTTCTTATGTCCGAACAATTTTAATGATTCCGAGGAGCAGAGCGTTCAATGCCTTGATGTTAAAATCGGGGATGCTTTGGGTCTGCATCACAGAGTGATCCGGTTTTCTCGAGGTACGAATGACCGTGTTCGAAATGGGGCGTACACCACATTCTCTCTTGAGCCGATTGAGGCAGCTCGCTCTGAGCATTTGATCGGCGTTTGAAAAGGTTTCCCTCCGGCTTGGCGCGAGTGTGGCGCGCACGTTGGTTGATTTGTACCAGACAACCCACTTGGCAAAATGGTCATTTTTCTGACGGACACACTGTGCCAAGAGCCTGCCCGTGAAAACTCACTGAGCTGCAAAACGCGGAAAATCCGAACAGGTTTCCGTCGCCTTGATCGGAATCCGCATTCGTGGCGTGCTACGTGCACGCAAAAGCGGCAATTATGTTTTTTTGCCAAACGAGTTGAAGTTGGGAATGAATTTACGACGGTGACGGCAAAAGTCGCCAGTGAGCTGGCTGCAATATCGGGTCATTTGCCTCCACGATTCCTCATTGAGCTGCGTTGAAACTGAACAGGCACTGATCGGCAAAAAAGGCAGACTGGGCGAGGTTGGCAAACGTGGGTGTTTCTTGAGGAGGGGCTGAACGTGTCGTCACAATCAGGTTCGACGGATGTCTCAAATCCAGCCGAAAAGGCATAATTTGAAGAGCGCAATGATCGCGCCGAAGCCATTGGCTCGCAGATTTCAAACCTCGCTCGTGAACGGGTTGCGCTGGCGCTGAAAATAGCTCGGCTCCGGACAGAATTGCGAGCACAATACACAATTATTTCTGAATGGGTAACCGGATTGGATGGTGGTCCTGCCTCCGAAGGGTCGGGATGGTGTCCGTCAGACGAAGAAGGCGCGACTTACGCAGCGGAGTACACGGAGCGGCGGCAAAGTCAGGAAACGCTGGATGCACATGAATTTAAATACGGCGTGCAGCACGCGCTGTTGCAACTTCGCCTGCTGGATGATTTCATTTTAACGTCGATATACGGATTGCTCGGGGCCATTGCCTTTATGCTGCGGCAAATCTCAGTTGAATTGCAATCACAGTCCCTGAGCCCGGGTACATACTGAACTATTTGATACGCTTGGTGCGCTGGCAGGACTTGCAGTGGGATTACTCCTTCGCCCCGACGAACGATAAGTGGATTAGAAGCACTCCAGCGGTTGGCACTGGCTTTTGTTGCCGGATACTCTGTTGAAGTGGTTTTTGCGGCTATGGACAGACTTGTTGGCGCGATTTTGGGTGATCAACGCAGCTGCCTGCTTCGCCTGTAATCAAATAACGCCTTCCGTCACCGTCACAGGCAAATACTTTGATGGGGTATAGCGCCATAACTACCCGCATCTGCATGAATTTCTGGCATCAGAAAACATATTCTGCGCATAAATACCAACAAGATAATGACAATTCATCCAATTTGGAGGAGCGAAAGGCACGACTTGTTTGGCTCTTTGCTTGGTTCAGGCGGATCTGAATCATTAGCACGTCAGCAACTAACTCGCGTATGTGGCAGAACCGCCTTCGCCGAACGGATGATCAGCTGCTGGCGTCCAGCCCGTCACGGAAATCGTTCCAGCCACCGTCCACAGAGGAGGGCGCATCATGCCATTCACGCAGAATGTCGCCCGTTACCGGATCACGGTCCGGAATTGGAAGCGCCATGATCTGTTTGCAGGCCTGATAGTATAGTTCCGGTGTCAGAAAAGCCTCCTGAATATTGTCCCAGTCCCGACCCCCTGCGTAGCCGCCGCAGACCATGATATCCTCTGAATGGCCGATCATCTCGTGACTGACACCGGCTGGCATGACAATGACGTCACCGATCTCAATCCTCACTTTTGTCCAACCCTCTACTGAAAGGTTGAATTCCATCCAGCCTGCGGCACAGCCCAGACATTCGTGTGATGTCGAATGGAAATGCGCGTATTCGTAGATGCCGGGATATTGCCAGTTATTGCCCCACCCGTTTTCGCGGAATCGCGCCTTGACCGCGTCAACGCCGCCGCCGGGGATCGCGCCTCGGTGGATCAGCAGCGGAAACCGGCTGTTCGGGATTTTCCCTTCTGGTTGGGAGGTGTAGCTTTCAGTTTTCATAACGCGTTCCCCTTGAGCAAGGATTGTTGAATCAGGGCCGGCGTGCGGCCTGCGTGTTTAGGTAAACGGCGCGCAGCGTTGTCGTCGCGCAGATGAACAGGCGGTTGCGCTTAATGCCGCCAAACTCCACGTTGGCAACGACCTCACCGGTGAGGATTTTCCCGATTAAGTCGCCTTCGGGTGTATAGCAGTGGACACCGTCGCCCGCAGAGGTCCAGATATTGCCGTGGACATCTAAGCGGAACCCATCAAACAACCCAACATCGCTGGTCGCAAAAACGTCGCCACCCGACACTGAGCCGGTATCTTTCACGGCAAAGGTCTTAATGTGTTGCGGGCCATCTTCGACGTGGGTTGCACCAGTGTCGGCAACATAAAGCAGGCTCTCATCAGGAGAGAAGGCCAAGCCGTTCGGTTTCACCATATCGGTTATGACGGCCGTAACCTCGCCAGTTTGTGGATCAATCCGGAAGACATAAGACCCGTCGATCTCAGCCTCAGCCTTGTCCCCTTCATATTCGCTGTCGATGCCATAGGTTGGATCGGTGAACCAAATGGAGCCATCGGATTTCACGATCACATCATTGGGTGAATTCAGACGCTTGCCCTCAAAGCGATCCGCGAGAATGGTTACGGATCCGTCGAATTCGATCCGGCTGACACAGCGGCCACGGTGTTCACAGGCGACCAGACGGCCTTCCCGGTCGACAGTATGTCCATTGTGATTGCGGCAGGGCTGCTGGAAAGTCGAGACCGACCCGTCGGTTTCATCATAGCGCAGGAGACGATCATTGGGGATGTCAGACCAGATCAGGTATTTCCCGGCTGCGAAATAGGCAGGACCCTCCGCCCAGCGTGTCCCGCTATATAGGGTTTCCATGTGAACATTCGGCATCGCATAGCGCGTGAACCTTTTGTCGATCACCTCAAAGGCTTCGGTGAGCATTGGCTTTCCTCCCTAACTTGTGACCTTTCGACCGCGCCCATAGGCCAGCAACATAAAGATGATCACGCTCCCATAGATCACCTGACGTCCCGATTCCGGCATTTGCATGATGGACAGGACCGAATTCAGCAGCACGATCAGGATTACACCAATCAACGTTCCCAGATACCGCCCCCGACCGCCCAGAATATGTGTTCCACCAATCACGACGGCGGCAATTGCGGGCAGGAGATAGGCATCGCCCATGCCCTGATAGGCCTTGGTCGAATACCCGGCCAACAATGTGCCAGAGAGGCCTGCGAGCATACCACAGAGGCAGAATGCAGCCACAATGACAAATTTTGTCGGCACCCCGGCCAGATAGGCGGCGGCTTCCTTGTTGCCGATGGCGTAGATGCTTTTGCCGACAGCGGTGCGCTGCAAGAGCAGCATAACGCCAACGGAGACAAGCGCCCAGACCATCAGGGCAACGGGAATGCCCAAAATCTTGCCCACCGCAAGGTACTGCATAAGGTCGGTGGCGGCGGTTTGCGGGGCGAAACCACCTGTGTGGGCGACCATGAGGCCGCGCATCACCGCGTTCACGCCAAGGGTGAAAATCATGGACGGGATGCGCAGGTAAGCAACGCCAAGGCCATTCACGAGGCCCACCAGCAGCCCCACCGCCAGGCCCACCGGGATGGCCATTGATCCACCAACGGTCGTGGCCATCATGGCACCTGCGGCAATGGTCCAGGGGATCGACAGATCAATATGACCGAGCAGAATGACCAGCATCATACCCGCAGCCACAACCCCCAGAAATGCGCCGACCTGGAGTTGTTGCAAGAGATATTCTGGGGAGAGCAGGGTGGCCGTGCCTTGGGTCCACAGCGTGTAGGCTGTGCCGACCGCGAGGATCACAAGAATGAAGCCTGCGGACATGGCGATTGGTTTGTTGTCCTCGCTGATTTTAAAGCGGGCCTCGGTGCGGTCTTGAGATGCCATCGTCATCGGAACAACTCCAATGTATTCTTGACGCGTAAGACCCTGAACGCGCCCAAGCTGACCGCAGCAAGCAAGACCACGCCCTCAAAGAGCGGTTGCATCAGCGGATCAATTTCGAAAATCCGGAAGTTGAACGAAATGGTGCGCAGGATCAGAGCGCCAAAAATCGACCCGATGGCCGTGCCGACACCACCGAGCAAGGACGTACCGCCAATCACCACCGCCGCAATGGAATTGAGCGTATAGGCTCCGGCTTGGGGGATATCGGCATTTCCGGAAGATGTTTGAAGCGTCAGGTAAAGCCCGCCAATCCCGGCAAAAAAGCCCCCAAGGGTAAAGGCCGCGATCTTGGCGCGGTCAATTGAGAGCCCGGACATATAGGCCGCGCCTTCGCCTGATCCCACGGCATAGACTGTGCGTCCTGTGACCGACCGTGCGAAGGGCAGCCAGACCACGACCGCCACCAGTAAGAGGAGCAAGAGCGGCACAGGGATCCATGCTATCGGCTGAAACCAAGCGGCTTCTCCGTTTTGCGCAAAACCGTAAGTGGCCGCAATTTCGTAGATGTCATTTGTCGCGGCCCATGACAGATCGCCGTCAACGTTACCCCCCGGCGAGGGGCGTAGAAACAGCGCCAAACCCAGAAAAATCGCACCTGTCGCCAGCGTTGCGATGATCGGTTGGATGCGCCCATAAACGACGATGCAGCCGTTCACGAAACCACAGGCGGCACCGGCGGCAAGGCTCAGGACCATCCCAAACATCATTTGCATGGGGCTGCCGTTCAAAAGATGGCTCGCAATGGTGTTCACCAGTGTCATGATCGCCCCGACCGACAGATCAAGGCCACCCATCAACACCGGTACGGTTTGCGCCATGGCCACCATCGCCAGTGTGAAGACCTCGTTCGAGTTCTGAATAAGGACCGCTGCGGAAAAACCGCGCGGATGGTTCATGTTGTAAAACACATAGAACAGAATGAAGACGACGATCGCCGTCAACAAAGCCGCGTTTTGTGAGAGCCTAATTCTGAGGTCGTTCATTCCGCCGCCTTATCCATTTTGAGTGCCGACGCGATGATATTGCGCTCGTTTATGTCCTCGCCCTGAAGTTCGCGCACGATCTCGCCGTCATACATGACAGCGACGCGGTCACAGCAGCCGATCAGCTCTTCGTAGTCCGTCGAGTAGTAGATGATGGAAGCTCCGGTATCGGCAAGCTCGCGCAAAAGACGATAGATTTCCTGCTTGGTGCCTACGTCAATGCCGCGTGTCGGATCGTTCAGCAGCACAATTTTAGGGTCCGTCATCAGCCATTTGGCAATCACCACTTTTTGCTGATTACCCCCCGACAGGGTCGACACCGGATCGGAGGTGGACCCGACCTTGATTTGCATGCGTTGAATACCGTCATCGACTGCTGCCACGAGGGCATTCTGATCGACAAACGGTCCATTCGAGAGACGTTTTAACGACGCGATTGTGAGGTTATCAGCAATCGACATCGGCAACATCAGGCCTTCGGTCTTGCGATCTTCAGGGATCAGAGCCAAATCTACACCCGCTTTTTTCGCATCCTGCGGCGAGCGGATTTCAACGTCTTTTCCCTGTACAGTGACTTTGCCACTTGTGCCTTTGAGCACACCAAACAATCCGAGCAGCAATTCCTTTTGGCCTTGCCCATCGAGCCCGCCGAGACCCACAATCTCACCGGCCCCAACGGTGAGGCTGATTGACTTGAGCCTGTCCTCCCATGAGTAGTCTTGTAGTTGCAGCATTGGTTCAGCGGCCTCGGGTGGCGGCGGTTTGGGTGGAAAATGCGCTGTGATTTCCCGCCCGATCATCATCTGCACGATTTCGCTTTCAGAACGTGCGCCCTGATTAAACGTCTCAATGTGCTGACCATTGCGGAACACCGAACACCTATCTGCGATGGCTTCGATTTCGTGCATCCTGTGAGAAATCGTGAGAATGGAAATCCCGTCTGCTTTCAAGCGTCGCAGAATATCAAAAACCGTTTCGACATCGGCTGCGGTCAGAGCGGAGGTTGCTTCATCAAGGATCAGAACACTGGGATCTTTGGCCAGCGCCTTTGCTATTTCCACCATCTGCCTGCGCGACAAAGGCAGGTCGCGGACGCGCGACATTGGATTGACGTCTTCGCAGCCGATCCGCGCCAACAGTTCTTCGGCGCGCCTACGCTGTGCTTTTGCGTCGATCAGGCCGAACCGGCGCGGAGGATCGGCGATTGAAATGTTATCCGCAACGGACAAGTCAGACAGCAGCGACAGTTCCTGAAAGATGCAGACAATGCCCTCTGCGTTCGCTGCCGCGGGATGCAAAAAACTGACGGGTTGCCCATTAAGGTGCATTTCGCCCTCGTCAGGCTGCACCACACCGGACATGATTTTAATGAGCGTCGATTTACCTGCGCCATTTTCGCCAAGCACGGCATGCACGGACCCCAATTCACAGGAGAAATCGATATTATCAAGCGCAGTCACGCCACCATAGCGTTTGGTGATCCCGGTGAGTTGCACATGAGATTGAGTGGTATCGCGTGGCATTTTCGACATCTACTTCCCGAAACCCTTAAAGGGGTAAAAGAACACCGCCGGACCAAAAGACCGGCGGCGTTATAATTTATTAATCGAGATTTTCGGCGTCGTTGGTCATGATTTCCCGTGCCGTGATGTTGACACCACAGGCCGGAAACTCGTTGACGGTAAAGAAGTTGTCCGTCAGGTCCGGCCAGTAGTTCTTGCCCGCTTCAAGCTCATCATAGCGCGTCGATGGGATCGGAATTGAAATCAACTGTGGCATGACCTGACCATCCAGCGCTGCGAGGGCCGCTTTCATCGCCACCGAAACCATGCCCGGTGACTGGCCGATGGATATGGCTTTCAAGCCGTTGTCCGCCTCTTCCGCGAGGATTTTGCGGAAACCGTTTTCAGCTTCGCCCGCCAGTGGCACCATTGGGTGACCGGCGTCAAGCATGGCGCGCACGGCACCCGTGGTCCCGCCTTGAACAACGACACCATCAAACTCGCTGTGCACAGCAATGGCATCCGCGGTCACTTTTTGCGCGGTGCCATCATCCCAATTCCCAACAACTTCGATGATGTCCCAGTTGCCGCCAGAGGCATCCATTATCTCGTGGAAACCAATATTGCGGTCGCGGTCCACGGAGTTGCCCGGAAGGCCGCGCACTTCGAGGATCTTGCCTTCGCTCTTGTCACCGAATTGCTCCAGCAGCCAGCGACCATACATGCGGCCCATCTCCAGCTGGTCCTTGTTGACCTGCATCACCTTGTCGGTGTCGAGCACATTATCGAAGGGGACGACGACCACATCATTGCGATCCGCCAAGCGGATCACACGGTCAAAACCCTCGGGGGACACGGCGATCGTAACAATTGCATCATATCCTTGATTGATGAAATCCTCGATTGCACCCAATTGTGCAGCCACGTCAGTTCCAGTTGAAACGACCTTGAAGTCCTCAATCTGTGCGGCGATGTCGGGCTGGGCGGCATAGGCTTTGGCGGTCTGGATCATCTGGATCCGCCATGTATTGCCGACAAAGCCATTCACGATGGCAATCTTATGCGGGCCTTCGCGTTTGTCCCACTGGAAGTAGCCGATCTCGTCATTCCAAGGCGCAAAGCACCCGGGATCAAACCCCGGACCGGAAACCGAGTTCGGGGCGGCATGGGCCGCACCGGCCATCATTGCAAACGCCAGTACGGAAGGCGCAATGGCCCTCTTGAAAGTCATCATTCTATTTCCTCCACTTAATGTTGGCAGGCCTTATTCGCCCATTATTATTTTCGCGGTCCCGCACCAAATTCTAGCACTGAACAAATGTCTTTTTTCCCGACGATAGCCGTTTTCAATTGCATTGCAAGGGATTGGAGACGGCCGGACCAAACCACCGGATCACTTGAGAACGATGTTGGAGGACCGCATTACGGGAGTGTCGGTCCTGCAATGGAACGGTTCGGGATTGAGGATGGGTTCACAAGGGAAGGCCAGCCATCCGTGAAGTCGTCGTCGCGCGCGCGGGAGTTATTTTGCCATCGCCTCTGACCCACTCATGGTCTGGTCACCGGGTTTGGCGTCTAATTCGCGCATCATCAGTTTTGTCGAGGATGTGAAATCGAGATAGGATCTGGATCTGCCTGAAATCTCGAACGAGCTGATCCATCCTTTCTGCGAACGACTTTTGCGATGATCGTACCACAAGCCTTGGCGTGTTGTGACCGTTGCACGGGCCAGTAAAACTGCAACAAGCATGGCGGCTGTACAACCTGCAAAAAGATGGGCGGCTTGCGCGCACGCCCGAAAGGCAGTGCACGCATCGCTGGGAGGCAGCGCCTGTGGCCATGAATGCTCAATTCTGGCCGACATGACCTCATACTTCACCTTGCCAAGCAGATCTTTGGGTCCTGCGCTTAAGTAAACGCTCGTGCATTACGCAATTGTCCTCACAGATTCACAAGAACGCGCAATTCGACAATCTCGGAATCGCAATTGCTCATCATGCCATCTATCGTCCATTCTACAGGGACTGTGAAACCGCCAATATCCTGATTTTCGGACTTCAGACCAACCTCGTGCTGCATATTCTCGTTGCCTTCCATGAGTATTTTTTCCCGACCATCGAAGTAACTTCATCACTCTCGTCAAAGGTCATGAAATAACGCCCGGCCAATCCCGCCCATGCAATTACAAAAAAACTTGATATGTGGTGCCGGTTTCCCAAGCAACGTCGTCGTTGAGCAGCAGCGCCCATCGCGTTTGAGTAAGTTAGTGCGGGACGACGTAGCTGTAAAGCGAGTCGATCTGATTTGTATGCAGCCCAACAGCCTGGAGCGCGTATCGTGACGATTGCCGAAGGATGCGTCGCGATGTTCAGCGATAATCAGAACCTATCGTAATACAGTGTGGTCCGAGATCATACTTTTGTTTTCGCGATATGTCTTTTAGAGGCCGCACTGGCAGTCCGGCTGATCAGTGTTTTGATCAAAGTCGTACTACTCCTTTTCACAAATCTGTCCAAAGGTGATGGCGGTGATACGGGCATCAAGGAAGGGATAGGTTTCGCCATTCTCATAGCGGAAGATGACGCACTTATGGGGGATCATGACGGCGGAGAGATAGCGGTAGACAGAGCGGGCGACATGTTCACCTGACCCATGATAAGCTGGCGTCAGATCGCGATCCTCTTTGGCAATCCTATGGGTCATGCGCACCTTTTGATCGAAACACGCTTTCATGGAAACACGCAATCCATTGGCCTGCACCTACGCGTGGGCACATTTTTCGTAGAGTACATGCCAAGTGACAGGCCCGGCAGGCAAAAGCCCTTGTGGGACCAGCACGCTTTCCAACAACCATCGCCTGAGTGAAATCTCATTCAGTTCGGATGTTTCGCTCTCATCCAAAACGGTCATAACTGAGCGTATTTTGCCTTGATTTCCATCTCACCCTTGACGAAAAAGCCACAAGTCTGCGTCAAAATGCTCGAAACAACTGGCGTTTGCACCGAAAACATCAGTGCGGGTTCGCGCAGCGCGATCACTTGCTCGGAGGTGGAAAAGCTGAAAACTTCGGTCAATGGGCGGCGGAACTACCCTTCAGCTGTCATGCGCACAATGCGGTGATCAGCTATGTCATCGGGGAAAGTGAATTCAATGTAGCGCCACAGGGGGGTGGCAGATCTGCTAACTCACTTTGGTCAAGACTGAGCTCTGGCGTTTCTGCGCCGATGACTGAAACCTGGGCCTCAAATGCGTTGATTTCACGCCGGATTGTCCAGCTTTCGATTGTGGTTGTGACGGCCAAGGCACCGACAAAACCTGCACTGCCCATCACGATCCACCTAATGGCACCTATGTCTGTTTTCTTTTCATGTCTCCAACCCGTAAACGCATGCACAATTCCTGCCAAGTCACTCGGGATGGGAATACCAGCATGGAAAAACAAGACACCCGCCGCGCCCAGATTGAGACGGCAGCCTTTGAGGTCTTGGAACAGATGGGCTACAAGAAGGCCAACATCTTGCAAATCGCGAGACGCGCGAAAGCGTCAAACGAAACGCTTGATGCCCGGCATGCAAACAAGCAGGCGCTGTTCAGCACGCTTATCGCATCGAATGCGAAAACTGTCCGCGAAATTCCGAAGGCCGCAATATCCGGGCAATCCGACTTGGCGGCCGCGCTTAATGATACTGCCTGCTTACTCTTGCAGTTCACCGCTATCGAAAAGGCGGTCATTTTCAATCGGGTTGCCGTGACAGGCTTGTTGGAATTAGGGCCCTTGGTGCAAAAAACTGAGAAAAACGCGCGTCAGGTTATGTATCGGATCCTTGAGGAAACAACGCGCAAGTGGGAGTTAAAAGGAGGCTATGTCTTCGATGACGTACCGAAAAAGCCTGCGGCAACATATGTAATCCTATTTGATAGGCGAACTCTAAATGCAGCAATCCTTGGGCACTGTGCCACTGCGGAAAAAAGACGACATAAGCGATTTCAGCAGACGGACGTGTGATTTTTTTGGTCAGCTATTTCGGTCACGCTGATCGGTTGGGTTGTGTTAGTGGACGTCAGTCGGGAGACTTTGCCTACGCATCCTGCGGGGCCCCAATGACATGCCACAATTCCTTCAAACATTGATCGATCGGCAATCGTCTCTTGCGGCCATAAGGGAACCGTATTCCCCACAAACACCATTCTGTTGGCCCTATACTGGTGGTTTCTATATCCACGTTCTAACTGCGGCTTTCGTGACGTTGTGGCTGAACAGGGGATCGCAGCAGACGCTCAACTCTCCATCTTAGATGCAAAAGTTCGGACCTGAGATCCGCAAATGAGCTTATGGCCGACACCGTTTGCAGCATGGTTTGCAATGGCACGTCTCGTCCCGCCAAATCGCTTCATGCTCTGTCATGCAATGGAGAGTACCACTGTTCGCGTACAGGAATACGCACATCAGATAAGACACGCGGTGGATCACCGGGTCAAACGGTTGATTTGCTGCCATTGTTCCCGAGCATCGATGAGGCGCGCGCAACACACCGTTTGACCCGCAATGTTTCTTTCATCCGTTAGAGAGGCGCACGATAACGACTGCCGCCGCAACGATATGCGCCAAAGTGATCACAACGGACAGGGTATGCAGTATCTTGAAGCGAGACTTCGCGCCTTCGTCCGTTGCCGTGTTAATCGCTGGCATCAGAAGCTGACGCGCAAGAAGAGTGGTCAGCGCGATCAATGCCAGAAGCAAGGCGGAAATCGCGTCGGTGGAAAAGCTCAGAACACACGCCAGCGTTGAGGTAGCCAGAACAAACAGGTAAAAATGCGGGAATGCGCTGCGGATCAACGGCCCGGCGATCTCTGCCGAGAGCGTGTTGAAGACAAACGCCGCGAAACCAAAGGCGTAAAGAACGGTGCCGCCAAATAAAAGCGCAGTGGTCAATAGTGCTATCTCAGTCACAATGGTCCTTTCGGTTTCCGAGCAAGCCCCATGTAGATGACGCTTTTAAGGGGAAGAGGGCCAAAAACCAGATCACCGCGTCGGTTAATACCAAGCGGACCCAGTCCTGTCATGGGACCCGGCGTTAATGCCGCGCGCTCGAGCGCCACACGCAACTCACGCGGTTTAATGAAAAGCGCTGGGTCATGCGTGCCTTTGGGCAAGAGGCGCAGGATGTTTTCTGCCACGATGACGGCACCCAAGCGCGAAATGGGGTTGCGGTTGATCGTGTCAAAAAGGAATAAGCCACCCGGTTTGAGGACCCGTTCAACTTCCGCGAGCACTTTGGTCAAATCAGTTACATGTTCCAACACATCGACGCAAACGACAGCATCAAAGCGCGCGTCATCATAGGGCAAATCCTCGCCCACGCCGACGTCATACTCAATAGATCTGCCTGACATCTGCGCGTGGCCGCGCGCGGCTTTGATGGCCTGTGCTGCGGGGTCTATGCCAGTAACCCGTGCGCCGCGGTCACTGAGGGCTTCGGCCATGAATCCCCCGGCACATCCGAGGTCCAAGACCTCGATCCCAGACCAATCCACATGGCGATCAAACCATGCCAGACGTCCGGGCACAAGGTTCTTGAGAGTGCGTACCCAGCGAATGTCGTCCGACCACCACTGCGCAGCCACCTCGTCGTAGATTTCCAGATTATTGCGTTTCACGTCGGCCATTCTTGCTCCTCCGGGTCAGGTACGGGACCGCATATGGCACCTTGCGCTGGTAGGCGCGAAAGCGCGCGCCATAGCGTCTGGCAAATCTGCGCTCCTTGAGTTTCGGCGCCGCGAGGCAATAGAGCGTGAAGGTGAGGGCCAATGCCAGTTGATCCGGAGTCCAGACCGGCACAGTCCAGAGCGTCAGCGCGAAGGCCACATAGATCGGTTGACGAATGAGCCGGAACGTCCCGTTGGTCGGCATCCCCGGAAACTTCGGCTTGATATTCTGCATCATTGACATCCACCCGAGCGCACCCGACTGAACCTCCGCTCCCGCATCGAAGCTGGCCTTGATCAAAAGGCCCCAAGACGCTGCATAGGCGCAGAGGATTGCATAGAACGCAATGCCCTCCGCTTGCCACCAAATGATGCCGCTCGGGCTCCAGAATACGAATAGCAGCAGAAGCTGAACCGAAGCGATGATCGCATAGGTCGTCGTCGCCAGAGTGCGCCCGTATGACCCGGGTATCAGGGCGGCCAGCAAGCGGCCTCCATTGCGCGTCAGCAGCAACGAGTGTACTACCGGAAATTGAAGGACAAGTACGGCGTTCGCGAAAGCTGCATATGGCCATTGGACTGTCCCCAAGCTACGGCTCATCCCGAAAAACATAGCCAGTATCATTGCGAGGACTGCAGCTGCGAAAACAGCATGCACCAACGCGCCAAACATCAGCGCCACAAATATACGCCTGCCGCCCGGTGGGGGGTGCAAAGCACCGCGTATCAAGGCGGTGAGCCTGTCAATCTGTGTGCTGCTCATCGCGCGTTCAACCGAGGGCCAAAAGGGCGCTTGATGCGCATGTTGATCGTACTGAACCCGCTTCTCGCGGCGCAGCATTGGCGATACTTTTCAATCTAACTGAGCGCTTGTCCGGTTGGCGAGTAGACTTAACGCTGCCCTTTTGGGGAGGGCGGGCCGTCGAGACCTGCAAAACGATCAGGTCCGTTTCACTGCGTCGCATTTGCCGATACTCCGTGACGTTTGAGAATCCGTTGCAAGGTGCGCCGGTGCATATTCAGAAGGCGCGCAGCTAAGGAAACGTTGTCACCAGCCTTATGAAAAACATGTTCGATATGCTCGACCCGAGCGTCCTCGGGCGAAATTGGATGTTCCGGTGCCGGTGGGGTCTGATCCTTGGGTGTCATCAAGACGTCCACGATCTCGTCAGCAGTGGCAGGCTTGGCGATATAATCCACCGCACCGATGCGCGCAGCGGCGACGGCTGTAGGAATGTCTCCGTATCCCGTGAGGATAATCGCCCGGGCATCAGGCGTTCGTTCTTCCAACGCTTTCACGACATCCAGGCCGCTACCGTCTAAAAGACGAAGGTCGATGATCGCGTATTGGGGCATGTTGTCCGCCAGAGAGGCAAGCCCGTCCGCCACACCAGACGCGCTCCGCACCGCAAAGCCGCGTTTGCTCATGGCCTTCTCAAGGCGTTCGCGCAAGCAATCATCATCTTCGACGATCAAAATTGTACTGCCACGTGAAGTGTGCGTCATTTTATTTCTCCTTTATTGTCTATACGGAACAATACCCGTGGCAGATGACCCTCGCGTCAATCCGTCGCGACAAGGCAGAGCACATGCCTGCACCGCATGCGTCCAGTGTGGGCAGGCCGCGAGTCAGCACTGGTTGTTGATCCAGAGCGCAATCACGGACCGAACCTTTAGTAAAACAGTTGGATCAATGAGGATGCGAGGAGCGGTGGCAGCACGAGTGACGTGCCGACCCAAAGGATTGCACGTCGTCGAAATTCTCGTTGCCGCTGTCTTTTCTCATGATCTTCGGTCACACCCCTGAGTTAGAGTGGGGTACGCTTTGTACACTGGGCCAAACTGCCGCGGTGATAAACGCGCGACGGAATGGCGTTTGCGGTGAAATAGATGCCGGTTTCGCGGGCAGGTCGCGGATACTGGACGGGTCTATCGATGCGTATTTCTCGAACAAATCGAATGTATTCCAATGGTGTAGACCATCTTGATTCTTGGGAGCTCAATCTGTCGACTTATGTGCTCAAAGTTCATCGGTTTGCTGCAGAGATCGTTTTTTTCAAGATACGTTGGCATTGCGGTTTTGCTCTTTCGTGACGTTTTTGTTGCCGCTGTCACGCAGGAATCTGGGTGGGCTGAAGAGACTTGGGGCAACATTTGTCGGCGAGGTGGACTTTGATGGGTCGGCTTTTCTCAAGTACCGACTGGAGACGGAATGACCGTTTTGATCTGCTCGACAGATCACGATCATGGACCCGTTTTCGATGCCCCGGGCGACAAGCGGTTCTGTGAGTGCGAGGGGGTGACGTGTTCGGGCTGCGTATCCTTTGGGGGTCTATGTGAAGTTGGTCCTGGCGCTTGATGAGGGCGTCCGGGGTTTGATCAGTCGGAATGGCATTAGCCCGGGCAGAAGTGTGCCACCGCTGCCACAACAGGCCGGCTTGATCGGCCAACATGATCTATCGGGCAGGTGGTGGTTGTTTTGCTCACGCCGCAGTCCCCATGTTTGGGTCATGAACTGTTTCATTGCGCCGGATTCAGTGCAGGGTGATCGCGATCTTCCCGGCAGCAGCGGCAGGTTTTTGCAGCCTTTTCGCGGGTGCCGGCCTGTCGCCCCTGCCAGCAAGGATCATGGCTGTTTGATTCGAGGGATTGATGTGGTGGCCGCCGCAGATCACGATCCCCGCCTTTTGGGATGCGCCCTGCCCCCTCCCTTTCACCGGATTGAGAGCGTCGTGGCGTGAGGCCAGCAAACACACCGACATTTTTTATTTCTTGAACCGCGCCGCCTCACCCCGGTGGCTGGATCACGGGCGCCCGCTTTGACAGGCTGATCGCCAGAACCCTGCCGCATCATGGCGCGATGCGCGCGCCAAAGGTTTTCAAGACGCCGCATCGAAGGCCCCCGCAATGCCTTACGCATCCGGATCAGAGGGTCACCCGTGGCGGTCAAAACACGCATGCATCCTGGTACCTCGCGTCCCGTCACTCGCACCGCCCTCGCCCAGGAAAACCACCGCCAAAAAAATACAGCGGCCGGAAAACATCGTCTATTTGACCGAACTCATATCGTAAGACTGTTGCGCGATAATGAAACCATTGACGCGCCGGGGCGAACACTCTTTGGCTTTTCGAGTTACGCTTGATAAATTCAATGATCGCTCTTTCGACTGAAACGGTTGGCATAGTACATCTGCAACTGGAGTGGGATGTTTGGTGCGGAACTTTCAGCAAAGTAACCTTTCAGGAAATGCGCCATCAGTGCCCACTTGATCGATCAGCGCGGGTTTGGCCAACAAAGCTGGCAACTGGTAGGCAAGTCATCGTTTCATTGAACTGGTACTTGCTGCATGTGCATGAGTCTAGCCGAGAGAAACCCTTTTATCCAAAGCATAAGCCCGCCAAAGGACGAACCACATAGTGTCTTCTGTTTCCGCACGAGTCGCGAGCTGGTTGTCAGTCGAAGGTCTAAACGTAAAGCGCGCGGGCGTTTCGCCGGCACGTATGGGAGTAAGACAACGCCAGATGCAATTTTCGGACGCAATGAATGGCCCCCGGATGCCTAGGCGCCCTTGCAGACAAACCCAATTTGTTGCGTGTGCCAATGCTGGTGCGGGACAGCAGGACTTGTGTTGTTCTGACCAAGGGAGTGAAAATTACTACGTTGAAACGCAATGCAAAAAAACCGATGACCGCCATCATCGAGATGAAGGACGAATTTTGCGCAAACGCGGATGTGAGATTTATCTGCATAGACCTAGTCTCGGCGTTAAAGGGTCGAGCATCGCTTTGGTCGCTCGCCCGTCTTTCCATGTTGATGTGCAATCCTTCCATGACAAGTTCGCTTGCGGTGCTTACATGGTTTTGGCGAGTTCTGTCTCAAGGATTTCCGCTCTTACGATCTTGAGTCCGCCGTAGATCGTTTCCACGGCGCCCGCGGCGGCAAGCGAGCCCAGGATTTCAGCTGTTTTTGACCTCGACAGGTTCGCCGCAGTGGAAAGATCGGTTTGTGTCAAGGCGAGTGTGTCCATAGGCGGCTGCCCTTGAGGCGCATTGGGCTGTGCTGCCAGCCGCAGGAGCACAGCGCACACCCTCTGCCGAGGGTCGCGGATCATCAAATCGTCCACAGAACCGATGGCCAAACCTACATTCATGGTCGACAGTGCAGCAATCGCCCTCCAGCCTACAGGATGAGACTCCAAGAGCCTTTCAAATTGCACCTGGTTCAAGCGAAACAGCGTCGCATCAGTCGCGCTTGTCACCTCGAGAATGGCAGATCTTCCCAATACCAACTCATTTTCGCCAAACCAGGTGCCTGGACCGACGAGATGCGCAAAACGCGGTGGCTGTTCGTTCATGGTAATAACGAAGCGCAAACTGCCTTTGACCACGCCATAGAGGCAGCAATGATCTTCACCCGCATTGTAGACAGTCGTGCCTCGACCAATCCGCATTAGGGTTCCTTCCGCCAGAAGAGCATCAGAAAACGCGGCTGAAAATTGGGCTAACCACCCTTCCGTTAGTATCGCCTTGGTTTTGTGGTCCATCGGAAATACACTTTCAGATAGAGAGAATGTCTATTTGCGGACAAACCTTTCTCCCAAACAGTGCTACTCTTGATTCGTTAACGGCGTCAAACGTGTTGCGTACTGAGTGAATGTGGGGGCGTCGGATTATTTCTGGCAAGGGTGGTGAACTATGTCCAAATCACGCCGTTACTCGGCCTTGAACACCGTGGCGACTGCCGCACTATTGATTTCCGGACAAAGTGCACATGCGCAGGAGCAAAGTCTGCAAAGCCAGGCCAGTGATCCGACAGCGTCATTGATGTCTTTCCAATTGCAGAACTTCTATTCACCAAACCTGCACAACAGTGGTGCGGACCAAAACATACTGCAATTTCGTGCTGCAATTCCTTTCCAGATCGGTGGTATTAACAACATCGCGCGTGTGACGCTGCCTTATGCGACTGACACGGCATCGGGAAAAAGCGGATTTCAGGACATCACAGTTTTCAATCTTGCGGCCTTTGATCAATCCTGGGGTCGGTATGGGATTGGAGCCGTGGCTTTATTGCCGACCGGGTCCTCTGATTTGACGGCCGATAAATGGGGGCTGGGACCTGCTTTGGGGTTTGTCGCGCGCCCGAGTTGGGGCCTGTTTGGGCTGTTTAACCAGAACATCTTTACAATTGCAGGTGACGACGATGACCCGGATGTCAATATTTCAACAATACAACCCATCCTGAACGTTGGACTTGGGAACGGTTGGTCTGTCGGATCCTCCGATATGACGTTTGTTTATGATTGGGAGGCCAGTGAGTTTACCAGCCTTCCGCTTGGCGTGAAAGTCTCCAAACTCACCAAACTCGGACAGGTGCCGTTTCAGGTCCAGCTGTCCTATGAACGCAACTTCTATGATGATCGAATTGGACCGGAAGACACTCTCGGACTGACGTTCAAGGTACTTTTGCCAAGATAGAGAAGGAAACGCTTGTGAAACGCACCCTGCTGATTTCATTGCTTGCAACACTCAGTGTGGAGGTGCAGGCCCAAGACGCAATCGATCCGGAAGGATTGTCTGGCCCTGCTGGTCGTCCGTACTCGCCCTATGCGGATCGCGCTTTCCCGACCAATGTCTATTTTGGCGATACCCATGTGCATACAATGCTTTCTGCTGATGCCGGCGGTGGCGGCACTCGGCTTTTGCCGCGTGATGCCTACAGATTTGCCCGAGGGGATCAGGTCACCTCCAACACCGGGCAACCGGCAAAACTTTCCCAACCGCTCGACTTTTACATGATCACGGATCATTCCGATGGCATGGGCGTGATTACCGACATTCTGGGCGGCGCGCCTAATATCATGGCAACAGAACAAGGACGCGACTTGAATGAAGCTTTCAACGCAGGCGGTGAGGATGCATTGCGGGCGGCGCAAGATCTTGTTCGCCTCTTTGGGAATGGCGAGCTTGACCCGGCTTTGAATTATCAGCCCGGCGTGCCAGCCTATGCACGCGTCTGGGACGATATCATGGCGGCAGCGGAAGAGTTTAACGATCCGGGGGTTTTCACGACTTTCATCGCTTATGAGTGGACGTCATTGGTGTCCGGCAACAACCTGCACCGCAACGTGATTTTTCGCGATGGACCAGAACGGGCAGGGCAGATCGTACCTTACACGACCAGCCCGCCAACGGGATCCACCGATCCGCGTCAGCTCTGGAAATGGATGCAAAACTATGAGGATGTCAGCGGTGGCGATGTGGTTGCCATCCCGCACAACGGCAACGTGTCGAACGGTATGATGTTCGCGATGCAGGACGATTTTGCGGAAGGTGCTCCGCTGGATGCGTCATATGCAGAAGAACGCCAGAAATGGGAACGGCTTTACGAGGCCGTTCAGATCAAAGGCGATGGCGAAACCCACCCGATGTTGTCAACTGAGGATGAATTCGCGGATTTCGAGACATGGGACTATGGAAACCTTGATGCGACCGAAGCCAAGACACCGGAGATGCTTCCCGGCGAGTATGTGCGATCCGGCCTTTTGCGCGGGATGGCCTTGGAACAAAGTCTTGGCGCCAACCCGTTCAAGTTCGGCCTTGTTGGCGGATCGGATAACCACGTTGGCATGACGACGCCCGACAACGACAATTTCTTTGGCAAATTCACTGCCTATGAGCCCAGCCCGGAACGTGCCACACACGTCAGCCGACGGTACGCAGACGGCACGATCGCACTGAACGCCTGGCAATACATAACCGCCGGTTTGACAGCCGTCTGGGCCGAAGAAAACACGCGCGGCGCCCTTTTCGACGCGATGGAACGGCGAGAAGCCTATGCGACAACGGGTCCGCGTATCCGAGTGCGCTTCTTTGGGGGCTGGAGCTTTGAGGAAGACGACGCGTTGCGCCGAGATCTCGCTCAAATCGGCTACGCGAAAGGCGTGCCCATGGGCGCCGATCTTCCCGCAGGTGAAGGATCTCCGTCTTTCCTTGTTTACGCCTTGCGCGATCCCATGGGCGCAAACCTAGATCGCGTCCAAATCATCAAACTGTGGCTTGAAGAGGACGGTACCCAGCAGGAAAAAGTGTATGATGTTGCTTGGTCGGACGAGCGGATACCGGGTGATGACGGCAAACTACCGGCCGTGGGAAACACCGTCGACTTGAGCATCCCATCTTGGACGAACACTATCGGCGCTTCGGAGCTTGGAGCGGTTTGGCAGGACCCAGATTTCGATGCAGCGCATAGTGCGGCGTATTACGCGCGCGTCATTGAAATCCCGACGCCACGTTGGACTGCATATGACGCCGTCCATTTCAATCTGGAGCTGCCCTCGGACATCCCCTTGGAACAACAGGAACGCGCTTACACCTCACCCATCTGGTTCACGCCTGACTAATGCGCGTTTTGAAATCAGTGCCGCATTGAAACCTTTAGGAGAGAGAATATGAAATTCCTATTTTCTGCCATGACAGTAGCATCGACTCTGCTTTTCAGCGCCGTCGCTTGTGCACAAGAGGACCGTCCCAATATTCTGATTATTACGGCGGATGACGTTGGGATGTGGAACGTGTCGGCCTACCACCGGGGCATGATGGGCGGATCGACCCCGAATATTGACCGGATCGCCGCAGAAGGCATGCTCTTTATGGATCACTATGCTCAGGCCTCCTGCACGGCCGGACGCGCGGCTTTGATCACGGGGCAGCATCCGATCCGGACCGGACTGGCCACGGTTGGCTTGCCCGGGGCCGCGCAGGGTCTTCAATCGGAGGATCCTACCATCGCGGAGTTGATCCGGCCGCTGGGCTACCGCACAGGTCAATTTGGCAAGAACCACCTGGGCGACCGCGATGAACATTTGCCGACCAACCACGGATTTGATGAATTTTATGGCATATTGTATCACCTCAACGCCGGCGAATACGTCGAACAAACAGATTTTCCCAAGGATCCTGAAGTCGCCAAAATGTTTGCACAGCGCGGTGTGATCCACAGTGTGCTGCAGGACGACGGCTCAATCACCGTCGAGGATCTGGGCAACTTCGGGTCGGAACGCCAGCGCACGCTGGACCATGAAGTTCTGCAAGAAAGCAGGCGGTTTATCACGGAGGCGGTCGAGGCGGACGAACCGTTCTTCGTGTGGCACAATACGACCCGGATACATTACCGCACCAACCTGAGTGAGGAATATGACGGGATCACCGGATATGGCCTTTATGCGGACGGGATGAAGGAGCTCGATGACGATGTCGGTGAGCTGCTCGACCTGCTTGCCGAATTGGGTATCGAGGACAACACGGTTGTCCTGTTCAACACGGATAATGGCCCCGCGTCCAACAGCTGGCCCGACGGCGGCAACACACCCTTTCGCGGCGAAAAAGGCGTTGGTGGTTATGAAGGCGGTTTCCGCATACCGGTTGCCGTGAAATGGCCGGGGCTGGTTGCGCCTGGATCCGTCACGGCAGAATTCATGGCGCTGGAAGACTGGATGCCGACCATTCTGTCCCAGTTGGGCCAACCGGACCTCAAGGAAGACCTCCTCGAAGGTCTGCAAGTTGGTGACATGACGTATAGGGTTCATCTTGACGGGTATGATCAAAGCGACGTTCTGACAGGCACTGGACCGAGCAATCGCAGAGAATTCTTTTACTTCACGGAAACGACGTTCCATGGTTTGCGCTTCACGGATTGGAAATTCCTGTTCAAGGAGCAGGACCAATGGTTCAACGGCATCCAGAATGATTTGGTCACACCGCTCATCACAAACCTGAAACTTGATCCGTTCGAGCGATTTCACGAAGCACGCGGGTTCGACGAGTGGCAGGAAAACCGATCCTGGACCCTTGCCCCTGCCATCGGGATGGTTGGTCAGTTCTTCGGATCATTCGAAGGTTTTCCACCACGTCAGGCCAGTTTTGATGCTGATGTTGACGCCATCATGGACGCTATGATGCGCGGTACCAACCAACCCTGATGCACAAAGGCAAAGTGTTTTCCTATTCGTGCGTTAGCGAGCTTAGTACCAGAGAAAGGCATGCAAGCGATCCTATGCCTGCACCCACCTTCAAACTTTGAGCGCAGCGCGTCAGAGCTTAAACTTCAGTAGTGCGTGACCGCTGCGGCATTCCGCCCAGAATTCGCCGCGTGAAAAATATGTGATGGAGAGATCATGAAACGACCCCTTTTAGCCTTCGTTCTAATGCTTGCCACAGCAGTTTCGGCACAGGAGGTTAAGATGCCGGTCAACATTGACAGCTTTATTCGCGCGGAAACCGACACCTATCTGCGCCAGCGCGAGTCTATCGGGGCGTTCGGCACCATTGCGCATAATCGCGAACCGGTAGACGTAGACAAGCAGCCAGTGGTGCGTGCCAATCGTGACACGCTTTATTCTTATGGCGTGCTTGATCTGACCACGCCTGCGACAATTACCATGCCCGAAGCCGACAGGTTCCAGTCCATTCGCATCATCAATCAGGATCACTACATCGTTCAGGATGTCGCCAAGCCAGGTGTTTATGAGCTGTCACAGGACACCGTTGGCAGCCGATACGTGCACGTCAACGTGCGCACTTTGGTGAACCCAGCCGACCCCGAAGACGTCAAAGCCGCGCACGCGTTGCAAGATAAAGTTGTTCTGGAACAGGCAAATCCGGGCTCTCTTGATTTGCCGAATTGGGATACCGCGCAATTGGCCGCCATCCGCAAGGCCGTTCTGGGCATGGCCCCTTTTGTCCCCGACAGCCGGATGATGTTCGGCACGAAGGAGGAGGTTGACGCCGTACGTCATTTGCTGGGTACAGCCGGCGGTTGGGGTGGCGGGCCCGAGTATGCAGTTCTTTTTGTAAATGTGACGCCAGAAGAAAACGATGGGCGCACGCCCTACAGCCTCACAGTCAAAGATGTGCCTGTTGACGGGTTCTGGTCGATCAGCATGTACAACAGCAGTGGCTTTTTCGAGAAAAACCCGAATGCAGGATATTCCCTGAACAACCTGACGGCACAACGCAGTGACGATGGCAGTTTCACAATCAACTTTGGTGGCGATCCAAGTCAGGACAACTGGTTGTTCACGCCCGAGGGCTGGAATTACACCATCCGCATGTACCTTCCTCGTCAGGAAGTCATTGATGGCACATGGGCATTCCCAAACCCTGAGATTGCAAAATGAAGAGAGCACCAATCACCGCTGTTGCCCTTGGAATGCTGGCTGGCGTTGCTCAAGCCGATCCGTAAAAGGTAGATGCCTTCAATTTTTCACGTGCCGAGTCAGATTTCTATTTTTCGAATGTCGTCAGACTAAACGGTGGTTTGAACAAAATCGTGCATGGTCGTGCAACAACGCCCATTGATGAGCAGGTCATTGTTCGCATGAACATACACACGTTTTATTCTTCCTCAATACATGATCTGGCAGCAGGCCCTGTGACTGTGTCGATGCCAACTACGAAAGGCGCGCGCTTTCCATCGTTGCAAGTGATTTCGCAGGATCATGTCACGCCGTTTGTTATCTACGGCAATACCTTGGAATTGACGCAGCAGAACGTCGTCACGCTGATATTCCGTACATTTGTGGACCCGACCGACGAGGCTGACGTTCAGGCAGCACATGGCGCTCAGGATGCAATTACAGTTGAACAGGCACAGGATGGCACATTCGAACTCCCCGACCGGGGATAGCGAAAGCCTGAAGGTGGCGCGCGATGCCTTTGCCGCGTTGCAGTGCTTGGCGTAACTGCCGGCAAAGTTCGTATGGGAACTGCCGATGATGTCGACCGGGTCGCTCATCTGATGGCTACGGCGACCGGTTGGGGATTGAACCCGAAGGAAGCCGCAATGTATTTCACGGGCTATCCTGAAAACAATGACGCCGGGACAGTTCAGGAAATGGTTTTGAGCGATGTGCCCGTCGATGGTTTCTGGTCGATTAGCATCTACAACAAAGAGATTTTTTTTGAAGAAAATGACCGTGGTGCGTATTCTCTGAACAACGTTACTGCACATCAAAGCGAAGACGGCACCACCAGAATTCAAACCGGCGGGTGTGAAAACGTGATCCCCAATTTTCTGCCCACTACAGATGGGTGGAATTATTCTCTGCGTCTTTATTGCCCAAAAGGTAATTTTATTGACGGATCGTGGCAGCCGCCACCGGTGCGCAAAGTCTCGGGCTGATTGTGTTTGATTTCCGTATTGCTTCGAGACTGGGCGCGCCAAATCTGGAAACCCACGCCTTCATTTGGACAAGACAACGAAGTAATGCGGGCGGCTTGGCGATCACGCTGAATGCCTTGCGAAGCTGACTTTGGCCCGCTCTCACCCTATTGAATGTTGGCACCCGCGCGGTCCTTGCCGAGGCCGGCGCAAAGACATAACTCAGAGGCCAGAGGGTCGGTCGGATGCGGGAATGGCGGCATCCGAGTGACGTCGCGGTCGCGCTGGCCAACACGACCATACAGATTATCCAGTCGTCTTTGCTATGGAGAGGAATATCGTCCGGATCCCCCCGTGTTGTTGTCCGGATGAACAGCTCAAAGTGTCAACAAATGAAGCCTATTCGCGGAACCTTGCAGCATCTGCCAGAAGTTTGAGAAGCCTCACGCCCATTGCTTTTCGAACCTGATGTGTGGATCGGCAGGGTGGAGAACGGTGCCTTGGGAGCGAGCCAGGGGGGCTCGTCGCGCTGACAAGTCAGGACGCCGAAAGAAGCCGGACATACATCAGCAATTGCAAGCTCGAAACCAGAACCAATCAGACCGTGGTCATCAGGGTGGGGCCATTGGGTCGGGGCACTGTAATTCAATACAGCACGTGGTTCGATACCTGACATTCTACGGTGGGCAACACTGTCAATACAATGAATTTCCTGCCATTCGTTGGTGCTCGGAAAAACAATGTTATGCTCTCGCAGCTAGCCGCTTTGGGAAACCTTTTACATAGTCACTGAAACAAGGCGCTGACATTGCAGCGGCATAGTAAAAGCCCTGTAGTTGATGGCATCCAAGATCGGCAAGGCACTCAACTTGTTCCTGAGTTTCAACACCCGCAGCGATGACGCCGATGTTCATGGCCGTTGCCATATCTATTACTTGCGTCACAAGGCGGCGGCAATTCAAGTCGACCAAAAGATTTGCAATTAGAGATCGGTCAATCTTCAGGAAATCAGGTTCGACTTGTAACAACGCGGTAATCGAGGCGTGGCCAGTGCCGAAGTCATCGACTTCCAGAGAGACCCCAGTCTCGCGCAATCGATCAAGATTGTGCCTGATGATTTCACTCATGTCTCCGTCGAATGTCACCGTTTCGACCAACTCAAAAGATAATTGTGTTCGTCTGTCCAGCCAAAGAGCGCGTACATCCTCCACAATGCTCCCATCGGTCAGGCGATCCGAGCAGACGTTTACGGAGAGGCGAGGCAGGGCGTGGCCGATATCAGCCATCTGTGAGGCGAACGCCAGTGCTTCTCTGAGCACGAAACCGTCGATCTGAGGCATGATCCCCAAAGTTTCCGCTGTCGGCATGAATTGATCCGGCGCCAGGATACCACGTTGCCGACAATTCCAGCGCATCAATGCTTCCGCGCCCGAAATACAGCCCGTTCTGGCGTCAATCTGCGGCTGAAACCAGACTTCGATTTCATTGCTTTGCAAACCTAGCTGCAAGTCTCTCGCCAGCTCCTTCTCCTGTGCCAGCCTGTCATGCAGTTCAGGTGTAAAAATCTCTGCGCGGTTGCGGCCAAGCGCCTTCGCCTCATATAGCGCGAGGTCCGCCTTTGAGAGCAATTGTTGTGCGCTGTCCTCTGAGGTCTCGCTGATTGCAATGCCGAAGCTGGCACCGGGACTAACCGAACCCTCCCCAAGTGCAATCGCTTGACGGATATTGTGTATTGCTTGTTTCGTTTGATTCAGCAGTGCCTCTGGGTCCGCTCCCTGGACAAGCACGATGAACTCATCACCGCCCATCCTGCCAATAGAAGCCGGGGGTGGAAAACAAGCTCTCAACCTTTCGGCGACGACGCGAAGAACTTCGTCCCCGGCAGCATGACCGAGCGCATCGTTGATTTGCTTGAAGCGGTCCAGATCCATGTGCAGCACGGTCGTTGAACAACCGTTTCGGCCCGTTTTGCGTCCGAGTTCATCTTCCATAGCACGTCGGTTTTTCAATCCGGTCAGCGCGTCTTCGTAAGCCATTCTCTCAATCGTAGATTTAGCTTTCAAAAGCTCAGCATTGCGTTCTTTCAGCTCTGCGTTCGATTGCTCCAATTGTTGGCGTGCCAAAACTTCGGCGGTTACATCGGACCCGGTACCGCGGTATCCCAGAAATTGACCCGCCTTGGAAAAGACTGGCTGACCTGACGTGCTGACCCAGAAGACAGAACCATCATCGGGTCTTATTGCCTGGTATGTAAAGTCGCGAAAAGGCCGCCGCGAGTCGAAGTCGGCAACATGCGCTTTCCATAGATCTTTTTTGATTTGGCCTCTCGGCAGTTGTACTCGGCTCTTTCCGAGAAAGTTTTTGGCAGGCACGCCGACCACGTCACTAATGCGGTCGGAAAAGAAGGTGAACCGATGCTGTGCATCAGTTTCCTAAAACCAATCAGAGGCGATCTCAGCAAAATCGTGAAGCAGCCTGTTGTCCATATTGTGAGCCTCCAAAGTGGCGCGAATAATAGACAGCCATCGTTGATAAATGCTGACCAGACCAAGTTGACCATGGCCGTTGAAGTCTGAATTTTCCGGTAATTTTACATACTCATGTTTCGTCGACCGACGTCACCTTCATGGGGCGTACGTGCATTAACTGTCAAAATCATCCCTGGGTTGCTTGGCGTGTGTGCGGGCAGCGTATCGTACAGAGGCGCATCACGAATGGCTTAACTTATTGAGAAAATTTCCAAGGGCGTGCGAATAGATCAGATTTCTTTCGCTAAACGGTGCTTCGAAAGCTGCCTCCAGCGAGAACCCGTTTACGCGCCAGCATACCAGTATGTTTTTTTGCAGAAGCATAGGCGGCTTTGATGGTGCGCCTAAAGCCAGTCAATCTTGATGGTCCGTATCAAGCGCAGTTCGATGCAGGTTGCAACTTGGCGCGCATTTCTTATTTTTCGCTTCGAGGTTGTCAGTGAAGCTACAAAGGAGACAAAGCCATGAGTGATGCGAGCACGAAGGAAACATTTTCGTTTCAAACCGAAGTTGGGCAGCTACTAGATATCGTAGCGGGATCGCTATATTCGAACCGCGAGGTATTTTTGCGCGAGTTGGTCTCGAACGCTTCGGACGCCTGTGACAAGCTACGCTATTCAGCACTTACCGATCCCGCGCTTGCAAAAACGGCCGATGCTCTGGCGATTTCACTCGAAATAAATTCTAAGGCCAAGACACTGTGCGTCTCGGACAACGGCATTGGTATGGATCACGCCGACCTGCTGGAAACCTTGGGTACCATCGCCAAATCTGGTACCGGCGCTTTTATCGAAGCACTCAAGGCCGACAAGCAGGACACGGTTGGATTAATCGGGCAGTTCGGCGTTGGGTTCTATTCGGCGTTCATGGTTGCCGACCGGGTCGATGTGCTGACCCGCAAGGCCGGAGCGGAAGAGGCGTGGCTGTGGTCATCCGATGGCAAGGGCGAGTTCTCCGTCGAGCCCGCCGAGCGAGAGGCAAATGGCACGAGCGTGACGCTGCACTTGAAGAAAGATGCCAAGGAATTCGCCGAAGAAACGCGGGTAAGACACATCATCAAGACATACTCCGAGCACATCAGCTTCCCGGTCATACTGGGAGATGACACACTGAACGCCGCTTCCGCGCTCTGGGCGCGGCCTGCCAAGGACATCACCCCGGAGCAATACACCGAGTTCTATCGCCATACGTCGCACGCGTTTGATGAACCCTGGCATGTGATGCACAACCGCGTTGAAGGTACGGTCAACCACACCAGCTTGCTGTTTATACCTTCCGCCCAGCCATTTGACTTATTCGATGCAGAGCGCAAGAGTCATGTGAAACTTTACGTGAACCGCGTTTTTATCTCCGAGACGACTAAGGACCTGATCCCTGCATACCTGCGGTTTCTACGGGGCATTGTCGACTCTCAGGATCTGTCTCTGAATGTGTCGCGCGAGATGCTTCAAACCGATCCGACGCTCGCCAAGATTAAAACCTCAATTACCAAGAAAGTTCTGAGTGAGCTGAAAAAGAAGGCATCCAAAAAGCCGGATGAGTATGCTGCGTTTTGGACAAACTTCGGTGCCGTTCTCAAGGAAGGGCTGGTCGAGGACCCTGCCCTACGGGACCGTATCCTTGAAGTCAGCCGCTTTAACTCAACAGAAGGCAATGCGCTTACAAGCCTGTCTGACTACGTCGCGCGCATGAAGGAGGGCCAGGAGGCGGTCTTCTATATCGCGGGCGAGGACGCGGTCAAAGTAGCACAGTCTCCGCACCTTGAAGGCTTCAAGGCGAAAGGCGTCGAGGTTTTGCTGCTCTCAGATCACGTTGATGAATTCTGGCTGCAGCACATCACAGAATTTGATGGCAAGCCGCTCAAATCAATCACGCGAGGATCAGCGGATCTAGACAAGATTTCACAAGATGAAACCGATCAGGACAACGAAGAGAATACAGCCGATCTCGCAGGCTTGATTGCAGCGTTCAAGACCGAACTGGGGGATGCCGTAAAAGATATCCGGCCCTCCAAACGCCTGACTGACAGCCCCGTCTGCCTGATCGCGGAAGAGGGCGACATGGACGTCAACCTGGAACGAATGCTCAAACGGCACGGACAATTGCAACAGGGGATGCCCCGCGTAATGGAACTGAACCCAAGCCACCCTGTGGTCGTAAAGCTTGCAGACCGGGCAAAAGGCAATGACGCGGGAAGCGACGATCTGCTCAAAGACGCTGCCCACCTGCTGCTGGACCAAGCCCGCATTGTAGAAGGCGAAGACCCGACAGATCCGGCCGAATTTGTGCGTCGTCTCGGTATAGTGATGGCAAAGGCTTTCTGAGCCTGCATCACGTTTTACCGCCTTGCGGACAATTGGAAACTGACGGTCGACATCGATTCATTGAAGCGATGAAGCGCGCAAATTGGCCGATCAGGTTTGCGGATGGTGTCGGGCGGCATCAAGGTGGCGGGTCAGGACAGGCTGTCGCTGAAGGTCGTGATGATCACCAGTTCGCGGAACCCCCGCAGTGGGAAGCTGACCCTTCCGTTCTGGCTTGATAGCGACCTCGCGACGGTGCTGCACGAAAAGCCGATCAAGAAAAGATGCAGCGGAGGTCAGCGGCGCAGGAAGGGGCGGTCACTGGCAGAGATGTAGCGACGACCGCCAGACCGCAAACTTGTTTGCGCCGCTCGCGCTGCGGAACTCAGCCCTGTCTTCTGGCAACTATACCACGGCTCGTCCTTGACGGCGGACCCGATGGGAAATTATGAACCCGTTCTATGTCAAAGCCGGCTTGTTGGACGAGCTTGAGAATCTCTTCTTCACGAAAGGTGCGATGGCGCCATTGCAGCCAAATGATTGCGCTACACCAATGGGGCTTAGATACCACGAGATGCAGTTTCCCACCCGGAAGAAGAATCTCACGCAATTGTTCCAGGGCCACAGATGGGTCAGGACAATGCTCGATGACGTGAGCAGCCAAGACCACATCAAAGGGTTCGAGTTCAGTCTCCCCAAGTAATTCTTGAACGAGCCGAGGTTCGACGCTCCGTCTTTCCAATGAAGCTCGACCCCGATCAAGCATCGCACGGCTTGGATCCAGCAGCGTCATGTGACCTGGCGCTCCATTTACCGCAACCCACGCTTCGGCAAAGGATGCTGTCCCCGCACCCACGTCAATAACGCGCGCATCCCGAAAGGAGCGCTTGTTTGGCGCACTCAGAAATCCCAGATAGCCATCGTAGTATCCGAGCGTCCGCATCTTGTCGCCCCACTTGGGTGCGGCTACGTCATAACGTGTCTTCGCTCTTGTCATCGTTTCCGTCATCGGATCAGTCTGCCATTGCAATGCTCGCACTGCCAGTAACATTTCATCCAAAGCCATCAGCCTTGCAGCATCCCTATCATTGGATCCTCAAGCATCCTTAGCCGCGCGAAGGAAAGGCGTCCGATCCCCGCAATGTTGACGTTTGCCGTGCGGTGTTTGAATTCAACGGATATCAGACCGATCGGCCATGGGATCCGTGCGCATCTGGCGACTTGGTCTTATGCGAACCGGTTTCCGTTTCAGTGCCGCAACATGACTGAAGCATGGAAAATCGATCTGGGGTGTCGATGCGGCCTCGCATTTCAGTTGTGCCTGAGCGAAAAAGGTATTGCCAGACATATCTGGTACGGGAACTGTTGAGGAATTCCATATGTTTGTCGGAGAAAAGGATTAAGGTTATGGCTGCACAAAATCGTGCCTTGATGCCCGACTACCTTCGGCTCATCGCGCTCTTTGGCATTGTCATTGTCAATGTCCAGTATATCGCGTTTTCTGCCCTGTATGGTTTCACAGAGCCCGCCGGTGAGACGTTTGGCGATGCTCTGACTCTATGGCTTGTCAATGGGCTTGCGCTGCTCAAGACCTATGGCTTGTTCTCCTTTATGTTTGGTGTAGGTCTCGGGTTTTTGATGCGCTCTGCCGCGCGGCGTGACTTGCCTTTCGGTCGTATCTATCGCAACCGAATGATGGGCCTGCTGCTGTTGGGGGTCGCGCATGGATGCTTGTTCTATCCCGGTGACATTTTGGTCATTTATTCCTTAACCGGCTCGGTTCTTTTTTTCTTCCGCAATTGGTCCGTGGGGAGACTGGCAAAAGTCGGGGTTTTTTTACTATTTCTGCACGTGATTGTTGGAGTGCCACTGCTCCTCGCCCCATCCGGTACACCCCCCGAAGTTTTTCAATACGAAGAGGCCGCCCTCGGCAGTGGCACATTCATCGACGCCGTGAGTTTCAGGAGTATCGGTTTTTCGGTCACACTGCCGCTGTTTTTAATCATCCAAGGCATCTCCGCTCTCGGCTGGTTCTGCCTTGGATTGGCTGCGGTGAAATCAGGCATGATAGACGATGCCGCGCATCCGCTCTGGACGCGGGCAAGGCGTGTTTGTCTATGGCCCGGTCTCATCCTGAGCCTGCTTGGGGCCGGTATCTGGCAATGGGGTCCGTCAGCGCCAGGGGCGGCTTTAACCATCATCGTTGCACCGATTGTGACCTTGGGATATCTCGGCGTGATCGCCGCAATTTCACGTCCTCCGGGTCCGGTCATGTCCCGGGCGCTTAATGCCGGAGGATCAAGCCTGAGCATTTACCTCGGTCAGTCGATCCTTTTGACAAGCATCTTTTCGGCTTATGGTTTAGGTTTTTGGAACGAGGTCGGCAGGGCGACTGCAACCGCGATCGCAATACTGGTTACGATCTTGCTGATCATCGCGCTCACCATCTGGCGAATTTGGTTCAAGCTGGGCCCGTTTGAGTGGGTGTTGCGGCGCTTTACGTATGCTGGAACGAGGCCGCAATAACGGCCCGCACAGTGCCTACGGCCCTTTTATGTTGATAGGCCGATTGGACCCGCGCTTGCGGAACTCATCCGTTGTCAGACAGATGTTGCTGGCATCGCCGAGAAGATGAGCCAGTCTTGGCTGCCGGCATCAGGCAGACAGGCCAGATTCACGACAGCACTGAGAGACGATCGCAATTTGCTCCCTAAGCTATGTGAGCGTGATGGTATTCGTTCTTAGACAGAACCAACCAAATGATCCGAACCGACTTGTGGGCCATCGCTGTTTGCGCCAGTTGTGGCGGTTTTTGGCTGAGCAGGTCAATGCCCATCGAATAGCATGACCAGAGGTTACTTCTCTCATCGCAATCGCCGCCATACCCATCACCAGAAAAATAAGGAATTGCCGGTTGCTCGTCTTCAAGATCAGACGTAACCGCTGTTCCGGCATTGGATCTGTTCATCGCAGCTATGATACGCAAAGCGCCACTTGCAGTTTGGAAGAGCAATCGAGTCTGCATCCGCCACATTTTGCCGGTGGGCTGTGAGAGCGTGAGCCAGAAAACTCACCGAGGTCCGTTATTCATTCGCGGGCAAACCATCGCCGAACTAAAACAAAACGAGAGCATTCAAGGGCGCTAAGACGACGTTTGATACCGTCACGCCAGATGAAACGATATCCCAAAAATTGCGCAGTTCGTACGAGGAAACCTATAAAAACATTTCACCTAAAAACCATATCACTCACCGCGAAGAGCTGGCAAACCGACGCCAGTGCTTTCAAACCCACCGTCGGAAGCAATAATCTGACCTGTCACATAGCTCGCCTTTTCGGAACACAAGAAAACAATAACTTCAGCAATTTCGAGCTCAGACCCATATCTGTTAAGCGGAATTGCATCATGGTAGGCCTCTATGATCTCCGGCGTATGAACGGCCATCGCCAATTTGGTGCGCACCGGGCCGGGGCAGACACAATTGGCTCGAACACCGTATTCGCCCAACTCGGCGGCTTGTTGTTTCGTCAGTTGGATCACTGCTGCCTTGGACGTGCCATAAGCCACGCGAAGAGTTGAAGCGCGCAATCCTGATATTGATGCGATGTTCACCAACGCCCCGCGCGTTTTCCGCAAAGCAGGAATGCAGGCCTGAGACACCAAAAAAACACCATCCAGATTGGTTTCCATGACCCGCCGCCAGCGTTTGAAATCTGTTGTTTCAATGGGACCGAAATCAGCAACGCCAGCGTTGTTTACGACGGCGTCAATCCGGCCAAAAGAGCCATCAACAGCCTTAATCATATCATCGACTTGATCTGGATTGGAAACGTCATGGACAAATGCGCTTGATTTTTTCAATTCACTGGCCTCGCTGTGCAAGGTATCCCCATCCCTGTCCACCATTGCAACGCGCCAACCCTGTTCAACAAACAAATGCGACGTTGCAAGTCCAATGCCTCGCGCGGCGCCCGTTACCAAAGCTACTTTTTCCGACATCTCATTCCATTTTCAATTGTTGTTCCCCGGATCAAGGTAATCTGGCTTTTGACTACGAACAATTCAAACGGCGAGTCCAAATCCAGCTTAACAAAGTCAGTGGCCAGTGACGAGGCGGCAACGCACTTCGATCCCGCTGATTTTGTCGAAAACAGCGCAAACCTAAGACTGTCGAATTCGAGTGGCCGTTTCTTCACATACCACTTCCATGGCTGGACACTGCGCATCTATCGAAGGTTTCACATATCTTTGCCCGGAATTTGAGAGCAGTTTATAGTTTAGCAATCGGTCAGCACTTTCGGCGAGCAGATCCTCTTCCATCGCCCCGGGTCTTAATGATCCGCAGATGTATATGCGGGCTTCAACCCATACAACTGGCATTGGCGATGTGTACATTTGCTGATTTCGGCAATGAAAAATGAATGTGGTCTCCTTGACCACTCTTCCGTTCATGATTGAAGGCCTCGAATTTCCTCGGGCCTGTGCGTGGTAACCGCCTTGGCTCCAAAAACCGGTTTTCGCGCGCCAGGATCGAAAGATGGCCGGCAACAGCAGAACGAACCCTGTCTAACTCGATCTGCCTGCCGAGCCTCTTGGAATGGTATTCAGTCAGTTTCCTTGATGGTTTGTGCGTCGAGACAGTACAGCAACGACGAAACCCTGCCTTTTCCAAAGTTGGATGGTTGAAATAGAGAGCCTACCCCTGATCTGCTGCACCCTCCTTGGCCCAAATTGGATATTGAAGGGTCTTTTAACGCGCTGGCTTTCCGGCGAAGCGTATTTGAACGTTCCAGGTTCCAGACTTTAACCGACGCATATTAGCCAATTTGATAAACTCATATGTATTCGAACACATCCTCAAGGAACTTTTTTGGCTTTTTTACTAGGATGAGAAACTAGTACCCCCACTCGCGCAGGGAAAAAGGCCGGCAATGACCGCTCGGTTGCGCCGCAAGAACCATACTATCTGGGCAACAGGCGCATCAAAGCGTGTGACTAATTTGGTTTTGCCTGTTTTCATCAATTGTTTCATCAGGTCGGTGCTTGTGGTCAGGCGCTCAAAACACGGCTTTGATAGCGATGCGCTCCTCCTGAAATGCACTTAAATCTGCCAAAACAAAAAAACTCCGCCAGAGGAGTTTACGGCGACACTTGAAAGTCAGGACAGGAAACTTGCCTTTGACAGAGCGAATGGCACAGACGCGCAAACATGCAAGGCCGCTCAAATACCTTTGTTACGGGGACTTATCGAAGCAGATGAAGGCAAGATGAAAGAAGCTGGGAAATGATTGGAGTACAAAAAAAAATCAAAAAATACACTTCAGCCTAAGTTAAAAAAGCTCAATGCAAAAAGACACTTTTTCCGCGGAATCGATTCCCACACGGTTTACGCAACTGCGCAGGTACGCTAACCTTTTGACATCGCGACTAAACAGGCGTTTCTTTATACATATTCCGGTTCTGTGCTTGAATGGCGGGTACAAGCGAACAAGGGAGAATTCGATGTCGCCACTGCCGTATGTCATTTGTGTACTTCTCGCTCTGGGCTTCCCGCATGCTGCAGTTTCGCAATCCTCGGCTGTTCCCATCGGTCGAACAGAATGGACAAACCCCAACGTCAGCGGTCGTCCTCCAGGCAACAACACCGCACGCGTACTTGCCCCACGCATCCGGATCGTGGAACGAGAAGCTGTCAACACGAGCGATCGTGGTGCTGCGGACTTTTTCTTCGTGAATCAATCCCGCCTTCTGGTCGGTCCCTCGTGCAGGGTAGTTCTGGACGGCAGGTTTTATGATGCAGAACTTGATACTGAGGTAAAGGAGTTCTCGCTGGGCACTGCGCTTAGATGCATCACCAAGGCTGAAAACATTCTGGCGGACAATCCACAGGACCAAATCTTCATCAGCACGCCAAGAGGAAAAATTGTGATTGCCGGGGCTGTGGCCACAATAGCGCTGGCCGCAGACGATAAGGCCAGCGGCTTGCCAAAGCGCGGAAACCCAGTGAGCGCGCCTTTGCAGGTCACTGTTACGGCAGTAAAAGCGGGAGGCTTCGTGTCCCTGACCGGTCCAAACGGCGGGGCGGGCAATACGGAAGTGATCCGAAGATCGGGTTTCGTCCTATGGGTCGATGAGTTCGGCGCAGTCAGGGGGCCAGACCGGGAAACGCCGGAAAAAGCAGCACAGCTTCGCGCGCCTTTGTCCAATGTGGTGTCACAAGACACACGCGCGTCGGCGACAGCATCGAGTGGTCCGCTTTCTGAGGCGTTTCAGCTTGCGGACCCGGAGACAGTTGAACCGATAAACCTTGATGGTCCAAGATCCTTTCGACCGCCCGATAGTTGCCTGACGGGCAGCTGCTCGGGGCTGGACATTACCCGTTAACGCCGTTGTTCATTTTTCGTCCGCGAACAGTTCCAACATACGCAAGAGAAACGATTTATTCCCGGTATTCTGCGTGCGTTGGCAAGGATGAAGCGTAGCATCAGCACCTGACGGGTTGCTCTGCTCGCCAGAAGAAGTTTCTGGTTGAACGACCGAGCAATGATCGTTGTGCGTCTTTCCTTGCGAGCCGATTGTCCGGCATAAAAACGCGTCACGCGCCACGTCGGACCATTCAATGCCGTAAGCACCCGTAAAATTGGCCCCGGTCAGATTTGCGCCGGAAAAGTCTGCGCCTTCGAAATCAGCGTAGCTCAGATCAGCGTTTTCGAGCTTCGCTTCAAAAAAACTTGTATTTCGAAACTGACCGTTGCCGAGCTGCGCCGCGCTCAGATCGGCAAACCCGAATTGTCCCCCCTCGATGTTGGCCAGCCCAAGATCAGCACCAACAAGACTCGTGTATCGGAAGTTTGGTCTGCTGAGTTCCGCCCTGCCGAGTTGTGCACTATCAAGACGGGCATGTTGAAAGACGATGTTTCCCCCTTCGCCCGTCACACGGTTCATCATGGCTCCGGAGAGATCCGCACACCAAAATCGGGTGTCGCCCAGAACGACCTGTTCCAGATCGGCACCCACCAAAGACGCATGATCAAAATGCGTGTTGCGCAAATCAGCTTGCTCTATGCTTGCCCGGTTCAGCACTGCACGCTCGAAGTCAGTGACCATGGAGGTACCTGAGCCATCCGAGCCGATGAGAGCATAACGGAAGTTCGCGCGTGTCAGGTTGGAGTCGCGCAGATCGGCCCCAATCAGGCGCGCATATCGAGCATCCGCATATCTCAAGTCCTGGGACGCAAGATTGACGATTGCAAACTCATCCACACTGCCCAGATTGGCGCGCTTCAGGTCAAGCATGCGCAACTTCATAACGGGATTTCGCCAATCAAGTTGCGGCAACCCGGGCGCGATGCGCTTGATGTCACTCCAAGGCAACATCAGCGATGCGCCAAGAAGAGACAACGCTACGGTGATGCCGATCCCGATACGACGCATTTTGTCACTTCTGCTATCAACCCCGCTGCGCGACCGGCGAAGATAAAGCACTGTACTTGCGAGCGTCACGATGAAAGTGGCCGCAATCAGAAATCGGGCTTCGTCGCGAAACACGACTTTCCAGGAGAACCAGGCCAGCACGAAAGGCACGAAAAGATAGAGCATCGCATTCGCCAAAAGCTGCGCAGGGCGGCTGGTCATGGCCAGAATATCAATCTCGGGCGGCGAGAAACCTTCCTGTCTGAGCTTGAGCAGCCGGCCAAAAAGCAGATGTAGATAAGCCAGCAATGCGATGAGCGCCAGTGGGGCAAAAGTAACAAAAGTTGAGAGCTGGATCTGGGTCTGTATCAGCGGCCAGTTGATCGTGGCGTCGGCTCTGACAAGCTGGGAATCCGGAACAGAAAGCGTCAACATCAAAAAGAAACCGGCAAAGATCAGAACGAACAATTGCCGACGTGCAGATCCGGACAGGACCTCCGCCTCGTTTTCAAGCCGCTTGCGGGTTTCTGGTGTATGTTTTGATGTGTCGGAACCCTCAGAACTGTTGCCTGAATCCAAGATACATCTCCCAATTGCTGTATTCGGCGATTGCCAGTGTCGAGTTGTACCCCGTGTGCCCGATGCCACCCACAACAGCGAAATCCGGTGTCACAGGCACTTCGCTGGACAACGATATCGTGTTCTCCCAGTCCTCCCGCCACAATGCATTGCTCCCTGGGGTGATCGAATCAAACCAGTCGGTTTGCTGATGACTGAGAGACAGGTTCAAATACCAGTCACCTGTCCCAAAATCGACGAGCGGGGGATGACGATAGCGGGCAAAGACCTCTGCGCGATAACGGCGCGAATACCTGTCTGTAATTGCAAATTCGACATCATCTGCGAAATTAGTCTCGCGCCAACTCATGCCAACGCCCAGAGCCAGCCGCGGATTAATTTGAAAATCAGCCCCAAGCCGTGCGTCGAATTCATCACCATCAAGCAAGTCGAGCCGGTTTTCCGGTTTCAGCTCTGCATTGTGCCGCTGACTCACCGCGCTGAAGTCCGCGCTCAATCGCAGCCCTTGCATGGGCATGCCGGTGATTTCTATCCCGCCGCCCGTATCAAAGGAATACCAATCGCCCGAAACTGTCTCCGCCGTAAAGGCGAGGTATGGTCGCACAGAAGTGTTCCCGACACCAAAACTATCCAGCCTCAGGCGTGGCCCAAAAGTAAGGGCGGTTGTGGTACTGTCAATTTCGTTGAACTCGAAATATTTCTGCGCCGTGGCGTCGAGCGTGGTCTCAAGCGTATGACCTGACTGCCAGCCTGGATCAAAAACATGGCTCAGTCCCACCCCTGCAAACAGGTTGAAATCCGATCCTTGCGGTGGTGTGGTCAGCAGGGGTTCGTTTTGAAGCGTTGGATTTGATTGGTATTTCAGCCCATAGACCAGCCGCCCTGAAAATTGGCTGGGCGCAAGTGTCTGGTCTATCCTGTCAATGTATCGTTCAGCGACCGCCCGCACGTCCGGTGGCAGTTCTGGATCCTGCAAAGCGCGCTGGAAATAGCTGCCCGCTTCCACGAACTCTCCAAGCCGATAGTGGATCTCGCCCAACCTCAGGGCGACTTGCGTCAAATCAGGATCGATAAACAGCATCCGCTCATACAGCCTGATCGCGAACCTGTAACCGCTAACGGACCCGCTTTGAGTTGCATCCACTTCAGCCCGTTGGGCGAGTGCAAGGAGGCGCTCCAGATTGCCCGGATCGGACAGAAGGTCTTCGTATTCAGCGCCGTATTGCGCAGGTAAGATTGCCGAAAAGTCTTGTGCGGAAAGAGGCGCCGCACTCACGGCAAGAAATGCGAGCGCAGACCAGAAAGTGCGCGCGCCACCTTTCTCCAAACGGGAAACGGCACCCCAAGGGATAAAACTGAATGGACAGGCCAAAAGCTTAGCCGGCAAAGCCATATCCAGACCGAATGGTCGCTTTTTTAAGGCGCGCAGAATGAACTCAATTGACGCGAAAGGATGCGGGATTGCTTCTTTTTTCAATGAGCCAACCCCTATTTGATTAAATAAACTTTCGGTTTGACCAGGCATACGGACAACACCACTTCAGATCACTTCAATGATGATCCGACGACCTCAAATCAGGATTTCATTGGGACCATCCCTGCCAGTTAAAATGTTACTGACTGCCATCTGCCAGATCAATCATTGACAAATATCCGACGCAATAACGAAACAAAATTGTCACAGCTGTCAATTTGAGTAAGACGTGTTTAGTGACCGCCAATCGGTTTTTGCAAGACAACACGGTTCAGAACAGAGCGCGCCTGTCGCGTCGATAAGTATGGCCTGGCCGATGAATTCATCGAGCCTTTTCGACTAAGTGGGAACAAATGATTTCGGCGCATCACAGTCGTAAGTCGAGAGGTAAAGCGGCAGGTGGAGATGTAAATTTAGCTATGTGCAAGCCCGCATTGTCATGCGTCGCTGACTCTGGAGGATTTGAAACGCCAAGCATCCTCCTAATGTCCACTTTGCAGAATGTGCACTACGGTCGCAAGAGCCTAGACAATAGTCGACTCTGAACCCCCCGATTTGTAACTTGAGCGGTAGTGGTGCCCCGCAAACTATTTGGAACCTGTTTGTGATAGAGTGATGTTTCGTGAGCTTAGGTTCAGGCGCGTGTTTTGCGAGTGGGGGCATTTACGCCGTTCGGCGTTGGTCTGAAGGTCGGTCCTGAGACAAAACACATCGACGTGACTTTTGAAGATTCTACTTTCGGTCGCACTGTGGATGTCGCGCTTTCGTCGCGATGATCATGAACATTATCCGATGACATGTATCAAGCGGTTCATAATGCTGGCGAGTAAATGCAACGCCAGTGGCTGCGTTTGTCAGCCGCCTCGTCCAGACGTGCGAGGGTCCTTCCGGGATTTGATCGTGCTGTAGGGCAGTTCAACTCTCATGCTTCTTACAGCAAACCGTTTGGGGTCGTCGACGGGCCGCTGCGGGACTCGTTGTGGAACCGCCTTATGTTCTGATCTGTGGATGTGGCGCTCTGTGCGGCCAGCGCAGTTGTCCTTGATGACGCAGTCAGCACATTTGCACGATCAATACACCCGAAGAGCCGTTCCGTCTTGAGTACCCGCGAGCCGACAGATCAGTTGATCACCCACCGAGCAAACAGGGACTTCGATCTCTGCATTAAAGTGTCGCATTGGCCCCCGCACCCGCATGTGAGATCTGAGGTTCGGGAATAACGCCTGCTATACCTGCCTGTTTGCAGGTAGGCATTGGGGCGCTGTTGTCACCCCCCCTTACCGGCGACGGCCGCGTCCGGATCCGACGTCCTACAATCGCGCGCCACCACCATTACCCGGCAGGCGATGGCACAGCGATCTGCTGGGCGGAGACCTCATCAACAATATATCCCGGTCACATCCCTGCAGACTGAAGGCATGGGAAACAATCAGGCGGTTCTCCGCCTCAAAGACGGTCTGTCTATTGCACCGGGCACCACGCGGCATGCGTGGCCAAGTTTCCAGGAAGCGCGCATCGCCGATCGCGCGGCGAAATCTGTGCTCCGTCCGCATCGCCAATTGACCTATCGCGTGTGGCATCTTTTTGCAGCTGCTCGAGCTTGCTGCACGCCTGCGGCATTAACAAACAGTCTGCGTGCACACCGCGTCGACGCGATCCAACTTCGTTGCCCGATTGGTACCGTGTGCATAATTCTGGCGTAAGGATTTAAAACAGTTGCACAGCGAAGTCGTTAGGGGCGTGTCTTTTGCGGAGGGTGTCATATGGGGCGAGGTTTTTGGTGTTGAGCGGCGGCGACACTGGAGTGACGATAACAATTTGGCGCTCGTTTCTTCTGTTGCGAGGGATGGGGTGGCGGTCACACAATTCGCACATCGATATGACTTGACCGGCCAGCAGATCTACGGATGGGGGATGAGTTCAAAAAGAAGCGTCATTGGCCCACCGGCGGGGGCGCAATCTTTCTGCCAATTGATTTCAAGTTTGCAGACGTGGTGACATTACGCCCAAGCACACGCCGCTCTCTGCCAAAAGGGTTCCAGATTGCGACAGCACATGCCCAGCAAACGACGCAATGACTGCGACGGATCGAACGAACCGCCGAGAGACATGCGCAGCATCTGCCCCGGAATGATATCCGGGCCAACCCTTTTCAGCTGGAGCTCTCCATTAACTCGGCTCCGCCTGACCAATCCTGTCACCGGCAGGATCATTCGCACGAACGGTTGCGCGTTGATTTCATCATCCAGAAAGCCCCGCACCAACCGGCTGTTGCCGACCCTTGATAAACCGACTCCTGGCAAACCTGCGTACAAGATGCCAAAATCAGGCCATCCGGCAAATCATCCGGACATATTCCAAAATGCCAGCGGGTAAAGCTCCTTGAACAGTTGAGGCGCTGCTCGGTGCATGGGCGTCCGGTCTGGTGCAGCCGGAATTCCGCGTCACGCCGACCACCACGCGCCGTTTGTTACCTTTTGAACGCAGCGCATAAGTTGACCATGACATTGATCCTTAGTCCCCCTGTGCTTTGAGAATTGTGTAGATTCTGTCGATCACCTTACGCACTTCCGGCACAAAGCGGTCTTCGTGGTGTGTAACAAGCCATTGATCGTGCTCAAGTTCCTCAATCGGGGGGCTTATTTGCTGCAATGCATCCAGATGATGCCCAACAAAGGTCGGCAAAACGACCCGCGCTGATCCGGCCAACGCGAGATCCAGTGCATTTCGTGCGCTCGTAACTTCAATTGCGCGCGCTCCGTCCAGATGCTCGAGCACCCATTTCGCAGAAGGTGTTGACCCGATAACGCGTGCCCACATCTCAATATTTTCGCTACATGCATAGACAGCGAACTGTATCCGAGTGACTTTACGTCCAGCCATGCCGATCCCCTCAGGACGCTGGTTGCGGATGCCAATGAGAGCTTCGCGTTTGCCAATGTCTATGATTTCATCTGATGCTATGAAACGCAGGTTTACCGCGTCCCTGCCGATGATGTCTGCAACATGATCGCACAATAGATGTGTAACCCAGAGACCAGCGGACACCTTGACGACGGGCGTTCCGGGAACGTCAATAATCGGCAGGATTATATGCTCCAAGTCAGCAACCTTCGCCATCAACTGTTGTCCAGCATCAGTTAGCTCATAGCCACGCGCAAATCGTTGGAACAAATCCTTGCCAATACGTCGTTCCAGCGAGAGCATCCGTCGCCCCAATGTAGGAGCGCTCTTGCCCGTGGCGGCAGCCGCTGGAGCCAACCCGCCTTTGCGCGCAACGGCGAGAAAGAGGCGCAGGTCATCCCAATCAAACATCGTTTCATTCATGAAATGAACAATACAATACGTTTCATTTCATTAAAACCCGTTCGGTGTTTTCCTGGGTTTGTATCTTAAAAGGAGATTGTAAGATGAAGTTCCAAGGCACAGAAATTCTCCCGCTTGGCATGGGCTGCTGGCCTATCGGTGGGGCAATGTTTTCGGGCGATGCATCGCTAGGCTACACAAACACGAATGACGCGGAGTCCATCCGAACGATCCATGCGGCACTTGACCACGGGATTACGTTGTTTGACACAGCCGCCGCATACGGCGCAGGTCATGCAGATCGACTGTTGGCACGTGCGCTCAAGACGCGGCCAGACGCAAAGATCGTTTCCAAAATTGGCATCGCCATTGACGAAGAAAGCAAACAGCTGACATTTGGCGACACAACGCCAGACCGCATCCTTCCCGCAATCGATCAATGCCTTGTTCGGTTGGATCGCGGGTGTATCGACATGATGTTGCTGCATGACAATGCTCTTCCTGTTCCGCAGGCGGAATTGGTCTTTGATGAAATGGAAAAGGCGCGCCAACTGGGTAAGATCAAGGCTTTTGGTTGGAGCACGGATTTCTCTGAAAGCGCTAAAAAGGTTGCACAACGGCCAGGGTTTGGTGCCGTCGAGCATGCGATGAATGTGTTCGTAGATGTGCCGCAAATTCAGCAGGTTGTGAAAGAAACAGGCGCAATTGCCTTGATCCGCTCACCACTTGCGATGGGATTGCTGAGTGGCAAGTATGGACCTGGGACAGCCATACCCTCTGACGATATTCGCGCCGGCTCCAACTTGGTGATCCAGTACTTCAAGGATGGGCAGGCGAACCCTGAGTTTTTGGAAAAACTTGATGCCGTGCGGGCGCTCCTGACGACCGGGGGCCGTAGTTTGGTTCAAGGTTCCATCGGATGGCTGTGGGCGAAGGGGCAAACCAACTTACCGATCCCAGGAGCGCGCAGTGTCGAGCAAATCGAAGGCATCGCAGGCGCACTGGAGTTCGGAGCTTTGCCCGATGACATCATGGCCCAGATTGACAGCTTGATACCCCGGTCCCCGCTTGGCATGCCAGAACAGGAACTATGAAACAGTATTTCAAACAACCTCGTCGGCGTGGAGACAAGAATGCCGCCTGATGCAAGAACTGCAGCACCAGGATAGCCGCAACGATGCATAGCGTTGCTGAATGGATCGCCGGAATAGGCCGTCAGTAATCGTCGCCCGCATAACGATTTGGCTTTCCTTCGGCATCCGCACTATCGATGAAACTGGCCCAATCGTCCCCGGGTCTCCAGATGCTTTCCATGATCGCAAAAGCAGCCTCCGCGGACATATTGGCATTGGTTTTGGCGTAACGGTAGAAAAAGGCGCTGACCCTGGCATTGTAGATGCAATGGACGTGTTTCTGGTCAGAGGGGTTACTTTCAAGCGCGGCTCGGAAGTCCTCAAAATTCTGGTCGGTTGGGTCTTCGAATTCAACCGGGATGTAGATGTAAGACATCCCGAGTGCCGCGACTGTGCCTGCTTCGTCTTTGAGCGCACCCTTGTTATGGTGTGGTCCGAGATTAATGATTTGGGTCACGCCCAAGGCTTGAATTTCCGCTAACTGCTCTTCGGTTGGTTGCCCCGAAGTTGTGAGGAACGCGTCGATCCGGCGCCAGTTCAGGATGTGTTTTAGCTCAGGCATCGTGGGCTCCCTGCGTCAACTCAAGAAGGTTCTTACATGCAGCATGGGCTTTGTTGACCCGCTGTGTAGAGGCTGGAAAATTGCACAGTCTCTCCGCAGGCCGCACCGGTCGTGGTACAAATTTGCCACCGCAATTCGGACAAAGGTTCGAAAAATTCGTCTCAGCACAGTCTGCGCAGAACGTGCATTCGAAAGAACAGATGCGGGCGTCGGACGCGGTCGGCAGCAGATCCTTATCACAGCACTCGCAGTTTGGTTTCAGAGTCAACATCACAAAATCTCCGTTTCACGTAACTGTAGACTACCCAGGTTTCTTTTGGCAGAAATGACAATATGACATTAAAAACTGCCAAACTGGAACATCGGCCCCACGTACCAAGGCTTGTCGTATTTGTAATTTATCCCGATATCGTGTTTCTGGATTTGGTTGGCCCGCTACAAGTGTTTTCCCACGCACCGGATTCCATTTCGGGAAGCCGCGGTTACGAATGTGTTGTTGTCTCAACCGGCGGCGGCCTTGTGCAGACGAACACGGTCGTGTCGTGCCCTAGTGTCCCTGTTTCCAGCCTATCGGGTCGCGAAATCCACACGCTTATTGTGGTGGGTGGAGACGGGGCCGTTCCAGGCATGCGGGATGCAAAACTCGTCGAAGCGATCCAATCCCTCGCAGCAGGGACGCAGCGTGTGTGTTCCGTTTGTTCCGGCGCGTTAGTCCTGGCCGCAGCCGGTTTGCTGGATGGACGGCGTGCCGTGACGCATTGGGAAGATTGCAAAATGCTCGCGGAGGAGTTTCCACGCGTTCGGGTCGAAGTTGATCCAATCTTTGTGCAAGACGGCTCGACTTGGACCTCTGCTGGAATTACGGCCGGGATTGACATGGCCTTGGCGATTGTGGCGGAAGATCTCGGGCGGGCGTCAGGCATGAAGGTGGCACGCTCCATGGTAGCGCAGATGGTTCGCTCCGGTGGGCAATCTCAATTCAGCCCGACCCTCGGGCGTCAGTTGCGAGACGGTAAAGGGCGGTTTGAAGCTTTGCACTTGTGGATCGCAGATAACCTCGCATTTCCTTTATCCGTAAACGAGCTCGCCGACAGAACTGGCATGAGTCCGCGAAACTTTGCCCGCGTCTACAAGCAAGAAATGAGAACAACACCGGCCAAGGCCGTCGAAGCCATGCGGGTTGAGAAAGCGCAGGATCTGCTGGCAACAACATCACAAAGCATTAAACAAATTGCTACATCCTGTGGGTTCCGGGATGAAGACCGCATGCGCCGCGCATTTCAAAGAGAGTTGTTTGTTTCGCCATCGGACTACAGGCAAAACTTCCAGTCACTGTAAGTGCTGGATTAGATGACCAAATCGCCGCACATCGCGCGAACGACTTGTGTGGATATCTCCTTCATAGAAAGGGTTTTTTTGATCTGATTTGTGATTTTGTCAGAAGCAGCCCGCTGTTTCCGCTGCGCGCCGATGATTTACTTGCAAACCGTGAGAGGGTCCAGTTTGAGCGGCTTTGACCGCACACCCTGAAAGGTTCCGCCAACCAAATACCCAGCAGCTTTGCGGGCTTTATTGTGCGAGCCAGACGACGGGATGTCTGGTTGTAGCGACTAACTTGTGAAGACTCATTTCACGGGACTTGCCAACGTGGTGTTCGGTTTCTTGCAGGTTGCGGATGCAGTAAATGGCTCGTTTCGGGTGATGACCCTTCCGACGATCCGTGTGACGTACTCAGCCACCGCGACTGCACGCACGCATCCTCTTTGGCGACCTGCTCCCGTCGATCCTCATATCAACCGATCCGTACATCCAGCGCCTTGATGTGCTGGCACAGGTTATACGTCAATTGCTTCGCGATAGCGGGTAGATCCAGCACCTCGTCAACCAAAATGTCCCGAGCGAAGTCGATGAATCACCCGCGCGCGAAACCGAATCCAAACCGCCAAGCTCGGCCATCATGCCGCGCAACCTTTGACGGGCGGCGTGCGCTGGCGGTCTTTCAAATCCCATGTGCGATGGACCGAAAAGACAGATTGCTGTGCAACCGCCTTGGCTGCAAAAAACCGCATGCTGGGTCGGGTGACGGCTTCGCAGATCGCTTCCACATGAATGGCACGTGCTTCCCTCGTCTGACATTAGGCTCGACATGTATCGGCGGGGTCAGACGCAACTAATAGCCTAAGTTCGCGAGTTCACGGGCTCAATGATGCGCACTTGTGCGAGCTTCCATGAAAACGAGGTCTTGCCCCGACTTTCTGAAGAAGGGCAGAACCTGCGCTCGTTTCATAAGCCGGTTGAAAACACCTTCTTTTTCTTCACTGATCCCGGGAACTTGAAGAGCGTCCTCGGTCACTTCGGGGCTAATCGAAGTAAAATACTTGGTGTGACACCGTTTAAAAGTAGGACTCCTCAACTGCACCATGGCGCATCGCGACGCCGGTTGCAGCGGGAGCCATCCACCCCGTCAAAAGAGAGTTTGCAAAACACAATGCGGCGACCTCAAAACGCATCCCGAATTCCGTTTTTTTGGATAAGGCCAGTGAAAGCAACAGTTTCTTACCTTGTGGTTATACCGCTGATCCGCAACGTTTTTTCCATCAAAATTCGATTCCTGCGCCAAATGTTCTGGTTGTTGCGGGAACATCAATGGCACAGGGAAAGCAAGCTGGAACGGCTTTATGCATTCGGGCACAGGATGAAACGCAAACGTGGTTGCCGCCCGTGTACTTGGGGTCGCATTGCCGATAGCATCCTATGCCATCGCGGATACCATCGCCCGGTTGGATGCCGACAAGCCCGGCTTATGCATGTCCCTGCAAACGCGAGAATTGACACCGGGCTCTGTGACCACCCTTAGGTGGTTTGTCATATCGAATGCCCGAGCATGTCGACAAACGCCCTGCCCCGCCAACGACGTGATCGGTCGCGCTGAAGATGTGGGAACGCCAACTGTCTGTGCCGATGGGACGGTCAACGCCCGGGATGAACAGCGCGTTTTGCGGCGTATCTGCCCGCAGGCAAGATCCCGAACGGTTGGTATGATCAGGACGTTCCAGATCCCACACGAGCCGAAATTCATTTGGCGCTCAATGACCATGGTCCGCTCATTCCGGACATGGCCGCGTCCATGCTGACCACGTATCGGGGCGGTTGTTCGAATGAAAGCCTGCCGCCAACTTTTCCAGGCAGGGCCTAGGCTGACGGCATTGCCGAGCCGAATCGATGCGCCCTCATCCGGTATGCGATTTTCGTCCAGGTTAATTAAGTCAATGTTTTAAAGGAGAAATACAGTTAAGATGTGAATTGCAGCCACGCTTGCGGTAATGGCCGTCCACAACCTGCCCGCAGCAGCTTTGACAATCGACCCGGGGCAGGTGGTCCGTGGGACGTATAGTTTCGCCACCTTTCGCACGACCACTCTCTAACCGACGTACTTTCTGTTGCGGCCGTCATCTTTGGACCTGTTCGGCGATGGGGACCCTGTTGCTATTCGGTATGTGGCCTCCATACTGCCCCCCCGTCGTTCTCACGGTTTGACAGTATCGGAACGGCGCTTGACCCAACTGCCGGCATCCTCTTTGAAGCAAGAGAGATCCGTCCACATGCATTTCCACCCGCCGTGCCAAGCTCTGGCTTTGTGGAAATTCCGGGTCTTAAAGGATCTCTTGATGTTCTATCCTTGGATCTGTTTGCAACCGAAGCGGTTTCGGCAAGTAGAGTTTTGCGCCGGAAGAGTGTCGGTACCTTTGAGCGGATTGAACCATCCCTGGCGTCAGTGCCATTGCAACCGGCAGCGGCTTTACTGCTCATCACATTGGCCAGCGCGTTTAGTTTGGGTCGTTTCTTGCAAAGTCGGGCCACCAGAACGCCCTCTTAAGACCGATGTCCAATCATGAACTTAGGGTCACGGAACTGCGCGACAGTCAAATGACCTGAGGGATCGAAGGTAGCTCCGTGGGCATTTTTGCCAAGTGCGCCCGTCATCTGCTAGAATACTCCCGGTATACTGGAACCAAGCCAATGACGCGCGACTACATTGCAATAAATCGGGACGTTTGGAACGATGACGCCACCAATTGGGTCGATGTCGGCGAACGGCTTTGGACAGCAAAGGAACCGGAATGGGGTAATTGGGGCGTACCGGAAGCGGAGATCAACCTTCTTCCGAAGGAGCTTTCGGGCATTGACGCGGTGGAACTAGGGTGCGGCACGGCGTATGTGGCAGGATGGATGGCCCGTCGTGGCGCTCATGTCACGGCCATCGACATCTCTCCAGCTCAACTTTCAACTGCGCGGCACCTTGCGAAACGTCACAATGCGACAATCACTTTTATAGAGGGTGACGCTGAGGCTACAGGGCTTTCAAACGGCTCTTTCGATTTCGCAGTTTCCGAGTATGGAGCCGCAATTTGGTGCCGCCCTGACCGCTGGTTGACCGAGGCGTGGCGATTGTTGCGTCCTGGTGGTGAGCTCGTCTTTCTTGGAAACCATCCTTTGTCTCTCATCTGTTCGCCATGGAACGGAGCGCCCTGTGATGATTCCATACATCGGCCTTATCGCGGCATGTGGGGTGCCGACTGGACAGAAGTCGAATTTGATCCCAGCGGGATTAGTTTCAATCTGACAATAGCGGATTGGTTCAAGCTTTTCACTGAAATTGGGTTCACCGTGAAAAATTATCAGGAGATCTACGCGCCTGACGGAGCACGCCATGTGAGAGCTGGTGTTCCAGCCGAATGGGCGAAGTCGTTCCCGGTTGAACAGGTTTGGCACCTCTGCAAACCAGGCAAGTGAATGCCGCAACACCAATTTTGGCAGACAGTTACAAGAAACAACACCGGACAAGGCTGACGCCGTCCGGTATCATACTTTGTGATCGCAACGAAAATTCGCAACAATGATTGCGCCTTGCACCGTCGCAAGGCCGAAGCTTATTTGCTCCATCAGGCGAACAGTAAAAGCCCATTTATGCCGTTGCCTCATCTGTTTCTACGCAATGCGACGAGGGGCACTAAACGTCGGCCGCAGCGCTGTATCGCCGAGACCAGTCGAGTACGCAGTGCGCTGGTTCATCCCGAACGCGCTTGGACACCGAAAAAGAAGTGCTTGCAGGTCGTCGAAAATGCATTCTGCAAGCTTGAGGCACGCGGTGAATGCAGTAACGTTAATGCTCAATGCAGCCCTCATGGCAAGGAACAGCAATGAAACTCGGTTTTGGCATTGGCATATTGTGTCTAGGGTCAGTGATTATCAACACAATGCCAGTTTGGGTAGGCAATCTATCCCGCAATCCCGAAGTCGGAGATGGCTTGGCAGGCGCTTTCGCCAGTCTCGTTTTGTTTTCTGCGGCGCTGACCTGTGCTGGGCTATTCCAGAACGCAGTTTCCTACATAGCCCGGTACGCGCTGCCGCTTGCTTTTGCCGCGCTCGCCTTTGGGGAGCATTGGCACGTGACGATCTTGGCTGGCACGTGTATCGGTCTCGGCGTATCCATGGGCAGTCTGACACAAGAAGCTTTGCACGCTATAAGGCGTTCAGAAAAGAGTTTGACATCTATCGGACTGGCAATGTCGATTGGTCTGGTCGTGTCACTCGTCTTCTATCTTATGTTGCCACTGTTTGATTTATCCCCTTTCTGGTTTTTGTTTTTGCTGTCGCTACCGATTGTTGCGCTGCGCGGCACGCCATTTGTCACCGACGGCGCAGGCCATGTGTCGACAGGCTCAATTCGAGCACCGACCAAGTTTATCGGTTTTTTCGTGATGATGGGCGCGTATTGGACTTTTCTTGAACTCTATGGCGCGCGTTTCAACAATGGCGATGCGGTTGCGCTTTGGTTGCTAGCCAGCCTTGTATCAGGCGCATGCGGATCGATTTTGGCCGCGCGACTCCCCGGAACATGGCAAAGCAAAGCACAAAAGGTCGGGCTATCACTTGCTGCCGCAAGCGGCGCTGCGAGTTATGTCGCTCAGGACATTTCCGTGTTTGGGATCACGATCTTGGTGAACGCTTTTGCATTATTCCTTTTCTTTCCGATTTATCTGCAGACTGCGGGGGAAAGGATGCCCCAAGCCATGGCCGGCTATCTTGTTGGCTTCGCCGCGGGAGGTCTTGCGGGTGCGGTCCTAGTGAAAATCGGCGGATACCAATTGATGGCATTGGCTTTATTGCTATCTGGTTTCATTGCCCTGATACCGCGCTCTCGGCGCTCGTTTCTTCAATAGACATCCCCGCAGCGCGCCAATGCTTCAACGCGGACTCCACAAGATCCTTGTTGGCGTCCCACATTGTCAGCTCATCCAGAACACGGCTTTCGAAACCGGGGAATACGTTCCGCAAACTGGCGACTTCGGCCGCCGCAAATTCTGCTTGTCCGAGCGCTGAATGCAGCCAAACCAAATGAGCGTGATACCAGTAAAACCCCGGCATGGGCACCAATTGGACCTCAAGCAAGGCCGCTTCGAACATACCAAGGCGTGCATATCGCCATGTCTTGGCAAAATGATACCAGCCGGGATGCTCGGGACTGATTGTCATGGCTTTGTCCAATAGCCTTATTGCCTCCTCCTCGCGTCCAAGAAACGCGTAGCAATGACCTATCTCGGACAAAACGTCGGAGTTTCCGGGATTCAATTCAAGCGCACGATCGGCGGCGCGGTCGAAGCCTGCAACATCCGACGCGAACAACCGACACATGGCCAGTGCAACCTGCGCAAACGCGTGTCTGCTGTCTGCCTTTACCGCATTCTCAGCTGCCGTCGTCGCCAGTCCCAACGCATCCACGCCTACTCTTTCATTGACGTGGTAACGGTGCTCTTCAAGTAGCAAGACCGAATAGGCTGCCCATCCACTGGCCGCACTCGGATCCGTCTTCAGGGCAATTGGAAAGGCGGCTCTCAACTCAGCATGTAGCTCAGGATCATAGGTTCGGTAAAATCGTCGGAACTCGGCAGTCAGGCGAAACATCTGCCAACTGGCCACTTGTGCGTATTCCCGCGCTGTCTGGTCTGTGACGTGTGCGACGGGCCCATGCGGACCCGCAAGGCGACCGGCGCACATCTGTGCGATCTGGTCCTGCACATCAAACAGCGACGAAATCGTTGCTTCGCGATCAAATTGCTCGGTCACCATGATTACGCCAGTGTCGGTCGAGATCAGCTGCATGGAGACACGAATGCGCGACGCGGTCATTCGAACGCTCCCTTCAACAACGAAACCGGCGCCATAACGGCTGCCGATCTCTGCCGGCTCCAAACAGGCGGTTCGAATTACATCGGAGGTCATTCTTGAAAGCACTCTGAAGTCAGGGAAACGCGACAGGCTGGCAATGATCTCATCCGTCAGACCTTCACAAATGAATTGCGCATCCGGATCACGGCTTGTGTTGCGAAACGGGAGTACCAGCAGGCAGGGCAAACTGACTTGCGGCTTCTGGTCAGGAATGATGCTTTCTAAGGGCGACGCCAGTCGAAAACCCACGCCATGAACCGTCTCAATGACGCGTTGCGCGGAGCCGGTATCACCAACCGCGCGACGGGCTTCCTTGATGGCGGTCGACAACGTGGCATCAGTAACAATTCTCCCATCCCAGACATCATCGATCAATTGATCCTTGCTGACGATCTCCCCATCCGCATCAACAAGCGCTCGCAGAATGTCGAGCGGTTGACGGCTGGGTTTTCGGACGGAGTCACCTGCACGCACCGTCCTATTTTCAAAGTCAATCTCGGCATCGACAATTCGGACCTTCATGTTGCGTTCCCCCATCTGAATGCGCCCAAAGAGTGCTGCTCAGAGTTTCTCAGATACTTCTCAGATACTTCTCAAGCTTTGTTCTGTTGCCCCGACTACCTGTCTGCCACGACACCGGCACACAATAAAGCCAGGGAAAGGATCCACGATGAAGTACCGCAATGCGCTGCCGCAACTCGACGGCACCCCCATGATAACAGACGGTGGGTTGGAAACGACACTCATCTTTCAAGAAGGTCTCGACCTTCCGCTTTTTGCAGCCTTCAAGGCTCTTGAAACTGAACAGGGCATTTCTGCAATCGACCGATACATGAGCAGGTTTGCGGATATTGCCATTCGCGAGCAGCGTGGTTTCATCATGGATACGCCGACCTGGCGTGCCAGCGCCCGCTGGGCGGCAGAGCTTGCCATGACGCAGGAAACACTTCGCTCAATACACCAGGAAACGGTTTGCACCCTGATCCGTTTAAGGAAAACACATGAGCAGTCTGACAGATCTCCGTTCGTCGTGAACGGGGTCATCGGACCGCAAGATGATGGCTATGCCCCAACGCGCGTTCTGACATCTGATCAAGCCGAAGCCTACCACCGCGCGCAAGTCGGTTGGTTCGAGGAATTTGGGGCGGATATGGTCTCAGGGATCACCATGACCTATGCCGCAGAGGCGATTGGGATCACCCGCGCCGCAAAGGCTCACAACATGCCGGTTGCCGTCGCTTTCACAGTCGAAACGGATGGAAAGCTGCCCTCTGGTGAGCGCCTTGAAGACGCCATTAAGGCCGTAGATCTGGCCACGGAAAGTTACGTCGCATACTTCATGATCAACTGTGCGCACCCGGATCATTTTGCGCATATACTGAAAGGCGGCTGGACCAAACGGATCATGGGTCTTCGCGCAAATGCCTCGCGTCTCAGTCATGCAGAGTTAGACGCCGCTGAGACACTCGATGACGGCGATCCACAAGAGCTTGGCGAACTCTATGCCAGTCTTTCGCAGCTATTGCCGAATTTGACAGTCATCGGTGGGTGTTGCGGCACAGATCATCGTCATGTCGCTGCGATGTGTCAGTCAACACGCGCCGCATGACATCTTGCGAAAAACCGCTCTGCCCCTTTCCCCAACAGCTGCGCGCGGAATTGCCGCGCGCCCTGTCACCAGCGTTAACACCTCAACCTCAAAGGAACTTAAAAATGCTTAAATCTACTCTCTCTGCCATTGCCCTGCTGGCAACCACAGGTTTTGCCATCGCAGAAGGTGCCCCGATGGCTTTCGATGTCGCAGAAGACCATACGCGCATCTTCATGTCTGCCCAGCCGCTGCATGAAAACGGAATGCCCGCCCATGGCAATGCATTTCTGAGCCAGGGCTACATCTATCCAGCGGGAACACTGAAAGACGGTATCGTCGGTGTTCTCAAGGACGGCGCCCCGGCCTTCCCGGAACTCGTCTTGGGCACCTGGACCTGCGATGGGTACTTTGTCGGCGAGGCTGGTAATGCAACCACCGGCGTCTGGGTTATTTCTCGTCAGGTCTTTGCCCTCAATGACGGCGACCAAATTGTCACCCAAGGGACGGAGATCGCGGATATCGGACAGCAGAATCAGCGCCCGATCACTGGAGCAACCGGCGATTATGCGCATATTGAGGGCGCTCTTGTGCAGACCACTCTGGGGTTCAACGAATTCATGGCCATCAGTGCCACCTTTGAATTCGAGGCTGGTGCAAAAGATCAGGCCGATTACCAAAGCGGTGCAAAAAGCGATGTCTTGCGCGACTCTGCTTATCAGGAAGACCAGCTTGAATGGGACTCCGGTGCACCTGTGGGTCCACTAGAGCCCCGCAACCAAAATCTCTTCTGAAGTGGAGAATACCCCTCGCTCGGGAAACGGGCGAGGGCACGAAACTTCATGACATGTTTCATACAGGTACAAAGAAATGAAAGACTTTTTCGAATTGAACTTTCGTCCAGCGCATGCGGGCGATGCGGAACATCTTGCCAAATTGATTGACATCGCCGGTGAAGGAATTCCCACCTGGTTGTGGGCAAAATCGTTGGAACGCGGTCAATCCCCTCTCGAAGTTGGTGTGAACCGTGCTCTGAGGCGTACTGGCGGCTTTTCTCACCGAAATGCAACTTTGGCCCAGAGTTACAGTGAGATCGCCGGTATGGTGCTTTCTTATCCCATCGACAAATTGCCGAAAGAAAACCCCGATGATTTGCCGCTGCCGATCGCGCCCTTTTTGGAGTTGGAAAAAAGTGCCGTGGGAACGTGGTACATAAACGCGCTGGCCGTATTTCCGGCGTTCCAAGGGATCGGGATCGGAAATTCACTGATGGAAGAAGCAGAGAATTCCGCACGCCAACACGGGTATGATAGAGTGAGCATACAGGTCTACGAGCAAAATATCGGTGCTGTGCGCTTGTACGAAAGGTTAGGCTATTCAGTGACCGAGCGTGCTCCAGTGCGCCATCATCCATGCCAGCCTTACTATACAGGAGACGTTCTCTTACTTGAGAAAGTGTTGTCATCCACAGTCTGAGTTCAAATGGAGCAAGTCATCAAGAGACGTACATTTTCCATCTGTTCTGACGGTTAGGTATTGAATAGGACTGTTTCACTGGGTCCGGGAACTGGACAATCCCTTGTTGAGAACCTTGCTCGAAAACAGCGAGCCTACGTTGAACGTTGTATGACAACAAAGTGTAGGAGAGAAACCAAGATGGATTGTCAGAGATCCGGTCAATGCAACTGTCCTGGAAACGGTTTCCCTTGAAGGGCTTACAGCACATGTTGGCTCTTTCAATCAACATTAAGCGCCGATCTTCGCATCGCCCGCCTAGGCGGCGCAACGATCCTCGGATTGCAGTTTTAGTTCTGCAGGTACGCATACTGATCCAAGGCAATAACCGTCTCTCCCAGAACTTAGCCGACTTTGGCGGGGTGATCTTTGGGAGCGGACGTTGAATGGACGTCAATCTGGCTTGTCTGCCTTACCCGTAGCATTAATCCCGCCCGCCGTATTGTCACCCATTTCTTCGTCTTCCGCCGTTTCAGACGCCTCGGGTTCAGGGCCCCAAAGGACAAGGGCTTACCCAACGACAGAGGCTCTTTTATTGGTATCGGCCTTTCTGCGTCACGCGATGCATCGGTTGAAACCGGTGTGGGAGGTACATCAACAGACCCTCAGCGCGCTGGCGCCCATCTGGTGAAAAACTCGGACGGCTTAGTTCGTGCCGTCGGCGCCTCCGCTCCCCGATGTCTTAGTTATGACTTTGGTACGGAAGAGCACGTCGTGCTGAATTGCTTAGAGATCGTTCCACTCGCGCGTGATGATACAGACGCGACTTTCGAATACCAAAGAAGAGGCGTCATACCCGACACAGCGGACCCTTACGGTATCGGTATTGATACGTGGGTAATAGTGCATCATGCGTGTGATCTGGGCACTCCCGATTGACCAATTCAAGGTCCAAAATCCTCGGGTTCGGAACAGAGCTTTACGTGTGGTCGATTGTGCAAATACGCGTGGTTCCGGCGCGAATGCACTCCATTGTACGGTCCCACGTGCCAAACGAACAGTAGTCGCCCGATTTGATCGGTTTCTCCGTGCAGAGAACGAAACCGCTTATGAATTTTCTAGCGTCCACCGGATCGCCAGCGCAAAAGCGAGACCGCAGACTCTAAACCCTACTAGGATATCAAGCAATGGAATCCCAAGCGTTTGCGCGTCGTTTGCCAGTTTCCAAATCGCGCCAATCTCAGCGAGGAATTTCGTCGTGCCGTTCCATTTTGGTGCGGGCGCAGGCGAGTCCGACTTCACATGGCAGGTTTTCTCCGGGATCTGTTACAACGTCGAACGCACCAACTTGGTCTTTGGCTATCGTCACATTTGTTGAGCTTTGAACCGGGCGTGCTGTTGAATGACATTGAGGTCAGCAGTTTCGGGATCAAGTATGGCTACCGCTTGCAGACACGTGTCACATTTCAAGTTGGTTGCCTCTAAAACCCGGACAAACGATCAACGAACCAATAAGCGGAGACGCCCCCGATTGCATAAGCGCCGACAATTCCGCCCAGTCTGCTGGCCGCAATCATGGATGATGCGTCCGCTAGCACCCGGCGCAAGATCACGCTGGTAATGAGAACCGCAAATACGAACAAGAGCTGGCCGATCTCGACACCGATGTTGAATGACAAAAGCGCCAGTGGCACCTCGGCTTGCGGCAACCCGATCTCCTGCAATGCGCCAGCAAATCCAAAGCCGTGTAGCAATCCGAATGTGAAGGATACCGTCCATGGATAACGTTCTGACAGACGTCGGTTGGTCCCATCCCGCTGCACCAGTTCGGACGCCACGAACATGATCGACAACGCGATGATGGCCTCGACCGGCGGACCTGGCAACGTGATCCAGCCAAAAGTTGCCACCGCCATCGTGATAGAATGCGCAACAGTGAAGGCCGTGATTGCGCCAATCAGACGCCATCGATCCGGGATCAGCAACAGCAGGGCAAAGACGAATAAAAGGTGGTCAATCCCCGCCAGGATATGATCGACCCCTAGCGACAGATAAGTTCGGATCACATCGAACTCATCCGGCCGTTCGGGCACTGTGAAGGCCATCCTTTCCGGTGTCAGGCGCTCGGATCGGACCACATCCTGCTCGGTTTCATAGCGGACAAGCACATCGGTCTTCTGCATCTCCAGCCCTTCGATGGTGATCGTACCACCTGGCAGCCCACCGGGACAGGACGCAACCCAGACCGAAACCCATGCCGATCCGTCCGAACGCGGAGTAGGCCCTTTGGCCGGATCACACAGGTCAGGAAGGCGCACATCGATGGCCATTGGCGCGCCCCGCACATCGGGTCGCCGCCAAAATACCCGGTAAGAGTCGCCCGCCAACAGCGTCACTTCGAGGTATCCGGGTTGAAGGGCATGTGCGCCTGTGACGTTTGGTTTAAGCAACACCACAGCAAGCAACAGAAATATCGCGCGCAGCAATTTCACTGCAGAACGCTTTCGATCTCCGAGGCCTCGGGCAGCGTTACATCATACCCTTCACGAAACTCCATATACATCGCTTCGGACAGCATTTTAGCCCGAGATGCCGTAAACTCAGCAACTACCCGATCGCGTACCGCATCAAATTCGGGGATCACGCCGGGATCACGCCGGGTTATGCGCAGGGCATGTACCCCAAAACCGGACCGAACGGGCGCCACCCAGTCGCCGACCTCCATTTTCATAAGGGCGTCAAAGAACCCACGTCCAAAGGCGCCATCAATTGTTGTTTCTGACGATGGTACAACGGAAGGCGGTAGCAGCGTCCGCCGCCCAACCGAGGTCGGGTTTGCTCCACGCAACAGCGCAGCCAGGCCTTTATACAGTTCCGATTGTTCAGGCGCTTCGCCGAAATAGACCTGTTCGAATGCAATCTGTGGCGCGGTTGCGTAAGAGAGCTTGTTCTCCTCGAAAAACGCTTTCAACACTTCTTCCGCGGGTGTCATCGCAACGGCCGCAGATTCCATCAGAAATGCCATCTTCTGGGACAGCCGCCGTTCAATGATCGCGTCGCCCTTGTCCATGGACAGTAAAATCGCCTCTTGCACCAAGATGCTGTCCCGCACATGCGCGTCAATCAGCTTGTCCATCTCCTCGCGCGTCGGCGCGCGCCGCCAGGTGCTCTCAAATTGAGCCGCCATCTGGTTTACATCTGCAGCCGTGACATCAACCGTTTTGCCAGAGGCTGTATCGGGCCCCGGTCCATTCAAGGCAGCGTAAATCAGGAAAATTGCTACGCCAATGGCAAGAAAATGAACAAGCGGTTCGTTCAGGACGCGCACTATGATCGTCACGGATTGCCTCCCTTGTGACCATGTCAATGAAGTTTACTCAATCAAAGCTGACCACTTCCGGCAGACAGTTACAACACGGAATGCGTTCAAAACATAGGTGCTCTGGCGAATGAGACGAGTATCCGTAACTCCGCCGTCCCGAACATTGGGATAAGGCGCTGGACGGCGTATCTTTCTGTGAGGAGTCGCACGATTTGGCCTCTGAGGTTTTGTAAGTCCCAGTTTTTATTATACCTTTATCTATCCTAAGTCACGTAAATGAAAACTAGAGTCAAGATTCTTGTCCTTCGAATAGCTCACTTCCACAAGAAGACCGGTCTGAAATCAGACCGGGTCAAGATTGAGATTTATGGGACTAGGCTAATGCGTCCCGCCAAACTCCTCAGCCGCACTGCTGCAGTTACCTCTGGTGTCTCTGGCTGGCGCTTACCATTCGCGATAGGCATCTCAATCGGCCACTCGGCCAGAGTTCGGTGCGAAACCTTAAAAGCTTGGGCTGTGACGGCTTGGACGTGGGCCGGCAGATCCGCTACGACGGGCGGTGCGTTCAGTTCGTATGCCATTTTCATGGTCCTCCGTAAGAATTCGGTCATGACCCCAAACTGGGGGAAGAAAACGGAGGTGAAAATACACTATCACCTGACATGGCCTGACATGCGAAATAGCAGCTCAAGATGGGACACGCGTCGAGACACACTTTTGAAGGCCAAGACGGCATTGTGACCCATAGTAAGTTTATTTGGTAAGCGGTGCAAACTACCCCTCCCTTAACATCTTCCCGTATTGCTATCGAAGGTGTCCGTCGTCATATAAAGTTGGACATCGCAGCGGCTTGAGCATTGGAAGGTTTGGTTCGTTTGTGTGATTGATTATGCTGCTTGTTTTAGATGTTGCAATGTCTGAAATCAGCACCTGTTGGACAGATCCACTTGCCGTCGGCTACTGTCTCACCTTTCAGATATGATCGAATCTAGGAACTCGATTTGTCTGCGACACGTTTCCATTTTTGATTATCCAACAAAGTAGTTTGAAAAACACTCAACTTGCTACAATCCGGAATTCCTCTCAGCGTCTTTTTCACACTGACCACCAGAGACTTCGGCATCCAAAGGCTGAGGTAAACGTTATTGATCCACGGGAGTTTGACATCGTAGTCTAGAAAATCACTTGGAAGTACCATCGACGTAATAACAACGCGCCACTCATTTTCGTCTTTGTAAGGCAAGCGTTTCACAAAAGGCAAATCTGATGCTAGCACTCCGGAAACCGATAAGACATCAATCTTCTCATACCGAACGCTTTGCGCTTTGACTTCAGGGTCTGAGACGAATGTGCTTTGAAGCTCACTCTTTTTGAAGTCAATGCATACTCCATCATTCCCCGGAGCGAATAGGCGCGTGTGAGCTACTGCAGAGGCAACTCTTGGCGCGTCGCTTCTTCTTCATAGGCCTCTGTCGCAGCCCTGTTCTCTTGGCATCACAGACGGATTCGTTCGACATTGGACGGTTTGGCACTCACAGCCTCCGTAAGACGTGACATAGTCAGGCTAAGCGATCAAACCGATGTCACAGCATCCGCATCCAGTGTCAGGTTTACTTTTATACGCCCCATGCGAGCCTCTCACAACACAAGCGTTTTTCGAGAGTGTGTTGTAAATAGTTACCTGCAGCATGGAACGTCTGGAGCGTAGGCGAACTGTCTGGCGCTTCTGGAGCCGATGCCTTCGATTTTTGGGAAACCGACGAAGAATAACAGGCCGAAAGCCAGTCCTCGTTGCCCAAAACGATTTGGCTTTGACGAGCCAGATTGGCGGGCTCTTCGCAGATCGCAAAGCGATGACATAGCCTCGGCAGCGTCACCCAGTCTCACACTACCTTGCAATTTCAACTGCACCCACTGCTTGGATGCCGGTCTTTATCCTTGGGCTGGGCACCTTGCGGAGTCCATCACGCCATGTTCAGCCGACTGCGACCTCAATTTGCAAGCGTGGACAAGCTTATCCACTACCCATACCGAAAAAATGGTCCACGATTTTCTGTCCAGCTACACCAAACACCGGGCACATTCACCCCGTGACGAGAGTTTTGGTCAAGAAACCTTGCGTTTGCGGCGGCGGGACAGGACAGCGAAACCGCCCAAACCCACAATCATCAACGGTAGGCCCGCAGGCAGTGGAATCGGGTTTATGCGAGAAGCGGAAAGGACTTGTAACTCGGCGAATCCTAAATCCATTAGCGAAACATCAAAGGGGTCGAAAAACGAACCTGCACCAAAATCCAACACTGCCAGCACGAAGTCATCGCTACTGAAATCGTTTGTGCCAGTCACATCGTAAAGAATGCTGAAGGTGGAGGCCGCAACATCCACAGCGGTGTCCATTCCCACGCCAAATATGCTCTGCGTGAGATCAAATGAAGTGATATCCAGACCAGGCGCCGCGTCGGATACAAAATTACCATCTGAATCGACTTCAACCGACGCAAAAACCGCATCGAGATCAATGAAGGAAAGATCAGCGCCTTCAACGATCGCATTGCCCCCCGAGCCGGTCGAAACACTGACGTCGAGCAGAGCTGCTGCCGGCAGGATATTAGAGCCAAATGTAAAATCACCGATGCTGGCGGCCTGTGCGCCCGCTGCCATCAGGCCCAGACCACAGGCAGCAGCAAACCCGACTATTTTCTGGCGCATGTTGCTTCCTCTTTTACGCGTCACAGTGTGCATATCAAAAAACCCCTTTGGCCCGCAGACCAGTTATACCAGATAATCTTCAAACGTGCCTATTCCGATTTGAACGTTGTCAACGGTGAGATTGTCGCCAAGAACATAGATGAGATCGCGATCCCCGCCGTGGGAAATCACGAGCCCCGAACTCAGCTCTCTCACCGTATAATTGTCATCGGCCAGGATCAACAAATCGTCTGTTGCATCGAAATCCCGGATGACATCCCTTTCACGTCTGCCGTTGGTCAGTTCCGCACCAAAGACAAAGGTATCCGAACCACCGTTCCCGCTCATCTGGTCCAGCGATCCGCCAAGAGCATAGAAGACTTCATCCTCCTCTGTCCCGACCAACCGGTCCCGCCCTTCGGTGCCCATGATCACCAGCGGACCTGTCCCCTCTTCGACGTCTTCAACATTCACGATGACATCGACAGTGGTTTCAGCCAATCCATCCGAAAGGGACACGGTAACATCGTATTGGTTGTCACCGCCCGCATCTCCGGGCGCTTCAAAGTCGGGCGCATTGATGAATGACAGGCTGCCGGTGTCCTCGTCGATCTCGAACAGTGCTGCATCCGCGCCGCCGTCGATGGCATAGATGATCTGGTCGCCCTCCACGTCATCGCCAAGAATATCGCCCACCAGCGTGGTGTTCTCGTCGATGGTGAAACTGCTCTGACCGTCGAAAGTTGGCGCGTCGTTTTCACCGTTGATGGTCAGCGTGAAGCTTGCGGTATCCGTGCCGCCATTGCCGTCGCTGATCTCATAGGTGAAAAGGACTGTGTCCGTCTCGCCTTCGCCCAGATCCTCGAAATTGCCTATCTGATCAAAAGCGATGTTCACCAGGCCCGTCGCGGCAGCAATCACCGCGCCCTCTCTCCCACCGGTTGAGGTCACATTAAACGTTGTGCCAACGGGCGTGCCATTCAGGCTGGTGACCGTCAGCGGCCCGCCGTCCACATCCGTCGCACCGGCTAGCAAATTGCCGGTAAACAACGCTCCCTCATCCACAGAACCAACCAAATCCTGCGCATCAGGTGCGTCGTTGACGCCCCGAATCTCAATGAAAACTGTCGCCGGATCGCTGATCAAACCTGCGTCCGTGTCTTCGACAACAGTGTAGCTCAGCTCCAAGGTGATTGCCGGCGGTTCCGGTTGCGGGTTGAAGCCTACCGCCTCGTAATCGCCATTCGGGTTAAAGACCACCGACCCATCAACATCGATGAGCACCGTGCCACCTTCTGGCAGATCCGTTTCAACGTTGAACGGGATCAACGCCCCTGCACTGTCAAACACCTCATTCAGCAGGATTGGATCACCATTTGGATCGCTGTCATTGTCGAGGATATTGAAGGACACGGACGTGTCCTCATCCGTCTCAACATCATCGTCAACGGCATCAGGTGCTTCATTCACAACAGGGAAGTCGTCGGTGAGTATGGTACCCGTTACCGCGCCTGGGAAGACGTATTGCTCTGCCGGGCCCTGCGATAGCTGCAGTTGCAGGAATTCGTCCGGTTCAATGTCCAGATCCCCGTTTATCGTGACTGCAAAGGTTGCCGTAAACTCTCCAGCGAGAAAAGTAACGGTGTTCTGGTTGAACACATAGTCCCCATCGGCGAGCGTCGCTGTGCCATCTGCCGTTTCAGCAGTGAAGAATGATTCCGGCGGGAAATAGCCCGGATCAGCATTTGACCTGGTGAAGGTGAACACCAGCTGGGTTGTGCCACTATCGCCTTCGACAACTTCCGGTGCATCCACCGTGACAATTGTCGGGATGATCTCGGGATCGGTGACGCCTTCGACTTCGATCTCGACAGTGGCCGTATCAATGCCGCCCGCCCCATCATTGACTTGATACTCGAACGACAGGTCAAAGAACTCTCCATCGTCAAACTCCGGGAAGAACCCAAACGGATCAAATGCGAATGTGCCGTCATCATTAAATTCGAGCGCGCCACTTGCCGCGCCCAATCCCGAGGTATCGACAAGGGAGTAGACAGCAGACGGCCCGTCCGGATCAATATCATTGGCTGCAACCGTAGCGGTCAGCACATCGTCTTCGCGCATCGAGAAACTGTCATCAACGGCCAAGACCGGGTCATTCACGCCGTCGATATTGATCGTAACAGTGGCCGTATCCATACCGCCATTCCCGTCATCGATGGTGTAGGTGAAGCTGTCTGTGGTGGATTGGCCCACCGCCAGTGCTTCGAACTGACCGTTTGGATCGTAATCAAACGTGCCATCCGCATTGAGCGTCAGAAGTGCACCGGAGGCCAAGGTAATTTCCTGGCCCACATCCGCGTCCGATCCTTCAACCGCGCTGACGGTCACCGTGTCACCGTCGTCGATATCGCTGTCTGCGCCAGCGCCGTTGTCACTCAGAACATTGCCGCTTGTGGCTGTGTCCTCATCCGTGCTGAACCCATCGTCCTGCGCGACCGGTGCGTCATTCACACCGTCGATATTGATCGTAACAGTGGCCGTATCCGTACCGCCGTTGCCGTCATCGATGGTGTAGCTGAAGCTATCTGTCGTGGACTGACCCACCGCCAGTGTTTCGAACTGACCGTTTGGATCATAATCAAACGTACCATTTGCGTTAAGCGTCACAAGTGCACCGGAGGCCAGGGTAATTTCCTGACCCACATCCGCGCCCGATCCTTCAACCGCGCTGACCGTAAAACTGTCACCTGTGTCGATGTCAGCGTCTGCGCCATTGCCGTTGTCGTCAAAGACATTTCCGCTTGTGGCGCTGTCCTCATCCGTGCTGAACCCATCGTCCTGCGCATCAGGAGCGTCATTCACTCCATTGACGGTGACCGTGACGGTGGCCGTATCAGTGCCGCCATTGCCATCGTTGATGGTGTACTCAAAGCTATCCGTCGTGGATTGACCCACCGCCAGCGATTCAAACTGACCGTTGGTGTCATAGTCAAAGGTACCATCCCCGTTATCAGTGACGTTGCCAATTGTTCCGGTGTCATCGAGACCAATAACATTCAGCGTGTCACCATTCGGATCGGTGTCGTTGCTCAGAACAGAACCAGTGGTAAAGGAGCTGTCCTCATCCGTGCTGAACCCGTCATCCACGGCTGTTGGCGCCTGATTGGAACCGCCAATGGTGATCGTCACCGTCGCCGTATCCGTGCCGCCGTTGCCGTCGCTGATGCCATAGGTGAAGCTGTCTGTTGCGGTTTCACCGGCGCCGAGACCGGCAAAAGCCCCATTTTGCTCATAGGTGAATGTCCCGTCTGAGTTTAAGCTGACCACTGCGCCAGAGGCTAAGGTCGCGGCATCGCCGTTGCTGAACGGATTGCCCTGCAACTCAGTCACTGCAAGGATGTCACCCGCGTCCACGTCGCTGTCTGGACCGTTGCCGTTGTTGTCCAGAACATTGCCGTTCAGGTCCGTGTCCACAGCCACGTTGAGCGTATCATTCACCGCATCAGGGTCATCATTTACCCCGCTGATGGTGATGGAAACCGTTTCGGTATCCGTGCCCCCTGCCCCGTCGCTCACTTCATACGTAAAGCTTTCAGCCGCAGAATCCCCGACCGCCAGCGCGTCATAGGCCCCATTTGTATCAAGGCTGTAATCACCGTTTGCATCAATCGTGACGACCCCGCCTCCGGCAAGGTCAAACTGGATGCCGGCTGTACCCGGATCGCTGTCCACCAGTCCCAGATCAATGCCGTTGATCTGACTTACGCTCAGCGTATCGAGATCAACATCCGTGTCATTGGTAAGGATGTTACCGGTTTCGACGTCATCCTCTGTAGTTACAATCGTATCTGGTACCGCGATTGGATCATCATTGACCGCATCCACCGTCACAGTAACCTCGGCAGAGTCAGTGCCTCCGTTGCCGTCAATCACCGTGTAGGTGAAGCTCGTCGCGCCATTGAAATCCTGATCAGGTGTAAACACCACCTGATTGCCAGAAACAAAGACGGACCCGTTCAACGGCTGTGTGACGCTTGAAATCGTGACCGTATCACCATCAGGATCAGTATCATTCAGCACCACATCAAATGTGGTCTGCGTGTCCTCATTGATCGTAAAGGTGTCATTCACCGCATTCGGGTCGCGGTTGTCTGGTGGGGCAACGCGCAGGGTGACGTCAGCCGTGGTTGTGCCGCCATTCCCGTCAGAGAGCGTATAAGTCACGATCTCATCGCCAGAGAAACCCTCATCCGGCGTAAAGGTGAAGGTGTTGCCCACAATATCAACCGACCCATTCGCAGGATCACTCACATCAGTCAGCGTCAACGTATCACCGTCTATGTCAAAGTCATTGAGCAAGGGGCTGATGATGCCGGATTCCGTCTCGAAATCGATGTTCACCAGATCATTGTTCGCGGTCGGGTCATCATTCACACCGGTAACGGTGATCTCGACCTGCGCGTTGGCGGTATCGCCCTCGCCCGCTTCAATCGCATCATAGGTAAAGGTCACGAGACGCGTTTCCCCGACGCCCAACTCTTCGTACTGGCCGGAGGCGTCAAAAATGAAGCTGCCATCGGATTGAACCGTCAGGACACCGCCGCCCGAAAGCACCACAGGAGCGCCAACAAGTGCGGGCTGGTTGTTGATCTCGGTGATGGTGATTGTATCACCCTCTGGATCGGTATCCGCGCCATTGCCATTGTCATCGAGCAGCGAACCGGTAATCGAGGAATCCTCATCCACCGTCAGCACATCATCCTGCGCAGCGAAATCATCGCTACCAGTCACCCGGACGGTGACATCCGCCGTATCGGACAGACCGCCATCATCTGTGATCGTATAGCTGAAGGTATCGTCGGTGAAATCACCGTCTGATTGGTTCTGCAGGCTAGTAGACGTCGTCGGATCATAGGACAGCGCACCGTTGACGGCCACCGAAACCGTAGCCCCGCTTGGCAGGACCACCGTATCACCGGGAGTATAGGCCACCCCGTTGATCGCCGTGATCGTGAACAGGTCCAGCCCTGGATCGGAATCATTGCTCAAGATGTTCGGACCCGACAGTGCCGTATCCTCATCCGTGCCGTAGAAATTGCTGCCCGCATTTGGAGCGACGTTTTCAATGGTCACATCGAAATTGATCGTCTCGGACGAGCCGTTGTTGTCATCCACCGTGACCGACACCGCATAGGTGCCTTCATCCTCATAGCGGTTCTGGATAAAGGGTGACTTGGACGTGGTGTTGAACACCTGCGGCGCATCGCCTTCACCGTAATCCACGGTGACTGTGTAGGTGTCACTGTTGTCCGGATCGCCGATTGTCAGAGGAATGGACAGGTTGAAGCCTGCGGATTCAGGCAGAACCAAATCGGGCTGCGCCTGCAGATCCACCGCGTCATTGATCGGTGCGACAGAAACAGAACCTTCCGTCTGGATCAGTGTAAAGGTCACACCATCGGTGCTGCCGGACCAGAAGAAGCTGTCGAACCCGTTGAAATCCGGTGCCGGATCATAAACCAGATCGCCGTCAATCAGCTGTTGCGCCGTGACGGTTTCGCCCCCTGATACACGCAATCCGTCAAGCAGTAACTCGCCCGAGCTTGGCACAACATCCAGACGGATCAAAGCCAGCGGCCCCTCAAGTGCGTTGTCAAAATCCGCGATGGAGAAAGTATAGGTTGTGTCTTCATCCAGTGACACGGCCAGATCGCTGATCGGCGGTTCCACTTGGTTGAACAGTTGATAGAAAACACCATTGCTGGAACCGTCACCGGCTGTCGCACTTGTGTTGGAAGTGAAGGTGACCGCAATCCGGCCGCCGCCGATGTTGGCAATCTCCGCCTGGCTCTGGGTGCTGGAGTTTTCGGTATTCACCTGAACGGCACCGTCAATCCGGTTCCCCTGCGCATTGAACTGTTGCAGGAAGACACCTGTGCCTGAACCGTCCAACCCTGAGTTGTCGGAATAGACAACTGCAAAACCGCCGTTGTCGAGCGCTGTAATTCCGGGATCAGACTGCGCGAAGAGCCGGTTGTCATTCACACGGAATTCGCCACCAACCAGCGCCCCGTCAGACGCGTAAATCTGACCAAAGATGCCAGTGGTACTGCCGTCCGCGCTTGGTTCTTCCCAGACGATAACAAAATTGCCGTCGTTCAGAACTGCGACCGCGCTGTCCTGTTGTGCACCACTGGTGGTGGTGTTGACGAGGAACTCGTCATCCGCCGGGGCATATCCCGAAGCGGAGTCATCAAAGATCCTTGCAAGGACCGCCGAAGACGCCCCGTCAATGCTCCCGTCATCCGTCCGCCACGTGGCGACAAAACCACCTCCTGCGGTTGCTTCAACCGACACGTCCTGTTGTGTGGTCGCCGTTGTCTGATTAATCAGGAACTCAGAGCCCACAAGTGCGCCGGTGCCGCCGTCAATGATCTGGCCAACGACATCCCAACCAATTCCCGTTCCGGTAGATACCCCAAAGCTGTCCCAGACCGCCAGCAAATCGCCATTGGCCAATTCGATGATTTCAACATCTTGTTGGGTGCTGCTGACAAAGGTGTTGATCTGTGTTTCGCCACCCACAGGATCGCCATTGCCATCATAGCGTTGGATGAAAATATCCTGCCCATCCGGCGTACCCGGATCACCCCAAGCGACCACGAAACCGCCACCGGTGAGGCCTGTGACCTGCGGATCCAACTGACTTCCAGCCTCTGTTGTATTGATCAGGAATTCATCACCAATGGGATTTCCTGTCGTGTCGAACCGTTGACCAAAGATGCCGTATGTAGATGCCACATTGGGTTCGTTGTCGAAACTACGCCAGATTATGACAAAGCCCTCGTCCGTGGCTGCAATAGAGGAATCACTCTGATCGCTGAGCGTGGTCGTATTGGCTTGACGTTCCGGGAACTCGCGCAAAACACCATCCACGCTGGGCTCGATGACCAGTTCCACACGCACGGCATCGGACACACCACCATCACCGTCCGCGACCTGTATCTGAAGCGTCCGGTTTTCGGATGGATCATCAGAAGCGTTGCGATAGGCAAGGTTTTCGATCAGGCGCTCGACGGCTTCGACCGTCGCATTGGCGTTCAGATCGATCTGCAGCGGTTGCCCGCCGACACCGGTGGACACAATTGCACCCACCAGCACACCATCAACCGACACAGCGTTGCCCGATAGGGTCACGCCCCCGGTCTGTGACAGGCTGAGCTGATCCTGTGTCAAATCATCCGGCGGGCTGAACTGATCGGTATACCCACGTTCCGCGACAACCACGTCCACCCGGACGAAGCCACCATCAAAGTCGGTACTGTCCATATCCGACAGGGCCACGGCGGCGTTTGCATCAATCAGCTGTGGTGCCCCGTTGATGTCGTCTTCGACGAAGGTGCGCGTGTCATTCACCCCCTCGATCACGGGGCGCCCGGCGACGTTGTAATCGCCCGCATCACCAAAGATCCGCTGGAAGACGCCATTGCTGTTACCATCTCCGGCAGACCCGGACGTGACCGATGTCCAGCCCACGACGAAGCCGCCGTTGGACAGGGCCGCAATCGTGCTTTGTGACTGATTGCCGCTGGTTTCTTCATTGACGAGACGCGCCCCGTCCAGACGGTTGCCGCCCGCGTCATATTGCTGAACCAAGACACCGTTGCCTGATCCGTCCAGCACGAAATCGTTGCTGGTAAAGCTGATGGCAAAACCGCCATCGGCCAGACCTGTTACCGATGCATCGGCCTGGGTATTGGCGACGAGCTCATTGACGAGGAATTCTTCGCCACGCTTGCTGCCATCTGCGTTGAAAATCTGCGCGTAGACTCCCTGTGAAGAGCTGTCCTGCGCACTGCCTGCAGTCCAGGCGATGACAAAGCCACCATCGCTTAACGCACCGCTGCTGGAATCAGATTCGCTGTTGAGCGTATCCGTGTTGACCAGGAACTCAGACACCGCGACAGACCCGTCTGCATTGATGATCTGGGCAAAAACGCCATTGCTGCTGGTGTCTGGCTGGTTGGTGCTGCTGTAGGTGTAAGACACAACATAGCGTCCGTCCGCCAGTGCCACGATCTCGGTTTCAGACTCACTGTTGGATTGGCCGCCTGTGACATTGGTCGCGGTGGTTACGGCGTTTCCGTCATTGTCATAGGTTTTGATCAAGACATCGCTGGATCCGGCCCAGACCACCGCAAATCCGGTGTCACTGGCCGCGATGCGCGGGGAAACTTCGCTTTGATCGCTGTCATTGACCCGGAATTCATTGCCAACCGGCTGAGCTGTCGCGTCGAAAAGCTGCGCATAAATGCCTGTGCCCTGCGCGCCCGCACCATCCCAAATGACCGCAAACCCGCCATTGGAAAGGCCCACCACATCGGGACGGTTCTGCGCCCCTTCGAATGTTGTGTTGATTTGAAACTCTACGCCATTCGGCTGACCGTTGGCGTCATACAACTGGCCAAAGACGCCGGTATTATTGTCGCCGGGATTATCCTGATTTGTGGATTCCCAGACGACCACATGACCGCCCCCGGTCAGGCCCGCCGCTTCGGGCTCGTCCTGCGTGCCTGCCGTTGCGGAGTTAACCTGGGCTTCACTATCGATCGGCCCGTCTGTGTCGGAGGTCGGCGTGATGTTGACCACAAACTTGGACTGTTCGGATGAACCGCCGTCCCCGTCGGTCAGAACCACCTGATACGTGCGGCTGGCCTCCGGATCATCAGAGGAATTCGAATACCGCATCGCATCAAAAATTTCCTCGATGACTTCAACGGTGGCATTGTTGTTGAACAGGATCTCAAATGGCGCACCAGACTGACCATCGCTGAGCAATGTGCCCACCACTGTACCGTCGACTTCGACATCATTGCCATTCAACGCCACGGAAGCGGATGCAACCGTCAGGTTGTCCTGCGCAGCCCCGTCCACACCCGTGAACTGCGTGCGCACATCTGTTTCGTCCACAACGCCGATCAACAACCGGCCCCCGTCGAAATCAGCGCTGTCGGCATCACTGACCACAACCGTGCCCGGTCCAGTAAGGGACACCGGCGCCCCGTCCACGTCATCTTCGCTCAGCGTGATTTCGGTCAATCCGCCAACGATGGGATCTGCACTCGCTGCCGTATCCGTGTCAGAGCCAAAGAGGCGGGTAAAGACACCATTGCCGGAGCCATCGCCGGCATTTCCTCCGCTGGTGATCGACACCCAAACTGCCGCTACGCGCCCGTCCGCCAGTGTTGTCACGGCCGGATTAAACTGCGAGCTGGTTGTTTTCTCATTAACGATGAAGCTCTCACCGATGCGCGAGCCATCTGCGGCAAAGCTTTGCGCCAGAACGCTCAAACCAGAACCGTCTTCAGCCTGATTGGACTGCCATGTTACCAGCCAACCGCCATCTGCGGCCGCCGTAACATCCGGCGCGTTTTGCGTCGACTGGACAACCGGGTTGACCAATTCCGGGCCGCCATCCGCAACCCCCGCCGCAGTATAGAGCTGTTGGAAAATGCCCTCGCCGCTGCCGTCAAAATCAGTGAACACCACGACGAAGCCGCCGCCTGCCAGCTCGGTGACGACTGGATCACCATAGGAGGTTGTGATCAAGGTCCTGACAACAGTTTCGGATCCAAGTGTCGCACCATTCTGATCGAAGCGCTGGAATTTCAGATCGCCATTGGCATCATCTTCCCAGACCGCCACAAACCCCCCGGCGCCAAGCGCGGAGATCGACACATTCACCTGTGACCCGGTTGTGGTCGTATTGAGAATGATGTCATCCGAGCCGGGTGTGTCGGACACGGGCGTGCCATCTGCCGTGAACAAGCGGCCAATAACCCCGTTGCTGCTGCCATCCCCGGCACCTGCGCTGGTCACGCTCTGCCATGAGATCAGGATATTGCCGTTCGACAGGCCCTGAATGTCCGGCAAGCTCTGCGTCGAGGAGGTCTGATCATTGGCAATGAACTCCCCCGAAGATGCACCGCTGGAATCATAGGTCCGCGCATAAATTTCGCCATTGTTGTTCTGCCAGGCAACCGCGAAACCACCGTTTTCCAACCCTGATACTGTCGGGTTACTGTTTGTTCCAAAACCCTGATCGGCAACATTGACCCGGAACTCCCCACCGACGGGGGATCCATCCGCGTCATAGCGCTGAGCATAAATATCAAACTCGAAGGTGCCGTCCTGATTGTTGGATTGCCAGACGGCCACATATCCCCCATCTGTCAGGGCCGCGACGTCAGGCTGTTCCTGCCCGCCTTCCACAAAGCTGTTGACCTGCTCTTCATCGCCCAGAGGTTGCAATGACCCGTCATCTTCAAGAACAACAGTCACGGTCACATCTGCAGTCGCCGGTCGCCCGGTAGCATCCTCGACCCGGAAGCGGTACACATTGGCCTCTCTCGGCTCATTCGACGCGTACTGCAGTGCAAGCGCTTCGAGCAATGCATCAACCGCATCCTCAGTGGCGCCTGTCCCAAGGTTGACTTGCAGCGCAGCGCCAGCCTCACCGTTCAGCGTGCCATCAATCGTGCCGATCACGGTACCTTCAAAACTGACCTGATTGCCACTGACTGATATCTGACCTGCCCCGGAACCCTGATCAACAACAGACAGGGTTTCAAAGCGCCCAAAATCAGCCCGGAAAGAAATCGCTGTGACCGAAACCAGCCCGCCATCAAAGCCGTCACTTTCTGAGTAATCGAAATCAAAGGCACCATCGAATATCTGTGGCGCTGACTTGAGAGCGCTCTCATCGAAGGTGACATTGGTATTGTCCGTCAAGACAATCGCAGCCGGGAAAACGGACGACAGGTGGCGAATGGAAATCGTCTGCCCTGCGCTCGTGGCACCGCCTGCATCCGTGACCTGGAATGTGACTTCCCGCAAAGAGGATGACGCATAACTTGTTGAACTGTAACCGATCTGCTCGGCCAATGCCTGCACCGCATCCTGTGTTGCATTGGCATTGAAATTGATGCGCAGATCGGCACCATTAACGCCATCTTCGCTGCCTGGCACCGTGCCGAACACTACCCCGTCAAAGAGCACATTGCTGCCGGAGGTTGTGATCCCCTTGCCATCCAGAATGCTCAGTTGGTCGCTGGCAGATGTGCCATCGCCATCGTGCATCACCTCGAGAGAGCCATTGGCGAAACCGCTGTCCGCATCGGTGATCTGGATCGAATCGTCGATGATCTGGGCAGGTATGGTCGTTGGTGTTGCCGCGTTGTCCGAAGCGACGCTCACAGAGGCCTCAAGATCGCTCAGTTCTGGCAATGCGTTGGCCGGAACCGGCGTCGTGTTATCACCAAAGACGCGTGAAAATACGCCGATCCCTGACCCATCGCCCGCGGTGAGGGACGTCTGCGAAGACCATGTCACCACATAGCCCGTCGCCGTGGCGGCAATGCTTGGCGCATACTGCGTACCACTGAATTCCACATTGACCTGCTGCTCGCCGTCCCGGCGCGACAGATCTGCTTTGTACTCCTGCACAAAGATACCGGTCCCGCTGCCATCCAGACTGCCGGCGCTTTGGTAGACAACGGCAAATCCACCGTCAGCAAGCGCTACAATGTCCGGTGCACTTTGCGTGCTGAAACCAAATTCATTGACCAGAAACTGGCCGCCAATGGGCGCACCGCTGGCGTCAAAAGCCTGCCCTTGTATCGAAGATCCGGACCCATCAAGCCCGGCATCGTCGCGCCAGATCGCAACACTGCGACCGTCATTCAGGATCGCGATTGTGGGTTCATATTGGAAGCTGGCCGTGAACGTGTTGACGAGATCTTCCTGCGCACCGCCAAGGGTGTTGTCCGCGGCCACGTCACGGGCATATACGCCATAAAAATTGCCATCCGAGCCGCCCTGGTCCGTCCAGACCACGCGCAGGGATCCATCGCTTTCCGCTGCCAACTGCGGGGTGTCCTGCCGGGATACAGTGATGTCGTTGATCTGTGTTTCACTACCAACCGTGCTGCCGCTATTGTCGAAACGCTGCAGTTTGATATCACCACTGACCGATCCGAAGTCGGCCCAGACAATGGCAAAGCCACCATCATAGGACGCAATGGCAGGTTGAGACTGCGTCGAACTGATTTGCGTTTCTACTACGGTCTCGCCGCCGCGCGTGCTGCCGTCCGTATTGTACAGTTGCACCCGCACGCCGGATTGATTGGAATCGTACCAAGTGATCGCAAAACCACCGTCGCTCAGGCCGGTCACGGCCGATTCAGACTGGGAATTGATCGGATTGGAATCCACAAGGAATTCCTCGCCCACAGCACTGCCATCCGCGCTGTAGCGCTGCGCGTACACACTGGTGCCAGAGCTCTGCTGGCCCGTGCTTTCCCAGACCACAACCCAGCCACCGTCATTCAGAACGGCGATGTCGGAAAACTGCTGTGTTGAATTTGTAAAGGTGTTGTTCTGAACCTCGTCCGCAACCGGTACCGCGCCGTCCGCTTCGGGGATCACGGTGACCTGTACGATCTGCTGGATCGATACACCGCCATCGCCATCCGACAGCACCACCCGGAAATCGCGCAGTGCGGCCGGATCATCAGACAGATTGCTGTACGTGACCGCCTGCGCCAGAGCCTCGACCGCTGCCGGTGTGGCGTTCTGGTTCAGATCGACCGCGAGATCGCCCGCCGCCCCGTCCGAGGTGATCACGCCGATCTGCGTGCCGTTGAACGAAACCGCCGTGCCAGACGTGGAAATCCCGCCCTCACTGGCGATGCCAAGCTGGTCCTGCGTGCCATCATCCGGGCTGGAAAACTGGTTCTCGACGTTATTGTCGACAAGACGCAGCACAACGAATGTGCCACCATCAAAATCTGCGCTGTCTGTATCCCCGACCGCAACGGCGGGCATCAGTTTCTGGGTGCCCCCGTTCACATCTGATTCAGCAAATTCACGTTGCAGTTCTGCAATAGCCAACTGCGGCGCGGACTCCACCGTAGCATAGTTCGCAGGGTTGCCGACGATGCGCTGGAATACACCTGAACCGCTGCCATCCTGTCCACCCGTATCCACCCAGCCGACAACCAGATCGCCATTGGCCAGTGTCGAAATCGTGGGCGCCGTCTGACTGCCGGCGACATTGCTGTTCACCAAAATCTGGCTGTCGATGCGTTCGCCTGAAGCCCCGAAAAACTGCACAAACACATTATAGGTGCTGTTGTTCTGGAAACTCTGCCAGGCCACTGCAAACCCACCGGTATCAAGCGCAGTAATCGTACTTTGACTCTGGTCGCTGCTGGTGAATTCATTGACCTGGAACTCGCCGCCCTGTGGCGCGCCGCTTGAGTCAAAGATCTGGCCAAAAATACCGTTGCTGCTGCCATCCTGTGCCGAGGCCGCCGTCCACGTCACAACGAATCCGCCCCCTGTCAGGGCGGTGATCTGACTGTCTGTTTCCTCGTTGGGGCGATTGGTGTTGACCGCAATATCGCCGGACACGGGGTTGCCGCTGTTGTCGAAAACACGCGCCGTGATATTGGTTGATGGGCCCAGGTTACTGTTGAAATCAGACCAGCTGAGAACGAAACCTCCGCCTGAAAGCGCAGCGACGGTGGGCTGGGTCTGCGTCCCGTCGGTTTCCGCGTTTACGGTGATTTCATTGCCCTGCTTGGCACCCGTGTCATCAAAGCGCTGCACGCGAATGTCGGTCGACCCCGTGGTCTGGGACTGCGCATACCAGGTTACGTAGAACCCGCCTGCCCCATCAGAACTGATATCGGGTTGGAATTGCGTTGAAAACAGCGTGGTAGGGACATTGATTTCGCCGCCAACCGGCGCGCCATCCGACCCATAGATCTGTGCTTTGACAAAGCCGTTTGGGCTGTCGTTCTGATCATACCAACTGACCGCCCAGCCACCGCCTGTCAACGCTGCGACTGCGGGATCGTTTTGCACACCCACTGTTTGCGTGTTGACGACAACCTCTGGTCCGATCGGCACGCCATCGGCGTTGAAACGCTGCTGGATGATGCCATCGTTGGAGCCTTGGATACTGTCCTGACCCACGGACGTCCAAACCGCAACCCATCCCCCATCATTGAGAGCGGCAATATCAACTTCATCCTGCGTGCTATTGAAAAAGCTGTTGACCTGACGGTCCACCCCAATGGGTTCCGGCGCATCCACGACGGGTTCCACATTGATCGTGATCGTTACCGGCGCAGATGACGCGCCATCGCCAGACTCAAGGAAAATGGAGAGCTCAAGGCTTTCTTCGGGATCATCCGACCCGTTGCGATAAAGCAGGTTTTCGACCAAGGCCTCGACCGCTTGCGGCGTTGCGTTGGCATTGAGTTGTATTTCCAGATTTGCACCAGCAATGCCGTCGCCTGTGATGGTCCCGATCTGGGTGCCGCCAAAAGTCACTGCAGTGCCAGACACTCCAATCTGGCCAGCTCCGGTGCCTTGATTGTTGACTGTGACCTGATCCTGATCGCGGCTAAACACCTGATTGTCGTTCACACCCACCGGATCATCAGGATCGTTGCGCATCACTAGAAGACGCCCGCCATCGAAATCTGCCGGGCCGGAAACCGCAGCCGCCCCGTTGGTATCCAACAGAACGCCTGCGCCATTCACGTCATCCTCAGAGACGGTTTGCTCCAGCGCCAGCCCTTCAACCACCGGGGACTCCGGGATATTCAATATGACGCCATCCTCCGAGAAGATACGTTGCTTAACGCCCTCGCCCGAGCCATCACCAGCCACGCCGCCGACATTCCACGCCACCACATATGCGCCGTTAGAGAGCAATGTGACCGACGGGAATTCGGAAAAATCCGCCTCTCCTTCGTTCAGAACAATATCACCGGATTTCGCAATCCCATCGGCGCCAAAACCGCGGCCCACGATGTCATAAGGCGCTTGCCCCGCTACATTGTAAACACTGCTCCAGACCACGAAAAAACCACCGTCCGGTGTGGCAATCACATCGGGTTGGTTTTGTGAACCGATCGTCGCCTCATTGATGTCGATGGGCGCGCCATCCGTGTTGCCCGCTGCATCAAAGAGCTGCGCCACAATGCCAACGCCACTCCCGTCAGAGTTGCTTTCCGTCCAGACGACCACATATCCGCCTCCTGCGAGCGCAACGATATCAAGAGCCTCGAAAGAAACCGAATTTACGCGGGCGATCTGAACTGGCGCGCTGATGCTTGAGCCATCGGCGTTGGACGTCACCACGCTTACGCGCGCATCGGCGTCGTAATAAGCCGTTGCTACGTCGCCATTGTTCAGCACCGTCGTGGCCGGCAAATACTCCTGCGTCGCGCCTGCGGGCGACAATTCATAAGATGAACCGTTCAACGTTCCATCGGCATTCAAACGCTGCGCGCTGACGTCCCACGTGCTCGTCGCTGCGTTGAAACCGCTGTAGGTCACCAGAAAGGAGCCGTCGGGCAAAATCTGCGTTGAAGTGCTGTAGCCGGTTGAAATACCGCTCGCCACAACGACCGGCTCCACCAGAGGCGTCCCATCCGCCGCAAACACGCCTGAATAAACCGCACTACCCTCTAGCCATGACACGGCAAAGTCGCCTGACTGTAATCCTGTAACGGAGGTACTGTCGCTGTTTGCAACAGTTGTCGATCTCAGAACGGCCGGTGTCCCAATGCGTTCGCCAAAATCGTTGTACTCTTGACTGTAGAGGCTGAAGCCAAAGCCGTTTTCACCTGTTGACATCCATACGGCGACGTAACCTCCGCCATCCAGGCTCTGCAACTGGACCCTAGTTTGATCCCCCTCAACAAAAACATTTACAGATTCAGAGTCCGTGCGCGCAACAACCATTGGTGCCCCCCAGCAAAATAAATAATCAAAATGTCGAGCTGCAATGAGCCCAGGGCAAAAGCCCCTAATTCGAGTTTTCTATCTGGTGATAGTAAAAATTTTAGAACAAATTAGGCAAGAATTTTTTACAATTATTTCGCGTCCACAACCGTATCACCTTGAGACACAGCCATTTTTTGCTTGCGATTATTGACGCATATGCGGCCACACCGGTGCGGCGCAAAACACCGCTTAATTGCAATTTCAACTGCAGATATGCATCATTCAACGGCAGTCGCAGGAATCGAATCGTAAAGGTTTCATTTATTTCGCCAAATTTGCGCTCGGTAGCGTAGACGTGCCTGATTTGGGCCGTTCTCGACATTTTCATGCAAAAACAATGGATTGGTTCAACCCCTGGATTAGCGCCTATTCACAGGACATTTTTTCGTGCCACAGTCTCTAGTGTTTCGCCTCACGACTGTCAGAAAAGCACATACAAGCGGTGATGCACCGTGAATTTGAACCCGTCAGCTGACCTCCGTCGCGCACCAAATGCACACCCATGCAGGGTACAGGTCATCAAGCAGGACAAGGCAAACGTCAGGACAAAAAACAAGCGGCTGCTACCACTCGGCGGTCTTGAACTTCACAAAATACCTATTTCTCTTTTGGGTCCCAAGTCATTGATACGAAAAAAATCGTGACCAAAAGCTTTGCGGAAATCAGGGATATTTCGATCGGGAGAATTGCTCCGTAATTCTACCAATCGGAATACTCGAAATCTTCGACTTTTGCTAAGTTCTCGCGCTGCGCGATGCCGGGACGGTCACCACAAGATCACAAGAGGTCGAAAACACCTTGGAAGAATAGCCCGCGTATTGTGACCAAGCACGTTATTTACAGGGCAAAAGGCCACCCGAAAATCCACGCTATGGAAACATCCAAAACGGAGACAACAATCTCTATTTCATGTCGCAAAGATCGCGGGTGCCGTTACACCATGTTTTGAGGGTTGGGAACATCAAGTGGCGCGCGTGGCATATTTCGAAGACGGGTGCTGAGGTTCTGCGGGATGCATTGCGTAAATCGAGCGTGGATGCATTCGAGGCAATCTTGAATAAGACGGAGGAGGTGATCATGATCGACCGCCAACCTTCTTTCACCCTGTTGTAGTTGAACGTTTTGAGCGCCTCGGATATTCTTTTCTCTCCACATTCCATGAATGGGATCGATCTGGCGATCGAGACCAGATATGTCTCTAGCATTGGCGGGCTACTGGAATTCTTCATTTTTTTCAAGCCATTATTGTGATCGGTCATGGGATGAAATGACCGTTCCGAAGATGATTTATGCGCACATGACACAGGGCACTGAACAGATTGCCGACCTCGATCGATAGGCGCGCCGTGGGGTTATGCAGGTCTGATACAGCCGCCATGATGCAATCACCAATGCGGTAAATGACGCTTTGGTGCAACGCATCGAGGACGCGCATGGCACGCCAGCGCAGGGCATTCTCACTGGTACGGGTGCGCTGGAACTTCAGCCGGCGCAGATCAAGGATGCTATCGCCAGCGACAGGCTGGCGGGCTGGCAGCAGGAAGACGATTTCCAGCAGTTGGTTGCCAGCATTGAGCACCGCAGACAAATCTCACCCATTCGAGGAGGTTCAAGCGGCGCCGATTGGACCTCAAGAGCGTCCAGTTTTCAAAATATTTGATAATTCAAAGAATGTCATCAGGCAGAAGGCGACTCGAAGTCTGTCCTGTCCGCAGACAGCCAGTGCTTGCGATCTTTACCACCTAGGACGCGGACGCATTGCAGGTTGATCTGGAGAACCGGCTCCAAGAAATCGCCATTTGGCGAGCGCTTAACGCTGTCGAGGAGTTGCTCCGCATCAGCGCATTGGTCATGGGTCTACAACGCCAGGCGCAAGAGGAACTTGCCGGGCATCGGGATGTGCCGCTAGGGGATTTTTCTGTTGGGCTGGTCTGTCGTATACATCGCGATGCGAACATAGCAGAAGTGAATTTGAGCGGCGACACCAAAGCAGCAATACCGATCAAACCTCGCGAAAATCAAACGCGGCGCACCTCTGGAACCATCATTGCCTGCCGCGCTCACCAGCGAACAATCACAAGCCTATGACGTGCGTGGTACTCCCATGACCACCCGGAAGGGCGCTCGGGGTTATCCGGTGAATATCCGAAAAGCCCTTCCCGGAGACAATAATGTTGAAAATTTGCTGGTCGACACCGCCAAATCCATGATGAGGTACCAGATCAAGAAATGGCGCTCTTGTTACATTTCTGTTCGAATCCGGAGCCGAAAAGGCAAGTCCCCCGGCACAAAGCATTTTTACAAAACTTTCTGTAGCAGTCTTGGATTCTGGCGTTAATGTTAATGAATATTAAAAAACGGAAACGCGACAAGGGGGCATTTTGGAACATACGATTGTTGAAAAACTGCGCGCCTTTGCGTCTGAACTGGTCACGTCGCATCAAACAATCAACGAGTGTGGGGATATCTGAATGTCAGTTTTTATTAACGAATTCCATTATGACAACGCGGGTGCGGATGTTGGCGAATTCATTGAAATAGCAGCGCCCGCGGGTTTTGATCTGACGGGGTGGTCTATCACGCTTTACAACGGCAGCAACGGTGCGACCTACAGAACGATCGATCTGTCCCCATTCACCGTTGTGGATGCCGGTGCGGGTGTCGGATTTGTCACGGTATCGCTCCCGACAAACGGGTTGCAAAACGGGTCGCCCGACGGCATGGCATTGGTAAACAACACCGGGGCCGTCGTCGAATTTCTAAGCTACGAAGGTATCGTTACGGCCACAGATGGACCTGCCGTCGGGCTGACATCGACGGATGTGGGTTTTTCCGAGCCGGGCGACACACCCGTAGGTCAGTCTTTGCAACGGCAAGGGACAGGATCAGAAGCGGGTGACTTCGTCTTTGCGGGACCCCTCGGCGCAACGCCTGGTGCGGTGAACGAAGGCCAATCGTTTGGAACGGTTGTGCCGGTCCTGCCATCTCTTGTCATCAACGAGGTCCTTGCGGATCCTGATGCCTCGGTGGCGTTGGGCGATGCCAACGGTGATGGCGCGCGCGATGCAACCCAAGACGAGTTCATCGAAATTGTGAACACGGGCGACACAGAAGCCGACCTTTCCGGCATGACGATTTCTGACGGGTTCGGGGTGCGCCACACCTTCGCAGAAGGGACAACCTTGGCGGCGGGCGCGGCACTTGTGGTCTTTGGCGGCGGCACGCCCACGGGCGATTTTGGCGGCGCACAGGTCTTTACGGCATCCACGGGAGCGCTTGGGCTGAACAATGGCGGGGATAGCGTGACGCTTGCGACGGCTGACGGCGATGCGCTCGCCGAATTTACCTATGGCAGTGAGGGCGGTACAGACCAATCCCTGACGCGCGATCCCGATTCCACCGGAGCTTTTGTGCAGCACACCGGTGCAACCGGTGCCGCGGGCGCCGTTTTCTCGCCGGGCACGCAGGTGAATGGAGATCCGTTCTTGGCACCGCCCACTGCGACCCCTGTTTTGACAATAAACGAAATCAATGCGGACCCCGCTGGCGATTTGACCGGCGATGCCAATGGGGACGGGACGCGCGATGCGACGCAAGATGAGTTTGTTGAGATTGTGAACACGGGCGGTTTCGATGCCGATCTATCCGGTGTCACAATCTCCGATGGGTTCACGGTGCGCCATACCTTTGCAGAAGGCACCATGTTGGCGGCCGGCGCAGCGCTTGTCGTTTTTGGAGGCGGCACACCCACGGGCGATTTCGGCGGCGCGCAGGTCTTCACGGCGTCCAGCGGAGCGCTCGGTCTCAACAATGGCGGTGATACCATCACTGTTGCGGCCACTGATGGCACGCTGATCGCAGAGGTCAGCTATGGCGGTGAGGGGGGCAACAACCAGTCTTTGACGCGGGACCCCGACACAAGCGGCGGTTTTGTTCCGCACACGGATGCCACCGGTGCGGCGGGGGCCTTGTTCTCGCCGGGAACACAAGCTGATGGCACGGGTTTTGTCGGCCCAGACCCGGTGTTCACCATCAATGAGGTGGATGCGGATACGCCCGGCACGGACACTGCTGAATTCATTGAGCTTTATGATGGCGGTGTGGGGAACGCGTCGCTGGATGGTCTGTTTGTGGCGCTCTTCAATGGCAGCAATGACACCGTTTATGACACGATTGTTCTGGATGGTCTGACGACGGATGAGAACGGGTTTTTCGTGATCGGATCCGCAGATGTGCCCAATGTGGATCTTGAGGCCTTCACGTCCAATGGTTTGCAAAACGGTGCTGATGCCGTCGCGCTTTATTCCGGTAGCCCGGCCGATCTGGTCGATGGTCTGCCGACCACCACAAACCTGATCGACGCTGTCGTTTATGATACAAATGACTCGGATGACACAGGGCTCCTGACGGCACTGGGCCAGACGGTGCAATACAATGAGGACGCGAACGGGCTGAAAGATACCCAGTCCAATTCACGCAGTCCTGATGGGTCAGGCGATTTTGTGGCCCAGGAAGCGACCCCGGGTGAAACTAATGTGATTGAGGTTGATCCGCCTGAGCCTGTGGTGACATTCATCCATAACATCCAAGGGTCGTCTGCGGGCGTGACCAAGGTCGGGCTTGATGACGGCTCTGCCCTGGAAGGGCAAGTGGTCACGATTGAAGCCATTGTGACGGCGGAGTTTCTGACCGGCGGCTTGAATGGTTTCTTCGTGCAGGAAGAAGACGCAGACACGGACGCGGATGTGAGCACGTCCGAAGGGCTTTTTGTGAGCACTTTCAGCACAGGTGCGCCCGAAGGTCTGACCGTTGGGGATCTGGTTTCGGTCACCGGCACGGTTGACGAATTCTTTGGCGAAACGCGGGTGGTGGCCACTAATATTGGCGTGATTTCCAGCGACAATGACGCGCCCAGCGTGACATTCGTAGACCTCGGCGCGATGGGAGCGATCGAGACGGACAATGATGATCTTGATTACGTCACGAACATCGAAGCCTACGAGGGCATGTTGGTGCAATTCACTAGTGCGCTGACGATCTCGGAGATGTTCAACCTGGATCGATTTGGTCAATACAGTGTTTCCGCTGACGGACGACCTACACAATTCACGCAAGACAACGCGCCTGATGTGACAGGGTTCGCGGCGCACCAGCAGGAGGTCGCTGCGAAATCCATCGTTCTGGATGATGGACTGACGGAACAGAACCCCGATGCGCTGCAGATACTGGACGGTAACAACGGGGTGCTGGACGCAAATGACAGTTTCCGGATGGGCGATACTCTGGAGGCGGTGACGGGCGTTGTGGCCTATGGTTTTGACGAATTCCGCATCCACAATCCGGAAGGCACCTATACTCAGACCAACGCAAGGCCCGAGACGCCAGAGGATGTGGGTGGCAATTTCAAGGTGGCCAGCCTCAATGTGTTGAACTTCTTTACCACGCTGGATGATGGGTCGACTGAGACGGATACGAATAACGAACCACGCGGTGCGGATGATCTGACGCGGTTTGATGATGGCTCTGAGCTTGCCAACACCGTTCCGGATGCGGAGTTCCAGCGGCAACTTGAGAAAGCAGTCGCCGCGATCGTGGAAATTGACGCCGATGTTCTGGGCCTTGTCGAGGTCGAGAACGCAACGGAAAGTACCGCCGTCGCGGCGCTGGTAGAAGCCGTCAATGCTGAGCTAGGCAATGACGTTTATGGGTTTGTGAATACCGGGATTGTCGGCGGTGATGCGATCACCAATGGGATCATTTACAAGGTTGATAGCGTGAATCTTGTGGGCGATCATGCGATCCTGGAGACGTTCAACGGACGTAATTTTGTGGATCCGCTGGACGCAGGCAGGGGGTTGAACCGTCCCGCCGTGGCACAGACATTTGAGGATGCGGACACCGGTGAGACCTTTACCGTGGCGGTCAACCACCTCAAGTCCAAGGGGTCTCTCTCGGGGCTCCAGGCGGACAACGCCCAGGGTGACGGTCAGGGCAATAACAATGCCACGCGGACCGAGGCCGTTGATATTCTAGCCGAATGGCTGGCGTCTGATCCCACAGGGTCCGGAGCTGTGCAGCAGATGATCCTTGGCGATCTGAATGCTTATGCGCAGGAAGATCCGATCACCACTCTGGAGGCCGCAGGCTTCACAAATGTGGCCAGTGAGACTGACTATTCCTTTGTTTTTGACGGTCAGATCGGAACACTGGATTATATCCTCATCAACGAGGCGCTGGCGGATAATTTCGAGAGTGCAACGGAATGGCACATCAACGCAGATGAACCGGACGCGATTGATTACAACCTGGATTTCGGGCGTGATCCGGATCTTTACAATGGCGATACGGCTGCGCGCAATTCCGATCATGATCCGATCATTGCCGGCTTTACTTTTGAAGCACCGCCTGAGCCAAACCTAGTGTTGGGGACTGAAGGGCGTGACAGGCTGGTTGGCACGGATGGAGATGATGAAATCCGCAGTCTCGCAGGATCACTGGATCAGATGACCGGCGGGGACGGCGCGGATACGTTCGTCTTTGGCGCAGAAACCAGCAATGGTTTGCGGGAACGCGATATCATTACGGATTACGAGGTGGGGATCGATGTGATTGTCTTTGAGGGTGATGTCTCGATTGACTCAGTCCGCGAGTTGTCCAGCTCTGTTGTTTTGTTCCTTGATGGGGACCGGGACGCCATCTACGTACGCGGCGAGGGTGTGACGGCAGAGAATCTGAACATCCAGTTCACAGATGATTTTGCGATTGCCTGATCTGCCTTGACCTGTCCACGACGCCCGGCGATGCACCATTGCCGGGCGTTGGATCAAAATTGGCAAAACGCTTGTGGATGTCATCTCTTCTTGCGACAGAGAATGTCGGCGCGGGTCTTGAATGACAAGTCCCCTCTCTGCAGATCATTGGTGGATTACCTTACGGGCCACGTACGAAATTTACTCCCACGTTGATGGCAAGTCTGGGTTTCTCTCGCGAGCGGTTGATCAGGCTGGCAAAGGCGACTTGAAAAAGAGTCAATACGGTTCGTTCGATCGAATGGTGCCACCGGCGAGAGCCGGACGATGTTGAAGGCGAAATCCGTCTTCTGGACGCTTGTCCCGGTCTCGCAGTCCAATTTCAGGAAAAATGTGGCAATGACATTCAACGCAGCAACCCGCCCGGCGCCGACAGCTGCGCCTTCTCAAACTTCCTACCCATTTGAGCGCAGATGTCTTTGAAAGGATAAAGAGCAAGAGTGCGCTGCTCAGCACCAAAGAAATCGGATTGATTGCGAAATCCTCCAAGAACTGGCTGAGTTAGCCTAGTGTCCAGTAAATATGGACAGTATTGTTTTGGATCGCATAGGCAGCAACCGCTGGCGGTACAACGATCAGAGGAAATAAGACCGTTCTGGTGCATTCCACGGTCTTTTGTGAATGCTCTGATGCCGATGGGACCGAAGACCAAAAAGAACTCATTGGCCAGCACAGGGTTCCTAGCGAAAAATCAGAAAAGATGCGGTGTATTCTGCAACAGTAAGGGTCGTGCTGCAGACCGTGGTTGCGTAGCGCACCGATGATGATTGCCGTGACAGCATCACCCGGAATATCTAAAGTGAGCATTCGCACAAATGCGCCGCAGGCCCCGCACGTCTGGGATGCCGCTTCATGTGTTTCAATTTTGGGTCGCAACTCACGTTAAAACGAGCTCGTCAGTATTAGGGTTGTAACCGAAGACCAAAACGAGACCGACCGCGACTGGACTGGCGTTGCGGCAACGGCGGTACCGAGAGCGTGTGCGGCTGGTGTAAAGATCGCTGGCGTCACGTCTGGCAGACCAATCAACACGTCTTTCCGGGCCTCACCATCGATCCAAACGGCAACGCAGCCAAGCAGATTTTCGACTCGATGAAAACGATGACCAAGATCGACATCGCGGCTCTTGAGCGCGCAGACAAACGGCGCGCCGTGGAGTAGGCAAACTTAATTATCGCGCCTAAAACTAGAGTCGCCTGAGGGCCGTAACGAAAAGTCCAAGGGAGCTGAACAATGGATTCCCCGAGTACTCGCTACGATGAGACGAAAGAAATTCAAGGCAATCGACGAGAAGACCGACGTGGAATTCGCCGCACTCTACGCTCCACGCGATGAGGCGCTGCGAGGCGACAACTGGCGCAGGTGCGTCGCAATACTGCCAAATCCGCAAGATGTACGCTGCATTCTCAGTTCGCAGTGTGACTCCAAGGGGCGAAACGGACCTTCTGCAAAAAACACCAGAGTCAATCAGCGTATTCTGCATCATGGTGGCCGAAAATTTGCAACAAACGCTTGAAATCACCATGCCGAGCGCGAGCGCATATTTTTTTTGAGCATCGTGGTGCACGAGCCCAGGTTTGCATCATTGAGGAATTCAGGGAATTCTCGGACTTGGACTACTGGACTGTAATGACATTCAACCAACCAAAGGGAGAAAGACATGAGTTATATTGATGGGATGCTTTGCGCCGTGCACGAGGAAAAAAAGGAGGCGTTTCTCGCCTTCTCGCGTACAATGACCGAAGTTTTCAAGGAAAACGGCGCGAGCTCGGTCGTCGATTGTTGGGGCGATGATATTCCCGATGGTGAGGTGACCTCCATGCCGATGGCCGTGAAATGCGAACCCGGAGAGACAGTTGTTTTTTCATGGGTTGCTTGGCCAGACAAAGCTGTGCGCGACGCCGGCTGGGCAGCTATAATGCAGGATCCTCGCATGGCCCCGGATGCGATGCCGATGCCATTCGACGGCAAACGACTGATCATGGGAGGATTCGATGTCGTGCACGAGGCATGAGGTTCCGTCTTCGTGAAATCTGCCTGCGAAGGTCGCGAGCGAAGTTCGACTAAAGGCTCACGCCCATTCTCTGGCTTGGGAAAATGCGATAACCGTCGCGTAGGATAAAGTGGCTGCCGCCCGCCGCTGACTTCCAAGAGCGCTCTTCGAAGATCGCGATCAGTGTATCACACAGCACGGTCTGCCACGGTCGTCCGGCCTGTTCGAGGGGCGCAGCCAACCGAGCGTCTACTATCACGTGCTCAGGCCGTTTGATGCTGATCCGCCCTAAGATCTCTCCATGTTCGCCGACGGCCTGCTGCATCTTGCCCACCTGCACGAGCGAAATACCACACTCGTCATGGCCTCCCACGCGCCTCTTGCCGCGATCAAAGCCGTCACGTCACGCATGAGCTGGACGATGCCTTGGGTCGGGAAAACGATGTTCGTTACGACTGCCTACCGCGGCGAGCGGACCTCAGGATAAAGGGGCAGAACCAACGAAAACGTAGCTCTGACCCGAACGGCAATTGTGTATCCTGTCACGCCCACAGCATCGTATCCGTACCAATTCCCGCAACTTCCGGAGCTGTAAGAATAAGGCTGACCGCCCTCTCGAAACACTGAACGCGGCAGATCAGATTGGTCCCGCAACGTTGACGGTTTTCCGGAAATCTGATATGATTGCATAACTTTTGAGCACAACTGCTTAATTTTTAGTACTTTTTTTAAACTTTTTCTGTGGCGCTGCTCTAAGATTAACGGGGGAGAGGCGTCTTGGGGTACGCAACCTTTGGTTTCGTGAATAGAAATGAGCGTGATCACAGGAGAGCGCATCTAGAGCGTCGATCAGGCAAATGGACGATTAAGTGTGTGTTTCTCAGGTGGCGAAGCACCAGCATCCCAATCTTTGATACCATCATCCTCAAAACCTGTGATTGCGTGAGCAAGGCAGTTTCACTCGCGAGAGACCGAGATATTCACGCGGGCATGCAATGGCGCCGCGCCCGAACTGCGGCGACGTTATTCGTCGCTCATGAAAGGTTGGGCAACAAAGCCAGTTTGACACGGCTGGACTCATCAAAAGGTCACGTACAACAACAGGAATCTTACCCAAGTGATGCGGTATCGATTTGCGTGAATGAGGAATTTGCGCAAATGGTTTGTAGTCCCCACCAACCAGAAAATTGGACACCCCTTCAGTATGGCTCAGTGCGATCAAGCGATAAGCGCATTTCCGGGAATTCTGAGGTCAACGGCGATCTGATCCACAAGCCCATTCTTACTCCCTTGCTCGGCGTATTGTCCCGGGTGGCAAAGGATCGTGTGAGCAATCCTTCAATGGCGGCAACAAATGATCGAACACACTTCAGCATCACGTCTGGAGCAGATCCGGAAATCCGTAAATCAAATACCTGTGCGTCCGGCAAAGTCTACCGGTTCCCAATTCGGTTTGGTCAAATCCAAGACAAAAACCTCGAGGAACCAGTTCCGTGAGAGACAGAAACGTCCCTGTTTTCCAATGTTCTTTGCTCAAACTTGAGGGCCGTTTGAGAGGTGTTTTGCACGTTGTCCATGAGAAATGGGCTTGCTGTTCTTCGATCTCCCATTCGGGCCTGGAGCCCGTATCCACTCTTTTGGCCCGGGTCCGTGTCCATGAATTTCCACTCCTGCTCTAACCAAAAAATATAGGAGGGCTTTATGCCTACGATCATCAATGGGACGTCCGGAGACGACACGCTTCTGAGCACCAGCGCGGATGAGACCATATTGGGAGGAGCTGGGACTGACCTCTATTTCTTTGAGCAAGGCTTTGGTTCGGATGTCATCGTTGAGGATGACGATCCGCTTTCTCCAGACAGAATCCACTTTGGTGCCGGTATTCTACCGAACGACATCACATTCTTCCGCGACCCTGCGATTGCTCAGGATCTGATTATTCAGATTGGCCCCAACCAGATCCGTATAGAAAATCATTTTATGGCTGCGAGTCCCTCAAGCCCCGCTTTGCCGCAAATCGCCAAGATCACCTTTGAGGAGTCTGCGCAGGAAATTGGTTTACTGGCAAATGGGGTGATAATCTGGCCAGGTGCAGCAACCAGCGATGCTCTTTTTGGCACTGAATTTAAGGACTTCATTGCAGGTGGTGCTGGAGATGACCTGATCGTAGGACGCGGTGACGATGATACGCTTTTGGGGGATGCGGGAGAGGATCTTATACGAGCAGGTAGCGGAAATGATCACGTTGCCGGTGGTGATGACAATGACACGATCTTTGGAGGGGACGGCGACGATACGATCCTTGGAGGATCTGGCGACGACGAAATTGCAGGCAATAATGGTGCCGATCACCTGGAGGGAAATGACGGAAACGATATTCTTCGGGGTGGTCCTGGGGGCGATTTTCTGAATGGCGGCGACGGCAGTGATACAGTCTACGGTGGCAGCGGGAATGACACCCTGATCGGCGGTGCAGGCCAAGATTTGCTGGACGGCGGCAGCGGCGATGACAGTGTGCTCGGAGGCGCGGGAAACGACATTCTCGCGGGCGGCACTGGCGCTGACACGCTGGAGGGCGGCATTGGCGCAGATACGTTACGCGGCGGAGGCGGCAACGATCTGATGTACGGCGACGCTGGCGCAGACTTGATGTTCGGCGCGTCAGGCGAAGACATCCTTTTTGGCGGCGACGGTGACGACGTAATGGAGGGCAATCAGCAGGCAGACCTGCTCTTCGGCGAAGCTGGCAATGACCGACTGCGCGGCGGCGACGGCTTTGACATGCTAGATGGCGGCGCGGGGAACGACATTCTCGTGGGCGAGAACGGTAACGACGCACTGAACGGCGGTGCCGGCCAGGACATTCTGCGCGGGCTCGCAAACAACGACACATTCATCTTTTCAACCGTTGCGGAGTCAGCCTTCGGGTTTGCGGATCTGATTGACGGGATCGATGGCGTGGGCGCTCAGGGTGGCGACATTATCGACCTTTCAGCCATCGACGCGGACGAGACGGTCGGGGGCCTCCAGGCCTTCAACTTCCTCGGTCAGGCAACAACAGCGCAGGGGATCGCGGCGGGTGCGGGCACGCTTTGGGTTGAAGACGTCGGCAGCCAGACCCGGATCTTCGGGAACGTTGACGGGAATGCATCTGTTGACTTCGCGATCCGTGTGAATGATGGCGCGGGAATCTCTGCTGCGGACTACGCTGTGGATGATTTCGTTTTTTCGACCCTATCAATCTCAGATGCGATCGCGCCGGAGGGATCGGATCTTGAGTTTACGGTCACTTTGGACAAACTGGCGAAAACGGACATAAATTTAAATTACGAGGTCCTTTTACCAGCGATACCCGGCGCGGGCCAGGCGGGGTCGGAAGATATCGAGCAAAGCACAGCCCTGATCGGATCGGTAAAGATTAGCGAAGGCGACTCGGTCGCCGCCATCTCGATCAGTGCTGCGACGGACCTTTTGATAGAGGGCGACGAGACGTTCGAGATACGGCTTGTCAATCCGCGCGGCGGAACTCAGTTGGGAGACCACACCGGCATCGGCACCATTCTGGATGCGCCTTTGCCACCCCAGATATCGATATCGGATGCAAGAGTTTTGGAGGGAGGCGATCTTGTCTTCACGGTCAGTCTTGATCGTACGGATCTGGAGCAGGTTGGCGCTGACTACCAAGTACTATTTGGCTCTGCCAATGCAAGTGACCTGCAGGGCGGTGCGTCGCTCTCCGGCTCAGTGACCATCGATCCTGGTACGACCTCGGTCGAAATCGTGTTGCCAACTATTGATGACACCCTGTTCGAGTGCGACGAGGCATTTCGGGTCGTACTCTCGAACCCGTCTGCGAATGCGGTACTTGCGGATTCAACGGGTCGCGGCGTGATCATGGATGACGAGACAGGCATTTGCACGATCTGGCGCAATGGCGGTCAGGTCACGATTGGGTCGGCGGTGTCGCCTGCGAGTTTCAGTATCGGAGCTTTTGGCACAGCACCCGGGAACAATAGCTGGATCGATGCAGGCCCTACAGGCAATTGGAGCGATCCAGCGAACTGGAGTCTCGGTGCGCCCCCAAGCGTGTCCGACACAGTATTGTTCGGTACCGCGGGATCAGGCGACCGAAGCTTTGTAGACGCCAACTATGTAATATCAGCGCTCCGGTACACGGGCCAGGCTGACCAAACTATAGACTTCGCAAACGGGAATGAACTCGAGATCACCAACGATGTGCTGCTATTGGCCAACGGATCTAGCCCGCACATGCTGGGCGTAGAAAACGGCACACATGTCGTGGCCAATGCCCCCATTCGAGTTGGAATAAACGCCTCGGGCAGCGGTACTGCCTCGGGTGTCCTCAAACTGACAACAGGCGCGTCATTGGACGCTGCCATGGCCAGCGAACTTTCGATCGGTGTTGCGACGTTTGTGAACGCTCAGAGCGGATGGGCGGCGGAGGGGAGGCTGGCTCTGGGCGCCAACACATCCTTGACGCTGGGTGCAGCCGGAGCGCCGGCAGGGCTCTACGTCGGAGTGGCAGGAAACACCGGCTTCGGCGGTGCCACCGGCACAGGCGTTCTGGATGCGTCCGAGCGCTCAGCGGTGCTCGACTGGACGCTGAGCGAGATCTTAATCGGCAGTTCCGCCTCCGGCGGGACGGCAACCGGCACGCTGATCTGGGACCAGAGCGAGACCCTGGCAGCGGACACCATCACCTTCGGAAACGGCCGCGGCCAGGGCATCCTGGAGGTGCCCACAGGAGGAGAGCTTAACCTTGAGGCCGATATCCTGAGGCTTGCCTACAACAATTCCGGCGCAGGCACGGGGATGGCCGACATCGACTTCGCCACGCAGACAACGGATGCCACGCTCACGGTGGCCAGCGAACTTTCGATCGGTGTTGCGACGTTTGTGAACGCTCAGAGCGGATGGGCGGCGGAGGGGAGGCTGGCTCTGGGCGCCAACACATCCTTGACGCTGGGTGCAGCCGGAGCGCCGGCAGGGCTCTACGTCGGAGTGGCAGGAAACACCGGCTTCGGCGGTGCCACCGGCACAGGCGTTCTGGATGCGTCCGAGCGCTCAGCGGTGCTCGACTGGACGCTGAGCGAGATCTTAATCGGCAGTTCCGCCTCCGGCGGGACGGCAACCGGCACGCTGATCTGGGACCAGAGCGAGACCCTGGCAGCGGACACCATCACCTTCGGAAACGGCCGCGGCCAGGGCATCCTGGAGGTGCCCACAGGAGGAGAGCTTAACCTTGAAGCCGATATCCTGAGGCTTGCCTACAACAATTCCGGCGCAGGCACCGGGATGGCCGACATCGACTTCGCCACGCAGACAACGGATGCCACGCTCACGGTGGCCAGCGAACTTTCGATCGGTGTTGCGACGTTTGTGAACGCTCAGAGCGGTTGGGCGGCGGAGGGGAGGCTGGCTCTGGGGGCCAACACATCCTTGACGCTGGGTGCAGCCGGAGCGCCGGCAGGGCTCTACGTCGGGGTGGCAGGAAACACCGGCTTCGGCGGCGCCACCGGCACAGGCATTCTGGATGCGTCCGAGCGCTCAGCGGTGCTCGACTGGACGCTGAGCGAGATCTTAATCGGCAGTTCCGCCTCCGGCGGGACGGCAACCGGCACGCTGATCTGGGACCAGAGCGAGACCCTGGCAGCGGACACCATCACCTTCGGAAACGGCCGCGGCCAGGGCATCCTGGAGGTGCCCACAGGAGGAGAGCTTAACCTTGAAGCCGATATCCTGAGGCTTGCCTACAACAATTCCGGCGCAGGCACCGGGATGGCCGACATCGACTTCGCCACGCAGACAACGGATGCCACGCTCACGGTGGCCAGCGAACTTTCGATCGGTGTTGCGACGTTTGTGAACGCTCAGAGCGGTTGGGCGGCGGAGGGGAGGCTGGCTCTGGGGGCCAACACATCCTTGACGCTGGGTGCAGCCGGAGCGCCGGCAGGGCTCTACGTCGGGGTGGCAGGAAATACCGGCTTCGGCGGCGCCACCGGCACAGGCATTCTGGATGCGTCCGAAGGCTCGCTTACTGCTGATCTGACAACCCTAAACATTGGTACAGCCGCGTCCAGCAGCGTCGCACAAGGAACCTTTTTCATTGGGCTTGGGGTCGATATTTCAGTGGTAACCGCGACTGTGGGAACCTTGGTGCGCGGTGAAGGTATCATAGACTTTGGCGAAGGTGAGATCATTATTGGCGATACAGGCACCGTTCACTTCGAAACGCTAAATTTTGCGGGCGGCAAAATCACTGGCGACGCTCTCGTGATCGATGCGACTTCCGGGACTTTCAATTTCACCGGCGGAACGCTGAGTGTAAATTCGTTTACCGGTGATCTAAATCAGACTGGCGGAGTGCTCGATTCTGGAGTTGACGTTGGAGAGATGGCGATTTTCGGAAACTATTCTGTTTCTTCCGCCGGGAGTATCTTGATCACGGTTGCCAACGGGGCATCCGGCTTGGAGGCTGACTCGATTTCGGTGCAAGGTGGTGGCGTGAACCTCAATTCTGATTTTGGAACGGGCGCATCGCTGGATCTCAGTTTGACCGCTGGCTTGGGTATTGGAGAGAGCTTACTGATTCTGGAAAACGATGGTGTAGACGCAATTGTTGGCACGTTCGAAAATCTTGCTCAGGATGAAACGATTGAAAGTGAATTTGATGGAGATCTGTATCGTTTCCAGATCGACTATTTTTCAGGAGACGGAAATGATATTGGCCTGACCCTTTACGACATCGCCTGATGCACGTCTCAAGGCCTGTGGTTGAAGACCCAGGAATAATCAGCCAATGTGACAGTCCATTTGCGAATTTGCAGTCGGGCGATGATGGGTCGTCAGAAATCTTCTGTACCAAAGGATTCTTCCCATGTGCTTGGCAGGGCGCGGACAAGCGCTTCGGCGACGTCCTCTACAATGCCAAGTTCCGCAATTTTGGGGTACCATTCGGCGTAGCGCGCCATTTGTCGTCGGGTAGAATAGATCGTGAACTTATGTGCGCCGATGCGGTTCACAAGCCCATGCGCGCAAGACAGAGCCTCTTTCTTGGCATCGCTTGGTGTTGGTTTCCCGTCCCAATTTCCCATCGCGAGGGAGAGCAGATAAAGCTCGATCAGGTTGGCCATGGCACATGCGAATTTCTGATCATCCGAAGAGTTGCGGTCGCGGTGCGAGATGGCATATGCCAACTGCCAAAGATCGGTTTCCTTGTAGTCGTAAAGCCGCGCCTCATCCGTGTCCTTGTAACTGAGCCGCGACAGGATCACGACAAGCGAGAGGTGTTGTACCATGCCCCAGCTGTTGGCACGATCGATCTGATACGCCCGTAGATAATTATCGCGCGACGTGCGCAGCAGGCCGACGGTGCGATCCTTGCCTTGCAAATGTTCACCGGAGGCCAGTTCATACACATTGGTGCTGGTTTCCAGTACGATTTTCGCGGCAACCAATTCGGCCTGGCGTTTTTCGGTGCTGGCCAGAAGGCCGTAGATCTGCGCGGACGGGGCAGACGTGCTGTCCAGGAGCGAGGCCAATTTGGCCTTTGCAAACTCGATTCGGCGCATGGCGTCTTCTTTGCTGGGGCCGTTGTCGGTGATGTCGGGGTTGCTGATTTGCAGCGTGGCAGCATAAATACCGCCGGTCAGTTTGTCGGCAAGTGCCATCGCAACTTCTATACTGCGGCTGGCCTGTGCGAGTTTCAACGTCGCCAGGTCTTGTGCCAATGTTGTGGGCAGGGAAGCATAGGCGGTGAGGCTGGCCCAATCATGGTTTTGGGGAAATTGCGAATGCAGTTTGCGGCGCAGGTCGATCAGCAGCGCGCGAGGATCTTCACCCCACAGGAACCCGTGGTACAACGTTTCGACCATGCGGACTGAGCCTTCGAATGACAGCGGAAACTGACTGGCGACGACGATAGGGATACCCGCGTCATGCAGGGCGTGCGCAATGCTTGCCCCGGCGCCACCCACACTACCTTGCGCCCCGGAGTTGCAGCTGGCCAGCGTCACAACGCTAGGGCGCGACAGGTCCGTTACATCGGGTTGCTGAGTGGGGCGCAAGATCGTGGCAAGCCGCGCGCCGCTGACAACCTCGGCTGGACCATCAGGATTGCGCGGGTGGTGTAGTGCCAGACCAAAGCGCACATCATAACCTTCCTGATACTGAATGCCATGGGCGAGGATATGGATGTGGGTAAAGTCATGCGCAGCGCAGGCGGCCTCGACCTGGGGGGCGGTGGCTTGTGGCAGCAGGACAATGTGATTGTCGAGGTCGCGGTTGGTATCAGTCTGCCGTACCCAAGGGTCAAGCGCGCCGCGTAGGGCCAGCAGATGCGCCTGCAAGGGAATCTCTTGTTGGCCGGGCGGAGCAGCGGCAACGAACAGGATTTTAGGGCTGCGCGGCGTGCCATCATTAAGCTCTGGCACCCGGCGTATCTCGCGGGTGATGCAAATCGGTGTTTGCGATTGCAGCAACGCCGATTGTCCCGCACCCGGAAAGCCGTTGGGAGACAGTGCGAGCTCAAATGGAAGCAGTGCGAGTTCAGACGACGACACGATCAGGCGCAGATGGGTGAACCTGTCTTTAATACCGGTATCACGATTGATTTCTGCGGTAAGCCCCGGAATGTTCGACAGAAGATCGCTTAGCACGCGAGCGGTATCGTGCAGGTAAAAAGAACGCGGGTCGGCACCATAGCGGTAGGAAAGGGCACTGAGCCGGTGCAGAAACTGGTTGTGTTCAAACGGCACCTGAACCGTCACTGCGCCGTGATTTTCACACAAAGCAAGGTATTGCGTTAGCGGCGAAAGCAGCTGGTTATTAGCCGGGCCGTGGCGCAGAAGTTCAAGGGTAATGGTTCGCATTTGCGCCCCCTACAGTTTGAATTGTGTATTGGGGACGGGCTGCATCGGGTCGCGGCTTGCCGGATCGTCGATGCTGTTCAGCTGCGCCGTGATTACGCCACCGCGTGCCACAACCGACAAGACGGTATTCTTGCGCTTGATCAGATCTGGCACCGCTTCGAGGGCGTCCATTGTCCCTGCTTCGAACGCGTCGTAGATCTCTTGAAATCTGGTCTGGTCGTCAAGCGTGGCGGGGTCCAGCTGGATCAGCCGCGCCCAGGTGCCGGTATTGAAATACAACCCCAAGCCGACATCTCGTTCGATGGCGCGTTGCTGATGCGTGTGGCCTGTTACGATGATATCGGAGGCGGACCCGATCATTTCGTCATACTCAAGGAAAGCCTGATCTTTGTGTTTGGGATTAAAGGACTGGTCTTCTTTAAGCTTCTCCAACATCTCGCGCAGGATTTCGGCGGTGGTGCCGCCGCTAATGCCACGCCAAATCCCGCTCCAGACCCCCAAGTGGCGGCCCTCCTGTTCATCGCTGATCAAATCCATCGGCGCGCTGTCCTTCTTATACAGGGCATCGATGTCAGCCAGTAGCGATTTAGAGATCGCATCGGATTGTGCTTGATGGGCGCTGACCGCCAGGGCCGAGACATGGTCCTGCGGCGCGTCGGGCATGACGCTGTCCTCGCCAAGGAACCCGAAGTTTCGCCTTGCGGTGTCATACATTCGTCTGCCCACCACCCGGGGCGCGTGTGATAGTTTCGCACCCAGCGCAGGTTTGAGCGCCACAAGAAACGGCACAACCGCCCCCTGTTCGGGTTTAAGAAGATCGACAAACGGATAGCGGCGCTTGACGTCATTCATTGCATCAATCACCAATTGCGTGCCCGCATTTGGCACCCAATCGACATAGGGTTTACCTTGCATGATGTCGCGCCCGATCTGGCGAATTGCCTCGTAATCGGTGAGGTTCCATTCGTCGATCTCATTGCCGTGGGCGCAATATATGCGGGCCGTGCCTACGCGGTACGTCACGCCTGCGCCCGAAGTGTGAAGCGTTATGCGTCCGCGTGCAGCATCGGTGCCGTTGGCGATCATCTCGACAAAATGCGATCCGACCCATGGCAGGGCCAGTTCAAGATCGTGATTGCCAAGGTTGAGATCCAGCCGCCGGTTAGGTGTGGCGGCAAAGCGGCGCAGTGCTGCCATGATCGGCTTGAACGTCTTGTCGCGCAGGAACATCCGATCCAGTCGGTCTGTCGCCCCCTCGGCATCAAAATAGGTGGGCATTGGTTCCGCCAGAAAGTCAACGATGTCGCCGTTGATAAGCAAAGAGACTTTGCGGGATTTTGCGCGCTGCGCCAAATGATCTATCAGCCAGACCAGTTCATCGGTAGAGTTGAATATCTGAAAGCCCGGTTCGCCGCCAATATGCAAATCGGAAATGACAAACAGCTCATCCGTTAAAACAGACGCGTGCATAGCAAATTCCTTCGGATTAATGATCTGATAGTCGTGCCAACCGGATCAAAAATCAAGGTTCACAGAACATCTGAATGGATTTGCTGCGTGTGTTGAGACCACTTATCATGTGGTGGAGCGGATTTTGCGACATGTGTTGGTCGAGAGGGTTCTGTCACACTATTTGATCTGAAGCAGAGAAGCTTTGCTGGACTGGCATAAAGTGATGCCTTTCTGAAGAGACCAACGACGAGGATGATTTCGTTGCGTCCCCCGGCTTCGTTTTGGTGAAGTGCACCGTCTTGAGCTTGTTAAACAGATAAGGTTGAACGCGGCGAACGAACGTAGCTGAACCGATCGCATGCACGAGCATCTGCGCCTTGGCTTTAATGCGTATTTCAGTGATCGGATTTTCGAGATTTCGAAGCTTGGAAGGGTACTCTAATGACTTCTTACCGTCTTCCGACTTGTACTTCGGCAAGTGATCTTTGAGTACAGCCGAACGTTTTTGCCACTATATCCTGCCATGCTCGGGAGTGTCATCAATGTGTCAATACTTTTGGAGTTTGTTGCCGAGAGTGGCGCTCCTCGGTTGCAGTTCAAGGATCTCGACTTCAAGCCCGAACTTGGCTGTCAGACGCACCGAAACGCCTTGTTCGTCATAGGCGCCGCCCGCAAAAGCCTGACGCCCGTTGGATCCATTCCAGAAGCGCTGATGCACCGCCAAGATTCACTTTCGTCAACTCAGAGCCAGCAATACCGCCAGTTTCAGGATTGAAGGCGATATTCAGCATTCACTTTTTCTGACTCTTTCTAGTATTTTGCTGGCCCATGTTCCACCATGTCCTGCCCGACTGCTGGAACCCGGTCGAAGCTAAAGAAGTGTTTTTAAGGCACGTATATTGTCTTTCGGCACGTTCTAAACAGGGTTGCGAATTTTCCCCTATCTTGCTGGAAAACATGGAGAATGAAAGATGGCTCATACTGAACTGAACTTATACGAACGGCTCACGATTGCGGATGTGCTGAATGCAAAGATCGCGGTGCGTAAGATCGCAACAGAGATCGGCAGCCATGTTTTAACGGTTTATGAAAGCTCAAGCGTAATGGCTATACCGACGAAGAACCGCCTGAATGAAACGGATACTGGGGTGTGGTTGCGCAACGCGCAGCGGCCCAAACGCGCGCGCGACGGCGTAAGCTATGGCGGCTTGCCCATCGTCGGCGTCATACAAAAGGCTGGAATTAGTGCGATGAACCGATCTGCGCGTCACGCAGGCGCAAATGACAAGTCCGATTAGGTCGGTTCAGTTATGGTGAGAGCCGTGGTTATTTCCGGATATCCATTCCTAAACCCTGGTAAATGCAAGTGCCAGCATGAGGAGCGCGATCGTTCCCACCCACGCTGCAACGACCCGAAACGCGATGCCGACCCAAGACCAAATGTAGCGTTCCCGGATGAAAATAATAATCCCGAATAGGTATAGCAGGCCAAGGTTCGCTCCGACAAACGAGCCGGACATGGTAAACAGTCGGTCCCGCGTCGGCCCATCGTCAGGGATGGAGGCTACTCCGATCAGGTAACCACCGATGCCCACCAACCCGACCGCAAGGAGTGCCAGTCTGCCTGGTGAAAGTGCTGCCAAAACGCATATCGCGCACGCTACCGCAAAAAGTGCGGGATCAGGTTCTGAGAGTTGCTGCCCGACCATCAGACCCATGAGGCTTCCGGTCAGGAAAACGGTCAGCAGCCAACGCGCCATTTTCAACTCAAAGCTACTGACCAGCAGCGCGAGACCGACCATCGACAGAAACTGTGACGGTGTCGAAAAGGGGTGCAGCAACCCGATATAGAACCCTTCGATCCCCGGGACCGGGCTGTGCGCATAAGCTTGCGAAGGCCCCACTGCGAGAGGAACCCATGCCAATCGCCTAAGCCTGTGCATTATCAGGCTATTCCGGTGAGAAACGCGACCCCTGCAATAGAAATCAACCCGCCCGCGCTCCGCACAACGATACGCCCAGCTGGCCACTTCACCAGGAGGCCGAAAGCGATGCCACATAGGTGGAGCAGGCCGGTCGAGAACACAAATCCAATAGCATAGGCAAACGCGTTGACTGTCGATGGAAGTTCAGTGCCATGGGCATAACCGTGAAAGATTGCGAACGCGCCGACAATGATGGCGGCGACCCAGATCGGCGGCTTGGCGGCGAAGACAATCATCAATCCGAGCACCACGGCAGAAAATGCAATACCGGTTTCGACCGCCGGAACAGGGATTCCAACGATGCCCGCGACAGCACCCAGCGCCATGACGAGCGGGAATACCACGGGCAGGATCCAGATCGCAGGAGCGCCAAGGAATGCGCCCCAGAGGCCCACAGCAACCATCGCCGCCACGTGATCCCAGCCGAGAATTGGATGGGTGAAGCCAGCGACGAAGCCTCCGCCGTAGACCTCTTCACTGTGAGCCAGCGCCGGGTTGGTTGCGGCAATGAGAACGAGCACGACTGCAAGAAGCGTGTGAATTGCACGATACGGCATTGAGGGCTCCTTTGCGGCATTGCCAGATGGGAAAATCCTAGTCCAAGGCCATCAAGGAAATCAACATGGTACAAGTGCAGGCGTCAGGTGGATTGTGTCGATAACATCGTTTGATTTTGGCGTATCTTTTGAGGCCCACTATTTTGTCTTCGCCCAAAGTTGTGGGACCGTTCTTCGCTTTATCTTAATGCGGGTCGCATTGACTTGGATTATTGGCGCTCTTTGTGCGGGCCCAGATGAGCTGTCTGTTAAAGTGACCTCAGCGACCGTCTCGCAGGATCACATTCAACGGTAGTGACCAGACGTCAGGCGATGGTGGTTGAGAGCGGCGATTGCCGCTGCCTCAGGGTTTTCAGCCCTTTCATTGTCCTTGGTCTGCATCGGTCAGTTTTGGCACGCCAGCAAGTGCATGACACGCGCGAGCGTGGGTTCGCTCAGGAAGAGAAGCAAAATACCGCAGACGAGGGGGCATCTGGTGCGCAGCCAATCATCCGCCGTTCGCTTGCGCGCTCGTGTTCACCGTCGCTGCGCGTGCGAGGTAAACTGCGACCACCGTCATGTCTTGGATCGTCGTCAACTTGCGGTCGCGCACCAGCGGTTGCAGTATTCCAACCTGGGACCAGTCCTCTCTGAGCGAGAATTGGCGCGCAACTACGGCACCGGCGGCGGGCCGCGACCGGACAAGGCGCGCGAGAACCATGTCGATTTCGTCTTTTACGCTCACATCAGCAAGTGCATGGTGTACTGACATGGCCATCACCACCTGTTCGATATCAGCCAATGACCGGTGTGGATCATCCAGAAACCTGTCAGCCAGTGTTGTGACACCAAGGGCCCCTTCCAGTTCTATGAACGCTGCCGCAAACGCCCCGAAATTGTCCGGCGAACCACTTTCCGTTGCACGCGAAACAACAGATGCAATGACGGTCCGGGCTTTGTCCGACTGGCCGATGCCCAGCAACAGCGCACGCGTGGCCTGGTAAGGGTAGCCACCGCGTGACCACAAGTCGGCCACCAATTCATCCACAGGCACGCGCAGATCAAAATCGCGTAGCTGCTCATAGGGTACCTTGTCTAGTTCACTGATAACGATGGCCTTGTGGCGCGGATTGGGGCTGTGTTGCAATGCGTCAACAAACTGCACACGGCTGGCTGGCATGCCAGTGCGCCAAGTGTCACGGTTTGATAAGGCAGTGCCAAGTATACTCCCGAAACTGTCATCGACATAGGCAACACGCCGCCATTGCCCGCCAGTCAGGCGCGCAAACAACACGGCGTCATCAGGATTTGCTGCCAGCCGTCGCCGCACGCCACTGTCAACAAGCTGTTGGATTTCAGGTGTGGTCTCAGGCCCAATCAAGATCTGAATTGGTGCGAATGCAAATGAGTTGCCGGGCATTGGACGGGCCAGCACCAAAGCATCGGCGTCAACGATCCAGTCGATGACAGTGCGTTCCGGTTTGAGCATGTCGAATGCACAGGCGTCAGCTTTGATTGCTGGTGACAGGACAAACATCGATGCGGCGAGCACAAAACGCATCGATCTGCGCGACAGATCTCTGTGCAGGTACCAGATCTTGGAGTAGTCGTGGATCACTTAGCCGTCCTTTCAACGCGCGCGCGGGGGCGCACTCCTGAATGCATTCCTTTCCCCTTTGAACCCTATCATCAATGCGGGCTTCCGGGTAGGCTTGGGATGACGGAAAATACCATAAGCACCAGCAGATCATGTTGTCGCCGGACCTGACGAGCCTGCTGCGCGTCTGGCACCGAAAAGCGCAGCCTAAAGGTGGGCTGTTCCCGGGCCGCACCCGGCGTGACCTGATCCCCACACGGCAGTTCAAACCCGCAGCCGAGGCTTGCGACTTGGCGCAGAGCAAAGAGGCAGTTTGGCGTCAACTTTTGCGGTACAGCTCTGTCACGCACCTAGCGCAGAGCGCGACTAAAACCCGCGTCATTTATGTCTCGACAGTCAATTCTACAGCAATCGATGACATGGCAAGTTTTTTAGGGCATTGCCAATCTGGAAAACGCAACGATTTACACGAAGGTTGCGACCCATTTCCTAAGCGGGTTTAGCGCAACAGTATCCCCAGAAGGGAAGCGATTCAAAACGTGACCAGTCCGCTTGATCTAATGGTGAGCTGGCAGACCGGTCCTGGTCAAATCGAACCTCGATGCTCCGCCCTAAGCTGGAGCTCGTGGATATCATACGCGCCGTCGGTGCTGCACAAATAAGCCAAACGCGTGCAAGCGCCCCACACCGGCCATTCATCAAGCTGACCGTCGCCATAGCGCAGCTTTGGTATTGCGGCCATTGTGTTGCGTGCTGCGTGCAGCATTTCCAAGTCGGGAATGACCAAGTCGGGGGAAATCCGAACTTTCGCTAGCCGCAGTTCAACGGCCGCTTTAAGGAAAACTGCAATGCTAGAAGCGCTTGTTTCAGCTGAGCAGATGGGATTGGCGCATTACGACTGGGCACTCCAACCTATCAATCGACACCGCCCCGCTCGTCTTGAGCAACTCTCTTACAGACCATTGCCCCATTTCGCGATGTGGAAGTAGAACTGTGCTGAGCCCCGGGGACAGGTGTTGCGCGATTTCCTGATCGTCATATCCTATGACCGCGATGGTTTCACCAATTGTCTCGCCCAACTCCTTAAGGGCTTCGTAGCAGCCAACTGCCATCAGGTCGTTGGCGCAGAAAATGGCATCGGGGCGGATTTTGCCCTTCATCAGTTGAAGCGTCGCCTCACGCCCGCCACTGGGTAAAAAATTCCCTTCTGCAATCAACGACGCTTCAACCGGAATACCTGCAGCCCGGATGGCGCGTTCATACCCCTCCATCCGCTGATCCGACGCCTCCATCCAGTTTTCACCTGTAATAAAAGCGATGCGGCGGTGGCCCGCTGCCAATAGCATCTGAGTGGCCATTTCGCCGCCGCGCCGCTCTGCCGGCACCACGGAAGAAAATTTTCCTTCCGCATCATAGCAATTGAGCATCACGGCACGATGCCGCGCCAATGCGGCTGGTGGCACGACTTCACGGGTCAGAATGGAACTGTAGATGACACCGACGACACCGTCATGCCCCCACTTTTTAAGAACTTCAGCCTCATATTGGGCATCACCTCCGGTCATGACGACTTCGACGATAATGTTGTTTTTCCACGCCTCTTCCTGAACGCCTTCGATCGAGATCGCAGCGAAGGGACTGGTGGCGATTTCATCAAGCATCAGGCCGATCACGCCAAGCCCTGTTGCCTTTGGAGGGCGACCGGCGCCGCGTGCACGGTAGCCCAAAGCCTCGACTGCCTCCTTTACGCGCTTCCGGGTTTCGCGGCTGATCCTCATGTCTTCCAATCCGTTCAGCACAAAGGACACCGTCGATTGAGAGACACCGGCGTGTAGTGCCACGTCCTTCATCGTGACGCGGGATACGCTATTTTCATTGGGGTTTTTCATCGGACTTTCAAAACGCTTGCTCCCAGCTAATAAATATTGCTAATAATATTAGCACAAGAAGAATCAGCGTGCTTTGGGAGGAGACGTCGCATGGCTTCGCGGTCCAAACTTTCGCAAACGCAGGCCGCGTGGCTTTTGCTGGTGCCCTTCCTGGCCACCTACACTTTGTTTCTTGTGTATCCATTTTTTCGGGGAGTTTGGATCAGCCTGCACGACTGGAATTTGCTGGCAGTCGCTTTTAACCCGGACGCCAAAGAATTCGTCGGCTTTCGCAACTACGAGCGTGTGATGTGGGGCAAGGGCATCACTTGGTCACTTTTCAATGCACCGGTCCTGCAAACCCTTGGACTGACAGGGCTGGTGCTTTCGGTTTTCCTTCGCCGGATGAACCGCTTGAGTCAATTTAACGCGATTGCCCTTGGCGTCCTGTCAGGGCTCTTGGTGCTCCTCCCCGGCTTTCATCCCGGCGAAGGAGGTCGTTGGTATGACCGACGGTTTTGGCCGACGGTTGGAAACACGCTGATCTTTGTCGGCTTTGCCGTCCCGGGGGTCACCATTTCCGCGCTTGTGCTTGCGGCTGCAATGAACCGCGAAACCCGGACGATGGGTATTCTGCGGACGCTGTTCTTTCTCAGCCAGGTGCTGTCCGTCACGGTAGTTACTTTGATTTGGCAAATCATGTTTTCACCGCGCCAAGGTCTGATTGCAAATATTACCGAAACCTTTGGAGGCACACCGATCAACTGGTTGACGGACCAACAGTTCGCCATGGCAGCTATCGTAATTGCGACCATCTGGTGGTCGCTCGGAATTGCAATGATCCTGTTTCTAGCCGGACTTCAGGATATTTCACAAGACATCTACGAAGCCGCTGCCCTCGACAATGCAAAAGGTGTAAAAGCGTTTTGGTTCATTACCTTGCCAAACCTGACCCGAACAATCTCAGTTGTTGTGATCCTGCAAATCATCCTGCACTTTCAGGTCTTTGGCCAGCCACATCTGATGACGCAAGGCGGCCCGAACGATTCAACACAAGTGCTGGTGCGATATATCTATCAGACCGGTTTCCGCGATAGCGAACTTGGCCGCGCCAGCGCTATGGCCGTTTTCCTGTTTCTCATCATGGGCTGCTTCTCGATCATCCAATTTGTTCTAGGGCGGGAGAAGGATTGATGAACCGCAGCTACCACTGGCTTGTCTTAGGCCTTTCGATACCGGCATTCATTTGGCTGGTGCCGACGCTGTGGATGGTGTCGCTGTCATTCCAACCCAATGAGGTTTTAGCCCGCACCACTTCCTCGACCTTTTTCGGGCTGATCCCGCGGCCCTTCACCTGGGACAATTACGCCGCGCTGTTTTCATTCGGCCAGACACCTTGGTGGTTTCTGAATTCCATCATCGTGGCTGTCAGCATGACGTTGGGCGTGCTGTTTGTCTCGACAACCGCGGGCTATGTGCTGGCCAGAATGGACTTTCCGTTCAAACGCACAATTATGGTGGTCTGTCTCATCGGGCTGATGGTACCCGAACAGGCCGTTTTCATTCCGCTGTACACGATGTTCGCTGATTTTGGCTGGCACAATAGTTATCACGCGTTGATCTTGCCGCGTATGGCCGTGCCCATTGGTGTATTCCTGATGATGCAATTCTTCAAGGCAATCCCCGATGACATCGAAGAGGCCGCACGTCTGGATGGCGTTACATGGCTCAGGATTTTCTGGTACGTTATGCTGCCACTAGCGCGCCCGGCGATGATGACACTCGCGATCCTCACGTTTCTTTATGCATGGAATGACTACCTCTGGCCGCTGGTCAGCGCGCAACAGCGGGAATACTTCACGATCACCTTGGGCCTTGCGTCCATCCAATCCAATTTCGCGCAATCAGAAGGGTTGGGCCGCGTCATGGCCTCGGGCGTCATAGCCTCGCTTCCGGTTGTCCTATTGTTCCTGATTTTCCAGCGTTACGTGGTGCAAGCCATGACGGTCGGCGGATCGAAGGGCTAAATCATTTCAAGGGAGGAAACTATGAAATACGTGCTTTTGACGGCCGCTATGGCCGCCGGGATCGCCACCACGGCACCCGCACAAGACATCACACTAGGCCGGTTCTTTGGGGCCTGTGAAGACGCGGGCACCGACACCACGACAAGTGCCGGTGAGGCATGCATCATCCAGTCTATCATCAATGCAGCGGACGCAGAGCTTGATGGGATCAGCATCAATACGCTGCCGACGGACTGGGGCAACTACTACGATCAGGTCAAGGCGGCCTATGCGGGTGGTACACCACCAGATGTACATGTGATGCACCGTCACCGAGTCCCTGAGTTCGCAGGCTTGGGCGCGCTGGCCGAGATATCAGGAGAGTTGGAAGCCGCAGGCATTGATGCCTCAGACTGGTCGTCCGCAGCACTTGACGCGGTCAGCTTCAACGGCGGCATCTACGGCGTGCCGATGGATTTTCACGCCAACCTTTGGCACGTGAACATGGACCTGATGGCTGCCGCCGGTCTGGTCGCGGATGGCAAACCCGTTCTGCCATCCTCCCCGCAAGAGCTGATGGCCCAGGCACAGCAGTTTAAGGATGCCACCGGGCAGGACTACCTTGCTGCCGACTTCGCGCAGTTCCCGATCGGCGTACGCGTCGTGCTGGCACTGATGTGGCAGCAGAATGCCAATATCTTCACCGATGACGGCAGCGCCACGATTAACACCGACGCAGGTCAGAACGCAGTCACCGCGATCACCCAGTTATTCGATGCCGAGCTGGCCAATCCGCAGCTCAACTACGCAGACAGCCAGCAGGCCTTTCTGAACGGTGAAGCTGGCATTCTGGTCAACGGCACATGGGTTGTTGATTTCTACACGGCCGAGGCCGCCAAGGAAGACGTCGGGCTGGACAACTACTATGTTGCCGATTTCCCAACGCTGTTCGACACCGGTGCAACTTGGGCCGACAGCCACATTTGGGCGATCCCTTCGTCGCTGGATGGTGACAAGCGTGCAGCAGCGCTGAAGGTGCTGGCCTTCATTAATGACCACAACATCGACTGGGCTCGTACAGGCCATATGTCCGTGCGCACATCTGTGGTCGAAAGCGAAGCGTACCAGTCGCTTCCACACCGTGATGAATACACAGGTACCGCTGCCATTGCGCGCGACACGCCGCCATCCGAACGGTATGGCGCGATCCAAGACGTGTTGAACCGTGAACTGCAAGCGATCTGGCTGACGGACAAGCCAGTGGGCGATGCGCTCGCCGACGCTGAAATCGAAGTTCAGGACTTACTGGACCATTAAGCGACCTGCCGTTCCGCCGCATGGCGACGGGACGGCAATCGACTGCAAGGTGGATGATCTGATGGACCGCTGGACCAACGAAAAGGCAAAGGACTGGTGGGCAGAGCGCCCTTGGGTGTGTGGCTGCAATTTTCTGCCATCTACGGCGGTTAACTTCATCGAGATGTGGCATCCCAATACCTTCGATACGCCTACCATCACGCGTGAGCTTGGCTGGGCTGCAGATATCGGTTTCAACGCCATTCGCATCAATCTGCCCTACCTCGGATGGGTCAACGATCCTGAAGGGACATTTGAGCGTCTCGATCAGGTGATGACCATTGCGCAAAATCTCGGGATCGACACGATCCCGTGTCTGTTCGATGACTGCGGATTTGGCGGAGAAGAGCCGGTCTGGGGGCCACAACCAGATCCTGTGCCCGGCATTCATAACAGCAGGGCGGTTGCCTCGCCGGGCCGCGCGATCGTTCTTGATCTCGCGGAGCGCCATAGGTTGGAAGACTATGTCCGGACAGTCGTGCATCACTTTCGCAACGACCCGCGGATCTTGTTCTGGGACCTCTACAATGAGCCTGGCAACCGAATGAATTTTGCTGACGGCGACTATGAACATTATGCGTCAGCGCTTGAGCAAAGCGCCCTGACGCTTATGGAAAGCTGCTTTGAATGGGCGCGCGCCGAAGTGCCGATACAACCTTTAACAGTTGCCGCCTGGACCACACCCCTGCCTGGAGATGACAGCCACCCCTATCAGACTGAGATCGACCGCAGTGCCCTGCTGCACTCGGACATCATCACATTTCACGCCTATTGGAACCGCGCCCGGGTGTCGGAGTTCATCGACTTCCTTTCCGTCCTGGACAGACCAATCCTGTGCACCGAGTGGATGGCGCGGGCGGTCGACAGTCAAATCAGCGACCAGCTGGAGCTATTTCACGATCGTCTTGTTGGGAGTTTTCAGTGGGGCCTCGTCAAGGGCCGCACCCAAACCCACCTGCCGTGGCCGGATGATCTGGTGCGTGCACATGGCGGCAACCCCGATAGCAGTCTTTGGTTTCACGACCTGCTTCACGAGGACGGGCAACCCTATGACAAGCGGGAAATCGAAACCATCCGCCGGCTCACTACCCGCGAAGTAAGAAGCAGTGAAAGGACGGCAAACTGATGTCAGGCGTCGCAATGACAAACGTGATCTAAAAGTAAAGCGACGTATAGGTCATCGCGTATCAGTTAAGTCGACGGTTTACGGGCTTTTGTTCGAAGCGTCAGCCCGAACGCTGCTGACCATCGGCGCCGCTCAAAAACAGCTTGGTGCAAGGATCGGCGTGACTTTTGTGCTGCACTTTTGGGTCTCGGCGATGACCTGTCACCCGCACCTGCATGTTTTTGTACCGGGTGGTGGATTGTCATCGGACGGGGCACCTTAGATCGTCTGCCGCTTGGGGTTTGTGCTACCAGCGAAGGTCTTGTCGCGGCTGTTTTGATGTCTGGTCCTCGAAGGGCTGAGCCGTTGGTACAAAGCAGGTAAGCTACGCTTGTTTGGGGATCTGGTGAGGCTGGCAGACGCCGATGCCTTCGCGATCCCTCTAGCGCTGCTGCGCAAAACCGATTGGGTCGTTTATGCCAAGACACCCTGTGGCGGACCCGGGGCGGGCTTGGCGTATCTGAGCCGATGAACTCATCGGGTCGCCCTCTCAAACCACCGCCTTGTCAGCGCGAATGCCGACAGTGTTGCGTTCCGTTGGAAGGGCTCTCGCATCAAACGCGGAGATCGGATGAAAACCATGCACCTGCCGATGGATGAGTTCATCCGCCAGTTCGTGATCCATGTTCTGCTCTCGGGCTCCCTCCGCATCCGCCACGCGGGCTTCCTCGCCAATGATATCCGCCGTGATAGGTCGCGAAAATCAGGCGCTTGCTGGATGCGGAGCCTAGAATTGGCGCAGATACCTGGTGAAGGAACCCATTGACGCCACCCGACGCCCCGCACAGGCAACAGTCTTGCCCCAAATGCAGCGACGCAATGGTCATCGTTGAGACCTTCCTGTGCGGCCAAATCACCAAAACCTTCACGGCAAAAGACCTGCGGCGGCAAGGTGCGAAATCAATTCGCCAGAGCCGGCAGGCAGAAGCGAAATACCTGCACTGCAAATCGTCACTTTGACGGTCATCCCACACAGGGATCAGCGCAGCCACAATCCCAATGGCTCCAAAAACAGCACGCGCTTTCCTCCTTGTCGGATTTGTCGCCGCTGCAACGCAGGCTGACAGCAGCCTTAAACCTTAGACAAAGCCGGGCTTTCGAAGTGTTCGCTGACGCAGCATTTCTTCGCAACTCAGGGCGGGCCATGCCAGCATCTGGTCAATAAGTGCAGCGTTATAGCGTCTAGTTCGAATTCGTCTTCCAATGTCGTGCCAACCAGTTCCAGCCATTGTGCTTGTGCTTCATAAGCAGGCCGTTCGCGACCTTCTTTGCATTCCTGCGGGATGTTTCCGACGTTTTGAAGATGATGCACCATTTCATGGACCACAACCGAAACATCCGCAGGCGAACTGGCTGACCAGTTGCGTGGCAGATAAATCGTGCGGCTCTGGTCGTCATAGAAGGCAACGATCCTGTGCCCCTGTTCGACAGTCTTGCGAAAATCCGTGGCGTCCTCTGCCTCTAGTCCAGACACTTGCATTTCGATCATTTCGTTGTGGGTGATCAACTTCACTTCCGGGTGCTCGTAAATGGCGGGCAGACCTAAGTTTATGGAAAGCCAGGTTACGACAACGGTTAAAAACGTATCCATCAGAACCTCATTGTGATGCGTGGTCATGCGTGACCGGTGCCATCAGCATTGTGGGTGTTCGGACTTCGCTCAATCAGCCAGTAGGCGCGCAACCAAAGTCACGCCTGAATGGAATAGCATTCGCAGTGACCTGATTTTGTGCGTTAAATTCTCAAATGACTTAGTGCCACTGCATGGTGCAAAGGTCCTGAGACTGACGTATGATCCAAGGATAAAGATGGAGAGACCCTTTTGCTGGCCCTGATTATCGACGACCACGTCCTGATCCGAGATGCATTGCGCGGCGTTCTTGACGCCATAGACGACGTAAGCGGCATCCTCGAGGCTGCGACGGCGGCTGAGGCGGAACATGCGTTGAACCAGACACCCGGTATTGAGTTGGTTTTGCTTGATCTCTGGTTGCCGGATCGAGACGGGTTGTCCTTGCTGAAATCGATCCGCAAAGCACACCCCGGAACGTCAGTTGTCATGCTGTCGGCAAGTGAAGACCGTGCTCAGATGAGTGCTGCCCTCGAAAGTGGCGCTGCCGGCTTCATTCCCAAATCGGCCACGCGAGAAGTGATGCAGGGCGCATTGAAACTGATCTTTTCCGGCGGGATATATGTGCCGCCTGAAATCCTTGCCCGACCTGTTACCAATCGCGTTGCACCGCATGCATTGCGCGCGGCTGCCAAGCTTGGCCTGACCGAGCGCCAGATCGACGTCTTGCAGTTGATGATGCAAGGGATGAGCAACAAGGCGATTTGCCGTGCGCTTGATATCGCTGAGCCAACCGTCAAGAACCACGTCACGGCCATTCTGCGCGCCCTTGGTGCGACGAACCGGACTGAGGCGGTTGTTGCGGCGTCTTCGCTTGGACTGTCGCCGAGGGATTAGGTATTTTTGAGAAGCTGCGACGACAATGCCCTTAACGCCATGGGCGTGACGGGTTTGTGCAAGATCGGATAGCCGCTTTCTGCCGCGGCCCGCAATCGCTCGGCCTCTGTTTCGGCGGTGACCAGAAAGGCAGGCACATGTCGACCAGCGATCCGGTGCACCTCGATGATGGCGTCTAACCCGGTTTGACCACCTTCCAGGCGATAGTCTGTGACGACAAGGTCGGGCACGCCTCTTCTTGTGATGACTTCAACGCAATCGCGCACACCCTCGGCCAAGGTCACATCGCAACCCCAGGACCGAAAGGTGCCCGCCATGCTTTCGCGCACGAGTACGTCGTTTTCAATAACGAGAACGCGCTGCCCTTCGAGAGGTTCGAAAGGTAAGGGCGGCGCGGGCCGGAAGTTTTCGGCATCAACGAGAGGCACGCTCACGGAAAACCGAGTTCCGCGGTCGGGGGTAGATGCAAGCTCAACTTTGTGGTCCAAAAGCTGCGCCAACCCGTCAACGATCGAAAGACCGAGGCCAAGGCTGTCCGAACTTTTTTGTTTTGATGGTGCCAACCTGACGAACTCTTTAAACATCACATGCTGCATCTGGGACGGGATACCGGGTCCGGTATCGCAGACATCGATCCGGGTGCTTTCACCGCGAAATCGGCAACCGACAACGACACCGCCGTCGCTGGTCGCGGTGATCGCGTTTGACACAAGGTTCAATAGTATGCGTTCCAACAAGATCGCGTCGCTTCGCACCCAACAATCAGAAGCAACGACGCGAAACCGAAGGCCCTTGTTGGCAGCCACTGTTGCAAAAGTAGCCTCAAGACGGTCCAGAACGGTCGCCACCGGGAAAGATGACACGTCTGCTTCAAGGACGCCGGCTTCCAGCTTTGACACGTCTAGCAGAGCATCGAATAATTCATTGGTCGAAGCGGCGGCCTCGGAGATTTTTTCTTCCAAGTGGCGACGTTCATCGACGGCGGGGTCGTCGCGCAACTGTCCGATGAAGAGGTTGAGCGCGTGAAGTGGCTGGCGAAGATCGTGGCTGGCTGTCGCAAGGAACCGGGTCTTGAACTGGTTCGCGGTTTCCAACTCAGCGGTGCGATCGGCGACTTCCTGTTCCAACCGCTCGGCGGCTTCGGCGCGTTCTTCAAGCAACCTGTTCCGTTCCTCGGCGGTGACACGAAACGTCTCAATGGTGCGGGTCATTTCATCTACTTCGTCGCCTCCCTTCGCGTCAGGCAAAACCGCGCGCAGATCACCGCTGGCGATTGACAGCATCGCCTTGCTGAGGTCCGTCAACCGCATGACGAAGTTACGGTCAACCACCAGCCAGGTGAAAATTAAAAGCATCAGGATGCTCAGACCACCAATGGCAATTCCGGCGATGACAGGTCGGTTATGGATTTCCCGCTCGCGGTCGACTGCAGCCTGCAGTTGCACTCGCAGGTCACGGGAAAGATCGGCAAGCGCCGAGGCGACATCTAGAAGAGACGTATCCAGAAAAATCGCGCGTTCAAGCAACGTGTCCATATCTACCGTATCGGCCAAAAAGACTGTTTCCGTCCGCGCCAGTTTTTCGGCCAAGCCGTCAAACGCCCGCTCAAGGGCCAACAGGTTTTGTCTCGCAGCGTCACGCGTGGCCGCTGAGATGATCGACTGGATACGCAACTCCAGATCGTTAAAAATGGTGCGAAAGGTCTCAAGCCCTTCGTCACCCGCAGCCCTGTCCGACACAAAACCCTGCGGCAATCGCTTTGCCTCAACCCGGAGTTCCGAGACCAGATCGCTCGCAGTGAACGCGTCTTCGATCGTTTCATGGGTCTCGGCGATGAACGTCACGGCCTCTTGCAGCTCACGGACAAAGTAGGTGACCAAAGCAATCTGCAGCACCAGCAACCCAACAGGTACCGTGATGGCCAGCAACAGCTTGTTTCGGATCTTCATGATACAGGTCCACAGGCTGGCTTAGATCTTGCCCGCATCGCGCCACTTCCGAAAAATCTGAAACACCTCGGTTTGGGCAAGTTCCATCGCTTCTTGTGGCGTTGCAGAACCGCTGGCCACCCGCGCGAACATAGCGGAAATGATACGCCGGTTCAGCACTTCTTCCGTGGCGGCATTCGAATGGCCTGGGTAGCCAAGGTTGGTCAGCCCATCGGCGAGTTTGAGTAAAACGTCATAGCGACCCTTCTTGTCCTTCGACGCCCCGATCAATCCGGCCAGATCGGGTACGGTTCCGGGGTAACTTGGCATGTTTTGAAATCCGCTATGGATCAGCCCCTCGCCAAATGCTGACAGGTAGTCCAGCAGGAACTTTTGCGCGCCTTGAATGTTCCGCGCAAACTTCCAGACGACATAAGTGTTGGTCGCGTACGCCGGACCACCGCCGCCAAAGGGGCCCTCGGGCAACGATGCGAGTGCCAGGTCGGCTTCGATGGGAAGCGCCTTGGCCTCTGCCGCCCGGATGATTGACATCGTGTCTATGGTCAGACTGATGTCGCCAGAAAGGATGGCCAGATTGTTGGACGAGGATGTCCAGTTCAAAACATTGGACGACATGGTCTCTTCAAACAGAGCCTTGCCAAATTTTAACGCCTCCAATGTGTTTGGCGATGCCAGAGACAAACGGCCGTCCACGGTCTGGACCGAAGCGCCGAATGTAGCCATCAACGCGCGCAGGCTGTGCTCGGCGTTGTGTTCCGGAGCAAAACTGATCCCGACCGGGGCGTTGTGGAGCAACTTTGCAGCACGCCCTGCTTTCCGGATGTCATCCCAAGTCGAGGGAGATGTGCCGACCGCGTCCCAAATGTCCTTGCGATAGGTCAGAAGTGTCGGCGCAAAGCTTTCAATAAAGCCGTGATGTACGCCACTGCGAGGATTGACGTTGCTTTGACCGACGAAGCCATGTGCCTTGCCAAAGCGTAACTCGCATTCTTCATGAATTTCGCGGTGATCGATCGCGTGATCTTCAAACGAAGGTTTGGGCGATAGGAACAGAACCATATCATGCCCCTTGCCAGCTGCTATTTCCGCCACTGCCCGTTGCCGGATTTCTCCCAAGCCAACATTTGTAACGATGACATCTGTGTCGTTTTCCTCACCCCAGTCTTTGACAAAGATGTCGTTAAACCAAATCTCATAGGCCGGTACGAAATTCTTCCATCGCATTATGCGAAGTGTCTTTGATCGTGTAGATTGGCCACGACCGATCGACGGAGCGAACACTTGCGAAGCACCAAAAGCTCCAGCTCCAGCAAGTAAATGTCGCCTTCCTATGGTGCTCGTGCCACCCAATGCTGCTCCTTTAAATATGGTCGTCATCACGGTCCCGCAATTCTGGCTTTTAAACCGACAGAGACGTGTTTAGCTTAAATCAAGGCTAGGCAAGCTGTCTACAATCTGCCCATTTCCTTCCAAACCCCCTTTTGGCGCGTCCAGTATGAGCGAAAAGCTACCAAGGGAACTGGTCGCAGCATCGGTCACAACGGACTCTCAGCGGCCTTCAGATCTGGCGCAGCATCCTTTCGGATCAATCCTGCATTTGGCCGATCTATCAAGAAACTGCGGCGCAACCCTTCAAAACTGCCTGTCGCCGCATGAGTGAAAAACGCGCGAGTAGCGAAATCAACTAATGCGGACACAAGCCACCTAGTTCGTTCACATGCGAATTGTTGGCTATAATCACAATCACCGCAAGAAAGTATCCGGCATTTCCCAGAACGGCCGCTTTGTCGCATCGCGCGATCGGGCTTTAGCAAGTGGTGAAAGATACTCAGACTAGGTCTGGCGTTTGATCACAAGGCTCACGCCCCCGCAGCTTGATAATAACACTGTTTGCACGCGTTTGCCCTGCGACGTAACCTCCGCTTGTATGGCGGTTTCGACATGTGCGTGCCCGAAATTGGCTATCGGATACCGAATTGAACCCTACGCCCCGGATCACGCCAGATTAACAGTCAGTGACACTCCGGTTCAGCTTTTGGATCGTCGCCGCAGGTGTTGCGCTACGGTCAAGCAATGTGGAAGCAGCTTTTGAAAGCATTTCCGAAGTGATCGCTGTGTCGTCTGGTATGTCGCAGTCAAAGTCATTTCAGTCATGATTATCCAAGGCAGTTGTGTGCCCAAACCATCCTTGTCGCAGTCTCTTTGGAAAGGCCGGGCGGACGGGACCAGTCGACGTTGAAGGTAACGACGAAAGTGGACAACGGTGCTGTCGATGGATGCTTAGCGGTCCATTTCCGGCATAGATAACGCGAATAATTCAGCGCCAGTCTCTGCGGTTCGTCATTGTAACTTTGGTCTTCCAGATTGGACAGGTACTTGCGCCATCTCGCGTTGACATAAACATCTGACACAACAGCCGGTCGGTTGGTATCAACTGGTTCGATGCGCATGTTGTAAACGTCAACAACCGCTCCATCGGTCAACTCTCCCTGAATAACAGGCCAAGGGCTGTTCATTTCCGGATATGGCGCGAACATAGTCCAGTGCTGATAGAGGCCGAAGAACTGTCGAATGGCTTGGAATTCCTCAGGCAAACGTATTCCTGCGGCGGGCAAGGTGGAAATATTCTGAATTGTCACAAATACTAGCGCCGTGGCGGCAATCAGGTTTGTGGTCCGACTTGCACTGTGCTTCACCAAACGCTGCCCTCTGACTCTTGGCGAGACCGTCGCAAGCCACCGTCGATTGCGCGCCACCCACCGGTATGCTCGATCCCCGACCCACACTGAAGGTTTGAAAGTCAGGAGCGGCACCGTAAACCAGAAGACAGGTGAGGCAGCGACAAGCCTGCACATGGCCCTCCACCTTAGATGGTGCGACTGACCATCCGTTATGACCCAGCTGTTCGCCTTTTCAAGAAGAGGACCGATTACTCTGTCATTTTGAGCTGGTTCAATCGAAACGTCCCGGAGGAACAAAAAGGTCGTGATCAAGTGGCAGATCCTGCGGCAAAACCCGCAATCACGATCATACCAGATCGTCAGGCGCGATTGATCTTTGTAATGCAACCTCTCCTCTATCGCGTCCCACATCCAAGCTGGCATGAAAGTCAGATTCATTATGATTGAGATCAACGGAAACAACCCAATTTCCAGACACATCCAAAAGCCGATATGCATGGTCATGAAACAAAGCATAAGTGCCGCGCGCAGTGGGCGGTTCAGGACCGGAGAGAAAATCAGGATCGGGCCAACAAGTTCCAGCATCCAGACATAGTACGTCAGTCCCTTCAGAACACCTTCGAATTGTCGGAACCAAATCGCAAACGGCGTAGCGAAGTAATCAAGGTGCAGAGCGTAGTAGACGGCTGTGCCATCCGGCATCCAGATATCATCGGTCTTCAGCAATGCACTGAAGAAATACATCGACATACCCTGTAAGAGGAGCGCGGCTGTTCCAATCGAGTAGTAATTGTAGTTCCTGTCTTGCCTGTTTTCGCTCAACGCCGCATCGACCGAATAGCGCGCGCCAGTCGGCAGAAACATCGCCCAGAACAGCAGTAACAGAGCCAGATTGTCTTCACCGGAGAGAATAAGCGTGTTTCGATTTTGAAGTGAAAGCAGAAGAAACCAGCACACCACAGTTGCGAGCTGAGTGCGCCATCCGAGGACCAGCATCAGCGCGAAAACAGCGGCGAGCAAAAAGAGGCAAGCCTGGAAAGCCGCACTGCCATTCATCAGATGCAGAGAGAACGATGACGGCGACAAATACGATATGGCAATGTCGCGTGGCAAGATACCAAAGTCGGTGTAATGCGCCGTGAGATCTCGGCTTCGCAAACAGAGATCGAGGAATAGGTAGGCCCCCATCAACACTCGGAAAAGCGCTAAAGTACGCAAATCAACACCAAACAGCTCTTGCCGCGATACGAGATGCCAAGAGTTCGCGTCGGTTTTTCCCGAAGGGCGATGTACTGCAGCTTGCGATCCGTCGGTGTCCAAACTGTGATCCTTTGCGGACGTAGATTCCTCCGTCTTAAGGCAACTTGGTGAACGGGCTGTTAAGCGGGGTCTTCACGGAGCTGAGACGAAATGGCGAGGGTGATCATCCTGGGTTGGCAGGATGGGTTTGCTTTGGAAAAGTGAGCTATGGGTACGATAGGTCGCCGCAAGATTGCGTTAACCAAAGCAGCTCGGTGGCGGCCCCGTTCCGGATTTCTTTACCATTTTGCAGCAGGCTAAGGACGCTTTTGAACAAGGATGAATCAAGATGTTCCGACTGTTATTCGCTGCTTTGGCCTTTGTTGTCTTTGGTTTCGCCGCCGCCGCGGAAGGTTGGGTGTTGCAAAGCACCAATGGCAATGTTCGCGTTTCGGTCGACGGAAAAACGTGGAACCGCGCAAAGGAGGGCTCCGACCTGGCAAGTGGTACCTGGATCAGGACGGGAGCGGGCAGTCGAGCAATACTAGGGCGAAATGAGGAACGGATCGTCTACCGGGCTAATACACTGGCGGCTGTGTCGGTTTCTCAGCCCACGGGTCAGACCACGCAGGTCACGCATCAAAGGGGGTCGGTTTTTCTATCCGTCACGACCGAGAGGCGGAAACGCACCAGTGTTGTGACACCTCACCTTGCGGCCGTGATCAAGGGGACTGTTCTGGAGGTGACCACCGACGAGGAGAGCGCTACGGTACGGGTGGACAAAGGTGTCGTCGAGGTGACCAGTGATGGACGCAGCGTTGACGTGACCGCCGGACGTGAGGCGACGTCCAATGGCCGGTCGCTGAGCGTGTCCACAGCTACGGTCACAAGTCGCGTTCCGGGCGCACCAAATACATTCACTCTCGATGTTAGTGGAGTCCCGGGGGCCAACGGGAATGGTAACAGGAACGGAAACGTGAGTGGCAACGGTAATGGTGACGGCAACGGGAACGGAAGCGGAAACGGAAGCCAAGACGGTAACGGAAGCGGCAACGGAAATGGAGGCGGAAACGGTAACGGAAACGGGAACGGAAACGGAAACGGGAACGGGAACGGGAACGGAAACGGAAACGGAAACGGCAACGGGAACGGAAACGGAAACGGCAACGGAAACGGCAACGGAAACGGAAACGGCAACGGAAACGGAAACGGAAACGGAAACGGAAACGGAAACGGCAACGGAAACGGAAACGGAAACGGAAACGGAAACGGAAACGGCAACGGAAACGGAAACGGCAACGGGAATGGGAATGGAGGCGGAAACTGACGTCTTCTTTTGTCGTCCTGCGCCATGTGCTCATCGCACATCTGATTGTCACCGCGGTCTTTTTCGCTGACCTCGGTGGCTTTCTTTCAGGTCTGAATGATCGTCTCGAAGATTTTCGCACCACACACGCTGAGCGCGCAACCTCTGGTAACTTCGTCTTTGTCGCCATTGATGCGACTTCCATCCAGTCTGTCGGAGCATGGCCTTGGTCACGTCAAGTGCATGCGGACATCCTCGACAATCTGACTGATGCCAATGCGCTTGACGTCTTCTTCGACATTGATTTTGCATTTTCATCTGATCCGACAGGTGACACGGCCTTCGCTAACGCCTTGGATCGATCCGGAAGTGCCTATTTGCCTGTGTTTCAACAAGCGGGACGAACTGGCAATGCCGAGCAAACAACAAACTGGCCACTGGCGTTTTTTGCCGAACGAAGTTGGCCTGCGCTGGTCAACGTATTCAGCGATAGACAAGGTGCGGTGCGTTTCTATCCTTTCGGTGAAACCATCGAGGGCATTTACATTCCCTCTGCCGCTGCGCTGCTTACTGGAACGTTCTCAGCGCGGTCAGGCAGCTTTCCCATCAATTTCTCTTTTCGCCCGAACAACGTACCAACCATTTCCGCCATTGATGTGGCGACTGGCCGGTTCGACCCAGATTTGATCGCGGGACGCTCGGTCATTGTGGGGGCTTCGGCGATCGAATTGGGTGATCTCTACGCCGTACCCATACACGGGATTATTCCGGGGCCGCTGGTTCACATCATGGCAGCGGAAACGTTAGCTGCCGATGTAGTACCGGCAACCCTGAACGTTGAGTGGGTCCTGGTGGCCCTCTTGGCGCTTTTACTGCTCCTGCAAACGCCCCTGTTTCGCAGACCTGTCGTCCTGATTTTAGCTGCGGGCTTTGCGATTGTTGCCAGCGAAGCTGCAGCGTTTGTAGTGTTTGCAAGCAATGCGGTTGTCGTCCCGACCGGACCCCTTTATCCAAGTTTGCTCGTCTTCTGCAGTTGGTCCCTGCTACGCAGACTGAAGCTGAGCGGTTGGATCATCAACCGCCAACGCCAAGAGGTTGCGAACACATCCGCGTTGCTTCGACAAGTGTTTGATGACAGTTTCGACGCCATTGCCATCGTGGATGAAACCGGTGCGGTTCCGATGCATAGCGACACGGCAGCCAATCTCTTTGGTGTGAATGAAAAAGATCAGCTCGCGTTGCCTGCCCGTCTGAAAGAAGAGGCGCTGGCAATGATGCGCAGCGGCGGGAACAGAGTTGTCCGCAAGTATGAGACTTTTGTCGGTGGCACCTCTTTACACCTGGAATACAGCGTTACACCGTCTGAGACGATCTCATTTGAAGGCACGAAAGAACGCATACTGAGGATCGCCACCCTGGCGATGCGCGATGTTACGAAACTCAAAGAACAGGAGCGCAAAATCGCTTATCTGTCCAGTTACGACGAGCTGACGGGCGCTTTGCGGCGTAGTGTGCTACTGGACTTCATGAGCCTGCGCGCTGAAGCGGGCGAGCCCTTCACAGTGTGCGTCTTCAACCTAAGCCGTTTCAAGACAATCAATGTGGTCCTGGGACGTGATGTCGGAGACGCTTTGCTTCAGCAAGTGGTGAAACGTTTGGAGCAGGCCGGACTGAACATCTCGGCCATAGCACGACTGGGCGGCGATACATTTGCATGCTTTACCGAATTTGCAACGAATGACAAAGACGCTGCAGCGTTGGCACGCTTTCTATGCGAGTGCATTTCGGAACCTTATACACTGGAAAACGCCAAGGCGCGTGTGGGGGTTAAGCTTGGTTACTTCACGATCTCTACTGATACTGAGTTTGATGCTGTGGGTGCGTTGTCCAATGCAGAAGAAGCTCTCGACGCAGCCCGGCTTGCGGGCGACGCAGAACCCCGCCCCCACAACCCGTTGCTGTCACGTACGCAGTTCCGTTCACGAGAGATCGAGCGTGCGATGGGCCAGGCGCTGGATCAGGAAGAGTTTGAGGTTTGGTATCAGCCGCAACACCGTCTCGACGATCTGAGACTGATCGGTTCAGAGGCACTTTTACGCTGGAAATCGGAAAATCTTGGCCAAGTATTTCCGGATGAATTCATCCAGATCGCGGAGTCGACTGGCTTCATCAACGAACTCGGGGGGTGGGTGTTGGAAAGGTCGATGCAAGACACCCTTAAGTTACCTGGTGACCTGAACGTCGCGGTTAATGTGTCTGGCCTTCAGATGACCAGTGAAACTATCGTCAGTGACGTCAACAAGGTTATTCGCGACACTGGTTTTCCTGCGTCACGTTTATGCCTGGAACTGACCGAAACCGTTTTGTTCGACGGGACAGACGACCTTGTAGAAAAGATGCGCGACATCCAGTTTCGCGGCGTGAACTGGGCCTTGGACGATTTTGGAACGGGCTACTCATCGATGGGGTATCTATCTAAACTGCCCATCGACAAACTGAAAGTGGACAAATCCTTTACGCTTTGCCTTGGCACTGACCCAACGGCCGCGCCCATTCTTGTAGCGATCAGCGATCTGGCTCGAGGCCTGGGGATGACGCTCTTGTGTGAGGGCGTCGAAACAGAAGACCATCTGACTTTTCTCAAAAAGCACCGTTGCGCTGAAGCCCAAGGTTACCTCTTCGGCAAGCCAATGCCGTTTTCTGAGTTCGCAAAATATGTGGGGCGAGAAGGATCCGGCGATGCAACCGGAGCAAGAACTGGGCCTTGAAGTCCAGACTGCGGCGCCCAGCGGGATACTTCGCGAGAGTAATTAGCCATGCGTCGCACGCGGAGTCTCGGAGTTTTGATAGATCTGCCATTTACTGATCCAAGAACACGTTTCTGAACCTGTCTCAAAAGCATTGAGATAACACATTCATGCTTCAGAGACCGCCAGAGCCTTTCGGTCACGCGATTGTCAAGGGATGTTTCTCTGAGTCCACTGCAGCCCGGCTAGGCCATTGAGACAGAGTTGGTTTTTACTTAACAGGACTTTCTGGCTCGTCGTATTCCGTGAAGGGACACGAGATGAGAACGCGAACCGTGACGCGCGGCTGACAGATATATCATTGAAATTAAAAGCAAACCATGCCGAAAACTCTCTACAGAAGAGCAGACCCAGATCGTGCTTGAAAGTCTTCGCGGGGAGAGCTTATACAATAATTGGTCGAAAGACTTCATGGAAGCCGGGAAGAGGCGGTTGGCTTGCGATACTACACGTCAGGCGACGTCCAGCGAAGTCAGCAATTTGAAAGCTGAGGCGCGCAGTTTTAAGGAAGTTGTTGCGGAGTAGACAATGGAACTGCGCCTGCTCCAAAAAAAAGCATGCCCGAGCCCTCGCGACAGATTGCTCGAAGAATCGCATCTGCCGGTCAAGCTATCTGATAACGGACAATCGCGCGTCTTTCAGGGATATAAGGGTTTAGAAATACTACTAATACAGCCAAAGAAATGACGGATCTCACTGTAAGCGGGTCGTGGTGCGGTTGCGACTTAAAACGGGCACTTGCCTTGAGACGTCCAATAGCGCGTTCGTTTTGGGGAAGTGTTCTTTGTCAAGGACCAAGTAATTGCAATCGTTCGCAGCACTCGGATCGACGTTTCTGGGACTTTCTAACGTACGATAAACTCTGCATGCAGTGCACCAGCGGCTTTTATACTCTTGAGAATATCAATCATGTCTCGCGGCGAAACTCCAAGCGCGTTGAGACCTGCAATGACTTCTGATAGCGATGTGCCATCGGGAACTTCCGCCAAGCCAATTCCCGGCTCTTCCTCGATCTCAGCATTTGTTCTAGGCACGACGACAGTTTCGCCATCTGCGAAGGGGTTGGGTTGAACGGCAATCGGCGCTTCCTGTATTCGTAACGTTAGATTTCCTTGCGACACCGCGACGCGTGAAATGCGAACGTCTTCACCCATTACAATGGTGCCGGAGCGCTGGTCCACAACAACCCGCGCCTTGCGTTCTGGCAAAACAGAAATATTCTCAATTCTGCCCAAGGCATGAGCGACAGACGCCATCCTTGTTTCGGGTATATTTAACTGTACTGTTCCGGAGTCCAGCATGAATGCTACGGGCCTCCCAAAGTCAGAGTTAATCGCGACCTCTATGCGGCTTGCCGTCGTAAAATCTGCGTCTCTAAGCGCAAGTCTAAGATTGGTCAGAGTAGATAAGTCGAATTCGATTTCACGTTCCACACGTGCACCCGACGGAATCACGCCGGCTGTTGGAACACCCTGCGTGACATTCGCACCGTCTCCATCTGCAACGACACCACCGGCAATGATTGTCCCCTGAGCAACCGCATAAATTTGACCATCGGCTGCATTGAGAGGCGTCATGACAAGTGTTCCACCCAGCAAGCTAGTAGCATCGCCAATAGCTGATACTGTTACGTCTATTTGGCTTCCGCCACGCGAGAAAGGCGGTAACGCAGCAGTCACCAAAACAGCCGCAACGTTCTTGGGCCTGAACTGTTCCCCCGCAACGTTCACCCCCAGGCGCTCCAGGATATTCGACATGATTTCTTCAGTAAAAGGGGAATTGCGCAGACCATCACCACTACCGTTCAAGCCTACGACAAGGCCATAGCCAACGAGGTCGTTTCCACGCACACCATCAAACTCAACCAAGTCTTTAATTCGAACCGGACCTGCCAATACAATATTTACAGATATCAAAATAAGGAGTGCCGCTGCAAGAACTGATCTCATAGGAAGTTCACCAATGCTAGTTGCGAGCTGCGGACTGTAACAGCATAGAGGCTTTGGAGGTGAAACTGGACACTTTCGAGCTCGGTGGCGGTCTCAAATGGATCCGCCTCGAGCAAGGTATTCCGAGCAAATTCCATGCTGGTTTCTTCCGCTTGGTTTCGCGCAGAAATCAGCGCAATTCGTTCCTCGGTGAAGCCAATTTTGGCTCGCAAACTTGTCATTTGATCCTGATTTGATTGTAGGCCAATCCCAGTTATACCAAACAACTCCGATTTTTCAGGTACCGTGAGACCCAGCGTGGGATCATCTGCCAACGCAGCGACAGTGGTATGCAATAGAAGATTTTTTATGGCATCTTCATTTGCCCGGACATCTAGATTGACGCGTTCGGTTTCAGAAAGTGCGAAAGGTGCCAGCGCTGTGTTTGACCCTGCGTAAGCCGTTGCGTCGAAACCAGCAGGATCAGCAAACCAAGCTTCTGCAGCAGCAACGATATCTTCCGGCGTCGTTTGACCCGTGATGACTGTTAGAACTTGCGCCATCAAATCATCCGCACTTGGCAGAGGATCCTGGTCAGTCGCGATACCAGCAAATAGGCTTCTTCCCGCGATATCGCCATTGATTGAATTGATCATGCCCTGAAGTTGGATTCTTGCATTGTCCCCTGGGTTGCCCGACACAACACCAATGGGACCGCCACCGGCCAAGATCAGGTCAAGCCCCAATTCGCCACCAAAGGTTTGCGCACGCTCAAGCGCCGCTTGCATGGCACCTGTGAAATATGTGGCTTCCGCATTTGCAACTGAATAACCGTCCAGAATTTCCAGTGATCGTTCCAAGCCAGTCAGATAGTTGTGGTTGCCTGACAGGACGTCGCGCACATCAGCGACTTGACCACTGGACAGTTCGTCTGTGAGGCGGGTTATGTCCTCTCGCAATGATACACTGCGACGTTGAAGCATAAAGGATTGAGCCAAATCACCCAGAGAGATGGAAGTCATAATTATAGCCTCAATATTGTTTGCATCATTTCATCGGCAGCCGAGATCATCCGCGCATTCGCGGCGTAAGTTTGCTCGACCAAAAGGAGCCTTTGCAGTTCTTCATCTGTGTCGACACCATCCGCCAAAACCAACTGCGTAAGTTCGTTAAACTGAGTAGATGCGAATGTCTGTTGCTGTTCGGCCTGAGAGCGGTCTGCGCCCAGTTGCGAGGTGAGAGTTGCAACCAGATTGGTTGATGAAAACGCACCGCTTCCGAAGCTACCACTCGCTGGTATCCGTTTCGCGGTTAGCGTGTCGGAAAGCGTTTGCAACAGGCGTGAGTCGCCGACATCGCCTTCGACAAGAGCGTTTATTCCGTCACGAAGTCTCCAAGCTTCTCCGCCCTGGGTTTTATCTACAGCTACGTTCACATTCAAACGATCAGACAAGCCAACCTCATTCAATGGATCGAAAGCGACGCCCGCATCGGTGAACAGCCCAGGATCACCAACTGCCAAGGTCGGGTCAACGGCTGGGTCTTGAAATCTCTCAACGAGATCACGGGCAAAAGCATCCAATTGCGTCTGCGCATCTACTCCAAGTTCGTCTCTGATTTCGAACTGAGCCCCAAGCGAGCCACCACCCAGTTTGCCTCGAACGCTATCGGTGGCCACTGGAAACCCGTCTATCGTCAGGCCGGATAGCTGCCCGCCTGTCAGTGTCATATAGGGTGTGACTTGATTGACCGGCGAGAACGCAACTTCTGCCACCCCGCCATCAATCAAGATCGCGCCATTCGTTGAATAGAGTGCTATCTGACCTCGATCGCGGGCGACTTGTCTGATCGGTACAATCTCACTGATTTCGTCGACCAGAACTTGGCGGTTGTCTTGAAGTGCGGACGTATCGCCGCCCAAAGTCTCCGTCCTAGTTATTTGTAAGTTAAGCTCCTTAACGCCGGCCAGCGCCGTATTGAGTTGTTCAACCTGCAAACTGATTTTTCGATCAGCCTCGCTGCGAGATTCCTGTATGCTTTCTGAGGCGGAAGCGATCAATGTTGTCAAATCACGTGCTGCCGTTACGACGCTTTCTAACCGTTCAGGTGCGTCAGGACGACTGCTTGCCGTAATCAGGCTTCTCTCTAGCTCAGCTACGCGTGCGGAGAGGGAATTCTCATTGTCCGGTGTGCCCAGGACGTCCTCGTAACCTCTGAGGAAACTCGTTCTGTCATTTGCATTGCTTAAAGCGGATTGTGCGAGCCCAAGATCTGCCAAGAGGGCCGGATTGACATTTCGTGTAACGCCGTCAACGCGAACTCCACCAATTTGCGACGATGACAAGTCGACCGTTCGCACACCATACCCCGGCGTCATTGCATTGGCGATATTGGCAGAAATCGTCTCTGACGTGCGTCCCGCCGCACGCAACCCGGTCATCGCATTTGATAGCGCTGAGGAAATAGTCATATCAGGCCCTCTAGTTAAAGTTCACTGCTCTTAAGTTTTGTTATCGCTTAATATTCGTCGTCTCTTGCAGCATCTCATCCACGGTTTGGATGACTTTGGCATTGGAAGAATACGCGCGTTGAGTCTTGATCATGTCAGTCAGCTCTCCTGCCACATCCGTCGTGGATTCTTCACGGGCAAAAGAAGCGATGTTTCCGGTGGGGCCACTGCCCGCATCCCACAGGTAAAAGTCACCACTTTCTCTCGATGGGAGGTAAGTCTGGTTGTCCAATGCCTGCAAACCGTTCATGTTGGCGACATTCGCAAGTGGCACTTGATAGATCGTTCTGATTTCGCCGGTGTCAAACGACGCCCTGACATATCCATTTGCATCAATGTCGACACCAATGAAGTTTCCAACGGGTGATCCGTCCTTGGTCACGGAAACGGGCGCAAAGGCATAGTCAAGCTGGGACAAACCCTCAGTGTCGCCATAAGCGCCGATATCAACCTCGATAGGCCCCGATGCGGCTTCAATTACCAGAAGTCCAGTTGTCGAATCATATGTAGGCGGTGTGCCCGGGGGCGTCGGAAAAACCGCCGCATTTACCATGACGTCGTCCAGAGTCCCCCCTCCGGTACGACTGTTGTTGAACTCAAGTGCCAATTCCGCAATGGGCACCAAAGGATCACCCGCCTGATCGTAAATGCTCATTGTCCATTGGTTTGTCGCAGGATCAGTTGGAAGCGTCGGTGCAATCGGTGCAAAAGTAATGTTCAAGCGTTGCGACGTGCCCAGGTTATCAAAGTATTCCACAGGCGTTTGTTCTGTAGCCGCGGTAGCCCCGACCGCTGTTTCTGTGGCAGGCAAATTGATTCCCAGGCTGATGCTTGTTGTTGGGCTACCCAGCAAGGCCGAAGTGTTGATCCGGATCGGTTCCAAACCATCGGCAGAATCACGTGGAAATTGCGGGATTGTCCCGTCCGCGTTTGCCGGAAAACCCATCAATACCAGATCAGATTGCGATTTAAGATACCCGTTTTCGTCGGTACGGAAAGAGCCGGTTGTCGCCAGGAACATAGGTGCATCTTCACCGGAGGTTTGCACCTGTGCCGCCTGTGCCACTGGAATTAATCCTGCGCCACTTACCGCAATATCAGTTGCATTTGATGTTCCGATGAGTGTCCCGCGCTGGTCAATCAGGCGCTGCGTGTCCGCGCGTACGCCGCCGGCAGCATATGAACCGCCACCACTTGACAGGACCATGGACGCAAAATCCGTTTCTACTCGCTTGTAGCCAAAAGTTGAGGAATTTGCGATATTGTCCGATATAGACGCCAACCGCTGGGCATTTGTCTGTAATCCTGCAACGCCTGCGTTGAGCGAAGATGAAATGGTCATGGGCACGCCTTTCTGATGTGATCATTTGTTGATCAATCAGATAGACGCCCCGGCTTAACACCGCGCTAACATATAAAATCCGCCCTATTTAAGCCGCAATTCAGCGTAGCAGCACGATTTCCACCCTATTGTTTCGCGTAACCATTGGGTTTGGATGCACCGGTTCCCGGTCTGCGTGACCCGTAACCCTCTGCATTCTTTCTGGCACAACCCCATGAGACTGAAGCATCATACGCGTCCGTGTCGCACGTGCGGCTGAATTGTCCCAAACCGGATTTTCCGCCACAACGATGGGTTCGGAGCGCACATGGCCGCCTATTGCTATGCCGTTTGTAAGAGTTTTGCTGACATCGGCAACAATCTCGACAAGTGTTTCCATCAGCAGCGTCGGACGATCGGTCCCTTCTTCGAACAAGGGCAGACCGTCAAGCGCGAAGAGTTCAATGACAAGACCTTCATCGGTGATTCTGGTCACAATGTGCTTGAGCACGTTATCCATGACAGTGCTCTCGCCGCTGCGTGCCGTGAGCTCTGCTTCGACCGCTTCCAGCGCATCATCTGACCGATTTATTTCCGCGCCCTCTTCGCTGACGCCTGATTCACCCGATGATTTATCGCTTTCAGTAGCGTTCTCTGAAGTCGCACCACGACCGTTTTTCGGAAGCATTTCCTCCGAAAAGATACTGTCTCCGCCAAACGCGCCGTCCCCACCGCCAGAAACGCGGTTTACCGGAATAGTCGGCGAGAAATAATCCGCCAACCCCGCGAGTTGTTGCTCAGTCGTTGCGTTCAGCAACCACATCATCATGAAAAAAGCCATCATCGCTGTGACGAAGTCCGCGTACGCGACCTTCCAGGCACCACCATGATGCCCACCACCTGCGATAACTTTTTTCTTCTTGATGATGATTGGTGCCAGATTGCTCTGCGCGCCCATATCTCCACCACTCTTAAATTCACCCAAGACAATGGATATCGCAAAAGGTCTTTCCACACCCTTAACGAACGGGCGAATTGTTTGTTTGCGCCAGACTGAAAATTAAACGCAGGTATCAGCCAAAGGGGGCGCATCGAGAAAAATGCCAGTCACAAATGACCTATGTGCTTGAAACAGGCCTGCCCTGACCCTCGCCATTGTATTGATCACAAACTTCTGCACTGGGGGGATCATGCCACCATGCCTGTCTTCCAGGCAGCACCCAGGGCTCGCCGCGCTGCCGCTTGAATACTCTACAACCTGATCATGAAAAGTTTTGCGCTTTGGAATTGGCATAAATAGTTTCATTGACCGTTTTGATACTTTGGCACGGCTTTTGGAATTGTCTTGGGTCTCGGGGCCGAAGAACCTTACCTTACCCTTTTAGCTACTGTCGGGCGGTTAGGTCTTGCTTTAAATCGCAAGGCTGACTTTTGGCCTCAGCCAGTGTGGTATGGAGTGTTGACTCGCTCTGAATGCAACCGAACGCATACCAAAATTCAAGTCAGGCGGCCTTGTCGGTTTTGTGTTGCTGGCAACGACCTTAGGTATTTGGACATCCGCGTGGATTTACAACGCTAGCGAACCGTATCGACTGGCGTTTCGCGATGGAACCCACTGAAATAGTTTGAAACTCACGATCCTTTTACGGACGTCGACCGGCAGTATAGCCCGGAACGCCTCGGCAAAGCCCGTTTGAATTCAAAGGCCGTTTCCAGCCTTTTTCAACCCGATTTGTTTTTGCCGTTCGCGAAACCGGTCCTTGTCCGCCTCCGTGGTCTCAAGCACACAGTGGTGGCAGCTTACGCCTTCCTCATATTCAGGGCGCACGGTGTCATCAGGTAGGATCGGTCGCCGGCAGCCATGACACAACATATGCGGACCTTCGCGCAATCCATGCTCCACACTAACGCGCTTGTCGAACACAAAACACGAACCTTCCCAACGGGTCTCTTCTGCGGCGACATCTTCCAAATACTGCAGAATGCCGCCCTTGAGGTGATACACTTCATCCACACCCTGACCCAACAGGTAATTCGTCGATTTCTCGCACCGGATCCCGCCGGTACAGAACATCGCAATCTTCTTGTTGTGAAAGCGCGTTTTATTCGCTTCCCACCAAGCCGGAAAATCCCCAAAACTCTTGGTCAGAGGATTAACTGCGCCTTCAAACGTGCCTATGGCGACTTCATAATCGTTACGGGTATCGATCAATGCGACGTCCGGATCCGCGATCAACGCATTCCAATCCTGCGGGTCTATGTAATGGCCAACACGTGCACGGGGATCGACATCCGGTTGGCCCATCGTCACAATTTCGCGTTTCAGGCGGACTTTCATCCGAGCAAACGGGGCCTCTTCGCTTGTGGCCTCTTTCCACGCCAGATCGGCGCAGCCCGGCAGGGAACGCAGGTGCGTGATTACCGCGTCAATTCCGGCACGCGGACCCGCGATGGTTCCGTTGATGCCTTCTGTTGCCAGCAACAGGGTGCCTTGCACATTCTGTGCGATGCATAACGTCAGCAATTCAGGCTTGATCGCCTCGGGATCTTCGAAACGCGTGAAATGATAGAGGGCGGCGATCGTGTACATGAGATGTCAGATATGACGCTGCAGCGCGGCAGGCAAGGGCGTAGATGATCCGCGCATACACTGCGCGCCGTGCAGATGGCATTGACGCACCCGGTACGGCACCTTACCCACAGCATGAAAACAGGAGGGGCGCAAATGAGCCAGGCGTTGATCGTAATTGATGTGCAAAAGGATTTTTGCCCCGGCGGCGCGCTTGCCGTGCCCCAAGGCGATACGATCGTAGGGCCCATCAACGCCTTGATGGCAGAGGCCGATTCGGTGATTCTGACACAGGATTGGCACCCTGCGGGACATTCTTCATTTGCATCATCTCACGAGGGCAAATCGCCCTACGATGTGATCGAGATGCCCTACGGCGCGCAAGTCCTGTGGCCGGATCACTGTGTGCAAGGACGCAAAGGCGCACGTTTTCATGCGGGCTTGCAGGTCGATCACGCCGATCTCATCATCCGCAAAGGCAACAATCCGCAGATCGACAGTTATTCGGCGTTCTTTGAAAACGATCAGACCACACCAACAGGTCTTGAAGGGTATCTGCGGACGCGCGGGATCGACGAATTGGTGTTGGTCGGGCTTGCTTTGGATTTCTGCGTGAATTTTTCTGCGGTTGATGCGGCAAAACTGGGGTTTGGAGTAACAGTGCGCGAGGATCTTTGTCGCGCGATTGACCTTGATGGGTCGCTGGAGGCTGCCCGCGCGGGCATGCAAGCCGCCGGGGTTCGGCTGGAGACACAGAATGGTTGATATCGCCACCCGCGTCTGGAACCACAAATGGAAAATCGATCCGATTGTGCGATCCCTGATCGACACTGACTTTTACAAACTTTTGATGTGCCAGTCGGTTTTTCGCAACAAACCAAACACGCGGGTGACCTTTAGCCTGATCAACCGATCAAAGGATATACCGCTTGCTGAACTGATCGACGAGGGCGAATTGCGCGAACAGCTGGATCACATCAGATCTTTGTCCCTGTCGCGCGGCGAAAGCACTTGGCTGCGCGGCAACACGTTTTATGGTAAACGCCAGATGTTCCGTCCAGATTTCATGGAATGGTTCGAAAAACTGACCTTGCCGCCTTATCACCTTGAGCGTAAAGGCGATCAGTACGAGCTGACTTTCGAGGGCACCTGGCCTGAGGTGATGCTTTGGGAAATCCCGGCCCTTGCGGTGCTCATGGAACTGCGGGGTCGCGCGGTCCTTAACCAGATGGGCAAATTCGAACTCAAAGTGCTCTATGCCCGCGCGATGACCCGCGTCTGGGAAAAAATCGAAGCCATGCGCGATATCCCGGATCTGTCTATTGCTGACTTTGGCACGCGCAGGCGACATAGTTACCTTTGGCAGGACTGGTGTGTTCAGGCAATGCAGGAGGGGCTTGGGTCAGCCTTCACTGGCACTTCGAACTGCAAGATCGCGATGAACCGCGAGTTGGAAGCGATTGGCACGAATGCGCATGAATTGCCAATGGTTTACGCAGCGCTTGCCGAAACGGACGCGCAACTGGCGCAAGCGCCTTATGACGTTCTGTCCGACTGGCATGATGAACACGACGGCAATCTGCGCATCATCCTGCCCGATACGTTTGGCACCCAAGGGTTCCTCGACAAAGCTCCGGATTGGCTGGCCGGTTGGACCGGGATCCGCATTGACAGTGGTGATCCGGCAACGGCTGCGCAAACCGCGATCGCTTGGTGGAAACAACGTGGTGAGGACCCCAGTACCAAACGGATCATTTTCAGCGATGGTCTTGACGTCGACAAAATTCGCACCTTGCATTCTGAGTTCTCCGACAAAGTAAATGTTTCTTTTGGGTGGGGCACTTTGCTCACAAATGATTTCAGGCATTTGGTTCCCGATGACCGGCTCGCGCCTTTTTCGCTTGTCTGCAAGGCAGTCAGGGCCAATCAAACACCAACAGTAAAGCTTTCTGACAATCCAAACAAAGCAATGGGACCGAGAGCCGAGATAGACCGCTACAAACGGGTTTTTGGCGTTGGCGAACAGGTCGCACAAGAAGTGATTGTCTGATCGTAGAGCCCCTGGTTCTTTTACAATTCACGATAGACAATTTCGCTTGCGTCCCCGCGACAGAACCAACTGTGACTTCAAGTTCGCGTTCACCGAAAGACCTGTTTTGCCGTGCACGCGCAAAGATACCGGCGCGGGGATTTATCCGACGAAAGCCCAAAGTAGCACTAAATCAAACTGAACAAATTGGACTATCAATGCATCAGATTTGACGCTGGAGCGCTTCAAGGAGTGCCTACTTTGCCGCGCATGGATTTTCAGGCTGAACGAGTTTCAGGCTCTGTTTTTCCGATCACCAACACCGAAACGTTTGATAAGCTACTTATGACTGTCGTACGCCTTACCGCAGATCATGCATTTTCCACTCATCCAACGGTGTAGACATCTCAGTTCTGTTTCGATGCGGATGTAAGCGCTCACCCGCTTGGGGCCGTGGTGTGACTGTGAACGTTTTGGATTTAGGGTCACCAATATCAAACGCTCCGTGCGTCAAAGATGTTGCCATTGAAAGAACGCTGAAGCTTGTCGGGTGGAACGCCGTTGCAATGCCACAAACCGCAGTTCTTTTCGATTTCAGGCCAAGTTTATGACGGTTTTTGTCGGTTTCGCTTGAGAATGCGCGCAAACTGACCCAGATAGGGGAGAAATTTAAAGACCCCAAGATCAGGAGTTCGCGTGTCCCTCTTCCTTATCGTCGCTTTGCCGTTCTTTGGCGCGTTACTACCCGGTCTCATGAATTCTGCTGGCAGACAGGCCTGTGCAGGGGTCACTTTCACCGTGTCTCTCGCCGCGTTTATTGGACTTTTGACCAACCTTCCGGCTGTGATGGCCGGCGAATTGGTCACGGCGCGCGTTGACTGGATACCAGCGTTGGGGCTCAATTTCACACTGATGCTGGACGGTCTTGGTTTCTTTTTTGCCCTGCTGATCCTCGGCATCGGACTGTTGATCATCGCCTATGCGCGTTCCTATCTGGCACGCGAAGACAATATGGGCGAATTCTTCACTTATTTGTTGCTGTTTCAAGGCGCGATGGTCGGGATTGTTCTAAGCGATAATATCCTGCTTTTGCTGGTTTTTTGGGAACTGACATCACTGTCGTCCTTTCTACTGATCGGCTACTGGAAGCACTTGCCCGAAGGGCGGCAAGGCGCGCGGATGGCGCTCACTGTCACCGGCATGGGCGGCCTTGCCATGATCGGTGGCATGCTGATCCTGGGTCAAATCGCAGGAAGCTATGACCTGAGCGTCATTTTGCAAAACCGCGAACTCATACAGTCATCGCCGTTGTACCTGCCTGCTCTGATCCTCATCCTGTTGGGCTGTTTTACGAAATCTGCGCAATTTCCGTTTCATTTCTGGCTGCCGCACGCCATGGCGGCACCTACGCCCGTCTCTGCCTATCTGCACTCCGCAACGATGGTCAAAGCTGGAATCTTCTTGATGGCGCGCATGTGGCCTGTGCTTTCAGGTACGCCAGAATGGTTTGTGATTGTCACGACGGCGGGCCTGATCACCATGGTCCTCGGGGCAATCATCGCCCTGTTCAAGCATGACCTCAAAGCACTGCTTGCGTTTTCAACGGTCAGCCATCTGGGTCTGATCACGATGCTTTTGGGAACCGGGACAGCCTTTGGCGCAATGGCCGCAATGTTCCACATTCTGAACCACGCGACATTCAAGGCAGCGCTGTTTATGTCGGCGGGAATTGTGGATCACGAAACCCACACGCGCGACATACGACGGCTTGGGGGGCTGCGGCATTTGATGCCCATCACCTTCACAATTGCCACGCTGGCTGCGTTGTCCATGGCCGGTATTCCGCCGCTCAACGGATTTTTGTCCAAGGAGATGATGCTGGAAGAAACCTACCACACGGTGCTGTTCCAATCGCACTGGTTTGTGCCGGCGCTCGCTGTCTTTGGATCGGTTTTTTCCGCGGCTTATTGTTTTCGTCTGATTGGCCACACATTCCTTGGAAAAGTCCGTGATGACTACCCGGCCAAACCCCATGATCCGGGTGCAGGCCTGTGGTTGCCGCCAGCTATTTTGGTTGTGCTGGTCGTTGTTATCGGCATCGCACCGTTTCTGGCCGAACCTTTCGTAAAAATGGTCACCGCCTCCGTTTTGGGGGATGTGGCTGAAGTCCCGAAAGCCTACTTCAAAATCTGGCATGGGCTTGTCCCGGCGCTTTACATGTCAATCGTCGCCACCATCGGTGGTCTGATCTTGCTGGCGGTCTATCGACCCGCGCTGCGGATTTGGGATGGGGCGCTGCGTCCAGAGGCCAAGGTCATTTTCGAGGGTTTGGTGGAATCCATTGTCAACGTCACCAAGGGCTTTACACACGGGTTGCACAACGGCGCATTTTCCCGTTACGGCGCAATTATGATCCTGACCGTTGTCGTTGCGGGATATTATGCCTGGACCACAGGCACCATCGGCGCTGCGACAAGAACGATGCAACCGGTGACACCGGTCGTCGTTGCCGGATGGGTCATGCTGGTGGCAACAACAATTGGCATGGTGTTCCTGCATCGCAACCGCCTGCTATGTTTGATCCTGATCGGGATTGCCGGTCTGATGGTATCGGTTGGTTTCGTATTCTTCAGCGCACCTGATCTTGCGATGACCCAGATCACCGTCGAAGTCGTCACGATCATTCTATTGTTGTTGGCGCTGAACTTCCTGCCAAACCAAACCCCGGTAGAAAGCACGGTGATGCGGCGTGTACGTGACACAACGGTCGCCATCGCTGGCGGTCTGGCCACAATGGCGATGGCCTATCATTTCCTGATGCGCGACGCGATTACCGCACCGATCTCAGAGTTCCACCTCGCGAATTCGTACAAAGGCGGCGGTGGGACCAACGTGGTCAACGTGATCCTCGTGGATTTCCGGGGTTTTGATACATTTGGTGAGATCATCGTTTTGGGCATTGCCGCCCTGCTGATCTATGCGCTGACAGAAACCCTGCTGTCTGGTCCCGTGCGCGCGCGTTTGTTGAATCGTAAACCGGATCAGGCGCGTGCCGGTGACATGCATCCGATGATGATGGTGGTTCTGACCCGCGTGATGATGCCCGTTGTGATGATGGTCGGCTTTTACATATTCCTGCGCGGGCATAATGAACCGGGCGGTGGTTTCATCGCTGGTCTCGTCGTATCCATCGGCGTCGTCATGCAATATATGGCAAGTGGTTTCAGCTGGGCCTCCGCGCGCCTCAAATACCCATATCACGGTGTGATTGGCGCAGGTGTTCTGGTCGCCGGACTTACCGGTATCGGGTCGTGGTTTGTCAGCAAACCCTTCCTGACGTCTGATTTCACCTATGTGCGCATTCCGCCCTTTGAGAAATTCGAGCTGGCAACCGCGGCGCTATTTGATGTGGGCGTTTTCCTTGCAGTGGTCGGTGCTGTGATGCTGTCGTTGGAAAGTTTCTCTCGGCTCGCACGTCGCGCCCATGTCCCGGAAACCGAGCATCCGATGGATATCGATCCGTCACGCGATGACCCGCCTGAACCTTCGTCGCCGATGGCAAAGGAGGGCGTGTAAAATGGAATTGCTCGTAGCATCCGCAATCGGAATACTCACGGCAGGCGGCATTTATTTGACGCTGCGCCTGCGTACCTTCCCGGTCATTTTGGGGATATCCCTGCTGACCTATGCAGTGAATGTGTTCCTGTTTGCCTCTGGTCGCCTGACCATAGGTGCCGCCCCGGTTTTGACGGATGGCATTGAACGCTATTCAGATCCGCTCCCACAAGCGCTGGTTTTAACCGCAATTGTGATTTCGTTCGGCATGACGGCGGTTGTCGTGATGATTGCGCTCGGCTCATACCTCGGATCGGATGATGATCACGTGGATGATCCTGCGTCGGAGGACGTGAAATGACCCACTGGCTCGTTATGCCCGTCATCCTGCCTGCGATCCTCGCACCTTTCATCGTGCTGGCAGCACGGTATCACATCGGCATTCAGCGGACGTTTTCGCTGGCCGGTGTCCTGGCCATGATCGGCATTGCTGCCGGGCTGGCATGGACAGCCTCTGATGGCACAATCATGCTCTACCAGCTTGGCGATTGGGCAGCACCGTTCGGGATCGTTTTGGTCGGGGACAAGCTGTCCACGCTCATGGTGCTGCTGACAGCTGTGCTGGCGCTCTTTGTGCTGCTCTATGCCATTGGATCGGGATGGGATGATCGGGGCCGACATTTCCATGCGCTGTTCCAGTTCCAACTGATGGGGATCATGGGCGCGTTCCTGACGGGCGATCTCTTCAACCTTTTCGTCTTCTTCGAAGTCCTGCTGATCGCCTCTTATGGCCTGATGATCCACGCGGGCGGCAATGCCCGTCTACGGGCCGGTGTTCAATACGTGCTGTTCAACCTGCTGGGCTCTACACTGTTCCTCTTTGCACTGGGCGCTGTTTATGCTGAAACCGGTACGCTGAATATGGCGGATGTGGCGCAACGCCTCGCTCTGGTCGATCCGGATGAGACGGTCGGTATTCGCCTCGCGGCGGTCCTGCTCTTGCTGGTCTTTGCGATCAAGGCGGCTGTCGTCCCGCTGCACTTCTGGCTCCCGTCGAGCTATGCTGAGGCCCCGGCACCAGTCGCGGCGCTGTTCGCGATCATGACCAAAGTTGGCGCTTACGCGATCATTCGGGTCTACACGATGATCTTTCATCCTGACCTCGACGTCACAGCGGGGCTGCAAACCGCATGGTTACTGCCTGCGGCGTTATTGTCGTTGGCTATTGGGATGGCCGGCATACTAGCCGCCAAACATCTGGACCGACTGGTCGCCTTCGCCGTGATCGGATCAATGGGCATGGTGATGGTGGCAATTTCCCTGTTCACCGAAACCAGTATCGCCGCTGCACTTTATTACATCGTGCATTCAACGCTGGCCGCTGCGGCATTGTTCCTGATCGTGGATCTGGTGCGCACCGGGCGCGCCAACCTGGACCTGACCGCGCAACCTATCATACCCGGCGCGGCGCTGACGTCGGCTCTCTTTATGGTCGCTGCAATTGCGATGGCCGGACTACCACCCTTATCTGGCTTCGTGGGCAAATTGCTGATCCTGAGTGCAGCCTTTCCGACACCACATGCCGTGTGGGTCTGGGCTGTCGTTCTGATATCCAGCCTGATCGCGGTGGTTGGGTTTTCGCGCGCAGGCAGCGTGCTGTTCTGGAAGGCCAAATCCATACCACCTGCCGAGCAGGCCACCGAAGTCGCACAAGGGCCGACGGCACTTTCTTTCTGCGCGGTTGGTGGACTGCTGTTCCTGCTCGCGGCACATACGGTTTTTGCCGGCCCCGCGACAACCTATATGGCGAGCATCTCGCAGCAATTGTTCAACCCGGAACCTTATATCTCCACTGTGCTCGACACACCGGGTAAACTCAGCACACCGACGGAGGGACATTAACATGATGAAGGCATACCGCTGGCTTTTGCCGCATCCGCTGATAACGCTTTTGCTCGCCGTTGTCTGGACAATCCTACAGAACGACATCTCTGCGGGCATGGTTGTTTTTGGCCTGATCCTTGGCATCATCATCCCCTGGGGGACCTCCGTGTGGTGGCCTGATACGCCGCAAGGTTTTCACATGGGCCGCATGATTACCTACAGTATAATGGTGATTTGGGACATTATGGTTGCGAACGTGCAGGTCGCCTGGATCGTGCTGACGCGTCCTAACTCGAAACTGCGGCCCGCTTGGATTGTGATCCCATTGGATCTGCGTGAACCAGAAGCGATCACGGTTTTGGCGGGAACCATTACCTTGACGCCCGGAACGGTTTCGGCCGATCTTTCTGACGAGGGACACAGCCTCTTGGTGCATGTTCTGGATACAGATGATCCGGACGCTGTACGAGACGAGATCAAACAGCGCTATGAGCGCCGATTGAAGGAGATTTTTGCATGAGCGCTGCAACAGATCTTATGAACCTTGCGCTGATCATCGCTTTTGTGGCCGTCGCTGTCGCACAGGTCATGTCCATGGTGCGTCTGATACTTGGACCAACCACAGGGGATCGCATCCTTGCGTTGGATACGATGGTCGTGAATGCAATCGGTCTGATCGTGCTTTTGGGAATTGCGCAGGGCGTACGTGTTTATTTTGAAGTCTCCATGATTATTGCCATGCTGGGATTTGTTTCGACCGTTGCTTATGCACGCTTCGTCCTGCGAGGAGACATCATCGAATGACCACTGAAATTATTGGAACATACGCTGTTGCACTCGCCCTGATCATCGGCTCGATTTTTGCTCTGGTTGGCGCCATCGGATTGCTCAGATTCAACGATTCGATGATCCGCCTACATGCTCCCACCAAGGTTGGTACAGTCGGGATCGGATCTTTGCTTCTGGCCTCCATGATTCATGCGTATACATTTGGCGACGGGTCCATGCACGAAGTCCTCATCATGGCATTTCTTTTTGTGACCGCACCGATTTCGGCAAACTTCATCGCCAAGGTAAACATCCACAAACGTGCGTGTGATACACCGCCCGCCCCTGCGCATGACGAAACCTGGTCAACGCTGAATGTACCAGAAGCGGATCGGGAAATCGCAGTCCCCAAGGTAGAGTGAGACGCGATCCCTGGTTGCGTGCATCATACGCGCCAACCGCGCTCAAATTATTTAAATGGACCAGCGATAGCCGCATCAGCGTTTGTTTTCATCTTCGCGCCTGACCCCAAAAAAAGCAATTGTTTCAAGTGTGCACCTGTCCAGCGCCTGAAAAAGGGGGCCGCATTGGCGATATGCGCCGCAGTCCGCGTGATTACCGGTACAACCGATGACAATCATCACTTTTTTCCCGGATTGTTGACTTTCAAGTCGGATCACGAAATTGTTAGCACAATCTAAACACGAGCGACTGGGAGAGTATGTATGGATGCGGTTTTCGGGTTAACGAGGCGAATGCTTGGGTCGGCTTGCGCGCTTTTAGGGGCGGCTGTTATTGCGACGCAAGCCTCGGCACAGACAGAGAAGCCAAACATTCTTGTGATTTGGGGCGATGATATCGGCCAATCCAATATTTCCGCCTACACAATGGGTGTGATGGGATATCGAACGCCAAACATCGACAAGATTGCCGATGAGGGCCTCATTTTTACCGACTACTATGGCGAACAGTCCTGTACTGCTGGCCGTTCCAGTTTCATCATGGGCCAGTCTGTGTTCCGCACAGGCCTGTCCAAAGTGGGCATGCCAGGTGCCGCTGAAGGCATGCAAATCGAAGACCCGACCATTGCGGGTCTGCTGAAAGGCCAAGGCTATGACACCGGTCAATTCGGCAAGAACCACCTTGGCGATCGCGATGAGATGCTGCCAACCAACAATGGTTTCGACGAATTCTTTGGCAATCTTTACCACCTGAACGCGGAAGAAGAGCCTGAACTTGAAGACTATCCGACCGATCCCGCGTTCCGCGAGCGGTTTGGTCCGCGTGGCGTTGTGAAATCCTCTGCCGACGGTGAGATCGAAGACACCGGCCCGTTGACCAAAAAGCGCATGGAAACGGTTGACGACGAAACAAGTGCTGCGGCTCTTGATTTCATTGAACGTAAAACTGCCGAAGGCACGCCCTGGTTTGTCTGGTGGTCCGGTACGCGGATGCACTTCCGCACGCACGTCAAAGACGAGCTGCGCGGTATTTCCGGTCAGGATGAATATGCAGATGGTATGGTCGAGCATGACCGTCACATCGGTTTGTTCCTCGACAAACTGGATGAGCTGGAAATTGCGGATAACACCTTTGTCTTTTATTCCACCGACAATGGTCCGCATATGAACAGCTGGCCAGATGCGGCGATGACACCTTTCCGCGGTGAGAAGAACACCAACTGGGAAGGCGGCTGGCGTGTGCCTGCAATGGTGCGGTGGCCCGGTCGAATTGAACCCGGTTCCGTGTCCAACGAGATCATGCATCATATGGACTGGTTGCCCACGTTCCTCGCAATGGCAGGCGTGTCAGACATCAAGGAGCAGTTGCTCGAGGGTGTGACCGTCGCCGAAGTTGGCGGTGGCCGTGATTACAAAGTTCATCTGGATGGTTACAACACGCTTCCCTATCTTCTGGGCGAAGAGGAAACCACGCCTCGCAACGAGATCTTCTACTTCTCCGATGACGGTGATTTGACGGCGCTGCGCTACAACGACTGGAAGGCGATCTTCCTGGAGCATCGCTATCCGCAGACACTGCGGGCATGGGCCGAGCCCTGGACGGAACTGCGCATTCCGCTGCTGTTCAACCTGCGTCGCGATCCCTATGAACGTGCCAACATTACGTCCAACACCTATTGGGATTGGTATCTGAACCACGTCTTCCTGCTGTTGCCAGCCGCTGTTTATGTCGGCGAATTCCTCGAAACATTCGAAGAATTCCCGCCGCGCCAGAAACCCGGCAGCTTCACAATCGGGGATGCGAAAGACAAAATCTTCTCGCAAATCGGTTCTAAGTAAAACACGGATTATGGCGTCCTCCCGTCTTGTGGGGAGGGCGCCATTTTCTTTTGCATACTATGTTTGGTGCGTTCTGTGACCAGTCCCACGGTTTGATCGATGGCGCGGGTGGAAATCCAGCGATCACCAAAACAGTCTGCGAGTTCAATTCATGTCTTGAGCCGCGCACCTGCATTTCCCGGGCAGCGCCGAACTTGAGGATAACCGCCAGATGATACCCAAAACATTGTCCACCGTATTCGCATGCTCAGCTTTGTTTTTGAGCGTAACGGGGTCTGCATTTTCCGCACCTGGTGCCGACAAACCACGTTTGGTGTTACAGATCACGGTGGATCAATTGCGCGGCGATCTGATCGATCGCTTTGGCGCTGGGTTTGGGGAAGGTGGGTTCACATATTTATTGGAAAACGGAGCGGTGTTTGTGAACGCGCATCATCGCCACGCCAATACCGAAACGATTGTTGGGCATACGACCCTATCAACCGGAACTGATCCGGCGATCCATGGTATGGTCGCCAATGTTTGGTTTGACCGCAAGACCAACACACAGTTTTATAACGTGCAGGACCCGGATTATCCTTTGGTCGGCGCAAAAGGAATTGATCAATCCGCGGAAATTGATCCGACACAACGTGCCGCGACCACGGATGGCCGATCCCCGGGCAACATCCTTACGTCTACTATTGGCGATGAAATTGCGTTGCACTTTGGACCAAAGGCCAAAGTTTTTGGCGTCTCCGTCAAGGATCGCGGTGCGATCTCTTTTGCCGGTCACGCGGGGGATGCCTATTGGTTTTCCAAAGCCGAAGGTCGGTTTGTAACAAGCACTTTTTATCGGGACGCTTATCCTGATTGGATGGCGGCATGGGAGCAGAAAGGCATTGTTGCGTCCTACGCAGAAACCGACTGGACGCTTTCACTGGACCGCTCAAACTACATGTTTGCGGACCGCGACAACCAGCCGTGGGAAACTGATTTCCCGGGCTTCGGTCGCACGTTCCCCCACAGCTATGGGAAAGCTGATAGCAAATATTACACCACGCTTTTGACGCTGAGCCCGGCAGGCGACGAGATTACTGTCGATTTTGCAAAAGCACTGATGGTTGCAGAAGAAGTTGGGCAGGATGATGTACCCGATTTCATGAGCGTGAGCCTGTCCTCGACGGACTATGTTGGCCACATCTTTGGCCCTTCCAGCCTTGAAGCAGAGGACAACATCAAACAGTTGGATCGCACGCTGGCGGATTTGCTGAGCTTTGTGGATGAGTCCGTGGGTCTGGACAATACGATGATTGTGCTCTCGGCAGATCACGGGGCACCGGAAGCGCCGGGGTATCTCAAGACACTTGGCATTCAAGCAAAGACTTTTTTGTTTGATGCTGCTGAGGTCTCTGAGGGATTTGAACGACTAAAGAGTAAGTTTGGTCTCTCCGAAGAGCTGATTGATAGCTTCACCAACCCCTATATTTATCTGAACACTAAAGCGATTGCCCAAGCCGGTTTGGATGCGGAAGAGGTTGAGGCTGCGGTGGCAGAAGAGCTTCAGAAAATGGCCGGTATCGCCTATGCTGTCGAAAGCCAGGCGCTGCGTGTCGGTGACATTCCAGATACCCGCATTACACAGGCTGTGCTGTCGAATTTTCACCCGGACCGCTCTGGTGACATTTACGTCGTGTTCGAACCGCACTGGTTTGTGGCAGATTTTGATGGGTTGAGCGTGGCCTCTGCGCATGGATCGCCCTGGACCTATGACACCCACGTGCCAATCATTATCACAGGTCCCGGCATAACTCCGGGTCGTGTCGCGCGGGCGGTTGAAACTGTAGACGTGGCGCCGACAATTGCTGCCTATATGGGAACGAAACCTCCAAGCGGCGCGATCGGTGAACCGCTGTTAGAAGCTTTGAAATAGGAAAACTAGAAGCTTATGGAAACCAGTCAGGCTCGCGTGCAGATAGAAGACTTGATCGCCCGTATGGGAAAATCCATTATAGGGCAACGCGATGTGGTCGAACGCCTCGTCATCGGCCTTCTGGCCAATGGCAACTTGCTTGTCGAAGGATTGCCTGGGCTGGCAAAGACACGCGCGATCAAGGCGTTGGCAAAGAATCTGGAGTGTGATTTCAGCCGCATCCAATTCACGCCGGACCTGTTGCCCTCAGATGTCACGGGTACAGAGATTTATTATCAGACCGACAACGGCTCAGAGTTCCGTTTCGATCCCGGTCCAATTTTTGCCAATGTAGTTCTGGCGGATGAGATCAACCGGGCGCCGGCCAAGGTACAGGCGGCCCTTCTGGAAGCCATGGAAGAACGACAGGTTACAGTGGCCGGAACCACCCATGATTTACCACCGCTGTTCATGGTCATGGCCACGCAGAACCCTATCGAACAGGAGGGGACATATCCGCTCCCCGAAGCGCAGATGGACCGTTTCCTGATGCATGTTTTGATCACCTATCCGCCGGTTGAAGATGAGGTGAAAGTAATCCGTCTGGTGCGTGGTGAAGAGGCCGCAGCGAACGCTCCCAAAGACACAGCCAAGAAAGACCTGGTTCTTGCCATCCCGCAGGACGCAGTCTTTCAGGCACGTCGTGAAATCGTTGACATTCACGTGTCTGATGCCATGGAGCGATACATGGCGGATCTGGTCAATGCGACACGTATTCCGGGGCAGTTCGGGTCAGATTTGGGCCGCTGGATCGACATCGGAGCCAGCCCGCGCGCGTCGCTTGCACTTGATAAATGCGGTCGCACCCATGCTTGGCTCAATGGGCGCGACTATGTCGATCCCCTCGATGTACGCGCGATCGCGGCAAATGTGTTCCGACATCGTCTGGGCTTGAGCTATGAAGCCCAAGGCGAAGGCGTCACACCTGATCAGGTGGTCGATGAATTGATTGCGCAGGTAGCGCTGACCTGAGGACTATTTTATGTTCGATAAGGCTGCTCGTATTCGATCTGGTTTGATACCCGCGCGCGACCTGCCCGATGAGGCCGCGACTTTGGATCCGCGCATATCGGTTGACCTCAATCATCTGCGTGGATTGGAGCGGCGCGCGACATCGCTCAGTTTCTTGCCGCGGCAACCAGCGCGTAGTGCCTTGAATGGACGGCATGCGTCACGGATGCGCGGGCGGGGATTGAACTTTGAGGAATTGCGGGACTATCTGCCCTCCGATGATGTGCGCTCGATTGATTGGAAAGTGACCGCGCGCACCGGCAAACCGCATGTCCGTGTTTTCACTGAAGAACGGGATCGCCCCAGTCTGATTGTTGTAGATCAGCGTATGTCTATGTTTTTTGGGTCCGTTTTGAACATGAAATCAGTGACTGCTGCTGAATGCGCCGCCGTGACCGCGTTTCGCATATTGGATCAGGGCGACCGGGTCGGTGGTATCGTTTTCGGTGATGAAACACTTGCCGAGATTCGACCCCAACGCAGCCGCGCCGCGCTCAACCGATTCCTGAGTGCCATATCAAGTGCCAATGGATTACTGCGCGCTGACGCCCCAGACCAAACACCCATGTCATTGAACCGCGTGTTGCAATCGGTCAGTCGTATCGCCCCGCGTAACCATCTGATCGTGGTTTTTTCTGATTTCGACGTGATTGATGATTTGACGCAAAAGCTGATCAGCAGCTTGTCACGTCACAATGATCTTGTATTGGGTCTGGTGTCTGACCCGATGGCAGATGAAATCCCCAAAGCTATGCGGTTGGTCATCTCGAACGGGGAGTTGCAAGCGGAGATTGACACGGGTGACGAAGCCGTGCGCCACAATTTGCATGCAATGTCGCAAGGTCGTTTGGCGCAAGTTCTGGATTGGAAACGCACATTGGGCGTGCCTGTCTTGCCTCTGAGCTCAGCCGAAGACAGCTTGGCACAGATGCGACGGCTTATGGGGCTTGCATCACGATGACCCAAGACGTCGCACCGGATCCGATTACCCTGGTCGATCTGATCGACAGATTGGTTCTGCCCCCGGAACCCGCGCCTGTTTCGATGATCCCGCAAACTGTTGGGTGGATCGCTTTGGCTGTGTTCCTTGCGATGAGTATAGTAGTTGCCTTGCTCTATTGGCACAAGAAACGCGGCGAAAATGCCTATCGCCGCGCGGCGCTCTCCGCCTTGCAAACTGTCGGGAATGATCCGGTGGCCGTGGCGGGAATTTTGCGCAGAACGGCACTTGTTGCATTTCCAAGAACGGATGTTGCCAGCTTGAGCGGCGCCGACTGGCTGGCATTTCTCGATGAAACCGCTGGGGGCGACACGTTCCGCCAAGGCTCCGGACAAATCCTCGCTTATGTGCCTTACCAGCAAACACAATGCGACCCGCGCGAATTGACCAGAATTGCCGAAAGCTGGATCCGGCACCATCGCCATCAGGCGCATCAGTGATTTCGCTGGCGTTCCCATTCGCCCTCCTGGCACTGCCCTTGCCATGGATCATATGGCGATTCTCACCGCCGCGCCGCGAACAGGTAACAGCAGTGCGCTTCCCTTTCTTCCGTCGCATCATATCTGCGGCGGATGCAATAGCTGGCCCGGGTGCCATTGTGATACGCCGCACGCGACTGCAGATGATCGCAGCAGTTTTGATCTGGGTCTTGATGGTCATCGCGCTGGCACGGCCCGAGCGGTTAGGTGCACCCATTGAAATCACCAAATCTGCCCGCGATGTTGTGCTGGCAATCGACATTTCAGGGTCTATGGATGCAGTCGATTTTGCGACGCCGGATGGGGCGGCTGTCCAACGGCTGGAGGGGGTCAAGACGGTAGTCGATGATTTCCTGGCCGCCCGTGAGGGTGACCGGGTAGCCCTGATCGTATTTGGATCACAGGCGTTTTTGCAGGCCCCGCTGACTGAAAGCCTAAGCACGATAAGCGCCCTTTTGACCCAGACAGAAGTAGGCATGGCCGGTCCGCAAACAGCAATTGGCGACGCAATTGGCCTTGCTATCCGAACTTTTGAGGCCAGCGAGATCGAACAGCGCTTGTTGATCCTGTTGTCTGATGGGGCGGATACCGGCAGCCGCATGAGTCCGGTGAACGCAGCCGAAATTGCGCGTTCCAAAGGTGTTGAAATCCATACGATTGGTGTCGGCGACCCAGAGGCGGAAGGCGAGAATCGGGTGGATACCCGCGCGCTTCAGGACATCGCGAGCCGCACAGGTGGGCGCAGTTTTTTTGCCACCGATCTCGAGGGCCTGTCCGAAACCTATGCTCAGATTGATGAAATGACGCCGCGTTTGGTCGAGCAGCTTTCCTACCGTCCGCGCACGCAACTGACGCATTATGTGCTTGGTATGGCGGTGATCCTGGGCGTTTTGACTCTTTCCTTTCTCACCTACACCAAAACGCACCGGGTCCGCGTATGAACGGATTGCTTCCCTCTGATCTCTTACTCGGGATTGAAGCGTTTCACCTGTTGCGCCCCCTATGGCTGTTACTCGCCCTGCCCGTTGCGGCATTGTGGTGGGTCAATCGACGCGCGCTGCAAAAAAGCGACGAACCCTCCCACAAACTGGCCCCACATTTGCAGCAGGCTCTGACAGTGGGCAATCGACGAAACAGCCGTATTCAACCAATCGATGGGGTGGCATTGGCCTTACTATTGGCCGTTCTGGGTGCGTCAGGTCCGACATGGACCCGTCAGGTCGACCCATTTCTCGCAAAAACCGGACCGCTCGTCATCATTCTGAAGGTCACCCCATCCATGATGGAGGCCGATATCGCACCCGACCGTCTGACACGTGCGAAATTCAAAATCCGCGACCTGCTCGACCTCAGGGCCGGCGCAAGAACGGCGCTGATTGCCTATGCGGGCACAGCGCATCCCGTGTTGCCCTTCACAGAAGATGCGCAGGTAATGTTGCCCTATCTGGAGGGTCTGACGCCTGAAATCATGCCGAAGGAAGGCGCGAACGCATCTGACGCCTTTGCAATCGCAACTGAACTGCTCGCTGCGGAAGCTTCCCCGGGAGGGATACTGTTTGTTCTCGACAAACTCGATGCAACAGATGTTGAAACCCTTAGTCAGGCAATGAGGAACACACTTTCAGTATTGGCAATGCTCCCGGATGGTCAGCAGGACCGCGGCATGGATATGCTGTCTGATATAGCCGTTGTCCGGGTCCAAGCCGACAATGCGGACGTGACCCAGTTGGACCGGATTCTGAACAGAGATTACCGCCGTGCGCTCTTGCAGAACCAGGATCAACCCTGGGAAGATCGGGGCTGGTGGCTGGCCTGGCCGGCGGCATTGCTGTCCCTGATCTGGTTCCGGCAGGGGTGGACAATGCGGTGGGCTGTGATCGTACTGGCTTTGATGCTTTCTTCTCCAAACACGGCCCGCGCCGAGGGTGTCGCGGATTGGTTTCTGACCCCGGATCAACAGGGTTGGTTGGCCTATGGCAAGAACGACTTTGCACGGGCCGCCGATCTGTTCGCAGATCCGCAATGGAAAGGCCACGCGCTCTACCGTTCGGGCCAATACGATGCAGCGGTGCAAACTTTGGACCGTCTTGAAACAGCAGATGCTGCCTTCACACAAGCGCTCGCGCATATCAAGAACCGCCAATATCGCGATGGGGTTCGCGCATTTGAGACGGTGTTGGAACGCGACCCGGATTTTCCGGGAGCCGCCGAAAACCTACAGACCGCAAAGGAAATCGTCGATTATATCGAAGAGACCCGCGAAGCATCAGATACCGGAGAAGATGCAGGGATCGGGGCTGATGACGAGGTGTTTGACAATGAGGCCAATCGCGGCGCTGAAACACAGATCGAAAGTCAACCAACAGGCGGAGAGGGTATTCTCACCACCGAACAGTGGATGAATACCGTCGATACGCGCACCAGCGACTTCCTGCGTTTGCGCTTTCGCATTGAAGCCACGAGGGCAGCAGAATGAAACTGCGTGCGATCATAGTCATACTGTCACTGCTGTTATGCGGCCCGGTTTTTGGCCAGAGCACCGAGCAACCACTGGTTCGGGTAGACCTTGAAGACAATGAGGCAATCCCAGGACAACCCCTCAGCCTGCGGGTGACCGTGCTGGTGCCGACATGGATGACCGAGCCTGTTGTCTTTCCCAGCCTTGAGGCCCCGGATTTGATGGTACGGTTGCCGGAACGCTCCACTACTCCGGTGAGCGAACGCATTGAAGGGGATACATGGTCCGGGGTATCGCGCAATTATCGGATGAGCCCCATGGTGCCCGGTGTATTTAACATCCCGCCAAATGACTTGATCATCACGTGGTCTGATCCTCAGACCAATGAGGCACGCCGGGATATCGTTGCACTTGACGGTTTCACCCTGTCCGGGGTTTTGCCAGACGGTGCTGAAGGGCTCGATCCTTTCATCGCGGCAGAAGAGATTACCCTGTCCCAAGATCTTGAGGGGAACGAAGCACCGCTGCAACCTGGTGACAGTATCCGACGCACCGTGACGGTAAACATCAAAGGGACGCCGCCAATGTTCCTACCTGCCCTCTTGCGGCAAGATCCGGTCGAAGGGATCGCGCAATACCCGGACGAACCGGTTCTGTCAGAGAAATCAGAACGCGGCGTGGTGTCAGGCACGCGCGCCGAAAGCGTCACCTATCTGGCACAAAGCGGTGGACAAGGCGCTGCAGAACCGATCGCGTTTGACTGGTTCAATCTATCGACGGGCCAGATTGAAACCGTTTCGCTCGACGGGTTTGACCTGACCGTTGATGCGCCCGTCGCGCAAAGCGTCTACAACGCATCAGTGCGCAGACTAGCCATTGCGCTTGCGGTTTTGACGGGATGCATATTACTTCTTTTGTTTGCAGGTCCCTCGCTCCGAGCCATATGGCTGCGGCGTAAACAGGTCCGACGTGACACCTATCTTGCTTCTGAGGAATTTGCCCAGGACCGATTGCAAGATGCCATCGCGAAACGGGATTTATCCGCTTGCCTGATCGCTTTGGCGTTATGGGAAGCCCGCAATCCAAGTGTCAGACCGCGCGGCAATTTGGCTATTCAATCAGCATTGACCGCACTTGGCTCGGCCCGTTACGGTAAAGAACAGGCATCCGACGCAAATGGCTGGAAACAATTGCAAGCCGCGCTCCGTTCTTTCCTGAATGATACTCAGATCGCGCCATCAAACTCGGCGCTGGCGCCCCTTAATCCGCGCTGAATACGGCCACAGGAGCTTTTGATGACTCGCTTCACTCTGTTATACTTGATCATCCTGGCCTGTTTATCCTTGCCTGCAACTGCCCAGCAAAGCGTGGAACAAGAGCCCGTCTACGTTGGAACGGAAGTTTGCAGCGCCTGCCACGCGGATGTGAAAGCGGATTGGGAAACGTCACATCATGCGCTGGCATGGACGGAGCCATCGCCTGAAACGGTGGTTGCTGACTTCAATAATACCGTTTTTCGCCATGACGGGGTGCTAACCGAGTTTTTTCGAAGCGATCCGGAATATCGCATAAGGGTAACCGAGGCCGATGGATCAGCAGCAGAATACACCGTTCATTCCGTGGCCGGTATAGAGCCCCTGCAACAGTATATTCTGGAGATCGAACCTGGGCGATTACAAAGCTTTGACGTGGTCTGGGACACGGTCGAAAAGCGTTGGTATCATCTCTATGCTGATCAGAAACTTCCACCGGATGACGGTCTTCACTGGAGCGGGCCGTACAAAAACTGGAATGCGCGATGCGCAGAATGCCATGCCACCGGATTTGAAAAAAACTATAACGCGCTGACCCAATCCTATGCCTCAACACAAGCCGAAATAGGGGTCGGTTGCGAGGCTTGTCATGGTCCAGGATCACGCCACGTAGACTGGGCGGAGCGCAATGTTTCAAATGCACTTGCGCCACCCGCCGGATATGGTTTCACTATGGATTTTGCCAACGCGGGCACGCAAGCAACACTGCAGCAATGCGCAGGGTGTCACTCCCGTCGCGAACCATTGGGGGATGCAAGCCCAGTGCCCGGAACTGGGTTTCACGATGCCTATAGTCTGGCTCAGTTGCGACCCGGATTATACCACGCCGATGGCCAGATTCTGGACGAAGTGTATGTTTATGGCTCGTTCCTACAATCCAAGATGTATGCCAAAGGTGTCGGCTGCCTGAATTGTCACAATGCGCATACCAGCGAGTTGAAAGCCGATGGAAATGCAGTTTGCACGCAATGCCATTCGCCCGCAGGAAACCCGGATTTCACGTCGTTGTCGCCAAAGAACTACGATGATCCATCGCATCACTTTCATGCAACCGGATCGGAAGGTGCTGCCTGTGTCAGCTGTCACATGATCGAGCGGGTCTACATGGGGATCGACGGCCGTCGCGATCACAGTTTTCGAATCCCGCGGCCAGATCTGGCTGGACAGACCGGCGCTCCGGATGCCTGTACTGATTGCCACACCGACCAGTCTGCGGATTGGGCAGCGACTGAAATCGCCGAACGGTACCCGGATGCATCTAACCGCAGTGCGCACTACGGTGTGGCCCTTGCACAGGGACGGATCAATCCAATGACGGCCCAAGAAGACCTGGTTGACTTGGCGATGAACGATGCGCGTCCCGGTTTGGCGCGCGCCACGGCGCTTTGGCTTTTATCGCAGGGATCTGATGCAGGCGCGGCAGATGAAGTAGCGCCGTTGCTGGAACATCCGGATCCACTTCTTCGCGCTGCCGCGATTGGTGCGCAAAATGGCATCGACCCACAGGTACGCGTTCCACGGATCGTGGATCTTTTGGCCGATCCGGTGAAAATGGTACGGATCGAAGCGGCCAAATCTATGCTCAACGCGCCTGTCGCACGCCTCCCGGCTCAGATTGAAACCCAGATGCAACAGGCGATGGCAGAGTGGCGCACATCACTGCAGGCGAGGTCTGATTTTCCTGAAACACATATGGTTTTGGGCGGGATGGCCTTGACCATGCGTAATATTCCGGCTGCGCAGGGCGCATTTCGCGAAGTGGTTCGCATGGACCCTCAGCGCGAGGAGGCATGGGTGATGCTCGCCCGGATCGCCGCCGCGGTGGAAGGCAGGGATGCAACGATGGATGTGCTGGACGAAGCATTGGATATCATCCCAGAAAGCGAAATCCTTCAAGGGTTCAAAGCCGAGATAGCGGCGCAATGAACCGCTTGGTTTGACGCGTTTTTCTCGTTCATTGACCGTTTGATACAAGACATATTGATCCCAATTCTGCGCGCAGGCCCAAGTGTTGGCTTCCAAAAGCCCCATGTGACTGAGAACGGCGGAATGCAACCACGCAGAGCTGGGGCATGCGACACGTTCTCCGAGCACGCCTGCAAAGGACATACGATGCCATAACGACGCGGTACAAAAGATCCGCTGTGCGCCAAACGAGACCCGGCAAAATACTCACTCCCAAGCCATTTGAGCAGAGTGTTCTTGCGCTTCAATCGCTGAGCTTTCAACAGGGTTTCCTTTCCGCACACCATATGACCAATCCGGACGATACTCAGATCAAGAGCAGCTTGGGCTACCAGACATCTTTTCACGTCGGCCGGGCGCTTACGTCGTCAGTGAGGCAGCGGGTAATTGCGGATAGGCAATAGATCGCAAAATACACAAACAGCGAGCACTTGCCGAAAACCGACCCGAATAATATGTAATCATAATCCGCATACTTCCGGTGTTAGATAGGAAATCGTCGGCTGGCTGGGCACGCAATATCAGCCAAATCTCAATGTTGACTACGTCGACTCTTGCGATCGGCGATTTAAGGGCGACGTACTCTGCGTCGTGCCGGGTGAAGGAGCCGGACAACCGATGCAGTTTCGGAATAAAATAACGCGGCGAAGCATTCTGGGATCCCTCTTGGCCAGCACCATTGTCACTGGACCTGTCATCGCACAGTCGACTGGTGTTGCAGATCCATTCTCTTTCGAATGGCTAAAGGACCGCATGAAGAACCGGGCACAGCTGCCTGACACACTGCCGGCTCCGCTGGAAAACTTTTTGGAAAATCTGACCTATGATGATTATCGAAACATCTATTTTCGACCAAAAAAATCCCGCTGGGCAAACCAGGAATTGCCGTTTCACCTGCAGGCATTCCATCCCGGCTGGCTGTTTCAGGACCCTGTGCAGGTGTTTGAGGTCGTGGAGGGTTTCGCGCGACCGCTGATCTTCAACACGGATGATTTTGAATATCGCAATGACGTTGCAGAGCGTGTGCCGGAACATGCGGAACTCTCGGGTGTTGCCGGGCTGAAAGTGAACGCACCGCTCAACACCACCACCAAGTTCGACGAGCTGGTGACATTCCTGGGGGCCAGTTACTTTCGCGCCTTGGGGGCTGGGAACAGTTACGGGCTTTCCTCGCGCGGGCTGTCCATTGACACTTGGCTCAGTGGTCCAGAAGAGTTCCCCCGCTTCTCGGCATTTTGGGTTGTGCGTCCTGAGAGCCAGGATTCATCTTTGGAAATTTTTGCCGCCATGGACAGCAGGTCTGTCACCGGTGCTTACCATTTCGTGATTTCCCCGGGGGATGACACGGTGATTGAGGTACACTCAGAACTCTATTTCCGCGCACCCGTGCAGCAGCTTGGTCTGGCACCACTGACGTCAATGTTTTACTTCGCGGAACACTCGGAGCGGCGTTTTGACGATTTTCGCCCACAAGTTCATGACAGCGACGCGCTTCACGTCATCCGTGGTTCTGGCGATGTACTGTTACGTCCCCTGAACAACCCGCACCGCGTTTCCAATTCCTATTTTTCCGGGGAAGATGTCGTTCAATTCGGTCTGATCCAACGGGATCGTGACTACGAGACCTTTCAGGACGCGGGCGCGCAGTATCATAACCGACCTTCCGTGATGATCGAGCGTATGGGCGATTGGGGGTCGGGCAGTATTCGACTGGTTGAAATCCCGGCGGATCTGGAGATCGACGATAATATCGTGATGTTTTGGGTGCCAGATGAAGCGCCGCAAGCAGGAGAGACGCGCAGCTACAGCTACAAGATGCACTGGGGTGCACTGCCTCCTGATGGAACGGGTGAACTGGCTTATGTTCATACCACGCGCTCCGGGGTTGGCGGGCCGTCAGGCGTGCCGCTCACGAACCCGAACCTGAGAAAATACGTAGTCGACTTTGAGGGCGGCGCATTGGGAGACATGGGACCAGAGGCCGCGGTAACCCCGGTGGTGACGACCTCGGCGGGTGAAGTCTCAAACATGGTCCTGCACAAAATCGAGGACGCTACAACCCGTTGGAGGCTCTTCTTCGACGTGGACGGTCAAGATGCATCGTTGATTGAGCTTATGGCGCATATTGCCAGTGACGAGCGCAAACTATCCGAGATCTGGCTGTTCCAATGGGTCCGCGATCTGGCGAATTGATCGGATGCCGAAGCCACTGCGTCAGTCAGGTAAGTGAAAACACCGAAACAATGCAGCAAAATCCTTTTATGTCCCGGTAGTTTTCACAAATGCCGCTGGTTCATATAAAAATTGGTTTCTTCATTGGTATGCCTGCAGCAACTGGGGTGGATTTATCGACTTCATGAGCGACAAACAGGCGGCTCATCAGCCATTCTGAATCTAGTGGGGTGTTGATTGGGTCTATTTTTCAGAGTTTGCGAGATGCTGAGGACCGCGGTCACATCAATCCTAGACCCGGCGAAGACGCAAAATCACCCTGCCTTTTGTAATTTCCCTTGCTGGCAAAACGACAGGTCAAAGCATCTAAAAACGAAGGCTATTCCAAGATATCCTCTTGGAGCGCACATAGCTGTCTTATTTTTGGATGCCTTCGAGATACACCAACAACCCGGCTAATTCTCTGGGCGTGGGCGTTAGTACGCCATCAATTTCAACAGGTACCAGATCTTCTGCCATTTCCGGCCCGAATTGGGGCATGACACGTGCCAGATGGCTGTTTTGTGGATCACCATAGATGTAGCTTAATGCGCGCGCCGCTGGGAAGGTGCCTCCGTTTTCCATGCTCAAAGTCGTCAAATCAGTTGGTGATCGACTCAAGCCGTTTGCGGCGATGCCTGCGCCGCCGCCGTCGCTGCCATGACATGACACGCAATTTTGAGCAAAAAATGCCGCTCCGTCTGCCTGAGAGGGCATGACTTCGACGCCCCTTGTCTGAACAGTGCACGAGATAAGCGTCGAGACCAACGGCGCAGCAACAAGTGCTTTGGATATGGCTGTGCCCACTTCAATTCCTCCTGATACGAACCGGTGCATTGCCCTGATACCACAAAGATGCGCCCCTCCAATTGAGCTTGATCAAAAGCATCCACTTTGCCGCCCTTAAACTTATCGCAACCATAAATCTTGGAGGTCCAGAAAATGATCACGTTGGAAGATGTGGAAGATATGTCTGCTCTTACACGCGCTGAGATTGATGCACTGGCGGAGCACGAACACCTGACAACTTATGACGCGGCGCTGATGGGTGAATACACGATGCACCAGCATCACGGCCCACAGAAAATAAATGAAATGATTTGTGATGACATTCGCGCGGCTTTGCATGATGGCAATGCTGTGCACGCACATGAATTGTTTGCCGTATTGCGCGGGTTCATAACAGAACACCCGGAAGCGGCGCGCGGCGTAAGCTGAAGATACTGAACTAGGCTTCTGCAAATGGGTATATTTTTTATGCCTGTTCTCAGACGGCGACCGCGCCAATGTCAGTATACCGCCTGGCGTCCTTTGGCCGCTGTAAGTTTGCGAAGATGTTGCTTTGGGCCTGTGTCCTTTCTTGCAAAACAACAAGTCAAATTTTCAATCCAGATCGAGACGTCGGACGACAGATTTGCCACAGCCATACCGAAGCTTTTTGTCGCTAGCCCCTTAAACTGGAAAGTTACCTGCGTCCTCATCGTCGTCTTTTCCATCAACAGACCCTTCGAGCCAGTCCTCCGCATCGTCGACAGCGGATAGTGTAAAAGCCTTAATGTCACAGGACGGAACAATGGCGCTCTCGATTTCGGCCGCGGTTCGGATCCAAGCGTCATCTGACAAAACTGCGCATTTGTCGAATTTGCCAAGCAGACTCAGAAGTTTGGGGAGTTGTTGAAATTCAACGACCAGCGCGGCGACGGTCGGCATCTGAAAATCCACGATTTTATAAAGCATTTTGCCGTTCGTGATCCCTTGCGACTCTTCAATCAAGGTATCGATGGCGACGCGCATCGTCTCCTCGTTCAAGGTGCCTGAAAATACAAGGTCCAAACGGTTTGCTTTTGGCTTTGATACGGTAAACACTTCCAGGCTCCTCCGGATTACATCTGAAACCATGCCAGATTTCCGTCCGAACGCGATTGATGTAAGTCAACCGTCGCCAGTGTTCAGAGTCTTTGATACGGGGAACTTGCCTTGACTTGCGCTTGATCCGCTTTGTTGGCGGTGCAAGATTGCCCAGATAGTTTTGCAAAAGGCAAGAGCAGCATTTGCACTGGAATGCACAAGCGATTTGCTAACAAGCCGGGTTTGGACCGGTTTGCAATTGTCGTGTCTTACCGGTGAGGAAAAGCACCGGTGATTTGCGCCCGCTTTTCTATAGTCATGCTTTTGATTGCGCAAAACCCGTTGGTTAGTCGGGCCGTTACAGCGCTGTGCACGCGGGGTAAAAACCGGCAAATTCTTTACTGGGGATATGAAGACCAAACGGAACAAGGATACCGTCTTGGTAGGATGGCCGCCCCGAGCGCCGACAGCAAAGTGCCGAGACCGGTGAGCCCCAAAGCTGCAAGAAAACGGTTGGAATTACCCCGTCGCCCGCAATTTTGGAAACAGCAGACCATACCGCCGGTGCGCACCGGTATCTGTGCAATCGACCTGCAATCTTGGTCCGGCATTCAAATAGCCCTGAGGGTGTCTGATCGCAGGTTGGCTGCACAGAGGAATCTTGTTTCGAAAAAGGCCTGGCATGGGACTTGGAGCGGAACTAGTTTCACGCATTCAAGCAGTTTCCGATTGATGCCGATCAATCTGTTTGGTGCTCGAAATCGCACAATTTCGTCAGCTTTGGAAAGGACAGAAAATGCACAGGCAAACTCCACATCCATGTGGATCTAAACCCCCGTCAGAAGTTCCCATGCCGGTAGACCCTGAAAACCCGAATGTGTCGCCGGAAATGCCGGAACCGATGGACCCTGAAATACCACTCGCCATTCCGGAGGTGCCGAAACCTGACATCCCTGCGGAGGAGCCCGATTCCGATCCGCTCAAGAAAGGAAACCTCCCCGTTTGAGCCACACATCCCAAAGCGGCCGCAATTTTCGGTAAGTAACAGCAAGCCAGTATGACCTTGTCACAGACGGTTCTGCAGCGCGGCCATAGCTGTAAGGAAAAGGCAGGAATGGAGAACCAAGTCTCAAACTGCCCGATAAATACGGACGTTCACCCAACAGTAAAGACTTTTTTCGATCCGAGAACTAGTACGATCAACTATGTGGTAGGGGACTAGCGTTGTGGCTTTTGTGCGATGATCGATTCTGCAATGGATCTGGACTACGCAGCTGGTCGGATCACCTTTCTGCTGCACCCTGCAAACAATCCAAGCTTGGCGGCATAATCGGGATAGACGATCAGATCACCGTCGTTCAGGAAATCTTTGGAAGAGTCTTAATGAAGGGACGGTACTTCAGCAAAACGGTTCGCAACTCGACGTGTTGTTCAGGGACCTTAATACCTATTCCATCAGTGGGCTTGCCGCATTTGCGATGCACACGCCCGGCATCACACCCGCGCGTATGGTGCATGTGATCGGAGATGCCGCATTTGTTGGAGACACACTTTTCATGCCGGATGGCGGTTCAGCCCGTGCCGATTCTCCCCGCGGCGATGCGGGCGAGCTTTACAATAGCATTCAGAAAGTACCGTCACTGCCAGACAAGATGCGCCTCTTCATGTGCCACGACGATGGGCCGGGTGGCCGAGACATCATGTTGGAAACAACGGTAGCGGAGGAAAGGGCTGAAAACATACATGTTGGGAGCGGTCAAAGCCGTGAAAAGTTCTTCAAAAAACCGCGTCGAACGAGACGTGACGCTGGATGTGCCCAGACTGATCCTACTGTCCTTGCAGGCCAATATGCGGGCTGGTGAAGTGCCAAAAACCGAAGATGGCAAACCAATGCTAAAAGTCCCGGTCAACAGCATCTGAACCCGTCCCTGGAGGAGAAAAAATGAGGGAAATACATCATATTACCAAACAGTTCCTTGTCGCGCCGCAGATCTCCAACGTGGACCTCGCGACCGCGCTTGACAAGGGGATCGGATCTGTCATTTGCATTGTCCCAATGGCGAATGTGCTTATTAGCCCACGTTTCAGGACTTGGTTCAAACCGAGAAGAAGCTTGGTCTGGAGATGCTGTACATCCCGGTCTCAGGCGGGATTGTACAAAACGCGAATGCGCAGGCTTTTGATACATTGCCCGAGCCAATCCTCGCTTTTTGCCGTGCGGGTACTCGTTCGACGAAACTTTGATCATCCATGCAGTCCAAGTCTTTACCTCTGGCTGAGATCTTGAGGGCGACCAAAAAGGCTGACTATGACATGAAGGATGTTGTACGTCGTATCGTCATTCGTGGAAAACCTCTACGAAACAGGTGGATGCCTCTTATGATAATGTTACTGTTGGCGGTGGTGCGTCCGGGATTGTGGTTGCCTCCAGTCTGAAAACGCGCAAGCCGGGGCTGGAAACTGCCATATTTGATCCTGCCCACGCGCACTATTACCAACCAAGCTGGATCATAGTGGGCGGAGGAGTTTTTGCGGCGGAAGATTCCGTGCGGAACAGAATCCGGTTCTTCTGGATGGATATCGTGTCGTAAAATACGATCGCTTGGTGGCGTGTCCCGGATCTCAAGCTGGACTGGGGACGCGTCGAGGGCCTTGTCGATACTCGGGGACGAAACGGTGTGACGTCGAACTATCGCTATGACATGGCACCCTATGCGTGGCTGCTTGTCTCAGAAATGAATTTTAGCCGTGCTGTCTTCACCAGCCTCCGATGCCAATTAAATGCGCTGGTGCGCCAAAAAAGCGATTTACCCGTCCGCCGATCACTGGATCCGCAGCAATACCGCAAGAGATATCGATTTAAAGTTTCACAGCCCCGGTGGCGCTCTGTTCGCTGTCGAAGACTTTGTCCCGACTCTGGAAAAATATGTTGAAAAACATCAGATCGGCTTGAACTTCTTTCACACCCTCGTTGCTGTTGATAGTCCGGGCAGGAAAGTGTGGTTCGACGTGTCCCGACCTGAAATTGCGGTTGAACGCATCGAGGTTGAGTTCGATATGATGCATGTCACGCCACCGCAAGGCGCCCCCGATTTCATTGCCGTTTGTCCACTTGCTGATGCGGTGGATCGGGTTAATGTGGACCCGTCGAAGTTGCGGCACAAAATCTTTGACAACACATGTTCACTGGGTGGCATGATGAATGCCATAATTACGAAGACCGCAGCGGCTGCTCGCAAACAAGCACCTGTTGTGGCTGATAACACCGTGACCGACATGCAAGATGGTACGCCAATTGTACAATACGACGGCTATGAAGCTTGTCCACTTACCGACGCGCGGGACAAAGTCATACTGGCGGAGTTCAGCTATGGCGGCACGTTGCAAGCAAGTTTTCCACGATGGCTGATCGATGACCCGAAACCGAGACATCTGGCTTAGTAATTGAAGGAAAAGACGCTGCCACCAGTCTATTGGCCGGCGATGCTTAAGGGCCGGGGATGGCTTGCGGCGCCTGAACAGCTCTCGGCTCGCTGAAAATGCCGCAATCGAATCCGAAACCGGGATCAACGTGCCGTCGCTGGTACGATTTTGCTCACACTTGTCTTTGGCGTCGAGGTGGGCGTCACGGTAGGTGTTGCCCTTTCGGTCCTTCTCTTTCTTTTGACGCATCGCGTACGCATGTGGCCGAAGTCGGCGCTGACCGACTCCCAGTACTTTCGCAGTATTCTTAGTCATACGGTGATAACAAATCTGACCGTGCTTTGACTGAGGACTGGTCAGAGCCTTTATTTCGCAAACGTGCGTTTTATTGGAAGAGTATGTGTAAAATCGTGTAATCGACCACAGTGAAATCAGAAATGTCATTCTGATGTGCTTTGCGCGCAATGAAATAGACCTTGGTGCGCTCGTAATACTTGAAGTCATCAATATTCTCCTCGCAGAGATTAGCATTGATCTGTCCTTGTCGGAAGTCAAAGGTCCAGTAATGGACAGGCTTGGCAGCGACCATTTGCTCGAACATTTGACCGGCGCGGTCTGTCTCTCCCAGTAAGATCATTGCAGGTACTTCGGCAATCTGACCTAGATCCATTAGGCATGGTTTCGCAGCACTGAACGGATAAATTTTGCGGCAGAACGATAATGACTGGGTCCTGCGGCTTCTGCCCATCTGCCTGGTGTCCATTTGTTGTTGGCGCCGCGCATGGTACCCCCATACAGTGTCTCATCTGTCTCCTGCGTTACAAAAGCGATCAACTGTTCGTGCCGCTGTTGCAACAGAGAGCATGCGGCCAACCAATCCATATCAGCCTGCCTGCGTCGAAGATCCGCATTATAGCGCTTGAGATCGTTCCATTTGTAGCCTTTGGCGGGAAAATATACCTTCTTGCCCGCCATGCCGTCAGCATACCATCCCAAAAACAGTTTGATCCAATGCGCGCGGTGCCCGATCGTATCTTTGATCGAATTGTGCTCCAAACTCATGCTGGCTTGCGCGGCACTTAACGGCGAGATCAACGTGTTGAGCTTTCCGTATTCCTTTTGCGAAAGATCAAGCAAGTCTTGTTTGTCTGTGCAGGCCATTGTGTCTCTGAATTTTCTGAATTAGTGCGCGAAAAATACGGGAAGAGCCGTTTGCTCGATCATGGAGCGGGTTGTGCCACCCATCACGGCCTGGATCATCCGTGCATGTCCGTATGCTCCCATGACCACCAGATCGGCACCTGCCTCTTTCGCATGGTCCTGAATACAATCTGATATCGGTCGTCCGCCACTCGGGAATTGCGACACCGTCACGCGGCAGCCGTGGTGACTGAGCCATGCTGCCACGTCAGTTCCGGGAGCCTGTCCATCGCGATCCGTGGTCATGACCGGGTCAATGCATCCAATCACGACATCGCGCGCTTCTTTCAGATAGGGCAAAGAGGCATGCACCGCAGCGGATGCCGCCTTGCTGCTGTCCCACGCAACAAACACACACTCCGGTTTCTGGAGCAGTGCGGCATTGACCCGAAGCCCAATTGGCGAGTGAAAGAGAACACCCGAGGCCGTTTCGCGCAAAAACTCTGGTGTATCACGGAGGTTGTCCGCCATGACCGCCTCATCGCTTACGCATGCGCATCGAGCGACGTGGTGCTTTGCATCAGTTGTTGCTGTAAATATGGCCAGAACCGTGCCAGATGCGCCCGTTTTTGCAAGAAGCTGTTCTACACTGTCTACGCGCGTCTCTTGCACGCGTTGCGCTTCGCGAACTGCCTCTTCCCAGTTATGGGGGATGTTCATGCCTCCGTAAGGAGGAACGCCATAGGCATAAACCGGCAAAGCTGGAGCAGCGTCCAAAAGCAGACACATCAAATGATTATCCTGCCTTACGGCCGTTTCAGCCATGTCAGATATTGCTGAATCAGGCGTTTTTGAATTCATTACAAAAAGAATTGTGCGGTGCTTCATAGGTTTCTCCAGTCCGAGGTGGTCCCGATGTTCCAATCGGATCGCTGGCATGCATTTTTGCATGGCTGGCCGCCACCCGACTGACAAAGATCAACCGACATCAGTTTGGTCCATGGCATTTTGTAACGACCGAAATGGCGTGAGCGAGAGGCGGATGGATTTTAAAGACTACTACAGAATTCTTGACGTTACCCAGGATGCCGATGCAAGCACGATCAAGAAAGCGTTTCGCAAGGCAGCGCGAAAATATCATCCCGATGTCAACACTGATGCCGGGGCTGAGGCCAAATTCAAGGACGTAACAGAAGCCTATGAGGTTCTGAATGACCCTGAACGGCGTGCCGCCTATGACCAGCTTGGTCCGGGACAACAACATAGCCAGGGGCACTACCAACCGCCCCCGGATTGGAGCGAAGAGTTTGCCTTTTCAGACGCAAGCGCACAAGGACAAGAGCCGTTCAGCGACTTTTTTGAAACACTGTTCCGGCGCGGGGCGGGATCGGGTGAAGGCATGCATCACCGCCAGGGGGCAGACAGTCACGGGCGCATTGAAATATCAATTGAAGATTCCTATCGCGGCGCTGAACGCACATTGAGCCTGCGCGCGCCTGTTCTGGGTCGGGATGGGCAAATCACACTGCAAGACCGCAGCATTTCTGTTCACGTGCCCAAGGGCATCGGTGCGGGTCAACACATCAGGTTGGCTGGCCAGGGGCAGGCAGGCGAGGCCGGAGCCGGTGATCTCTTTCTGGAAGTCACCTTTGCCCCTCATCCTGTTTTCGTCCCGGATGGCAAAGACCTCTATCTGGAATTGCCCATTGCACCTTGGGAAGCCGCTTTGGGTGGTCATGTTGTGATGCCAACACCGGACGGCAAAGTTGATCTGCGCATTCCCAAAAATGCACGAACCGGACAGAAAATGCGCCTCAAGGGCAAAGGGCTTCCCGGGCAACCTGCAGGGGATATCTATGCCACGCTCAAGATTATCAATCCCAAAGTTGAGACAGAAGAAGCGCGCGCCTTTTTCCGACAAATGGCAGAGACGTTGCCCTTTGATCCGCGCGCACATCTAGGAGACTAGTTATGAAGAAGACAACGAAAAGGAGCGAGATCATAGATGCTCTTTCCCTGCGGGATCTATGTCAGTTTTGTCAGGCTGATGAAGCATGGGTCATCGAGCTGGTTGAGCACGGCGTGTTAGACCCGCTCGGCGGTCAGCCTGTCAATTGGCGTTTTGTAGGCACTAACATCGTGCGCGCAAAGAAGGCCCGCCGGCTGAATCGGGATCTGGGCATCAACACAGCGGGCGTCGCCCTTGTGCTTGAGTTGCTTGAAGAGCGAGATACCGTGCTCCGCCGTTTGGCGCAATACGAAGCATAGTCGCGCCGTTCATTTGAAGTTGAAGCTTCGATGAAGATTGGGCGGCGGCAAAAGCCAGTTTTCTGGCGCGCAAGATGTGACAACAGCCTGTTTACGCCGGGACCTTCCGACCAGACAGAAACGCCGGTCGTCAAAGGAAAAGTGATGCCATCACGAACGAACACAGTACTCGGTGGTATCGGGTAGGATTGTTGGCCAAAGCTTGGTGCACAGGCGGAAGACGTGGCACTGTGACGAGCGCTTCTGTCCGGCAGAACAGAGACGAGAACACGCCTTTATTCTATCGTACACAAGTTGGCGCAAAAGTCCTGAACCCACACGATCACCTTTTTTGGCCAGGGTCCACAGCCAAAAACATGATCATTCCTGTAAAGGCGTCAGGATGGATGGCGACTCGAAAACATGTCTGACGAAGCAAACTTTCGGATTCGACATCGCGTTTCAGGCAACGGTGACGCCCTTGTTTGAAGCGACCGCACCGAACCAGTCGATTTGCCAACAACCGAAATCCGCGTCCGACGCGCGCCTCTTGAGCGCCGCGGCTACATGCGAAGGCGTGGGCTTTCAACCTTTTGCCCAGACCGTTAGCGGAAAACTTATTTTTGAAGAGGCTCGTTGCCGGCATCCATACGAAAATGGACACTCCCGCCTTCGCTTCACAACGACCGAGATGGATCAGCTTCACCCCAAAACAGAATGCCGCTCTGGACAATGAGATTTTATCTGGGGCATCTGGTTCTGGTCCTGACTGGGCCATGGGTCTTGGCCACGCGTGTGAACTGCCACTGTCGTTGTGGCGATCCGCTTTTCTCGGTTGTGCTACGCTCTTGGATGTGTGGGCATCTGAGCCACGCGTGTGCCGGTCTTGCCTGCGATCAGGTCCAAACAATCGGACAATCGACCAATAGCTGCAAAACCTTGCGTGGCGCGGGCAAAATCACAGGCAGCTTCAACCTTGGGGCCCATGGAGCCTGCCGGGAATGATGTTTTGCTTATCTCTTCTGGTGTGACTTGACCGATAATCTGTTGTGTCGGCGTCCCCCAGTTTTCAAAAACACCCGCCACGTCCGTCAGCATTAAAAAGGCATCCGCCTGCAGTTCGCGTGCCAGCAAGCCGCTTGCATGATCTTTGTCAATCACCGCTTCGATTCCAATCATTGTACCGTCGGTTTTCTCAAACACTGGAATGCCGCCACCCCCGGCACAGATCACGATAACTCCCTGTTCCAACAGCAGTTTTATGACATCCAGTTCCAAAATCCGCTTCGGGCGTGGCGAAGGGACGGTTCGCCTGAAATGCGCCCCGTCTTTTCCCATGCTCCAGCCTCTTTCTGCGCTCAATTTTGCCGCTTCATCTTCTGCATAGATCGAACCAATGAACTTGGTTGGTTGCTCAAATGCCGTATCATCGGGATCGACCTCAATTTGGGTCAGAAGCGTCGCATACCGCGCGTCAGGAAGGTAAGCATTATCAAGTTCTTGTTGCAGGACATAGCCTATCATACCGTCGGTTTCTGCGCCAAGAACGTCCAGAGGGAATGGGCCGCCCTGCAGTGCAAGATATCCCACTTGGGGACCGTTACCATGTGTGATGACCACTTCATGACCTGCGTCCAGGAGACCCGCGAGCGATTTGGCGGCTACGCGAATACTGGCGCGCTGACTGTCGGCGGAGAGCTGTTCTCCGCGCTTTGAAAGGGCATTTCCGCCCAGCGCGACTACGATACGCATTAAAGACCCCAGCGTTGCCGCGAAAATGACCCACGTCGTGCGTATCCGGTTTTCCACATGGTTAAAGACGGTGGTAGTCGAGTTTGCGAATATTGCCTTTGTATCTTCCCAAATATCCACGCCAAGGTTTTAATGATGTCTGTATGGCCCCCGGTTTCGTCGTCGCAGAATGCGGGCGCACAGAGGCAAAAATCCGCTCGCGGATGTCGATTTGCCGTCGTTTTTTCAAGCTGCTTCTGACGGGGCATTCGCAGTCCTCTCCTATCATCCCAATCTTGTGTTGGCCTACCTATCAGACCCCAAACGTGGTTTCGCATGACATTGCATTTTTTCAACTCCCGGTTCTTCTTCACTCCTTCACACCCGCGCTGACCACGCGGGCTTTTCAATAGTCCGCAGATGGCCAACGCAAAAGCAACGATCACAGAAATAAGTAGCAATTGTGAAATCACGATACTCATATTTACCCCGCTCATTCACCGGAAAAGACGATCAGTCTGTGAGACGCTGCAACGATACCAACAAAAAGAACATCCTACATCTTCTGAGAAATCAGCACACTGGCATGATGGGCATTTTGCGACCATGGCTGGCAATTTTTTCTCCGTTGGTACTTGGATGTCTCGAGTGCCAGCATGACTTGGAACGGAAGTCACACAATTGAGATTGGTCAATTGCGGGTCTGGTTTACTTCATTTCCTTGGGCGTTTCTTGTATTTTCGATACGGCCTTGCGCCGAGTTGATTGGATTGGATTGGATTGAGACAAAACGCATTCCGATAGGCTTGGCAACATTTGGCGTGGGCAGCAACAACCGGGAGAACGTGCGATCAACCCTGCAATTGGATGCACCGCAAGCGCTCCCATCCTATTATCCGGCCCGGATTTCTGCACGGTCAACCTACAACGAAAAAACCATGTTGTATTCGAATACATTCCCGCTGGCGGTGTCAAAAGAGGCCGCGGCGAACACTAACACCTACGTCATCGCGCATGGTTTCAACGAATGAACGTTTCATCGTGTGTTTGAACCTGTGACGGACCGGTCTTATAATTTCAGCCCGGACGATCTGTCATACCAAACAACCGAGTGCTGCGCTTGATCGCCGCGCACTGACCGACGGCACAAGGCCCCGTGATTGCAGCGTTAAACAAGGCCCCCTTTTCAGGATAGCGCGGGACCGCTTGCTGTCTCGTCTGCCCCTCCTGACTCTGCCGCTACTTACTGAACATAACGGGGATCTTTTGGTCTCTGAGCAGCGCATAGGTGGTTGCGCCAAGGACGAAGTCATATGCTTTGGAGTGACCGAAGGCGCCTGTCACGATCAGATCGGCACCCTTTTCAAAAGCGACCGAGCCCAATACTTCAGCTATGCTGTCCCCCATGGCATCCCGATGTTCCAGAGTTGGTTTTAACCCGTGTCGGGCAAACATCTCGGACATGTCAATGGCATCGGCGTCCTTGAGAGCGTCTTGATGGGTGGACCCAACACGCAAAACGGTTAAATCGGCGCCTGGATCGGCAAGACCCAGCATATCATGTGCAGCGCGAGCCGCTTCTCTGGTGTCGCTCCAGCCCAGTACAATGCTTTGACCGATTTCCGGGCCGTCATAGTCAAGCGGCACAACGATTACCGGTCGACCGCTCTGACGTATGACTTGTGTCTGCGCGTGGCGCTGATCATAGCGATCACTGTTCTTGTCTTCATGTGCCATGATAACCAGATCAGCCGCGCGGGCACTTTCGATCATACGCTCGGTGGCGGATTGAGCCTCCGCGCGGACAAGACGAAACTCGCTGACGAAGTCTTCATTTTCGGTATGCTTGGAAAAAACATGTTTGATCGCTTCCGCTTCCTCTCGCTGGCTTTCATTGAACGCTGAAAAGGCAGGCTCAGGAATATGCATGGCGATTCCGGGATAGACCAACAACGCTTCGATGGTATGCAGCCCGATCAGATGCGCACCATGTTTTCGTGCCATGGGAACAGCTACATTCAAGAGCGTTTCTACATGGTCTGGTGTGGTCAGGCAGACCAGAATGGTTTTCGGACTCATGGCAAATTTCCTTCTTGCAGCTTTTTTTCTCGCGTGTTGGATCAGGGCGCACATGCACGCCCAGACCAGTCTCAGATTTTCCGGATATCGATCTTTTGCACGTCGGATTTGTTTGCCGCCGGTTTGGAAATATGTAGTTTCAGGATCCCGTTTGAAAATTGCGCATCCACGGCACCGTCTTCGGGCGTGAACCCGAGCGGTATGCGGCGACAAAAACTTCCGTAACGACGTTCAATCAGGTGATAGCTGTCTTCCGTCTTCTCGTCTTCAGCGCTTTTCTCCCCCTTGAGGATCAGGGTTGTTCCTGAGACCGTGACATCCAGATCGCCTTCACTGACGCCAGGCACCTCAGCGCTGATTTCAAAAGCGTCTTCTGTCTCGACGACATCAATTGCGGGGAACGACGGTTCGGAAAACATCGCGCGGCTGTCGTTTTCCATCATGGGAAATCCAGATCTGAACTGATCCAGAAACCGGTTCATTTCTTTTTGGAAGGTTGGGAAAAAGGCAGATCCGGCAGTGTTGTCCCGTGTTCGCTGCAGGGGTTGACGTGACATATCATCTCTCCTTTCAGAATGATCGACACCCAAATGTGTCCTCGCCAAGTTACGCGACCGCGCGCAGTGCTGATTGATCCCCGTCAATTGATCTCTTCCTAACCGGCGTAGCTTGGGGCGACAAAAGATGCTGCAAGGAACGGATAGATGTTCAAATTCGCCCGCGAGATAGCTGTTGCCGCCGTTTTTGGCCTGAACGGTATAGCGTTTGCCGATGCTGCATCGGTCACACATGGAGGGGATACCTTCATAGCCGGTTCACAGGTCAATGAGGCAATCTCTGCCGATGGTGATGCCTTTTTGGCCGCACGCACCATTGCGGCGCGCGGTACGGCGGGCGGGGATTTGCATGTCTCTGGATTTGATCTCTCAATCAGCGCGGACACTGACAAGGATCTATATGCTGCGGGTGCCACAGTTGTGATCCGCGGCGCAATTGCTCAAGACCTGACCGCCGCAGGTTTTTCATTGCGAACAGAAAAAACGTCTCTCACGCAAGGAAACGCCCGGCTGTTTGGAAATTCCGTAATCATCGAAGGTCCGATTAAGGGTGCCCTCATGGTCACTGCGCGCGATGTGATCGTGAATGCTGTGATCGAGGGGGATGCCCGTGTTTTGGCGCGATCCCTTTCGTTCGGCCCGGATGCGCGGATCAACGGCACACTCACCTATGCCACCAAAGACCAGATTGCGGTCCCTGAGCGCGTTGCCCCGGCTGAGCGTGTGAAAATCGAAACTGCGTCCGCCGCCCGGTTTTCAAACAATTGGGACGCGGTTGCAAAAGACATGCCGGTTTTGCCCTCCTTTGCGTCAATACTGTTCGGCTTTGTGATTTCACTGCTGTTCTTTCTTATGTTGGGCGCGCTGATGCTGGGTTTCATGCCCAAGCGGCTGGCAAGATTGCGCCGCAGCATCGCGCAAGCGCCCGGCCAAACGATCCTGCTTGGGGTGATCGGCCTGTCCATATTGTTTGGGTTGGTGCCAATAACCGCTCTGACAATCGTCGGGTTGCCGTTTGTGCCAATTATTTTGCTGGGTATTATTGTCGTTTGGACATTTGGATACGCATTGGGCGCTTATGGGGTTGCGATGCGAGTGTGGTCAGGTTTCGGCGGCGTGGAGCGGCCAAACAGCGCTACACGACTGATGGTATTTGCGGCAGCGATCCTTCTGGTGGCCCTGTTGAACTTCATTCCCTTTGTGGGGTGGGTCACCAACTATACGCTGGTTTTGCTTGGTGTCGGGGCTATGAGCCGTGCGTTGTTCCAGTGGCTGATGGGCAATCCTGACGTCGCCTTCGATGTTGATCTGAAACCCGTCAAAGACTGAGACTGAAGAGGATAATCAAGATGACAGCCCACGGATTAGAAGTGATCGATCATAGCGTGCATCTGACCCATGAATGGACCAACGAACTGGCCGGACGACTGGGCTGGTCTTCCAAACGCAGCGCTTTACGACTGATGCGCGTCACATTGCACCGCATACGCGACCACCTTCTTGTCGACGAGCTTGCGCAGTTGTCAGCACAATTGCCACTTCTCATCCGGGGCTTCTTTTTTGAAGGGTGGGTGCCGAAAAACACACCTGTCAGAGAGCGGCACGCCCATGAGTTTATCGCCGTGATCGACGCTGAAATGGAAAACAGCGCAGAATATCGCGGGCGCGAAGATATCAAATGTGTCTTCGATCTCCTCAACGCGCGCGTGAGCGCCGGTGAGATCGAGGATATTCGTGCCAGCCTACCAAGTGATCTTCGCCAAATATGGGCAGCGCCATAATCAGGCTAGCGGCCGCGCGGCCAGAGCGCGTCATTTCACGTGACGAACATCAGCAGCCGGTCAATCCCGGTCTCCCAGCGACAGGCTCAGCAAGGCCGTCGGTTTTTGTATGATAATGGTGTAGTTGTTATCAATCGCGATGATCTTGCTTTTGCGCAATTGGGTGAAGGTCCGGCTCACTGTCTCGGTTGTCAGGCCCAGAAAATCCGCAATGTCGGATCGGCTCATCGGCAAGGTGAATTGGCAATACGCGCCAAGATCCTCACCAACCCGTTCCATGAGGACACATAAAAAGGAGGCAAGCTTCTCCGTTGCTGATTTCCGCCCGAGCATCATGAAATGATCCTGCATGGCGCTGATCTCTCGCAACGCGGCCTGCAAAAGCGCGTGGTGCAATTTTGGATCGCCTTCACCGCTTTCCAGATGTGATCTGCGAAAGGGTTGAAGCCGCGCAGCATTGAGACTCTCACAATCAGTGTGGTGCAAACCGTCTGTCGGAAACCCGATGATATCACCGGGATACCCGAAGGCGATGACTTGTCGTCGACCATCTGCAAGCAGACGGGACAGTCGCACGACGCCGCTGGTGACTTGATACAGCCATTCAACCTCATCACCCTCAAAATAGAGAAAACTGCCTGGTTTCAGGCGTGTTTCTGCGGTTTTGGGCAATGTGCCAGGTAGGGGTGGAATTGGTGTTGATGTGGCTTCTTGTTCGGGAATTGTGACATACATCAGGCGGACCCCTTGTTTGATTTGAGCCCACCTTGGACAGTGAATGTATTTTGCGTTAACCTTTGTCGAAAGTGTTTTGTATCAAATTGTAACGCTCAGGACCTGGAATTGCGTAAACCGGTTGCACAGATCCGACGGGTGACATTCAAAAACCACGGGGAGACGGCGGTGTGAGTGACCAAACCATCCTGATCGTCGATGATGACCCCAAGATCCGGACTCTTTTGTGCAATGTGCTTGAGGATGATGGATTTGTCGTGCGCGAAGCAGAGACCGCAGGCGAAGCGCTCGAAATTCTGGCTCAGACGCCTATCAGCCTGATAACACTGGACATACATCTGGGCAGAGACAATGGCGTTGATCTGGCCCGCGACATCAGACGCACCTCTCAGGTACCTATTGTGATGGTGACCGGAAAAGATGATGTGATTGACCGTGTTGTGGGCCTTGAGGTTGGCGCAGACGACTACATCACGAAACCGTTCCATGTGCGCGAAGTAACAGCGCGTATACGCAGCGTATTGCGGCGGACAGGGCGTATAGAAAGCGAGCTGCTGCACGCAGCGGCCAAGCCAGAACCGGACCTGCAGGCCAGTTCGGCCTTCTGCTTTGACGGGATGACCGCAATCCCTGACCGGCTTGAGTTATTGGACCGCAAGAACTCAGATTGCGGCCTGACCAGCGGTGATTTCAAATTGCTCTCGGTCTTTCTCGAACGCCCCAAGCGCGTACTGTCGCGAGATCAGCTTATGGATCTTACCGGGGGCATCGAATGGAGTCCGCTGGATCGAACAATTGATAATCAGATTGCTCGTTTGCGCAAGAAAATCGAGCGCGACCCTTCATCGCCAAAAGTGATCAAGACGGTACGCGGTGTTGGCTACACAATGGCCTGCGACGTACAGAAGATTCAGTCTTCAGAGGCTTCAGCCAAAAGCGCGTGAAGGCGTTCTGCGAGGTCTGACTGACGATAGGGTTTGTGAAGAATATCTTTGGGCGTATCGCTTGTCATAGACCCGGTCACGACGTCACTTGCGTACCCGGAAGTAAGCAAAACCTTGAGTTTCGGAAACTCCGTGGCAATTTTGGACGCAAGATCATAGCCATTCAACGCGCCGGGCATGACAAGGTCTGAAAAAACCAGATCAACCTGCAAGCCGTTTTTCAGCATTCGATAGGCCTGATCTCCACTTTCAGCCTCCACCGTCTCAAATCCCAGATCACGAATCCGCTCAATGGACAGCTTGCGCACGCGAATGTTGTCCTCAACGATAAGTATTTTTTCGCCGCGACCGCGTGGTATTCCGGTCTTGCTATCAGGGGCCAGAGCTGCGCCAACATGGGTGTCTGAAGCGTGCACAGCCGGGAAATACAGACCAAAGCTCGTCCCATGCCCGATTTCGCTATAAAGGGTGATATGCCCCCCCGATTGCCGTACAAACCCATAAACCATTGCAAGGCCCAAACCGGTGCCGCCGTGCTCGGATTTGGTTGTGAAAAACGGCTCAAATGCGCGCCTTTGCGCTTCAAGGCTCATTCCCGCGCCGTCGTCGCTAACCGACAGCCGGACATAGTCACCCGGTTCCATATCGGTTTCCTGTGCCATGTAGCTGTCATCGATGGTAACGTTTGCAATTGAAAACAACAATTCGCCTCCCGCCTGCATGGCATCCCGCGCATTGAGTGATAGATTCATGAGCGTGGATTGGAGTTGCACAGGGTCGATCATCACTGGATGCAGATCATCCGCAAAGTCGGTTTTTATCTTGAAAGGAACCCCGAGCGTTCGCTTGAGGATTTTCAAAGTATCTCTGCAAAGTTCACGCAGATCCGACTTGACAGGATGCAGGGTTGAGCGCCGCGCAAAAACCATCAAGCGTGTTGTCAGATCAGACCCCAACTCTGCAGCTTCAAGCGCATCTTTGACCAAGGGAAGCTGGCGCGCATCTGCCCCGCGCAACTCAAGCAACTCCAGATTTCCGATGATCAGCGTCAAAAGATTGTTGAAGTCATGCGAGATACCACCCGTCATTTGACCAATGGCATCCAACCTCTGTGATCGTGCCAACGCCGCCTCGGTCGCTTTTCTGTGGGTCAAATCATGCAGTATTGCGACAAACAAGCGTCGCGCACCGACCGTTGCATGACCGACCGAGAGGTGAAGCGGGAACACCGTGCCGTCTTGGCGCTTGCCCTCCACATCGCGTCCGAGGTCAATGATGCGTTTTTCGCCTGTCTTCAGGTGATGAGACATGAACCCGTCATGCAGTTTCGCCAGAGCTTCAGGCATCAATATGTTGACGCTTTGCCCCACCATGTCCTTGGGAGACAGTTGAAACATTCTGGCGGCTGCCGTATTTACCCGCAGCAGTGTACCCGATTGATCCGACACGACCATCGCATCAACAGCTGCCTCCATTATGGCATTTAAAACTGCACTGTCTTCCAAACTGTTGACCATATGCATCACCTCTGCTTTCAGCCTGCCAAACCCTGTGCGCAAGGCGCAAGCCCGAATTGATTTGCATCAAGCGAGGCCTTGGTTGATTTGCGATGCTCCCAAAAAACAACGCGGAGACAAAAATGAAACCAATTGTCACATGGGTGGTGTTGGCGAATGCACGGTCAGTCAACGTTTTTGCGCATCGTGGGCCCGGTAACGGGTTGAGCCCGGTCAAGGGGCAGACCATGATCGCGCCTGACACAAAGGCGCGAAATGAAAGAGCCGGTGTTGGGCATAGTATTGCCGGTCCGGGAAGGGCAGCGGTGGCGCAAATCGATCCGCAGGAAAAGACGGACGTACGCTTTGCAAAAACAGCGATGGAACAGATCAGAAAAGCCCGAATACAAAAGCGGTTTGACAGGCTCATATTGATTGCGGGCCCACACATGTTGGGCTTGCTTCGGGCGGAACTGGATGCCTGCCTGCAAGCGGTTCTATTGGGGGAAATACCAAAGGATCTGTCTAATCAACCAATCGAGGCCGTTGAATTCCACCTTGGTGACTTGGTTCCGATTTGAGCGCCACTCGGTATTTTACAGAAAGGAAAACCATTGTTCAGACAGATCATTGTCGGCCTCGACGGGTCAGAAAAAGCGAAGAAGGGCGCGCGCTTTGCCTTCGATCTTGCCAGACATTACAGCGGCACCGTGACGCTGGTGCATGTTCCGCATGCAGAGACCGCAGCCTTTGTTCTTGGTGCCCTCGCCGGATATCATGCGGCGATCACCATGCCAAGTTTTGACGAGATTGAAAGAGCGGGGCAAAAGGTTCTGGATGATGCCCTCAAGATCGCGGCAGATGTCGGCTTTGAGGCGGTCAAAACGCACATGCCACACGGTGACGCAGCAACCGAGATCCTTTTGCACGCTGATGAGATTGAAGCTGATTTGATTGTCACGGGGCGACGCGGCTTGAGTGGCATTTCGAGCGTCGTTTTGGGGAGCACGACTCAACGTATCAATCATCTGGCCAAATGTGCTTGTCTCTCCATGGTTTGATCTCATGTGACCACATCAAAAAAGGCCACTTGCGAACTAGACAGACATCGCTTTCTCAATCCAAAACCCTTTGTTCAAAACCTTCTCCTGGAATTGTTCAGTGTCTTGAGATCGGTGGTGCGCTTAGGTTTTCATTTCCGTTTTGAGACGGGATACCGGCCTTCAGATAGCGGGTTAAGTCGGATAGGGTGACGATCCCCAACAAGTCATGGTCAGAGACGACCATGAATTTTCTGCGGCCGGTTCTTGAGATTGTTTCAAGCAGGTCGGGGATCGGAACATCGGCTTGTGTTATTGCTTCTGAATCCAGGCCTACGAAAACATCGCAAACCCGCGTGTTGGCCCAATTCTCACGATCAATTCCGGACAAGACAGACGCGTCTATGTGGCCAAGCAAAATGCCGTCTTCGATAACCGGCGCAAAACTGACGTGCTTTTCCAACATGATGTGGTTCACGAACTCAGCCAAAGTCATGTCAGGGCCGACCACAATCGGGCCTTTGGTCATCAGTGATCCAACAGTCCGACCTTCAAAAGCGACCTTTGAGAGCTGTTGCGTGTAGCTGGCGCGCGCGGCCAGCAGCAGGAAACCACCAATCATGATTTGCCACATCCCGGACACGACCAATCCTTGGAACAGGGCGATCACGCCAATTCCCATAAGGACATAGGCAAGATAGGTTCCTGATCGCGCTGCGTGGCGGGTTGCGGACAGCAGATCGCCCGTCTGGTGCCACAGCACGGCGCGCAGTACGCGACCGCCATCCAGCGGGAAAGCCGGCAGCAGATTGAAAACCGCGAGGATCAGGTTGATCAGAGCCAGATAGTAGAGAACCGCGGATATGGTTTCTGGCAGGCCGGACCATATCGCGACGACATCCAATACCCAGAACCCCAATGCCAGGCAGAACGACATCACCGGCCCTGCAACGGCGATCCAGAATTCCGCGCGCGCAGAGTTCGGTTCAGCCTCCAGTTCAGCCACGCCGCCAAAAAGGAAAAGAGTGATGCTCTTGATGGGGACGCCAAGATGGCGCGCCACAACGGAATGTGCCAACTCGTGCAACAAGAGCGAAGCGAACAGGCCCAGCATCGCAGTCACAGCCAACATCAGGTAAACCGACGTTTCCGCACCGGGCAGAACCTCTGGAAAATACTGGCGAGACAGGCTCCAGGTCACAAGCGCGGCAATAAGCAGCCAACTCGGATCAACCTTGATATCGAAGTTGTTGAGAGAGAAAAGCTTTACCGAATTTGCAAACATGATCGCCTCGCCTTTGCAGTGACATTAAAGGTCCGCGCGCTGGACCAATTGACATAACTCAAGCAACGTCAACCGGGATGGAAAAGACCTCCAACCGCATAGGCGAGGAGGGCTGCGACCCCGCCAATCAGAAGCGTTTCACTGCCCGATCGCCACCAGCTTGAAAGTGACCAGCGGCTCTTGCCGCTTCCGATCAGGAAGAACGTCAGAAGCGTTACAAGAACCGAACTTATGAATGCGTCATCAAGCCCCAGAACAAAGGGTATCAGAGGTATCGAACCCGCGACGAGAAAGGCCACAAAGGTTGCAACAGCCGCGCGCGTCGGTTCGGGTTCAACGCTCGCGAGTCCATACTCATCGGTCAGCATGAGTCCGATCCAGTTTTCCTTGTTCCGGGCAATCGCTGCGGTTGCCTGATCCAACAGGTCACCTGTCAAGCCGCGTCTTTGCAAGATTTGCCTGAGTTCCTCCATCTCTCCCTCGGGGTAATCCGCGATATGCCGTTCTTCGGTCTGAATGATCCGCCTGCGGTCGTCCAGTTCTGCTTTTGTGCCCGAGTAGTTGCTGGCCGCCATGGAGAACCCATCGGCGATGATGTTGGCCAGGCCAAGGGTCACGATGATCCCATGCGACAACCCTGCCCCTTCAACACCGGCAACGATTGCAAAAGTCGTGACTGCCCCGTCGATTCCGCCGTAAATCATGTCCTTGAGATGCCCGGCGCGCTGCTTTTCCGAAAGGCGCCGTGCGATTTCCCTGGGACTGTGTCCATGCTCGCTCGTCATGCCTCTATCCTGCACATGGTAATCTCTCCCGGATTGAGCGAAATCAAAGGGACCGGGAACATCCTTGCTATCTCGACATCATGCAAATTCCTGTGACCACGCTCTTGCAAAGTCTTGTGTTCTTCGCCTGTTGCGCGACCGCGGTCTGGATTGCCGGAGCGAGACTGGCATATTTGGCGGATGCATTGGCCGACCGTTTCAAACTGGCCAAATCGCTTGTCGGTCTGTTGCTGCTCTCGCTGGCAACGTCCCTGCCCGAGATTGCCACGACACTGACAGCTGCCATCAGTCAGGCCCGAGACCTTGTTCTGAACAATCTTTTTGGCGGTATTGCACTGCAAACGGCCATCCTGGCCATGTCCGATTTCTGGGCCCGGGGACCCATAACCAACTATCCTCGCAAGGCCAATCACGCGCTTGAAGCCACCTTGCTGGTCCTATTGCTTTCGGTGGCCCTGATCATCACAAATCTCGGGGAAACATTTGTGATCGCTGGCGTTGGCCTCGGCAGCGTTTGCATCGCGGTGTTCTACATCGGCGCGATCTGGCTACTGAGGCAATATGACAACAGCAGCGACTGGGTTCCTGTTGATCTGCCCGACCCTGATCCGCTGGCTTTCCCCGCGCCCACCGGCTTGACGCAGGCGTCAGACAAATCACTATTCTGGCAGACTGTTGGGGCTTGTCTTGCGATTCTTTTTTTTGGCCTTTTCCTGGTCTTGTTTGCCGAACGCATCGCGGATCAATCGGGTCTTGGCACCGGCTTCATCGGGGTCACGCTACTGGCGGCCGCCACCTCCTTGCCAGAACTCACAACCAGCATCGCCGCCGTCCGCATTGGCGCATATACCATGGCAATTTCCAACATATTCGGGAGCAATCTGATAATGCTTGTGTTGGTTTTTCCCGCCGACATCCTGTTTCGCGGTGGACCCATCCTGCAGCAGACATCCCGGACAGTCAGCCTGGCCCTGGCGTTTGGTCTGGTCGTAACGGCGATCTATCTCATTGGACTGATCGTGCGCCGCAAACCCAGAATTGGCGCATTTGGACTGGATTCACTGTTGGTACTCGCCACCTTTGTGGCCAGTCTGCTTGCCTATTATCATGTACGATGAGTGATGAGCCGAAGCGTTTTCAGGGCTTCGGGCACAATGACAATCGGAAGCGCAAAGATGCCAATCCAGACCCATTCATTCAAACTCATTGGCACCGTTTGCAACATCGCCTGCAAAGGGCTCCAGTACACAGCTGCGATCTGAGCGCCAAGCGTTAGGACAAGCGCGCCCAGAAGAAACGGGTTGGTAAGCCAGCCAATGCGCCATCCGGGCAAATGCAGTGACCTGAAGGCGAAAACGCTGACCTTTTCGAAAACAACCATGGCCGTGAATGCGGTGGTGCGCGCCAACTCGACGCCCTGATCCATCAGGTGAAAGAAAATCCACAGGCTGGACAGTCCGGTGTAGGTACCCAGCAGGACAATCGTTGTGAGCCCGCTGAGCCCCAGAATTGCCGTGTCTTTGCGACGTGGGGCCTGGCGCATCTGATCTGGCTCGGATTTCTCCAGGCCCAACGCCACGGCCGTGACCCCATCAGTTACCAGATTCATCCATAGAATTTGAGTGGCGAGAAATATCAATGGGCCGCCAATCGCAATATTAACAACGAGCGCAATCACTTCACCTGCATTGGATGACAGCAGGTAACGCACAAATTTCTGCACGTTCGCGAATTGACGCCGGCCTTCGCGGATCGCCCGTACGATCGTCGCGAAATTGTCGTCCAGAAGAACCAGATCAGAAGCGTCTCGTGCGACATCCGTGCCCCTGATGCCCATCGAAACGCCAATATCGGCCTGTCGGAGAGCAGGCGCGTCATTCACACCATCCCCCGTCATGGCCACGATCTGACCTTGCCTCTGCAAAGCCGAGACGATCCGCATTTTTTGCTCGGGTCTGGTCCGCGCAAAAAGAACGTCGCCTGCCAAGACCGTGTTCAGGGCCAGATCATCCAGCTTGTCGAGATCGTCGCCTGTAAGCTTTTCTGTTACAACCAGAGACAGTTGCGCAGCAATGGCCTCGGCTGTCACGGGGCTGTCACCTGTGATCATGATCACCCGGATCCCGGCTGTGCGCGCCAGGGCGATGGCGTTTCGAACCTCCGAACGAGGCGGGTCAATCAGCCCGACCAGACCAAGAAACGTCATGTCACATTCGGAGATGTTCTGGTCGGGCGCATCCCGACTGGCAAGGGCGATGACACGCAGGCCCTGTTGCGCAAGCTGGGCATACGCCTTTGTTATTTCATCTATGTCCGATGGCGTTATCGAGCGGACCCCGTCTTGGCTCATCACAGCCGTACAGATCTCAAGCACATTTTCCGGTGCTCCCTTGGTCAAGATCGTGCATGCCGTGTCTGTCTGGTACAAAACGCTCATTCTTTTGCGGTCACTGCTGAATGGAATTTCCGCCAGTAGCCCACGCTCATCCGGCAGTTCACACCACCCCTTGTAGCCCAGCGTAATCAGCGCACCTTCCGTTGGCGCACCAATCATATGCCACGTGGGGCCTTCTTGCCGCAATCGCGCGTGGCTACAGTGCAGACCTGTCCGCAAAACAGCCTTCAGAACAGCGTCATCCGCCGCGCGAATGCGTCTGCCTTCCAATGCGATATGTCCAGCCGGGTCATATCCTGTTCCGGTAACGCCATAGCTGCGATCCACTGTCCAGATACAGGTTGCCGTCATCTTGTTTTCGGTCAATGTGCCGGTCTTGTCGGTACAGATCACAGACGCGGCCCCGAGCGTCTCAACGGCCTGCAAGCGGCGGGCCAAGGCTTTTTGCCGCACCATGGCAGTAGCGCCCAGGGCGAGGGTAATGGTTACAACGGCCGGCAATCCTTCGGGAACCATGGCCACTGACAAGGACAGCCCGGTCATAACCATTTCCGCAAGGTCTCTGCCCAAGAGCAGACCAAGCAGTGTCACACCACCTGCCACCACAAGGGCGGCGATACCGAGTTGATAGGCAAGGCCCCCCAGTTTTTTCTGCAAATTGGTGGTTTTGGCACCAACGGATCCGGTCAGTAATGCGATCTTTCCGAATTCTGTTGCAGTCCCCGTTGAGACGACCAGTGCCTCTGCACGTCCGCCGGTCACCGACGTGCCCGCGAAAACCTGGCTTTCATCCGTATCCGGGTCCTTGCTTACGGCCACCGACTCGCCGGTCAGAATGCTTTCATCGACACTCAATTGGGTTGACTGCACAACAGTGGCATCCGCCGCGATTTTGGCTCCGGGTGCGAGCACCAACAGGTCTCCCGGCACAATGTCCCTCGCGGGAACGCTCTGTTCCTGGCCGTCTCGCAAGACCATGGCTTGCGGTGACAGCAGCTCGCGCAGGGCTGTCAGCGCGGTTTCAGCCTTCCATTCCTGAACAAACCCCAGACCCGCGTTCAGGAAGACCACCAATCCGATGGTTACCGCATCCATGCGCTCGCCCAAAGCCAATGCGACCGCTGCAGCGAGGATGAGGATCAAAACCAGGAAGCTTGAAAACTGCCGCAAAAGAACGCGCCACGGCCCGGCTTTTTTGACGGTCGGCAGTTCATTCCAGCCGTATGTCTCGCGGGCCAAAAGAACGTCGCGCGCGCTCAATCCTTTTTGCAGTTCTTTTGGCACAACCGCGGCCTCACATTGATCTCAATGATGCTGGTATCTGATGCAAACAGCATCGCGCATTGAGCAATATCAACTCGGCGCAACCGGACCTCTATAAACTGGTCATGCAATTGCGCAAAACCGGAGGACTGGAAATGGCCAAGACCCCAGAAAAACAAGGAACAAACGGCCCAGAAAGCCGCGAAATGCTGAATACACTTACCCACCTGCAAGAGGCGGGTTTGGGAAACATGATGAATATGAGCACCGTCTGGCTGGAGGCGATCAGCGACATGGGTGCGGAAGTCGCAGGTTTCCTCGCGGAACGCATCAAGGAAGATGTGAAGACGCAACATGAAATTCTGCACTGCAAGAATGTGGGAGACATGCAGAGCATTCAAGCGGCGTTCATCCAAAAAGCAATGGATCAGTATCAGGAGGAAACTGGAAAATTGCTCAAGATCGGCACAGAAGCTTTTGCCGCGCCAGCCGTGGAAAAAGCCAAATAGAGTTATTCCAATACGTAGCGTCCCGGCGCTGCGGCCAGTGACGTAACGAGTGATGGGCGGGCATTCTGCGGATGCCCGCTCCTTTTCTTGAGCCAGGCTGACCAGTTCGGCCACCAGGAGCCCGGTTTCGGATCATGAAGATCAAACCAATCGGCTGCCGTGATATGTGCATCCCCCTCTTTTTTATGCGCGCAGCGAAAGTGCCGGTCTTTGTGGCCCGGCTCTGACAGGATACCGCCGTTGTGCCCGCCGTTTGTAAGTATGAACGTAACGTCTGTGTCTGTAAGCAACGACAGGCGGAAAACCGAATTCCAGGGGGATACGTGATCGGTTTCGGTTGCGACGCAATAGATATCACTCCTGATGTCACTCAGAGCTATGGCTGAACCGTCAACCTGAAACCGACCTTTCGCCAGGTCGTTCTTGAGGAACAGGCGGCGCAAATATTCGCTGTGCATCTGTGCCGGCATCCGCGTGGCGTCCGCGTTCCATGCCAGAAGCGGATTATCATGCGTGCGTTCACCCAGCAGATAATGGCGTATGACGCGGCTCCAGATTAGATCATTGGACCGCAGCGACTGAAACGCACCTGCCATCTGATCGGATTTCAGATACCCGTTAGTCGCCATGATATCTTCAAGAAATGCCACCTGGCTTTCGTTAATAAAGAGACTGAGTTCACCGGGTTCCGAGAAATCAACTTGTGCCGCAAGCAGGCTGACACTTGCCAAACAGGCATCGCCATCTCGCGCCATGGCCGCCGCTACAATTGCGAGCAGCGTCCCACCAAGGCAATAGCCCGCCGCATGCAGACGGACGTGTCCCATCGATTGTATCTTGCTGATCGCTGCACGGACGCCCAGATCGACGTAATCCTGCATGGTCAGGTTCGCGTCCTCAGCGCCGGGGTTTTTCCAGGACAGGATAAAGACTTCAAACCCCTGATCGCGCAGGTAAGCGACCAGTGACCGTTCCGCGGTCAGATCCAGAATGTAATACTTCATGATCCAGGCGGGTACGATCAGTATGGGTTCGGGGCGCACTCTGGCGGTTGTCGGATGGTAACGGATAAGCTCCACCAGTTCATTGCGCAGAACGACATCACCTGCGGTGGTTGCCAGCTCTTTACCGACCGTGAACCTTTCGGATCTGCGGGGCTGCTTTGTCAACAGCCGGTTAAAATCGTCAATCCAGTACCGCGTTCCCCGGACGAGGTTCTGGCCTTGCTCTTTTTGTGTGCGATCCTGCACCAAAGGGTTGGTCACGGCAAAGTTTGCCGGGCAGAACATGTCCAGCCACTGGCGGGCTGCGAAACTGACGATCTGGGCATGCTTGGGGTCCACTCCCGGCATGTCCTTGGTGGCAATGTCCCACCAGTTCTGCGCCGCCAAAAAGTTTTGGGCCAGAACATTGTAAGGATAGGCTGACCAGGCAGGGGCTTGAAATCGCGGGTCATGACGTACTTGCGGAGCAAAAGCTTCATTTAAAGCAGTCTGCACGAGTTCAGACTGCTTTTGCGGAGACCCTAGCAAATGCAACGACCAATCGAGATAGGCCGTCGCGACGGCGGTTGGTGAAATGCCACCGGTCAACTGTGCGATGGCGGCATGCCATTGTGTATCCAAGCCCTTTGCCTGTGGCTGTGACCGCGTCATTGTAAAATCCTCTGCACCAAGGGAGCGGTCACATCGGCGGCGGTACCTGAACCTGCGATTTTGTCATCACCGGTGCGCAGGCCCTTCAGCGTTTCGGAGTCCCCAATCGCCACCACACACCGATCGCAGCACTGTTTTTCATGGGCTTGTATGGGCCTTTTGGCAGCGGCTATCGACACGTTCTGGACCGGTCGGCCTTCTCGCCCTTGGGAACGCCATCTGTGTTCAGCAATGGTCGCGCCCCAAGGCCACAGCCAGACAGAGGATCTGGACAAGAGGTACTTGGACAAATCGCGCTGATCCGCCGCGCCGATACCTGTCAGCATGACGTCAGATCGGGTCGGCTCTGTCGCAGCGACCGGGGTTCTCCTGTCGGTTTTGCATCCCGTGACGGCCAATACTTCCTCCATTAGAAACTTGTTATCCTCCATCGGCACACGAACCGACTGAATGCTCTCAATTCAATTGTGACTTGACTTCAGTGTCTCGCATCGCGGTCAAAAACGCCGCGATCACCTGGTCCTCCGCCTCGGTACCCTCGACGGAATTGGTCAGGCATTGTGCGGCGTGAAAAGGCCGGCCCAGATCGGTTTCGGCAACTCTTAGAGCCTTCTGCCCAGATGAATCATTCCCACACGTCAGGATTAATCCTGTCAATTTCGGGACCTGAGGGTGCGACCGCAAAAAACTGCGCAGTGGAACGGCTGGATAGGACGTCCACACCGGACCGCACAGGATAACGCGGTCATATTCGGCAACAGATGGAAATTGATGCGCACCACGCATATCGCGCTGCATCAGACTGTCATAGCCTGCGCGGGCATATCCAAAAAACCTGTTTTGATACGGCGGGGCGTCCAGTTCCATAAGCTTGCCATGCACCGCATCGCTCAAACGTTGCGCCAACCGCCGCGAATGCCCCGAGAGAGAATAAAAAACGACGCCTGTCATAGAAGTTTTCCCATCTGTATCATCCTTTCTCAGATCTCCCTTTTGTCAAAACCATGCGCTTCACGTGTTGATAAAAATCAACGCGTCGCGTAGCGGGCAGCGCTAGCCTGACAAAAAAAGGGATGGCGACCGATGTTAGAACAATCGATATGGAGGCACGGCTGCCCGGATTTATCCAACCTGTCGCCTGTTGTTTCTGATCTTCTGGAGAAACGGTCCCAAAGAATTTCCATCGCCAAGGATACACAGGTATTCGGCCCCGGGAAACCGGCTGAAAACCTTTTGCTGCTTGTTTCAGGTGTTGTGCGGGTGCGACGGTTTTCCGACACCGGCGGAGAGATCGTTTTGTACCGCATCTGCTCGGGTGAAAGCTGTGCTCTGACCATGGCCTGCCTTTTGGCATTTTCGGACGTCGCGGCCGAAGGCATTGCCGAAACGGAGATTGAAGCGATCCTTGTTCAACGCCACGCATTTGATGACATGATGACGGCGTGCAAAGAGTTTCGTGCAGTTGTTTTCGAAGCTTACGCCAATCGCATCACCGACCTGCTCATGGCGATCGAGGAAAGGGCTTTCAATCGCTTGGACATGCCTGCTGCACAAGACGTTGTTCATTAGCAAGGCGACGATAGCGCGCCATGCCTTGATTACCCGCAATGGGCATTCGGCCTGAGCACGCCGCGCCAAGTCATCTCAAACCATCTGACAGATTTTGAACGTCGAAGATGATGGACGCTGTGCCAAAGATGCACCCGAGCGCGCGCCACAGCGGCCATGTGGCGTTTGGTGCAATCGCCGGGATGTCGCATCGCCTGATGTCACCTGATCACCGAGGAGTGGGGGATGAGAAAGACAACGAAGAGCCTTGGCGAGAAGATGGTTAAGGACCTCAAGCGGACAACCCGCATGCACTATTCTTCTGAGGAGAAGATCAGGATCGTGCGGGATGGCCTGCGCGGTGAGGACAGCATTGCGGAGTTGTGCCGTCCCACTGCCCGGCAGTCGAAACGCCGTTTTGATGAGAGGGCAGAGGGGATATCGCAGGGCATCTATTACACGTGGTCCAAGGGCTTTATGGAGGCCGGTAAGAAGTGGCTGGCTGGCGACACGGCCCGTGCTGCAATGACTGACGAAGTCAAAGAAATGCCTCATGAAACAAGTGACCTGAAGGAAGTTGCGGCAGAGCAAACGCTTGAACTTCGGTTGCTCAAAAAAGTCTGGCGGGCCCCTCTCATTGAGTGCTTTGCAATCAACTGCCGGGCGATGGGGCAGTCAGGAATGAGGTATCTATTGCCGGGCACCCTTGATCTGGCCTTGCAGGCAACCGGCTGAGATCTGGTGCATGACATCCGCAAGCCGTGCCTGCTGAGCCCTTCTCATTGATACCGCGTATCAACAGCCGGGCAGTGGACAACGGGTCCAGCTCTGTCTCTGGCGACCTCGCTGAATAGCTGCGGGACAAGGGCCGTATCCTCCTCAAATACAAGGTAATGTCGAGCGTTTGCAATAAACTCTCAAGAACCGGGTCTTCTTGGAATACTACTTCCTACCGGGTGATCTCGAAGCTCAGATCGAGGCTCTCGTCGAGCACTGCAATCACCAGCGCTACCACGAGACCCTTAACAACATCACGCCCGCTGATGTCTACTTCGGGCGTGACCAAACCATTCTGGAACAATGTCCCTCTCATTGATTGCTACGCAATCAACTGCCGGGCAATGGAAAGGATCAAGTTGCCGGACGGACTCGACTTGAGGGTTTTCAATCTGCTCTGACGCTGTATTTCTTCACGGTTGCGGTAGCATTCGTTTTTCAGCGCAGAGAACTTCATCAGGGCGGCCATAGAATTCCGCCATCAGGTTCTAAACGCGCACTATCTTTGCGCGGCGAGGAGATTAAACTGGCAGACTACGTAGGAAACTGCCGTTCGGAACGCGCTAAAGAATGCTCGCACTTAGTAGTTCGCGATCCTTTAGATAAGGAAGCCGTGCTTGGGCGGCTGAAACTTTGTCTAGTTGCAATGTAGCATGGAGGATCACGGGCCCCGCGCTTGCGCGCGCGATTTCCTGCCCGTCTGGGGTCGCGATAACGCTTTGACCCAAAAACGTCATACCGTGTTCGAGGCCAGCACTGTTGGCGTAAGCCAGGTAAACCCCGTTTTCATACGCTCGGGTTGGGATCATGCGTTGCGCGACCCACTCCCACTGGGCACCAAGCGCGGTGGGAACCAAAACGAGCTCCGCTCCCATAGAGGCCACGTGCCGCGCAGTTTCCGGAAATTCGGCGTCATAGCAAATCAGTGTCGCGATCCGCACATTGCGGTAAGTGAAGAGCCCGCACCCTTGACCCGGTGTGAAATGATCGCGTTCAAATCCCGGCGGAATGGCCAATTTACGGTGGCGGCCAAGACGCGTGCCATCCGGCCCTATGCATTGTGCCGTGTTGTAGATTTTATCCCCGTCGATTTCCGCGAAGCCGTAGTGAATGGCGACGCCGTGGGCACTTGCAAGCGCCGCAACAGCTTGCGCAATGGGACCATCAGCCGGTTCGGCACGCGCCACGACTTGATCGCCGATGTTATATCCCGTGGCAAAAAGCTCGGGCAACACCAGAAGATCAGAATGCGCCGCAGCAACAGCGGGCAACTGTTCGGATAGCCAATTCAACCGCTCTTGTGTCGTGGCCATCTCGGCAGGCGGTTGCGCCACAGAAAGGCGGAACGTGTGACCCATTTCTAACTGTCCGTGACCAGCAATGTCCGTGGATAGTTGGTGATATACTCATATCCCGTTTCAGTCACGACAACGGAATCGCCAATCCGCCCGGCGGTCACACCATCGATCGAGATACCCCCATCAACCGCAAACGTCATACCCGGTTGAAGAGTGGTAGTGTCGCCCTTCTTGAGCTCTGGTGCTTCAAGATAGGCCACACCAATTGAACGCCCGGTGCGATAGCCGGTCTTGTACCCGCGTTCAGCATAAACTGCGTTGGCAGCGGCGGCAACTTCCTGCGCTTCTATGCCGGGTCGAATGGCGGCGATCGCAGCTTGTTGAGCATCAATAGCCGCCTCTTGCACCCGCGCGGCGTCGTCACGCACCTCGCCAATATGGAACATCCGGTCAAAGCCCAGCTTGTATTGTTTGAATTGCGCCATGTTGCAGAAGCAGAAATAGACCGGGTCTGCGCGCTGATACTGACGCACCGAAGCACGGCGATGTACCATCGAAGTATCCTTGCCGCTTTGCAGGATCTGCAGGTTGTGAATCATCGGCGAAACGAACCTGTCCCAGCCTTTGTCCGTCAGAAATGTCGCCGCCTTGCGCGACCCCGCTTCAATCACCGCCAGCGCGCTTTCGTATTCCTGCGCACCTTCCTTCAGACTACCATGTGCTGCCTTCATCATCGCACCAGCGATCTGCCCCGCTTCTTTCATCACCTGAATTTCAAAAGGGGTTTTGATCATCCGCAGGGCACCCAGCACCGGTGAAATGTCTTTGATCGGCACATCCGGGTAGGTTTCGTCCAGATGGTTGCGCACAATTGCGGGGATACTGCTGCGTTCGACCCAGATTTCATCTGGCCGTTCGCCCAAAGCACTGGCAAGGGCGCGGCCCCATGTGCGTTGGCCCATGTCTTCCCAAGTGCGCACATCTTCGACCCATGTCATGGCCCCGACCATCTCAGATTCCATCAACGGTGTGATCACGACCGGAGCCTCTTGGGCATGCACCACCAGCATGGAGGGACGGCCAAATTCGATACCCAGATAGCCCCAGAAACCTGCGAGATACGCGATGGAGCTTTCGTCCGTGAAAACGGCGCGCTGGATGCCCAGATCTTTCATTCTGGCCTGAAGAGCGAGGGTGCGTATTTTGGCTTCTTCGAGCATGTGTGGGTCCTTAATCGGCGAGCATCTCTTTATGTTTTATCCGTATGCTGTATACACCTAAGGAGTCAATCGCTCTGAGATGCGGCAATACTGCCCAAATTATCATATTGATGTATGCACCTTGAGCAGTCAGAGGTTTATGTGCCCAAATCCAAAAACGCCACAATACAGATACCATGAGTACAGTCGAAACCATTCAAACCGAGATTGTGCAACGGATCTGCTTTCTGGATTACATCCCCGGCGATCAATTGAAAGAAGCTGAGCTGGCCGCTGAATTTGGCGTGAGCCGCACCCCTGTACGCGATGCGATTAGCAGGATCAGTCACCTGGGCCTGGTGGAAACCCGGAATGGTGTGGGTACGGTCGTGGTCGCACTCTCAGCCACGAAAATCCGCCATGTCTATGACATGCGGCTGGAGCTCGCAGCGCTCATCGGAACAATGTCACCCCGCGCCATCACCGAGACCGATTGCGATACCGGGCAGACATTGCTGAGGCAGGCAAAAGCGCTGCAGGATACCTTTGATCCACGGCGATACATCGAGATCAATCACGCCTTGCACGTGCTTATCACCAGCCTGATCGGAAATGGTACGCTCAAATCATTCTGGTGGCAGACCTACTGTCAGGCGGCCAGCACCTGGTATCGCACCAGCAATCAACGCGGGGCAGAAATGGCGCTGGCGTTGGTGGCGGAACTGAACGATATCAATACGGCACTAGAGCGCCGTGATACCGCTGCCATCGGATATATTCAACGCACGCACATCGGGTACGGTTACCAGCGGATCAAAGCCCACCTGCTGACGACACAAGCAGAGTGACGATCCATCAAAGCATCATCGACGCCGCAAAATAGCAACCCCAGGCATCTGCGCAGCGCCAAGTTTAAAGCCAGACCCGAGGCGTATAACTCCACGGTTCGCATCTGGATTGGCCCGCACCTGCACCGCATGCAATCCTCATTTAAGAGCCCGAAGTGTTTGATGCTGCGCGCTCATGAATGGTTGGCCCGAACGGTGCGGGGGGCCTTTCTGCGAAGGGATCAGAGTGCCGTCTGGTTCACGCGATTGATCAAGGCCTCACCTGTTTCTTTACGCTCGCTATACCGTTCAACAAGAAATTCAGCACGCCCTCGGGTCAGGAGTGTGAATTTGACCAGTTCTTCCATGACATCGACCATCCGGTCGTAGTTCGGCGACGGCTTCATCCGGTCATTGTCGTCAAACTCCAGAAAGGCCTTGGGCGTGGAAGACTGGTTGGGAATGGTCAAAAGCCGCATCCAGCGGCCAAGTATACGCAGTTGATTGACGGCATTGAAGCTTTGCGAGCCACCGTTGACCTGCATCACTGCCAACGTCTTGCCTTGGGTGGGCCGGACAGCTCCAAGCGAGAGCGGGATCCAGTCGATTTGAGACTTCATGATGCCAGTCATGGCACCGTGTTGTTCTGGCGAACACCAGACCATGCCTTCGCTCCATGCCACTAAGTCGCGTAGTTCCTGAACTTTGTGGTGGTCTGCAACGGTGTCATCATGCAAAGGCAAACCGCTGGGGTTGAAGGTTTTGGTTTCTGCCCCGAAACGCACCAAAACGCGGGCCGCTTCTTCGCTCATCAAACGGCTGAAGGATCGTTTGCGCAATGATCCATAGAGCAGCAAGATGCGGGGCGGATGATCTGCGGTGTCCGGGCAAAAAAGGCGCGCGCTGTCGATCTGGCGAAAGTGGTCATCTTCGATGTTGGGTGTGTCGGTCATTTTGTCATGCCTCGGTGTGTTGATAGCGCGTGTTCCAGTTTGCCCAACGCGCGTACAAGCTGTGCGCGGGGGCATGCAATGTTCAAACGCCCGAACCCTTCGCCGCTGGTGCCAAAGGATATACCGCGGGTGATGGCCCATCCGGCTTTGGTGCGCAGAAATTGCGTGAGCGCGTCTTGCGCCAATCCCATGTCGCGAAAGTCCAGCCACACAAGGAACGTGCCTTCGGGTTCGATCAAGGAAACGTGCGGCATGACTTCAAGGCGATCGCGCACCAAGGAAAGATTTTCCTCGATGTAGCCGAGTGCAGCGTCCAGCCACGCGCCCCCGTGTTGGTATGCTGCACCCATCGCCACGCTGGCAAAGGCGTTGTTCTTGTTCACCGTCAGTCGGCTGTTCTCGGCTTTGAAGGCCTCCCTACGCGTCTCATAAGGCACCACCGTGAAAGCGCCGCAGCAGGCCGCTATGTTGAAGCTTTTGGCGGGTGACAGGCAGGTGATGGAATTCTGTGCATCTTCCTTAGAGACAGTGGCAAATGGCGTGTAGGTGTGACCTGCAAAGGTGATATCGCCGTGGATTTCATCGGATACGACAAGCACACCATGCTTTCTGCAAATGGCGCCCACTTGCGCAAGCTCCGCCTTGGTCCACACCCGTCCCACCGGATTATGCGGATTGCATAGGAACATCATTTTGGTACGGGGATCGGCAGCGCAGACCTCTAGACCCTCAAAGTCCATTTGATAGCGGCCACCCAGCACGACCAACGGATTTTCAACCAACTGGCGTCCGTTCTCGACAATGATATCAGCGAAGTCAAAGAACACGGGCGGCTCGATGATGATACCGTCGCCTGGCTCGGTATAGAGGTTCAGTGCCATTGACAGGCTGTTCAGCACGTTCGGTGCGCGCAGAATGTGGTCGGGATCAATGTCCCAACCATGTCTGTGCTTCATCCATCCAGTGAATGCAGGCATCAGGCCATCCGGCACAGTCTCATAGCCAAAGACTCCATGGGCCAAACGCTGCGCCATCGCGTCCAGAACGGGCTGCGGTGCGCGGAAGTCCATATCTGCGACACCGGCTGGAAACAGATCCATACCGTCTTCGCCCAGCACCATGCGGTGGACCTTCAGCGCGGGCACGTCACGCCGGTTGATGACCTGATCAAAATCGAATTCCTCAGTCATCCTTTGCCTCGCGTAGAAGCCAGCCAAAGAACCATGTCGCCAATACCGCTGCGACCAACTGAACGGCAACAAAGGCCGCCACATCGACGGGCGCAATCCCGGCAAAAGTGTCCGAAAACCCGCGTGCAATCGTAACGGCGGGGTTTGCAAAGGATGTGGAAGAGGTGAACCAATAGGCGGCGGTGATATAGAGGCCGACAGCCATCGGCACCGCAGACGGGCGTGCCTTGATACAGGCAAGGATCGTGCCCACCAGACCAAAGGTTGCGACAAACTCTCCCGCCCACTGACCGATGCCGCTTCGTGTGGTGGTGGAAGGGTCGATCAGCGGATGTTCGAACATCACATGCGCGGCCAGCACGCCGATGACCCCGCCAAACACCTGCGCACCCGCGTAAAGCAGAGCGTCGCGCCTTTCGATCTCGCCTCGCAATGCAAAACTGAGCGTCACCGCTGGATTGAAATGCGCGCCCGAAATGGGGCCGAAAATGGTGATCAGCACCACAAGGATCGCACCGGTCGGAATTGTATTGCCGAGCAGTGCGACCGCGACGTTTCCATCCGCCAAGCGCTCCGCCATGATGCCCGAACCAATGACGGTAGCCAAAAGCGAAAACGTCCCCAACCATTCCGCCACAAGTCGTCGTTCAAGTGTCATCGCTGTCTCCTATGAGTGATGCAAATCGCGCGGCGTCGATATTGCCTCCGGTAATGACTGTAGCCACGGTTTTGCTCTTGATCTCGACCTGTCCGTTGAGGATCGCCGCAAGGCCAACAACCGCACCCGGTTCGGTGACAATCTTGAAATGGTCAAAGGCAAAGCGCATCGCTGTGCGGACATCCTTGTCGCTGGCAGTCACTCCGCCGGCGAGTAAATCAAGGTTGATCGGGAAGGTCACGTCATTGGGGATCGGCGTCATGATCGCGTCGCAGATGGTGCGCAGGCCCACGGGATTGCCGATGCGCTTGCCGGAGATCAAAGACCGGCGCGTATCATCAAACAGGTCAGGTTCCGCCGCATAAACCTGCGTTTTCGGTGCGCCCTGCGCCATGACAACAGCCGTCGAGGCCGTCAAACCACCCCCACCACAGGGGATCAGGACAGCGTCCAAAACCGGAGCGTCCTCCAGCAATTCCAACGCCACAGTACCAGCCCCGGCAAGGACCTGACCATGGGCGCTTGGCGGGACTTCTATGCGGCCCGTTTCCCGAATGATCCCGGCGACCACATCGGTGCTGTTTTCCGTATCACGATCAAAGGTGACAATCTGTGCACCCAGATCGCGTGTCGCTGCCATCTTGGCCGCAGGCACATCAGAGGGCATGACGATAACGGCAGAAGTGCCCAGCATGGCCGCCGCTTGCGCCAGACCAAGTGCGTGGTTTCCCGACGAATAGCTCACCACCCCGCAAGCCCGTTCATCAGGTGTCAGATTCAATATCCGATAATAAGCGCCACGTATTTTGAAGGCGCCTGTGCGCTGGAAATTCTCTGCCTTGAGCAAAACGCGCCCGGCCAACATGGCGTTCACATCTGCGTTCTCAAGCAGGGGTGTTCGAACGACAACATTCGCCAGCGCGGTTTGTGCCTCCCGAATGTCGTCAAGCGTGACAGGGTGCAGGCTCATGTCTTGCTGGCTTTCGGTGCAGCATCTGACGCGATTTGAAACACTGCATCACCGCGCACAACCTGCGCCATCGCGCGTCTGCATAACACGATCCCTTCATAGGGGGATATGATCTCAGTCGGCTCGGACTCCGGTGTTTCAGGGTGATGAACAAGGCCGACAGTTTCCCCGCCCGTAACGTCGTCTCCGATGGATCTGAGCGGCTCAAACAGCCCTGACGCATAGGCATAGACCGACCCTTTGGCGTTCAACTCGCGGGTGCCGAGGGCTACATCAGGTACATAGCCCGGCAACATACCCAAACTGTGGAGAACGCGGCGCAGCCCCCGTTCGGTACGGTGCAGGATTTCCGGCGTGACCTCGCCACCGCCACCGAGTTCTGCCATCACGTTGATAATGCCCTTGCGGTTCGCCGCCCCCATGGCCGTACGCGCAGTGCTGTTGCGTCCGCCACCGCTGGTAAAGACCCATGTATAAGGCAGATCAAACGCCTCTTGCAGGCCGATCAGCGCTTTGGCCTCTTCAGGGCTATGCCCTTGTCCACGCAGCAGAGTTGGCGGGTAGAAAAGTGAGCTGCCGCCAGAATGCAAGTCCACCGAATAGTCCGCGAGAGGCATCAGGACCTCTTCGACGTAATGGGCGATCATTTCAGTCGGGGTGCCGCTGGGGTTGCCGGGAAACAAGCGGTTGAGATTGCCATCGTCAATCGGTGAGCTGCGCAAACCCGCCTCGGCGGCGGGGGCATTCACCATTGGCAACAAGATCAGACGTCCACGAATGTCCGCTGCTTCCAGCGAACGCGCAAGGTTCGAGACTGCGATCTGTCCCTCATATTCGTCACCATGGTTTCCGGCCATGATCACAAGTGTCGGGCCATCACCGTTTCTGATGCAGGTAATCGGAACGGGAATCCAGCCATAGGCAGACCGATGCACTGAATGCGGGACGCGCAGGAAGCCTGCTTGTTTGCCGCTCGCGTCAAAGTCAACTTCGCATATAACGGATGTTTCGGCCAAGGTTGGTCTCCCAGGATTTAATTCGGCAAAAGCCGAAATGTCGCTTGGCTAGGTGAGGCCAGACACATTCACTTGTCAAGGTTCGTCATTTCGGGCAATACCGAAGTATGGATCAATCCAATGCCATCGATGCATTTGCGGCACTCGCGCAGCCCACAAGGCTGGAGACTTTCCGGCTGCTGGTCAGGATTGGCCCCAAAGGCTTGCCAGCCTTAGAAATCTCAAGGCAGCTGGGAACGAAACCATCAACGCTTTCCGGCCATCTATCCATTCTGAAACGCGCAGGTGTGCTTCAGGCGACCCGCCACCAACGTGAAATCCACTACGCGGCAAATCTTGCCAGTGTGAACGCCCTTGTCCAATTCTTGATCGCAGATTGTTGTGGAGGAAAAATCGAGAACTGTTCGGAAATTGTTGCTTTGCTTGAAACGACAAAGACGCCGCAAAGCCAGTCTTGAACCAATCCCATCAAAGGAAAACCAGGTCCGCAACTTGATCTTTGCGTATCTTGTTCTCTGTGCGGCCCGCATTAATGACCGGTTTTGCCTTCGCGCAGCCTTACCGAGAGTCCAACTTCCTGCCGTCACCCCGAAACGCAGACTCTCGAATAAATACCGTCTGGTCGGGCAAAAGCACCCGCTCCTTCCCAAACAGGTCATGGCGATCCGTGCGCGCCTCGAACCCGCTGGCAATCTCCGCGATCTCGCTTTGTTCAATGTTGCAATTGATAGCAAGCTGCGCGGGTGTGACTTCGTTGGGCTTAAGGTCACGGATCTTCTTAACGAGGACAGGGTTCGTGAACGCGTTTTCGTCGTTCAAAGCAAAACGAACAGGCCTGTGCAATTTTAACTGGCTGAAAACACGCGGGAAACTGTGGCTAACTGGATCGGTCGTCCTGAAATGATCGGATGCCAATTCATGTTTCCCAACCGTTTTCATGATTGCCCGCACGTTTCAACACGCCAGTAAGGACGTCTGGTTCGGGAGTGGGTTGTCTCGATTGGCTTGGAACCCCAGCGGTTATCGCGCCCATTCGATGCGCCGAACGCAGGGGGGGGCAATCTATCGCAAGAAAGGTAACCTGCCCGCCGTTCAGCTTCTGCTTGGCCATACCAAGGTTGATAGCACCATCCGATAATTGGGGGTCGAACTGGAAGACGCGCTGAGTATCGCAGAACGGATCGACGTTTAGGAACGGTGACGAAGGGCTGGTGCCGTTCATGGTCCCGAAGCGGTTGTGATTGTTTGATATTTGCGATGACCTTCCTGAGCCCGGAGCAGAAACTGCGTTTTTCCGCTGCGCGCTTGCCGCAACACGCAGCTTTTACAAGCTAAAGTGGCGCAAAAAACCAGCCGTTCGTTCTTATAAAGCGGGTTCGCTACAAGAGGCGGACAATGATCGTGCGGCTTCGTATTGTGACAGAAATACCTTGCCCGTCATATCCTGCAAAAAATGCTGTTCCTTCAAACGATCCATGACAGGGCCTTTAACTTCGGAAAGGTGCAGGTGGACACTCATCTCGCGCAGGCGTTCGTTGATCGCCTCAAGAGATTCCAGCGCGCTGAGGTCGATTTCGTTGATGGCCGAACATTGCAGGATCACGTGGCGCACATGGGTATCGCCCGCGACGCGGGTCTGGATCTTGTCCTCAAGGTAGCGCGCGTTGGCAAAATACAGGCTTTCGTCAACACGCAGGGTGACGACACTGGGTTCGGTGATCACATTATGGCGCAGGATATTGCGGAAGTGTTCTGTGCCGGGCACCTGACCGACTTCGGCGATATGCGGTTTGGACGATCCATAAAGGTGAAGCAGGATAGACAGAGCGACACCCGCAGAGACACCCAGTTCGACGCCAAGAAAGAGCGTCGTCAGGATCGTGGCCAAAACAGCGGCAAAGTCCGCCTTGGAGTAAGACCAGCTGCGCTTGAGGATCGAGAAATCAACGAGGCTGAGGACGGCCACGATGATGGTCGCGGCAAGTGTTGCCTTCGGTAAGAAGTAAATCAGCGGGGTCAGCGCAACTGCGGCAATCGCCAGCCCAACAGCCGTGAACGCGCCCGCTGCTGGCGTTTGCGCACCTGCATCGAAGTTCACGACAGAGCGCGAAAACCCACCCGTGACCGGGAAGCCCCCTGTGAGCGATGCGCCAATGTTTGCAGCGCCCAAACCGATCAGTTCTTGATCGGGGTCAATGCGTTGACGTTTCTTGGCCGCCAGAGTTTGTGCCACCGAGATCGACTCAACGAAGCCAATGATCGAGATCAGGAAGGCTGGCAGGAGGAGTTGGTTCAGCAGTGCAGGAGAAAAGGACGGCAGGGTGAACGGGGGCAGGCTTTGCGGCACATCCCCCACAATCTTAACGCCTTGATCGGCCAGACCAAAGCCCCAGACTGCTAACGTGGTCAGAACCACAACCGCTACTGGTCCGGTTTTGACCAGCACACCTGTCAGACCGGCACCAAGCATCATGCGTTGCAACAGCGGCTTCAACCCCTTGCGCACCCAGAACAGAAAACCTGTCGCAGTGATGCCGATAATCGCTGTGATCCAGTTCGCCTCGTGCATATGCTGCGCCAGTGACGTCACCAGTTCCAGCAAATTATGCCCGTGCGCTTCAATGCCAAGGATGTGTTTGAGTTGACTGGCCGCGATGATAATACCTGACGCCGTTATAAAACCCGCGATGACAGGATGCGACAGGAAGTTGGCAACAAACCCCACGCGGAAGAGACCCATTGCCACCAGCATCACACCTGACAGACCGGCAAGTGACAGGGCGGCCACGGCATAGCCCATCGTGCCTTGCTCCACGATGTTGCTGAGGGCGGCTGCGGTCATCAGCGACACGACAGCTACTGGACCGACCGCCAGGGCATTGCTGGTGCCAAAAACAGTGTACAACAGGATCGGCACGATTGAGGCATAAAGCCCCGCCTCTGCTGGCAAACCTGCCAACAACGCATAGGCCAGCGATTGCGGGATCAACATGATCGTGACGATCAAAGCCGCGATCAGATCGTTGGACAAGGCGGACCGGTCGTAGGCCCGACCCCACGTCAGAATGGGCAGGAAGCGTGTAAATGTCATGGGACTTGTCCAGATAAATTGACTGTCCCTGTTGTTCGCAACAGGGACAGTCATGAGCCTACTCAGCGGCGATTTTTTCAGGCTTTGCCATCCATTCACGGCCTTTGAGCATGCCTTTCCAGTAAACAGGTGGCAGCATTTTCTCTTTCAGGAACCACGCCGCGCGCGTTGGTTTGGTGCCATCCACAAGCGCCTTGGGAAAGCTTGGCAGGATTGTACCGCCATAGCCAAATTCAGCCAGAACGATCTTGCCGCGCTCTACGGTCAACGGGCAGGATCCGTATCCGTTGTATTGTGCAACCGGGGATCCGCCCCGCATGTCGGCCACCATATTTTCGGCAACGATCGGGGCCTGAATGCGCGCGGCAGCAGCAGTTTTTGCGTTGGGCGCGTTCATAACATCGCCAAGCGACCAGACATTGTCATAGGTCTTGTGACGCAAAGTCGCCTGATCCACGTCAATCCAGCCTGCGGCATCCGCGAGAGGGGACACACGGATAAAGTCGGGCGCGGTTTGGGGCGGACAGACATGCATCATGTCGAACTCCATCTCGACCCGCTCAACAGGTGCATCTGGCCGGGCCACATCAAACCACGCTTTTTTGGCAGGACCGTCTACGGCCACAAGATTGTGGAAGAAATTTAGCGATGCATCGTATTTTTTGACATATTCCATCAAAGCCGGAACATAGTCTTTGACCCCGAACAGAACCCCGCCCGCATTGTTGAACTGGATATCGATGTTTTTCAGAACACCACGCCGGTGCCAGGCATCACCTGACAGATACATCGCCTTTTGCGGCGCCCCTGCGCATTTGATTGGCATTGGGGGCTGCGTAAAGATCGCGCGGCCTTCTGTCATGCCTTGCACCAACTCCCATGTGTATGGGGCCAGATCATAGCGATAGTTGGACGTCACGCCGTTCTGGCCAAGCGTGTCCACCAGACCTTCGACCTTGTTCCAATCCAGCTTGAGACCGGGGCAGACGATCAGCCGCGTGTATTTAACAACGCGACAGCCATCGAGGATGATGGCGTTGTTTTCCGGTTCAAATGCGGCCACCGCCGCTTGAATCCAATGCACACCCTGCGGAATCAACGACCCCATGGTGCGCGAGGTCTGCTTTGGTTCAAAAATACCGCCACCAACCATCGTCCAGCCCGGCTGATAGTAATGGATGTCGGCAGGATCGATGATCGCGATCTCCAGGCCCGGTTTACGCGCCTTGAGGCTTGCAGCCGCTGCAATACCACCAGCACCTGCGCCAACAATGACCACCTCGTAGCTTGCGTCACCCATGTCGGTGGGCGTCTTGCCACCGTTCACAATGCGTCTCACAACGCCGCCCATGTCATACCCCGCGGCTTTGGTTGCTGCGAGAATATCGGCAAGGTTGCGGTTGCCGGCCTGTGACAAGGACCACAAGGTGGCAGATCGGGTGCCCGTCCGGCAGTATGCCAGAACAGGACCAGGCAGCTCTGTCAGCCCTTTGTCGAAGACCGCAGCGTCATCGTCAGACACCTTTCCCGCAACGATCGGCAGGTAAGACGCTTCAATTCCAAGCTTCTTTGCGGCCTTGGCGATTTCCTCAAACGTCGGCTGATCGGCCCCTTCACCGTCAGGACGGTTGCAGATGATCGCGCGAAAACCAGCATCCTTGATCGCTTGCATGTCGCTTGGCATGATTTGTTCGCTCACCGAAAGGCCAGCGGTCAGTGTTTTGATTTCCATGGGTCTCTCTCCGCGCTCAAATTGCGTTAACGGGTACTTTCAACATCGGATTGCCGTCGTCATCTTTTGGCACCTCGCCTGCGCGCATGTTGACCTGAAGCGATGGGATAATCAGCTTGGGCATATCCAACTGTGCGTCACGCTCGGTGCGGAACTTGATGAAATCATCGCGGGTTTTATCGCCACCGACGTGGATGTTGTCGGCCTTTTGTTCGGCCACTGTCGTTTCCCACTGTATTGCGCGCCCGTTCGGGCCGTAGTCGTGGCACATGAACAAACGGGTTTCATCGGGCAGGGACAGAACCTTCATGATGCTGTCGTAAAGCTCACTCGCAGAGCCACCGGGGAAATCACAGCGCGCGGAGCCGCCATCAGGCATAAACAGCGTATCCCCTGCGAATGCAGCGTTGCCAAACACATGGACCATGCAGGCTGGCGTGTGACCGGGGGTGTACATGGCAAACGCCTGCATACCGCCAACCATATAGGTGTCGCCATCTTTGAACAGCGCGTCAAACTGCGATCCATCACGTTGGAATTCAGTGCCTTCGTTGAAAACCTTGCCGAATGTTTCTTGGATCACCATGATTTTTTCGCCGACGCCGATTTTGCCGCCCAGCTTGTCCTGAAGATAAGGCGCCGCGCTCAGGTGGTCAGCATGGACGTGGGTCTCGATGATCCAATCGACCGTAAGGCCGCGTTCCTTGATCTCGGCGATCAGACGATCAGCGGCCTCATACGTGATCCGGCCAGCGGCATAATCGATGTCCATGACGCTGTCGATGATCGCGCAATGGTCGCTGTTCGGGTCTTTGACGATGTAGGTAATCGTATTGGTTTGCTGATCAAAATGGGCGGAAACATCTGGCTTGACGGACATATTTACAGGGTAGGTCATTTTCATTCTCCGTTCGTTCAGGACGGGCAGTTTGCGCCTATTGGCTCTCTGCGCGCGCGATCATCATTTCGTGGACAGCTTGCATGCCTTTATCAGCCATCGCGGTTACTTCGGCGGCGTGGGTTTGTAGCGCAGCCACCAATTCCGGATCATCGGATGTCTGCACCACCAAAAGGCCTGCATCTGTCATTTCCACATTTGAGGAGATGCCATCGCCGCGCAGAAAAAAGATATCCAAGGTCGGGCTTTGGATGATGATTTTGGGGTCATTCAACTGGCTTACACGATCAATCATACCGACCGAGTGGTTCACCAATGCATCCATGACGGTTTGGTCTGTCGATGCGGTGAGTGTCCGAATACCATTCGGCAAATTCGTAACCTCGCGGGTGATTGTGTCAAAACCGCGAAACAGCACAGCGATCTCTTCGCTTTCCGCAGGGCTTGCGTTTTCACCGCGCAGGCCTGGCATATTGATTTCGTCATGGCCACCGCCATGGGCACCGTGCCTATGCGCGACAGTATCACTGTGATGCATGGGCATTGCAAAGTACGCGCCCCCGACGCCAACCGTCAGTGCGACAATCGCCATCAGCGCAACACGGCTGGGATTTCGCCGTAAGATGGCCATCATGCAGTCCGTCTCGCAGGGCGATGAGACTGGATGAACTTCGCCGCAAATATGCCTGCGATAAGGGCTGCGACAAAGATCAGGACTTCGCTTCGCCCAGTGCCAATCGCTGGCAAAGCGCCGCCAGGGCAAAAACCTGCGATACCCCATCCAACACCGAAAACAGCTGAACCACCGATCAAGGGCAGATCGAGGTCGCGCCGCGTTGGGAGGTGGAAACCATTGGCCAAAATCGGTGCAGGTCGTTGCAAGATGAAATGGTAGCCCAATGCGGTAACAGCCAACGCACCGCCCATGACAAACGCAAGGCTTGGATCCCAAGTACCTGCAATATCAAAGAAGTTCAGAACTTTGGCTGGGTTTGCCATGCCGGAGATCGAAATACCCACACCAAAAATCAGGCCAACAACGTAGGAAAGGATCAGACGCATGGGTTCAGGCTCCGATAACGTGGCGGATCACGTAAACAGTGATCGCGGTGGTCAACATGAAGGTCAGCGTAGCGACGATAGATCGTGGGGACACACGTGCCATGCCACAGACACCGTGGCCTGATGTGCACCCGGCGCCGAATGTGACGCCGATCCCAACGATAAAGCCACCGATCGCAAGCATTGGCGTCGAGATGGGAACCTGCACTGTGGGCAGTTGGCCGGTGACCGCCATCACAGCAAGAGGCCCAGAGATCATGCCGACCAAGACGGCTGCGCGCCATGACCAGTCTGACATATTGGTCGGCTGTAAAAGGCCCGCCAAAATACCTGTCGCACCCATGATCCGGCCCAACGTGGCCATCAGCAACACGGCGGCAAGACCAATCAAGGCCCCACCCCCGAGCGACTGGAAAGGTGTAAATGCGGTTTCCATCACAGTTTACAGGTCCGAATGCCGAAGATGCGGTAAAGCGGGCAGAACTTCATGGCCGATGTGCCCACCATGACCAATCCAGCAATGATGCTGATGATGGTGGCAGCACTGCTATTGAACAACGCCAGCCCACTGATGAACGGGGCTGCCAGCAGGACAAGCCCCAAAACAAGGCGAAAAATTCGATCTACATTGCCAAGATTCGCAGTCATTTCTTTATCTCCTCCTAAAGCTACATTCTGAATAGCCCTTTGGGCCCCGGACTCTTGGTGACAATGTCACCAAGTATTAATTTTTCTTTACGTGTTGTGTTGCGCCAGCTGTTGAAGCTGCACGCGATTCAAGATGCTGACGCTTCCACGGGCCTGCTCAATCCATCCACGTCGCTGGAATTCCTGTAGCTGACGCGAGACGACTTCGCGGGCAGTACCTAACTCGACAGACAGCCTCTGGTGGGTCGTTGCAACGCTATCTTCGCCACCTGATAACTTGATCAGCTTATCCGCGAGCCGAACATCAAGCCGTTGAAAAGCGACTTCATCGATCATGAGGAACAAGTCTGTGATACGTTTCGAAAAAGCGGCAAAAACGAAGTCGCGAAACGGTTTCGACTGAGACACCAAATCATCAAACACAGCGCGGGGTACAGCGGCGGCACGCACAGCTGTCTCGGAGATTCCCGTGGCAGAGTAATCCTCATAGGATAACAAACAGGCGGTGGTCAGGACGCAGCTTTGACCTGCCTCGATCCGGTAAAGGACAATCTCGTGGCCTGTGTCGGACATTTGACTGACACGTACTGTACCCTCCAGAAGAAACAGCATGTTTTCCGGCGAATTTCCCGGACCAAAGATCGTGGCTCCTTTTGGAACGGTAACAACCCCGCTTTGTGACACAAGCAGATGTTTCGTCGCCTGATCCAAACGCGACAAGCCAGGGAAACGTTCGACCCATTCTGATGTGTCGCTCATGACGCAGCTTTCTTGATACGGGGGATTTCAAGCGGGGCGATGCGGTCCATCAACTGACCGCGATTGGCCGCGATATCGGCAATCGTCAAATCATCAAGCACGGCCATGAACGCAGCTGTCGCTTCTTGGATCTTTTTGGACAGGATGCAGATGCCCATCAGCGGGCAGGTGTTTTTCTCTGGATTGAAACACTCGACCACATCAAGCGGGCCTTCGGTGATCCGCACGACATCCCCAACACTTATTTCCGCGGGGGGACGGGCGAGGCGGAACCCACCGCTGCGACCCCGAACGGTCTCCAGGTATCCAGCCTTGCCCAGTTCATGCACGATTTTCATGATGTGGGGGCGGGACAGATTGTGGATTTTTGCCACGTCATCAATCCGCACAAGCTCCGGTGCTTTGAGGGCCGCAAGCTGCAAAGAGCGCATGGCGTAGTTCGTGTAACTGGTCAGTTTCATGGATGCATCCTGTTGTCGCACCTAAAAGATACATTCAAAGTATTGCTTTTGTAAAGAGCATGCGTTAGATCGTATAAAAGAACTATTTCAAATATAGGAAATACGCGATGACACTCAGAATTGGCGACACTGCCCCCGATTTTGCAGCAGATACGACAACAGGCCCGATCCGTTTTCATGACTGGCTTGGGGATGATTGGGCGTTCTTCTTTAGCCACCCGGCTGACTTCACGCCTGTTTGCACGACGGAAATGGGCCGCACGTCTCAGCTATCTGCTCAGTTCACCAAACGCGGCGTGAAGCCCATTGGCCTCTCTACAGATACGGTGAGCGAGCACATCAAATGGATTGATGATGTTAACGACACGCAAAACACTGATCTGCAATTTCCGATTGTTGCCGATGCCGATCTGACCATCGCCAAGCAATACGACATGATCCACCCAAGCGAGAGCGAGACCGCCGCAGTACGTTCGGTCTTCATCATTGATCCGAGTAAGAAAATTCGTCTTACAATGACGTATCCCATGAGCGTCGGGCGCAACTTTGATGAAATCTTACGTGTGATCGACGCCCTTCAAACGGGTGACAAATACAAAGTTGCGACGCCTGCTGACTGGGTTCCGGGTCAAAAAGTGATCATTCCACCGTCCGTCTCAGATACGGATGCGACCAATGCGTTCCCACAGGGGTTTGACACAATTCGTCCGTACCTGCGCACCGTCAGAATTTAATCAACCCGAACTCGGACTGGAACCAAAATGATCACAGTAACCGTCCTTGCGGCATTTGCTGAAAACACGCCCGGATCTCATTTCATCGAGAACTGGGATCCGGATCAAAAGGGCAGTGTAAGGTTTACCAAGATCATCGAGCGTCGCAGTGATGTTTTCACTCTGTTCGATCAGGAACCCAAGCGACCTTTCGGACGCGCAAGAGTATGTGCTGTTCGATGAAACGCGCGCCGCTGACATGGAAAACGACGCGCGGGGCCAGCGCAAAGGCGGAGGGCGTATGCAAGAAAGCCTGACCCTCGGCCTCAATGATGGCGAGGTCTCAAAAGAGGCGTTTCTTGAGCGGTCCAAAACAGGGATCACACTGGTTGACCATAACGAAGACAGTGCACTCACAGCCGCCTGTTTTGATCGGCGCACAGACTAAAGATACTCTGGGGTTCCTCGCGTGTTGCGAGGGCACCCGGCACTTCCACAAAGGCAAAACTCATGTTCGACGATATGACCGCAGAGACACTGGCCCGCATACAATTTGCGTTCACCGTTTCCTTCCACATCATCTTTCCCGCCTTTTCCATCGGCCTTGCCAGCTACCTTGCGGTGCTGAACGGGCTGTGGCTGAAAACGCGGGATGAAACGTATCTGACGCTGTTCACCTACTGGAAGAAGATCTTTGCAGTGGCGTTCGGAATGGGTGTCGTGTCAGGCATTGTCATGTCCTACCAGTTTGGCACGAACTGGTCGGTGTTCTCGGATAAAACCGGGCCGATCCTGGGGCCGCTTATGGCCTATGAGGTGCTCTCGGCCTTTTTCCTTGAGGCGGGTTTTCTTGGCATCATGCTGTTTGGACGCGCGCGTGTGGGGGACAAGCTCCATATGTTCGCGACGGCCATGGTTGCCTTTGGCACACTGATGTCCGCGACCTGGATCCTCTCAGTGAACTCATGGATGCAAACGCCAGCAGGCTACAGCGTCAACGAACTTGGACAGTTTGTTCCCGAAGACTGGTGGCAAATCGTGTTTAATCCGTCGTTCCCCTACCGCCTGACCCACATGGTTCTTGCGGCCTATCTGACGACGGCCCTGGTTGTTGGCGGTGTCGGCGGATTGCATCTGCTGCGCAACCGCGAAGACAGGCCCGCGCGGCGCATGTTCTCCATGGCGATGTGGATGCTTGTTGTCGTCGCGCCGCTACAAATCCTTGCTGGTGACATGCATGGCATCAACACGCTGGAACATCAGCCTGCCAAAGTCATGGCGATGGAAGGGCATTACGACAGTCACCCCCACGGCGCACCTCTCATTCTGTTTGGTATCCCGAATGCGGAAGAAAAGCGCATGGATTATGCCGTCCAAATTCCCCACCTATCCAGCCTGATCTTGAAGCATCAATGGGATGCGCCCTTAGACGGATTGGACACCATTCCTGATGATGCGGAACCCCCCGTCGCCATCGTGTTCTGGAGCTTCCGTGTCATGGTGGGCCTTGGGTTCGCAATGCTCGGGTTGGGCGCATGGAGCCTGTGGCGGCGATTGCGGGGGCGGCTGTTCGAGGATCGCCTATTGCACCGCGCAGCAATCGTGATGGGACCCATGGGATTTGTTGCGGTCCTTGCAGGCTGGATCACCACGGAAGTCGGTCGTCAGCCTTTCACCGTCTATGGCCTTCTGCGCACCAGTGACAGCCTGGCACCCGTCGCGGCCCCTGCGGTCGCAGCCTCCCTGATCGCCTTCATCCTGGTCTATTTCTTCGTCTTCGGGGCGGGCACTTTTTACCTGCTGCGCATGATGAACAATCCCGCCGCGACACCGCATCTGGGCCTCAAGGACGGACCCATTCGCACCGCCGGTATCACACCGGTTGCCCAAACCAACCCAGACGCAATCCCCGGCGCATAGGAGTATCTTCGATGTTTGAACTATCCTTTATCTGGGCGAGCATCATCGCTTTTGCGGTGCTGACCTATGTGATCCTCGACGGGTTCGACCTTGGTGTGGGCATCCTGTTTCCCTTCGCCGATGGTGAGCGGGAAAAAGCGACCATGATGAACTCCATCGCGCCGATCTGGGACGGGAATGAGACATGGTTGGTCTTGGGCGGCGGGGGTCTGTTCGCGGTATTCCCGCTGGCCTACGCGGTCATCATGCCCGCGCTTTATATTCCGATCATCCTGATGCTGCTGGCGCTGATTTTTCGTGGCGTGGCCTTTGAATACCGCTGGCGGACGGAACGCTGGAAACCAGTTTGGGACGCAGCCTTCTTTGGCGGTTCTATCGTTGCGGCATTCATGCAAGGCATCGCGCTCGGCGCATTGGTTCAGGGCGTCGAAGTCGCAGACCGTGCCTATGCGGGTGGCTGGTGGGACTGGCTGAGTGTGTTCTCGCTCCTCACCGGTGTCGCCGTGGTTGTCGGTTATGCACTGCTGGGGGCGACCTGGATTATTCTCAAGACCGAGGACGCGCTCCAACGCCGGATGCAGGCTTACGCTTGGTATCTCGGAGCAGGCACATTGACGTTCATCGCGGTTGTCAGTCTCATGACACCGTTTCAGGATCCTGAGTATTTCCAACGCTGGCTGACTCTGCCGGGCAGTGTTTTCAGTGTCATCCTGCCGGGTGCGGTTTTGGCAGCAGCCTGGGCGCTGTTTGCCGGGCTGAATGCGGGTAAGGACGGCCAACCTTTTCTTGCTGCACTCGCCCTCTTTGTGCTGTGCTTTGTCGGGATCGGTATCAGCTTTTACCCCAACATAGTTCCACCCAGCCTGACCATTGTTGAGGCTGCGGCGCCGGACGAGAGCCTGCGCTTTGCACTTGTTGGCACGGTCGTGCTGGTGCCGATGATCCTTGCCTACACCGCTTATGCCTATTGGGTGTTCAGGGGTAAAATTGATCCCGCAGAGGGGTATCACTGATGCGGTCCAGCACCTTGCACAGAATTGGATGGTTCATCGCAATCTGGATCATCAGCGTCACCGCGCTCGGGGTCGTTGCCTACGCCATACGGCTGGCCATTCACAGCTGATTACAAACACAGAAATGGAGAAAAATATGTGTATCTCGAAACTAATCACCGCCGTCACGCTTACATTTGGCATCGCAAATGCTGCTCAGGCTGAGGACCCAAACAAGCTGATCACCATATTGACCTCAGCCGAGCCACAGACGCAATTGATGGCGATGGTTCTGACGGCGAACGCGATGAGTGCGGGAGCCGAAGCCGAAGTCCTGCTTTGTGGTCCGGCAGGTGACATTGCGCTGAATGATGCGCCGGTGTCCGCGACGGCGGGACAGCCGCCCAAAGACGCCAGCCCTCAGGGGTTGATGAAAATGCTGATGGCGCAGAAGGGTCTCAAAGTTCAGGTCTGTGCCATCTATCTGCCAGGCAAAGCCACGGACGGTACTGCGCTTATCGACGGTGTCACTGCGGCGGCACCTGACGCGATGGGCGCGGCTATTGTCGGCGCAAATACAACGGTTATGAGTTTTTAACCTGAGACCGGTCGATCCTCGCGCGTTGTCCCACACCACAGGGTCGACCTTCTCATAAAGGCGCTTGCGCAAGCGCTGTTTTGCCAGACCGCACCCTCTGGCAAAGTATAACACCGCGGCATCTGGCGTTACGCCAACCGTTCAAGGCGCGCGCGCCATCAGACGTCTCGTCAGCCTTTAACATGGGTCGGCAAAACCAGGCGTTGTGCACAGATCTAATCGGCACTGACGAGAGGTTGCGCCCATAAGGGAGAGCCAGCTTGAGGCCCATGTAACGCAGGCGGCGTCAAACAGCGGTGTCGCCAATACCATTCCGCAATAACTGCTTTCGCGCGTCAGGGCGTGTCACGGTGACATGCACGCTGCATCGGCGAAGACGGAAAACGAAGGTCGGCAAACTCGGCACCTTTCCAGTTGGCGGCTGTCACAGCGAATGGCGGGCAATCTGAAACCAGCCATGGATCCGAAGCGCGGCGAATGCATCAAAGGAACCACGTCGGAATTTGCTTTGATATCAACCTTTGCCACCGCAAATGTGTTGCGCGGTGGCAAAGGTTTGCACCTAGATCACTGGTACGAATTGATTGTCGGATTACGAGGCACAGGCCGATACATAATGCTATCCGCATCGACCAGCGTGTTTTTGAACGCGCGACCGTCTTTCATAATCAGTTGCAGATTGTCCTCATCCAGTATCACGCGGATATCTTCCAGCGGATTGGCATCCCACAACAGGATGTCGGCATAGCTGTCTGGCGCGATGGTGCCCAGAGCATAGGTTGGATAAGGGTCAAGCGGCCCGTGCCATTTCAGCACTTTGCCGGCATTTCCGGTGTAATGCTTCAATGCTTCTGCCGGCGTGAAGCCAGCTTGCTCTACTTGACAGACCAGATCTTCCTTGGCCTTTTCCTGAATGCCCTGGCCGAACATATCAGCACCGCCTATGATGAAAACTCCGTTCTCCCTCATCATCGTCGCGGCTTTGCGCGCACCTTCACCAACGGCAACACCTTTCAGTTTTTGCTCATGTGTAAAGAAGTCGGGCATGGTTTCATAAGAACCGAATGAATTGACGCTCATATAGCACTGGAAGCTCCAGACGACGTCTTCGCCTTTGGCGGCCAGTTGCTTCACGCTGTCTTCGCTCACCAGAAAACCGTGTTCAAAACTGCGCACACCGGCATCAATCGCTTGTTGATACGACCTGTCGGTATAGGCGTGGATGGCCACATAGGTTCCATAGTTTTCAGCTATATCGACGGCAGTCAGCGCAGAAAGCGACCTTTGCAAAATTTGGCCCGTTTCCCGACAGCGGCCATTCGTGTAGCGTTCGACGAAAGCCGAGCGCGAGCGCAGTGTGGAAGCGTCAAAATCCTGCTGCCACATGTGCTAAACATGGTATTAAACGCTACAGCGTGCTCTTCTACGGACACGTCAACAACGCAATTTTTCGGCCACTTATTGGATTGGAGACTGATGCATGTTGGAGTCATTGAAAAAAGAACTCGCTGATCCGACTAAGGCGATCTTTGTGTGCGTATCTTTGCTAACGTTTTATTTGACATTTATGGGGGTAGCTTACAGCTCAATGCTGTTTTATCTCTCAGGATATAATTATCTAAGCTTGGCTACTCCGAGCGATATGATTATTTCTGGTTCAGCGTCTATTGGCATGTTGTTTTCGTCTATTATTATTGCTGCTCTTACCTATGGGGAAGCACTGGACGCTAGAAATTTGTATCGCGCAAGCAAGGAAAGCGAAGCGAGGGGCAACATCGAATTGGCTGAGCTAGAATTTCGCATTTTTTGGGACAAGGCAATATGGAGCATTCCCCCAAAAATACTGTTCTTTCTTTCTCTTCCAGTTTTGGGTGCCATCTTTGTATTTTTCAAGTCAGTTGCGGTTACTCCAGTAGCGTCTGACGCCGGTTGGAATGAAAAATTCAGCCACTGGAGCAGAAGTAGAGGGCAGCAAAGATTGTACGTTCTGAGCGTTAAGGATGATCCTAGCTATGACAGCATGAAGTATTTTATTTTCGGATCTGTGGGCGATTTTACCCTATTGAGGGACTTGGAATCAGGAGCTACACACCTTCTCAGGTCTAATCTGATACAAGTTATCAGACACGCGGAAGACAAATGAAAGGTGTTCATGTTCTTCTTGATCCGGTTGATTATTGTAACGAGATTGTGTAATCTGTCTCTCTGAGGTCTTCCATATCTACCTCTCGACTGTTCTAGTACCGCATAGTGACGGTGCAATTTGAGTTTTACGTCTCATCACCATGTTGAACGACAGCTCTGGAGAAAGCGGCTAAGACGAAGCGATTGCCCGGCTGTAACTGCGAACGCTTTCTATGTGAGCGAAAGCTGCATCGGCAACAGGCGGCTTTATCTGAATGGGAGACACCTGACGCGTGCGCAGCGAAGGTCGGCTATCGTAAATTCGCGTCTAAGACCATGGGTCTGCTTTGGGCTGGTATCAGTCATTGACGCAGCTGCAGCTAAATGGCGCATAGTCCCGCATTCCCGCCATTAACCCCTGCGTCATACTCCTTACCGTGCGCCTTGTTCATCGGGGTTTCGGCGCACACTCGGTGTACAGCTTGTGTACAGGTTGTGTACGGGTTGTGCCGCGCTCAGAGCCCTTGTTTCACAGGCGTTAACCCAGGATTCGTACCCATCAGGGAGCGCGGCGTTAACCTTCAGGCGAAAGCCCCCTGACAGAACCAGCCAGAGGACATCCCCCCGCCATGCGCATAAAACAGCCAGAGCCGCTGGCCGTCCGTGGTATCCGTCACCCAGTAATCGCGCGTGCCGCTGCGCCAGTTTGGATCCTCCAGCCACCACTCCGGGGCAAGGCGTTCGGGGCCAATCGCGCGCACCCGTTCCAGCGTCTGACCCCGCCAGCGAAACGTCTGCGGCATGCGGGGTGTATCGGGCGCGCCAACCGGTTCGGGGTGCCACATCAGCAGCGGGCGCGGGTTGCTCGGGGCGGGCCAGTCCCCCTCATGCGGGGCGGACCATGCCGCGGCCAGAACCTTGCTGGTTTTTTCCGGGATGTGGCTCGCGGCCGGGTGATACCGTGTGATCACCTCCAGCCCGACACGCGCGCCGATGCGCCCGATCAGATCCTCAAGGGCGGTGTCCTGCGTCAGGCGTTTGTTGACCGCAGCACCTGCCTCCAGATGCCCCACGACGCGGCGCGTGTGGATGGGTTCGGATTGCACCGCCTCAAGGCGCAGCATGTCGATGCCAAAGCCCGCGTCCATCTCGCCCAGCTTGAGCGCCAGCAGCGGGCGGATGCGGTCCGGATCACGCGATGGGCGCGCCAGACCGACCTCGATGCTTTCGATGCCGTGGTCGCTGCGAAACGCCTGAAGCCGGACACGACGCGCGCCACGCCCCTTGTTTTCAAGACTTTCGCACAGGCGCGGCAGCAGGCGATCCAATCCGGCGAGGATGTCTTCTTCCAGCCCGATCGGGTCCGGCAAGGTCAGGCGCACGGCGAAATGATCCGGCGGTTTGGCCGGGGAAACCGGTTCGGGCGCAGAGCCCATCGCCTGATCCATGCGCATCACCAGACCCCGTCCGAACCGGCGCGCCAGACCCGCGCGCGGCTGGCCCAGAAGGTCACTGATCCGGCGCAAACCCAGCCGCGATAATTGCGCCACCAGCTCCGCATCCAGCCGCAGCGCCGCCACCGGCAGCGGACCAAGCGCGCCATACATCTGTCCCGGGGCGGCGATGCGATGGGCTTCCTCCGCGCGGCCCACTGTGATCACGGGCGCGGTGCCACCGCGTGTCCAATGGCGGCGTTTGCCCGCGCGCGATCTTGTGGCGCGGGCCTCCTGATCAATGGCATCGCCTGAGCGGTGCGAGCCCGCCACCTGCCCTGCAAACCGCGCCAACGCCCAGGCCGCCCCGCGCGTATCCGCCAGACCCATGCGCACGGCAAGCCCCAGATCGTTGCAGTCCTGCTGCACCACGCCGAGCAGGGGTTCCTCACCACCAAACAGGTGGGCACACCCCGTCAGATCGACCACCAGACCGTCCTCCGCCTCAACCGCGACCCAGGGGCTGAATTTACCCGCCCAGCGCTGGATTGACGCCAGAAAAGCGGCCTCACCCTGCACCGATCTTGTCCGCGTGATCAGCCCTTCGCACATGGCATGGGCGTCGCGCACAGGCTGGCCCACCCGCAGCCCAAAGCCCAGCGCGCAGGGGTTCAGAGACGTTAACACCTGCGTGTTACTTTGTTCCTGCACCACGCCTAAAGGCACATCGTCAAGCTGAGGTTCCCGGCGCAAAAGCCGGTCAGCCCCTAAATGCGGGAACCAAAGCGAGAGAATACGGCGATTTTTCATAAAGCAGGGGCAGGTTTGTTCACTATTTGTTCTAATAAATAGAACGCGCATCGTCGCGAGTCGAGTCCTGTTGCTAGACCCCGTAACGCGCCATGAAGGTTTCCACCGCACTCGCCACCACGCGGTCGATTTCAGCCGCCGTGACGTTCTTGGTCATCCCAAAAATCAAACGCGGCCAGATGTCTGCTTTGCACAGCTCGCCAAACTGATCCGCCGCCAGAATACGGTCCTCAATGCGCAGTTGCCCGCGCGCCTCCGCCCGCTCGAAGTAGGCAGCCATTTCGGCGCGAAAAACAGCCGGACCCGAGTTATAAAACTTCTGTCCCAGCTCCGGAAAACGATCGGATTCCGCCACACACATCCGGAAAATCTGTTGCCCGAATTTGGAGGTGATAAAGCGCAGGAAATGCTTGCCTGTCTGCACCAGAACCACGCGCGGTTCCGCCTCCATATCAATGCTGTCGAGCGCGTCACGGGACTGCTTCTGGCATTCCGTCGTCGCCACTTCCATGAACAACAACCGCTTATCGGGAAAGTAGCTATAAAGCGTCGCTTTGGATACGCTGGCCGCGCGGGCGATCTCATCCACACTGGCGCCCTCAAACCCATCGACCATGAAAACCCGCCGCGCGCCTTCCAGCACCTGATCGAACTTGCGCCCTTTGCGGATCATTTCGGCAGTGGATGTCATAGCGCCCCCGGCTGTACGCGAACACACTATAAACTGAACCGTTCAGTTCCAAGCGAATTGTCAGGGGTACGTGTACAAACGCGGTTGCCCGATCACGTGAGTTGTATTAGAACCATTCTAAGTTATTGGTGTGATCTATGAGATTTTCCTTTTCCCGCAAGCGGTTCCGCGATTTGAGCGAGCAAGAAGTTCTGGCCCTGGCAATATCTTCCGAGGAAGATGATGCCCGCATTTATCGCGGTTACGCGGAGACCCTGCGCGCTGAATATCCAGATTCAGCGCATGTTTTCGAAGGTATGGCGGAGGAAGAAGACCAGCATCGCCAGCGTTTGATTGACATGCACCGCGCGCGTTTTGGCGATGTCATTCCCTTGATCCGACGCGAACATGTGGCAGGGTATTACCAGCGCCGCCCCGTGTGGTTGATCGAAAACCTTGGGCTGGAACGCATCCGCGCTGAGGCCGAAGCCATGGAACGGGAAGCCGAACGTTTCTATGTCAACGCTGCCGCCCACGCCACAGATGCCGCCACGCGCAAACTGCTTGGCGATCTCGCCGCAGCCGAGGCCGGGCATCAGGTTACGGCGGGCGATCTGGAGGCCGAACACCTTGATGCAGACACCCGCCAGACCGAAGAAGAGGCCGCGCACAGGCAATTCCTGCTGACATGGGTGCAACCGGGGCTGGCCGGATTGATGGATGGGTCGGTCTCCACACTGGCGCCTATCTTTGCCGTGGCTTTCGCCACGCAGGACACATGGACCACGTTCCTGGTGGGGCTTGCCGCGTCCGTGGGCGCGGGCATTTCCATGGGCTTCACGGAGGCCGCCTCGGATGACGGGCAGCTCTCAGGGCGCGGCTCTCCGATCAAGCGCGGCTTTGCCTCTGGGATCATGACAACGGTGGGCGGACTTGGCCATGCTTTGCCCTATCTGATCACTGATTTCTGGACCGCCACGCTCATCGCCATAGCCGTCGTCTTCGTAGAGCTTTGGGCCATCGCATGGATCCAGAACCGCTTCATGAACACGCCGTTCTGGCGTGCAACGTTGCAGGTGGTGGTTGGCGGCGCTCTTGTATTCGCGGCTGGTGTCCTGATCGGTTCGGGGTAACTTGCGCCTCTGGGCGGTTCGCTCTAACACCCCTGCATGATTGAAATCTTCTTCAAGACTGTTCCCTTTTTCGCCCTGATCGGTTTGGGATATTGGGCAGGGTACACAAGGTTTTTCACGGAAGAAGCCACCGCTTACCTCACCAAGTTCGTGTTTTACTTCGCCCTCACGGCGATGCTGTTTCGCTTCTCCGCGAACCTGTCCCTTGCAGATGTCTGGGATCCGAACCTTGTGGCGGGCTATCTGGCGGGCACCATGGCGGTCTATCTGATTGCCACGCTGGTGGGGTATCTGCGCAAACTGGATGTTGCCACCACAGCCGTTGAGGCTCAATGCGCAGCCATCGGCAATGTCGGTTTTCTGGGTGTGCCGATGTTGACCCTGCTGCTCGGCGAAGCCGCGATCGGGCCCGTAATGATGGCGCTCGCCGTTGATCTGATTGTCTTTTCCAGCCTCATCGTCATCCTCATCACCGGCTCGCGCGATGGGCGATTGCAACTGGGCATCCTACGCACGGTTGGGCTTGGCCTAATCAAAAACCCAATGATCATGGCCATTGTTGCAGGCCTCACATGGTCCTTTTTCGACATTCCCATCCCCGCACCGGCCAATGAATTTCTAGCGATTTTGGGGGCCGCCGCCACCCCCGGCGCGCTCTTTGCCATTGGCGCGTCGCTTGCCACAAAATCCGCAGAACGCCTGCATATCGCGGGCTGGCTGACCTTTTGCAAACTCGGGTTGCACCCGCTTTTCGTCGCCATTGGGGTGCTCTATCTTTTTCCGGCAGACCCCTATTTCGCTGCCGTTATCATTGCTGCTGCGGCACTGCCCGTGGCGGGCAATGTCTATATTCTGGCGCAGCACTACGGGGTGGCCCCCCACCGCGTCTCGGCTGCAATCCTTGTGTCCACAGCCGTCAGCATCCTGACAGTCAGTGGAATCATCGCATTGCTCGCACCGACATAAACCACAAGGGCTTGCCGCACGGGGTCACACAGGTTAGCCATCAGGGAACAACCACAAGGAGACTGCCGTGAAAACCATTTCGGAAAATGCCTGTTTTGCAGGGACTCAGGGCGTCTACACGCATCCCTCCACAAGCTGCGCCTGCGATATGACCTTCGGGCTTTTCCTGCCCCAAGAGGCCAATGACGGCCCGGTTCCCCTGCTGTGGTATCTCTCCGGCCTGACCTGCACCCACGAGAACGCGATGTCCAAAGCGGGCGCGCAGGCCTGGGCGGCGGAACAGGGCATCGCGCTGGTCTTTCCCGATACGTCCCCGCGCGGCGAAGGCGTTGCGGATGACGAGGCTTATGATCTGGGACAAGGCGCTGGTTTTTACATCAACGCGACCGAAAGCCCGTGGGCTCCGCACTTTCAGATGTGGGACTATGTCACCACCGAACTGCCCACATTGCTGGAACGCAACTTCGCGCTCGACATGTCGCGTCAGGCGATCACGGGCCATTCCATGGGCGGGCACGGCGCGCTCACCATGGCCATGGCCTTGCCGGGTCGCTTTCGGTCGGTCTCTGCTTTTGCGCCGATCTCCAACCCCACCGCCAGCGATTGGGGTCGCAAACAACTGACGGCTTATCTGGGCACGGATGAAACGAAATGGGTCGGTCACGATGCGACCCTCCTGATGCAGGAAAAAGGCTTTGAGGGACCGATCCTCGTTGATACCGGGACCAATGATCAATTCATCGACCTGCTGAAACCCGAAGCCCTGGCCGAGGCCATAGCCACGCGCCGTCAACAAGCCACGCTGCGTTTGCAACCCGGGTATGATCACAGCTATTTCTTTGTGTCGACCTTCATGGAAGAGCACGTCGCCTTTCACGCGGATGCGCTTTACGCATGAGCGCGCTTTACATTGATGCCGACGCCTGCCCGGTCAAAGCCGAGGCCGAAAAAGTCGCCACACGACACCGCGTCAAAATGTTTGTGGTCTCAAACGGAGGATTACGCCCGTCGCAAAACCCGCTGGTGGAAACCGTGATCGTACCGGATGGGCCAGATGTAGCGGACATGTGGATCGCAGAGCGCTGTGGACCCGGCGATGTGGTGGTAACGGGGGATATTCCGTTGGCCGCAAAATGCGTGGAGGCTGGGGCGCAGGTGCTCAAACACAACGGCGAACCTTTGACGTCGGCCAACATCGGCAATGTGCTGGCCACGCGCGATCTGATGTCCGATCTGCGCGCGGCTGATCCGTTTCGACAAGGTGGCGGCAAAGGCTTTACAAAGGCCGACCGCTCCCGTTTTCTGGACGCATTAGAGCGGTCCCTGCGCGCTGCCAAGTCAAAAACCTGATGCATTGAGTGAGATCATAATGAGACCCAAAGCGGTCATTTTTGACATCGGTAACGTGCTGATCGAATGGCAACCCGAGCGGTTCTATGATGCCGTGATCGGCGAGACCCGTCGCCGCGCGATGTTTGGCGAGGTGGACTTGAACGCCATGAATGAACTGGTCGATCTGGGTCATCCCTTCAAGCAAACCATTTATGCGCAGGCGGATAAAACGCCTGATTGGTGTAATGAAATCCGCATGTGGCATGATCGATGGATCGAAATGGCAACCCCGGTGATCGAACATTCCGTGCGTTTGATGAAAGCGCTAAAAGCCAAGGGCGTGCCGGTATTTTCGCTGACCAATTTTGGGATCGACAGCCATGATTTCGCGGCGACACATTATCCGTTCTTGCGAGAATTTGACCGTGATTTCATATCTGGCCACATGCAATTGATCAAACCCAACCCGGAAATCTACCGTCAGGTCGAAGCCACATGTGGCCTCAGTGGGAGCGATCTGATTTTTGCAGATGACCGCGCAGATAACATCGATATGGCCAAATCGCACGGTTGGCAGACGCATCTTTTTTCGGATCCGCAGGGTTGGGCAGACCGGCTTGTCGATGCAGGCTTGCTTTTGCGCGAGGAAGCACAATGAGCGTCACCGTTATTCCCTTTGAGGCTGGCGAAGCCCAGCTCGACTGGCTGGCCCTGACAGAGGCTTTGGCGGCGGGGCATCTCCTGCCCAAGGCAGAGATTGCAGATACGTTTCTCTACCGCGATCCAGATACCTTGTTGAACCGCGCGGCCTGGATAAACGGACTGGGGTCAGCGGTGAAAACCGCCACGATTTTTCCGGGCAATACCGGCACTGCGACCCCGTCCATCAACGGCGGCGTCATGCTCTTTTCCGACGATGACGGCACGTTGCAGGCGATCATTGATTTCCATCTTGTGACCAAATGGAAGACCGCAGGCGACAGCCTGCTCGCCGCCAGAAGACTTGCGCGCCCTGATAGCAAGAACATCCTGATTGTCGGGGCCGGAACACAGGCGCAGGGTTTACACTCAGCCTATAGCGCCGCCTTTCCGCAGGCCAGTTTCACAATCTGGAACAGGACCGGCCGGACCGCACAGGCATTGGCCGCGAAGGTCCCGAACTTGCGGGCAATGGATGATCTTGAAACCGCCGTGCGCGATGCGGACATCATCATCTGTGCAACCATGTCAACCCAGCCTTTGATCCGGGGAGACTGGCTGCAACCCGGGCAACACATTGATCTGATCGGAGCATATCGCCCTGACATGCGCGAGGTCGATAATACCGCAATGACGCGCGCACGGGTCTTTGTGGATAGTCTGGATACGACGGTTGGTCACATCGGTGAGATCAAGATCCCGATTGAAACGGGCGTGATCAAGGCGACAGATATCGTTGCAGAATACTACACGCCTGAGGATTTCAAGCGTGGTGGCGATGACGAAATCACCCTGTTCAAGAATGGCGGTGGTGCCCATCTCGACCTGATGACCAGCCGTTACATCCTGAATCAATGGAACGCGAAGCCATGATCTGGTTTTACCTGATTGTTGCCGCGATCATCGCAAAACCGTTGGTGCAGGAAGCCATTCGCAAACCGATGAATCAAAAGGCGCGCGCAGATGCACCGGGCAGCTTTGCAAAATTGTCTCAGGGCGTCACACATTATCAATGGTACGGCCCAATGGACGGGCCCGTGGCGGTTTGTATACACGGCCTGACTACACCGAGCTTTGTGTGGCGCGGGCTCGCCAATGGTCTGGCCCTGATGGGCTACCGCGTTTTGGTCTATGACCTTTATGGGCGGGGGTATTCTGATCGGGTGCGCGGCGTTCAGGACCGCGCGTTCTTCATGCAGCAACTTGCAGATCTGCTCGCAGATCAGGACCTTGAGGATAACATCACCCTTATCGGATACTCGATGGGAGGTGCCATTGCCGCCATATTTGCCGCCAGCCAGCCTGACCGGATCCGCCACCTTATTTTGCTGGCTCCGGCGGGCATGAAACCACTGGGCAAGGGCATCGCCGGATATGCTGCGCTTACACCTGTCATCGGCGCATGGCTGATGCTGCAACGTTATCCGTCTATTCTGCGAAAAGGGATTGCAGCAGAACAAGGCGGGCCGTCCAGCGTTGAGGGTATAAGCGCAATGCAGGAAGCAGAGCTGCACAGACGTGGGTTTATCTCCGCCGTCAGGTCAAGTCTGAAGGGTGTATTGTCCGAGGATCTGTCAAAGGATCAGATCACCCTGAAAACGGAAGCCGTCCCCCTGCTCGCGATATGGGGCGCAGAGGATAGTATAATTCCTCTGACGTGCTCGGACGCGCTTAAGGAATGGAACGAAAGGGCTCAGAACGAAGTGATCGCGGGTGCAGGTCACGGCCTGCCGTATTCACATACGATCGAGGTATTGGAACACATCGACCGTGTCGTGCACCAGAACGGTTAAGCGGTTCGTAACCCTTCCAATCTGCGTTCACGAATGGGCAGGTGGATGATCGCGCTGAAAGCACCAACACCTACGCCCACCCACCAGACAAACGTATAGTCGCCATAGACATCATACATCCGTCCGCCAAGCCAAACACCAAGAAAGCTACCGAGCTGGTGGCTCAGAAAGACAATGCCATAAAGCGTCCCCATATATCGCAGCCCATAAATATGCGCCACAAGTCCGGATGTGAGCGGGATCGTTGCGAGCCACAAAGCGCCCATAGAGAAAGAAAACAGAATGACGCTCATCGGGGTGATCGGGAAGATGATAAACAGCGCCGCAATGATGGTGCGGCCTGTATAGATCCCCGCCAGCAGATATTTTTTTGAATAGTGTTTTCCCGCCCAACCAGCCAGCAGGGTCCCCGCGATGTTGGCAATTCCGATCAGCGAAATCGACACCGCACCGAGGGCGGAGGTTGTGCTGATTCCCATATTGTCCAAGGTGCCACCCGGCGTGATCGGACCGCATAGCTCGGTCACAAAGGCCGGAAAATGCGCCGTGATGAACGCGATCTGATACCCACATGAGAAAAACCCCAGGTATATCAACGTATAGGACGGGTCGCGGAACGCCTTTACCAGAATCTGCCCGAGGCTTTCATCCAGTTCCGATTTGCTTGCCATCGCCGGCGCGCGCATCATCGGCAAGGTCAACAAGACCAGAATAATTGCAGCAGCGAAAACCATAAATGTGCTTTGCCATGTCATGAACCCCAGCAACCATTCCGCGGTCGGCGGTCCGAATATCTGTCCGCCACTGCCTGCCGCAGAAACGATTGCCAGCGACATGGAACGATTTTCATCGGAAGCCGCGCGCCCCACAACGGCCAGAATCACGCCAAAACCGGTGCCCGCGATGCCAAACCCGATCAGCCAAGCGTAAAGCTGGTGTTCCACCGGAGTACTCGCTTGCGCCGACAGCATAAGCCCCAAGGCGTATATGATGGCACCTAGTACGATGGATTTTCGATCCCCGATTTTCTCTGCGAGAGCACCAAACAACGGCTGGCCGACACCCCAGGCCAGATTCTGAATGGCAATCGCCAACGAAAACTCAGCGCGCAGCCAACCAAACTCCTCGGCAATCGGGATCTGAAAGACCCCGAACGTTGACCGGATCGCAAAACTGACAACAATGATGACGCAGCCGACGATGAGCACGGGTGTCATAAGGGGCGTTCGGGTTTGCATTTGCGATCCTCCGGTTTGGCAACACTAACCGGGGGTCAGAGCGCGTCAATCCAACAGTTGTGATGTCGACGTCACCAATTCCGATGGATCTACAGGCTTTCCCCGCCCCCATCTGCAAGCTATTGAAAGGTCATGGAAACGCTCGGCGACATATATCAAAGCCTTGTTGAGGCAGACACGTTGCACGCTGATGATGCGCAACTGACTGTTTTACCGGAATTCGAGCGCATCCGTGCAGCTCTAAATGCGCCTGTCAAAAAAGGGCTTTTTCGCAAAGCGCCTGAGCCGCCTCAGGGGCTTTATCTATGGGGTGGTGTCGGGCGTGGCAAATCCATGCTGATGGATTTTTTTGTGGAGCACCTTGGAAACGTCCCCGCCCGGCGCGTGCATTTCCACGCTTTCATGCAGGAAATCCACTCAGCGATGCATGAGGTCCGTAAAACCGGTGTCGAGGACGCGATTGCGCCGGTCGCAGCCGATGTCGCTGCCTCCGTGCGACTTTTGGCCTTTGATGAAATGCAGATCAGTGACATCACCGACGCAATGATCGTGGGCAGGCTGTTCCAGGCGTTGTTTGCGGATGGCGTCGTTGTGGTCACCACCTCCAACCGTGTGCCAGACGAACTCTACAAAAACGGGCTGAACCGTGATCTGTTTTTGCCGTTCATCGCACTGATCAAAGAGAAAATGAATGTGGTCGAACTGGCCAGCCCGAAAGATTACCGGCAAGACCGGCTGAAGGGACAGCAGGTCTATTTTACGCCCATCAATGGTGAAGCCCGTGTGGCCATGAATACTGTATGGGACGATCTTGCGGGTGGGCCGGGCACGCCCTTGATACTCAAGGTAAAGGGGCGCGAGGTTGAACTGCCCGCCTTTCGAAACAGCGTGGCTCGGGCAGGGTTTCACGACCTTTGTGGCAAGTCGCTGGGTCCCGCAGATTTTCTGGCGGTGGCTGAGGCGGTCAAAGTCTTGATGATCGACGGTATCCCGGCGCTTTCGCGCGATAACTTCAATGAAGCAAAACGTTTTGTGACTTTGATTGATGCCCTCTATGAAGCCAAAGTGCGGCTGATCTGTTCCGCGGCAGCAAAGCCGGAGATGCTCTATCTGGAGGGCGAAGGTACCTTTGAATTTGAACGCACAGCCTCGCGCCTGCGCGAAATGCAATCTGAAGGTTGGGGCCTCTAATCTGCGCGCAGAACGGACCCCGCAAGGTAAAGCGATCCGCAAATCAGGATACGCGCCTCTGGCGTGTGGGTCGCAATGTCGGATAAGGCGTTTTGCACGTTCGATGCGGTGTGGGCGTCAAAGCCCGCGCGGCGGGCGGCCTCTGCAGTCAAATTGGCAGGTAATGTGTTGACCTCATCCGGAATGGAGATCGCGATCAGACCATCGGATATCTCCGCCATTGGTCGCAAATATCCGTCTATGTCCTTTGTGTTGAGCATCCCGCAAATCAGGTAGGTCGGACGTTTGGGCAGGCTACGCAGATGCGCCGCAAGAGCCTGACCCGCCGCAGGGTTGTGTCCCCCATCGAGCCAGATTTCAGCCCGCGGCGCGGCTTTTGTGCAGAACCCGGTTCCGAGCCGCTGCATGCGCGCGGGCCACTCTGCCCTGCTCACCGCCGCTTCGGAAACTTCGGATCCAAAACCCAAATGGCGCAGGACGGCGATAGCTGTTCCCGCATTCATCATCTGGTGCTCCCCCGGCAGGTTCGGGCGCGACAGGTCAAGTAAGCCAGTGTCATCCTGATAGGTCATGCGGTCGCGATCCGGTCCAACATGCCAGTGCTGACCATAAGCCACCAAAGGTGCCGATGCCCGCTCCGCAACGTCTTCAATGACAGCAAGACCTTCCTCCTCCTGTCGCGCCACCACACACGGCACGCCACGCTTGATAATGCCTGCCTTTTCAAAGGCGATTTTGTCGATGGTGTCGCCCAGAAATTGTTGGTGGTCGATGGAAACCGGTGTGATGGCCGTGATCTTTGGGCGCGCGATCACATTGGTTGCATCCAGCCGCCCGCCAAGGCCCACTTCCAGCAGCGTGAAATCCGCCGGCACGCGCGAGAACGCCAGCAAGGCAGCGCAGGTTGTAATCTCAAAGTAGGTAATATCCTCGCCACCATTGGCGGCATAACACTCATCCAGCACTGCCGTTAGATCAGCCTCCGAGATCAATTTACCCGCGACCCGAATGCGTTCATGAAACCGGGCAAGATGCGGGCTGGTGTAAGCATGGACACTATGCCCTGCCGTCTCCAAACCTGCACGGATCATGGCTTGGGTCGACCCCTTACCATTGGTTCCAGCGATATGGATCACCGGTGGCAAATCGTCTTGCGGATTGCCCAGAGCATCCAGCAAACGCCACATACGGTCCAAAGTAAGATCTATGATCTTTGGGTGCAGAGCCATCATCCGTTCCAAGATAACGTCCGATGTCGTGACGCTCATTTTGGGTCAGAGTCGGTGGCGGACGGCGCGCTGCTTTTGGATGGGACTGGCGATACTTCCGCAGGTGCCGGAGGTGGCAGATCGCCCCGCACCGCGGGCGGCAGACCCAACAACATGCGGGTGATGGAAATCAGCTCGTCACGCATCTTTCCGCGCGGGGTCACGCGGTCCAGCATGCCATGGTCCAGAAGATACTCCGCACGCTGAAAGCCTTCGGGCAGCTTTTCGCGGATCGTTTGTTCAATCACCCGCGGCCCGGCAAAACAGATCAACGCATTAGGTTCAGCAATGTGCACATCCCCCAACATCGCATAGCTTGCGGTCACGCCCCCCGTCGTTGGATGTGTCAGCACAACGATATAGGGCAACCCGGCCTCTTTCAGCATCTGAATGGCCACGGTTGTACGTGGCATCTGCATCAGGCTCAAAATACCTTCCTGCATGCGCGCACCACCAGCCGCGGAGAACAGGATCAGCGGGCGTTTCAGTTTCACGGCTTCCTGTGCCGCCGCAATGATCGCATTGCCCACATACATCCCCATGGACCCGGCCATGAAATCGAAATCCTGCGCTGCTGCAACGATGGGCGTTCGTCCGATTTCGCCTGTCACGACCAACATCGCTTCAGCTTCGGCCGTTTGTTTTTGCGCCGCTTTCAATCGATCCGGATATCGCTTTTGATCCCGGAAGTTCAACGGGTCGGGTTTGGGTGCTTCCACTGTGACGTCGGTAAAAATGCCACCATCAAAAAGCGCGATAAAGCGATCGCGCGCCGTGATGTGCATATGGTGATTGCAATTGGTGCACACATTAAGATTATCCGACACTTCGCGGTGAAACAGCATGGTGCCACATTCGGGGCATTTGGTCCAAAGGTTGTCTGGCGTCTCGCGACGCGAGAAGATCGAATTGATCCTTGGCCGGACGTAGTTGGTGATCCAATTCATGTGGCTATCCTTTGGGGTCCCTTACGCTCTAATTAGTCCCGACGCAGGCAAAGTGCAATCAACGCCGAATTGCCAGGCGCGCAGCGAGCCAGCTGACGATCATGAACCCGAAGTCAACAGGTAACCATGCGCGCACTGCGTCACTGTCACCCATGGAAAACGGACTTAGATAGAGGGCGAGGCCCGACAGATTGTCAGGCATTGATATGATCAGAATCGCGACAACATTGTTGATAAAATGCACAATGATTGCAGGACCGAGCGTTCCGGCGCGCGCCGTTAGATCCGCCATCAAAATCCCAAATACAACCGCCCAAATCGCAATTGCCGTGGCATTCGGGCCGGCCTCTTCCGGCATATAGTGGCCAAACCCAAACAAAACCGCTGGCACCAGCATCCAGATCAGCGGGGAACTGAACCGCGCCGCCAATTGCTGCTGAATGTAGCCCCGAAACAGAACTTCCTCTGCGCTGACTTGAATGAGCACCGCAGTCAAAGAGATCGGCAATAGTATCAGCCATGTGCCCAAGTTCATATTGGATACAAGCGGGGCACCCATATCCCAGGGCGGCAGGATCCAAACCACGAGATTGATCAACAGCAGAATGGCGAGCACCGCCCGCATTTGTGCAAAACAGGTTGCCCGATCACCAAAGACATCCGCAAATCCGCGTTTGTGCGCAACCCTCAGAGCAATCGCCACACCGAGTATCATGAACCCAAAACTTGCCAGCAAAATAAACATGGCAAGGGGCGTTGAACCCGCGACCAAAACCTCCGAAAAGGCCGGCGCGTTGTTGCCCTGCCACGTGTAAAGCGTGCGAAACATCGTCTGGTTGCAGATCAGGTAAACCCCTGATGCGATGATCAGACCTATGATCAATCGCCAGACCTGCGCGGTTTCCCGGACCGGGTTCAGCAACTGCTCATGCGGGCGGTATGCGTCGCGCGAAAACATCGGCCGCTCCCCTTACGCGTCCGACTTTGCATCGGTCTGGTTCTCCAGAGGCACACTCACACGCGCATCTCTCAAGAGTTCTGCCGCACCGGTCAAATGTCCCGCGACAGTGCGCAAGAGGTGCATGAGAACGGCCGGGTCGGTCTCGATAACAGACCTGAATTCTTCGGCTCCAATCCGCAAGAACTTGCTTTCCTCCAGCGCGACCAAATCGAGTTGGCGGGTCTCCTCAAGGATGATGGACAAATCGCCTATCAGGCGACCCGGTTCAACGGTGCCTATGTCATGCCATGTGCCATCTTCATCGTGATACCCCATCAATGCGGAACCAGACAGACAAAGATATGCGGCATCTGCACGCTCTCCGCGGCTGAAGATCCGCTTGTCTTTCTCGACTTTGTACCACTGTGCCGAGAATGCCAGTAGTCGCTGACTGCGTGAATCCAGGTTGGCAAACAGATCTGTACGTGAAATTACCCTGATCTTGCGGCGCAGATCATCTGATCCGCTGTCTTCGTTATCGTGCGATTCTGGCTGTTCAACACCATCTATTCGACCGTTTTTGATCTCGACGAACATATCATAAGCTGTTGGGTTCTCAAATTTGTCTTCGAGGAAAACCATGGTGGCTTTGGGCAGCAGATCTCGCAATTTGGCTCGTGTTTGTTTTCGGTTATTCGCATCATGACTGGCCAAAACCGTATCCAGTATAAGAACATCCGGACGTTTGATACCCGCGCGGCTGAACGCGGCTCGTTCCTGAAATACACTTGCCAAATTCGTGCCGCCCAGACCTGTTCTGATGTCAAGGATGGTTTCTGAAACCTGACGCTTCAGATCGTGTTCTGCCAGCACTTCTGCAACTAAGTCTTCGATCAATTCACCCTGTACGCCAGCAATCGCCGAAATCCGACCGTAAAGCGCATTTTCCATCAAGGTGAGACGCGGCAGGTAGTTTTCCATGGCGACAGGCACAAACAACCCTTTCATTCCTTCGCGCATTTCCTTGCTTTTTGACCGGCGTATCTCCAGGATTTCCTGTTTGAAGCTTTCCGGAAAACCCGGTCCGATCTGCTCAGCGGTGAAGGCAAAGGGCACGGTAAGCAAGAGCGAGAATTCTTCCTCAGTCAGGGCCTGATCGCCCTTTTCATGACGGCGCGTAGCAATATCCACCAGCCTTTCATAAAGGTCTTCTTCGATACCAAGCGCCGTGAAAAGCGGGTGGTTAGTCCCGTCCATGCCAAAAGTCTGGTGCAGTGTTTCGATCAGTGTTTGCGAAATAGCGATGCCTTGTTCAGCAAGACCAAGCTCGGAAATCAACGCCAGAAAACTGCGTTCCGCCGCAAGGCCGCGTTGGGAGATATCCCGTTTAGGCGAGGCAAACATCAAGTTCCCGCCAAGCGGGATGGAAGGGTTGAATTCCTCCGGGTTGAACCGGTTCACATAGCCGTCAAGGTCGCGCCCAACAAGCTTTTCATAGACTTCCTCGCGCAACGCAACCACAGAGGCGGCAAGCTTGCCATGTATTTCCGGGTCTATCCGTGTTGTGAGCATCCGGCGAAACATGAACTCATCAAGTCCCATGGCTTCAACCAATTGGAACCACCAGCCGCGGATTTCTTCGGCAGTATTCAACCCCGCCAATCCGGGGTCAATCCAGTCGGCCTGCATGCTGTCATGACTGTTGCCGGACCGTTCGGCCTCGATGGTTTTTCTATCCTTTTTATTTGGGTCCCACAAAACTGTTTTCGGGCTCGTTTTTAGTGGCATCAGGAGGTTGTCTCCCAACGTGCCGTCAAAAAGATAGGGTCTGGAATGAGCATATCCGATGCGTGCAGCGATCACCGACTGATGCAATTCCGCCAGATCACGCCCTGCGATCGTGACACTGCCGCGTGCGGGCATGACCTCCCGCGTCAGAACTTCGGCCAGTGCGGTACGTTCAATCTGACTACCGGCCTGAATGGCAACGCGCGCGCCAGCCGGTATTTCCAGGTTGATATTCTCAATAACGGCGTTCCCGTCAGAATTGCGCACGGTCACGTTCTTGATCGAAATCGCGCCTTCCAGATGGGGTATCTCATCCGGCTGACCTTCCATCAGTTTTTCATCAATCATGCCTTTGGGCGCAAAACGCTCGGTTACGATCTCCCAGCGCAGCGACATGTCTTGCACCTGGTTGTAGTAAGCCAATAGCTCTTTCCAGGGAGAGCTCAGATCTTTGTAAGCGGCCAGCGCCGCAACAAGCGCCCCAACAGTGATTTCGCCCTTGATTGCCAGATACCCCCCTGCCGAGTAGAAAAAGAACGGCGTGAGTTGTGTGATGAAGTTGTTTAGAAACTTCATGAAGAACTTTTTCTGGTAAATCTGAAAACGTATTTCGAAAAGACGCCCGAGACGATCCGTAAAACCGGCCAGTCGGAAACGCAGACCACCATTTGTACGCAAGTCGCCAATACCGGCAGCCGTTTCACCAATCTCGGATGAAAACCGCCGCACTTCAACGATACGTTTTTTGTTCAACTGGTTGATCTGACGCTGCAGGATCGGAATGATATAGGCCTGCAGCGGGATCAGGGCGACACCGGCAAGACCAAACCAGATGCTTTGGGCAAAAAGAAACACCACGATGATCAACATTTGTCCTGCCTGGAAAACTGGCTGTGCGACCGCGTCCCCCATCAACCCACCCATCGGCTCCGCCTCGGATGTGACCATCGAAACCAGTTCACCCTGACTGGTGCTTCGGAAATATGCGCGGGGAAAACGCGTCATGCGCGTAATCAATCGGTACCTGAATCGCCGCAAAAGCCGTTCCGCCAACACGCCTTTCATCGTATTCAGACGCATTTTGAGCAACCCGTGCAACAAAACTGCGCCCAGATAGAGAAAACACAGCGCCATCAGAAATTCCGTTTGGGTCAGCGTGTACCCCAACATGTCAATGCTGTTGTCCTGCGCACCAATGGCGTCGTTGATAATGCGCTTGGGCAGTTCCAACGTCGCGTAGAGAAATGGAAATGTGAACAGCGTAAAGAACAACAGAAACAGTTGTTCCCGTTTGGAAAACTTCCAAATAAACGCGAAAAGAGAGGATTCCATTGTACGGCTTTCGGTATGGGGCTGGAATAGAAGCCACGGCGGGTCGCCAAAGCGCACTGTCGTGCGGCTTCACTCAACTTAAGGCCGCGGAATTACCAATACAAGCGCGCAAATGGTCAAAGGATGTGCACATCTGAACCCTAGAGCCTTGCAGCCCCATGGGCTGTTGGATATTCCGGATGCAAGAAATCTTGAAGGAATGCTCCATGTCCAGCCAGCGCATTGATAAATCCCGCCTGCCAAGTCGTCATGTGACCGAAGGGCCCGCGCGCGCGCCCCACCGGTCCTATTACTATGCCATGGGTATGACGGACGCGGAAATTCACCAGCCGCTGGTAGGTGTCGCGACATGCTGGAACGAAGCCGCGCCCTGCAACATCGCACTCAACCGCCAGGCACAGGCCGTTAAAATGGGTGTGAAACGTGAAAGCGGCACGCCACGCGAATTTACCACCATCACCGTAACCGACGGCATCGCGATGGGTCACGAGGGCATGCGGTCATCACTGGCCTCGCGCGAGGCCATTGCGGATACGGTTGAACTGACCATGCGTGGACATTGCTATGACGCGATTGTGGGCTTGGCAGGCTGCGACAAATCCCTTCCGGGCATGATGATGGCAATGATCCGCCTCAATGTGCCGTCGGTGTTCCTTTATGGCGGGTCAATCCTACCAGGTCGCGCGCCCACCGGGGCCGCCGTTCCAGCGGAATTCGCCAACCGCGATCTCACGGTACAGGATATGTTCGAGGCCGTGGGACGCCAGCAAAGCGGATCTCTGACCGAGGCCGAATTGGAAATACTGGAGCGTGTGGCCTGTCCGTCGGCCGGTGCCTGTGGTGGACAATTTACGGCCAACACTATGGCCTGTGTATCCGAGGCAATTGGCCTGGCATTGCCCAATTCTGCTGGTGCGCCCGCGCCTTATGAGAGCCGCGATGCCTATGCGGAAGCCTCCGGTGCCGCAGTGATGAACCTGATTGAAAAGAACATTCGCGCGCGCGATATTGTAACCCGCCAATCGCTGGAGAATGCCGCACGTATCGTTGCGTGCACTGGGGGGTCTACCAACGCAGGTCTGCACCTGCCCGCGATGGCGCATGAGGCGGGTATTGATTTCTTCCTGGAAGACGTTTGCGAGATCTTCCGTGACACCCCCTATTTCGTAGACCTGAAACCGGGCGGCACTTATGTCGCCAAAGACCTCTATGAAGCGGGTGGTGTGCCGGTTGTGATGAAAGAATTGCGCAAGGCTGGTCTGATCCATGAAGACTGCATCACGGCCACCGGATATTCTATTGGCGAAGAGATCGACAAAGTCTCGCTCGAAGCAGATGGCCGCGTCATTTACTCCGTTGAGACCCCGCTATCGAAAACCGGCGGCGTGGTGGGCCTCAAGGGGAATCTCGCCCCCGAAGGCGCCATTGTGAAAATCGCAGGTATGGAACCGCAGCATCAGTTGTTCACCGGTCCCGCGCGCGTTTTTGAATGTGAACAGGATGCGTTTGATGCCGTCCAGAATCGTTCTTACGAGGAAGGTGACGTTTTTGTCATCCGCAACGAAGGCCCGGCAGGCGGACCAGGCATGCGGGAAATGCTTGCCACCACGGCGGCCCTCTCTGGTCAGGGTATGGGCAAAAAGGTTGCGCTGATTACGGATGGGCGTTTTTCCGGTGCGACACGCGGATTCTGCGTGGGACACGTGGGGCCGGAGGCCGCGCATGGCGGGCCCATCGCCCTGTTGAAAGACGGTGACATGATCACACTGAATGCCATCGAAGGCTCGATTTCGGTTGCCGTTTCTGATGAAGACATGGCCGCACGCAAAGCCGAATGGGAAGGACCACGTCCAACCATATATGGTGCCGGCGCACTCTGGAAATATGCAAAGCTGGTTGGTCCAACCTATATGGGCGCGGTCACGCACCCCGGCGCCAAGGAAGAAGGCCATGAGTATATGGACCTCTAAAAGGCTGACGCTCTGCGCTTCTTGAGTGAAGTGCCGGGCGCCAAAGCGACCTTGCGTGTTATTTTAAAACCGGCGTCGATTTATCGATTTGCCGTGAATAATCGTACATCTCAGTCCTGCTTGTCTCCCGTCACTTCGCAGGGTCCTCGCGGTTTGAAACCCATCACGCGTGTTTGAATTTTGGACTGACGGTGGTCGGCACAATCCTGTTTTGTTTTTTGTCATCAACGAAAAACTCGCAGGGAGTCCACGTTGAGCGACTGCTTTTAGCAATGGGCCTACCTGCCGTCGTTCCAAACCAACGTGAGAGCAAAGAGAATAGTCCGACGGGTCAAGATTAAAACATGAGCCGTGGCTGGTCAGTCAGCCAGACTCCTTCCAGCCGTTCAGAACCACGCACAACGACGCAGCAAGCAGAAGGCATATTTCTCGTCAAAGCATTTGATCTTTACGATAAATCTATGCGTGAAAATTATATCAACATTGAAGCATATGTCTGTCCAGGGCCAAAAAAAGCCCCGCCAGAAAACTGGCAGGGCTCCCTGATAGCGCATATGAACGTTGCTCTTAGTCGACCGGCACCAAAGCGTTGAGACCCTTAAGGATATCAATGGCGTAGGCCAGTTGGTAATCCTCTTCGCGCAAAGCGGCTGCCGCCTCTGCTTTGGCACGATCTGCCTCGATTTGCTTGATCTCGTCTTCCGTCAGGCTGTCGTTGTTCAAGCTGCCGCGCAAATCCGCCTCCGAACGCAAGGAACGCGGTGAATTCTCTTCCTCTTCTTCAGTGTCTGGCGCGCGGCGCGGTTGCTCCACCACAATGTCAGGGGACACACCAAGTGACTGGATGGAACGGCCGGAAGGCGTGTAGTACCGCGCGGTCGTCAGGCGCATGGCACCATCTCCGCGCAGTGGCATGACCGTTTGGACCGACCCCTTACCAAAGCTTTTCGTACCAACGACAATTGCGCGGCGATGATCCTGCAAAGCACCCGCGACAATTTCCGATGCGGAGGCAGAACCCCCGTTGATCAGCACCACAATCGGTTTGCCTTCGGCCAGATCACCTGCAGTCGCGTTGAACCGCTCTCCGTCCTGGATGTTGCGACCCCGTGTGCTGACAATTTCGCCCTCTTCGAGGAAAGCATCGGAGACCCGGATCGCCTGGGTCAACAAACCGCCGGGATTATTGCGTAAATCCACCACGATCCCATTGATATTGTCGATCCCGCCTGCAGTTTCGAACTGTTCTTTGAGACCCGATTGCAGATTGGTATACGTCTGGTCGTTGAAAGTCGTTACTCGCAAAACAACCGTCTCGCCTTGGGTTCTTGTTCGTACCGCCGTCAGTTTAATAGTGTCGCGGATGATCGATACGTCAAAGGGCTCTGTTTCACCCTCACGCACAATTGTGATCAAAATTTCTGACCCCACCGGTCCGCGCATCATATCCACGGCTTCGTCCAAAGTCAGACCCAAGACGGAATCGCCGTCGACATGAGTGATGAAATCACCCGCTTCGACGCCCGCCTCATCCGCGGGTGTGCCGTCAATTGGCGAGACAACTTTCACAAAGCCTTCTTCTTGCGTCACCTCAATGCCCAAACCACCGAACTCGCCACGTGTCTGCACGCGCATCTGGGCCGCGTCATCCGGAGAAAGGTAGCTGGAGTGGGGATCAAGCGATGTCAGCATGCCATCAATGGCCGCTTCGATCAGCTCGCCAGCTTCGACCTCTTCGACGTATTGCGCACGGATACGCTCAAATATATCACCGAACAGATCCAGCTGTTCATAGACACTACTCGACTTTGCCGATTCCTGCGCAAGCAACGGGCCTGCGATCTGTGTTGTGGCGATGACACCCGCGACAATGCCGCCTGCTGCCGCCATGGCAAATTTTTTCATTTCTCTCTATCCATCCTTATCGGTTCGGAACCAGAGGCTCGGGTCCTCGGGTGAGTTGTCCTGTCTTACCTCTATATAGAGCGTTTCTGAACGCTCGACGCCAGTGTCATCACCATCTGTTGAAAGTTCTGGCCGGTTTTTTGCCGCAGAGTCGCCCATAAGCCCCAATGGCGCGCCCGCGTCAATGACCTCTCCTGCCACAACGTAAACGGTATCTAGCCCTGCGAGCACAAAAAGCACACCTGCCTGAGGTTCAAGAATCACCACCTGATCCAGATCCAGCAGCGGCCCGGTGTAGCGAATTGTTGCGCTTACTGGTGTTGTGACAATGGCACGAGGCAAAGTCGCCATTATAATCCCCGGACGCGCAATTCCGGCGGCATCGACCTCACCCGCCGCGCGCAACAAAATGCCATGCACGGGAAGCGGGAGTTCCCCTTTGTTGCTCTCCATCGACGCGGGCGCAATGGTCTCTCCGTCCAGCACAATCTGGTCCAGCCCCTCGGCAAAGTTTTCGAGAGTTTCAGCTGATGCGATCAGGATCGCCTCTCGCACAGGGTCATTTGTGAAGCGTTTCGGCAGTTCGGTGCGTTCGGCAATGGCCTGATTGAGCGCCGTGCGCGCTTGCTGAACCTCGCTCAGGCCTGCAAGAAGACGGTCCTCAGCATCAGTTTGGATCGCACGCAAAGTCTTCAAGTCATTCAGGTCCCGTCGCAGATCAGCGGCCTGCGCATTCAGTGCCGGTGTGATCTCTGCCAACAGCATTCCAGCCCTTGCAGTTCCTGTCGGACCGCCAGGATGGAGCAAGGCGACGGGAGATGGCCGTGCCCCCATCTGTAGCAGCACAACAAGCAAGTCCGCTATTTCGGCGTCCCGGGAATGTAATTTCGCACTGAGTTGCTGTTCGCGCACCGCTGCATGACGCAAACCACTGCGCAAAGCACTCAACCCTTCTTCAAAAGCCTGAATCGTGCTGGTCAGCGCACGAATGCGGTCACGCGCTGACCCAGCCTCGTCCAATTGCGTGGAAGCCGTTTCCAACATCTCCAGCGCGGCACGGGCGCGTTCAGCATTGTCCTGCTGCGCCGAAATTGCAGAAGGAACAAAAAACGCGGCAATGAGAATAAGCCACTTCATGACAGCAGGCATTTTCCAGTCATTTCCGTCGGCACATCAAGCCCCATCAGGAACAGAACGGTCGGGGCCAAATCGGCTAACCTTCCGTCGGAAACCTTTGCGCCTTTTGGGCCGCCGATCACCACGACCGGAACCGGGTTCAAGGTATGAGCTGTATGAGGGCCGCCCGTTTCAGGATCAATCATCATGTCGCAATTGCCATGATCTGCCGTCACGATCATGGCCCCGCCCACAGCATCCAGCGCGCGCAATGCCTGACCAAGCCCTTGATCCACTGCCTCACAAGCCTTCTTGGCTGCTGCTAGATCGCCTGTGTGACCTACCATATCCGGGTTGGCGAAATTCACCACGATCAGGTCGTACTGCGCTTTGATCGCAGAAACCAACGCCTCGGTGACCTGATCTGCAGACATTTCCGGTTGCAGATCATAGGTGGCAACATTGGGTGATTTGGGCATCTTGCGATCTTCACCAGCAAAGGACACTTCTTCACCGCCGTTCAAAAAGAACGTCACATGGGGGTATTTTTCCGTCTCTGCCAACCTGAACTGGCGCAAACCCTTCTGTGCAACCCAATCGCCCAATGTGTTGACGATCTCGGGTTTTGGATAAACGACAGACATGTATTTCGAGTGTTCTTCAGAATATTGCGCCATTCCCATCAAAGCCGCCCAGGTGGGTCGTGCACCGGTATCGAAGGCGTCGAACGCCGGATCCCCGATGGCTGCCATGATTTCGCGCGCACGGTCCGCCCGAAAATTCAGGCAAAACAACCCATCGCCATCCTGCGCGCCCTCAAATCCCTCCAGAACAGTTGGTGCGATGAACTCATCGGTTTCACCACGATCATAGGCGGCCTGAACTGCCTCCCGCGCGGTGCCTTCGTGATTTCCCTCGGCCCTTACAATTGCTCCATACGCCTTGCTAACGCGGTCCCAGCGGTTGTCGCGATCCATCGCATAATAACGACCCGTCACTGAAACGATGCGCACGGTGTTTGGTAATTCCGCCTCAAGCGTTTCAAGATAGTTGAGCGACGATTTAGGGTTCACATCGCGACCATCCGTAAGCGCATGAATGAGTACAGGTACATCAGCTTCATCCAGCGCCTTGGCGGCCGCGATCATGTGAGTAAGATGCCCATGCACACCCCCATCAGAGACGACACCCATCAAATGCGCTGTACCGCCGGTTTCCCGCAATGTTTCGATAAAGGCACGCAAACGCTCGTTTTGTGTAAAGCTGCCTTCTTCGATCGCCAGGTCAATTTGTCCCAAGTCCATGGCCACAACACGACCTGCACCGATATTTGTGTGGCCCACTTCGGAATTGCCCATCTGCCCTTTCGGCAGACCTACGTCAGGACCAAAAGTTGTGAGCGTCGCGTGGGGACAGCTATCCATGAGCCGGTCCATGGTTGGTGTATTAGCAAGGAAAGGCGCATTTCCCGCACTGCTTTTGCCGATACCCCACCCATCCAGAATGCATAACACCACAGGTCTACGCGTTCTCATCTGCTCTTCTCCTCTGACGGGTTTGCGATCTTTTAGCCGTTTGCGCCTAAAGGGTGAACCTCTTTTACAGCACGTCCCAGTTTTTGATCTACAAACGTGGCCCCCTCCTAAGGGGCAGTTGTTAGCAGCGGCCGTAAAAGCGCCAACGGATGGGCCTTGAGCGTCAGGCGCATTGCGACATAATCCTCCACCACTTCTTCACCCAATGTCATTTCGGGCAGCAGGGCTGCGGGTTCATCAATCGCTTCCCCGTCAATGTCATTGGAAAAAAGCGGCAAAGGCACACCGGGCACCAGCGCCTTGGACTCCCACAGGGCGTCGCGACGGTTAAGCTCGATCCCTGCAAAAACATCCGCCTCCGCCAGACGCACCACAATGCCTGGCGCAACACCGGACCGACGCCAGACATCCCGCACGCTGCGGTACCCGTTGCCACGCGCAGCAGTCAGCCATGTGGAATCCTCCTCGCTGATGCCTTTGATCTGACGGAAGCCCAGCCGCAGCACCAAACCACCCTGCCCATCCGGTTCCATCGTATTGTCCCAAAAACTGGCGTTAATGCAGATGGGGCGCACCTCGACGCCGTGTTCACGGGCGTCCCGTACAATCTGCGCTGGGGCGTAAAAGCCCATGGGCTGGGAGTTTAGCAGAGCGCAGGCAAAGATGCCCGGATGATGGCATTTGATCCAGCTGGACGCATATACCAATAATGCAAAACTCGCCGCATGGCTTTCGGGAAACCCGTAGGATCCAAACCCTTCGATCTGGGAAAAGCAACGTTCCGAGAAATCAGCGTCATAGCCTTTGCGCGCCATACCCCGAAGAAAAAGTGTGCGGAATTCGCTGACGTTCCCATGTTTTTTAAAGGTCGCAAGCGAACGGCGCAGGCGGTCGGCCTGATCCGGGGTAAAGCCTGCCCCGACAATCGCGATCTGCATCGCCTGTTCCTGAAACAGCGGCACACCCAGTGTCTTGCCCAGCACCGCGCCCAATTCGTCCGAAGGGAAGGACACCTCCTCCTCTCCGTTCCGACGACGGATGAACGGATGCACCATGTCGCCCTGAATGGGGCCGGGCCGGATAATCGCAACCTCGATCACCAGATCATAGAAACACCGTGGGCGCATGCGGGGCAGAAAATTCATCTGCGCGCGCGATTCGACCTGAAACACACCGATGCTGTCTGCGGCGCAGAGCATATCGTAAACGACCGGATCCTCAGGTGGCAGGCTTGCAAGGGTATGGCTGGCGTTGTGGTGCGTTTTCAGCAAGTCAAAGGCCTTGCGGATACAGGTCAACATACCAAGGCTGAGCACATCAACCTTTAAAATGCCCAGAGCCTCGATATCATCCTTGTCCCAACAGATGACTGTGCGATCCTCCATCGTGGCGTTTTCGATTGGCACCAACTCATCTAGGCGCCCTTCGGTGATGACGAACCCCCCGACATGTTGGGAGAGATGCCGAGGGAAACCGTTGATTTCATAGACCAACGCCAGTGTCTGTTGCAGACGTTTATCGCTTGCATCCAACCCGATCTCGGCCATGCGTTCAGCCTCGATCCCCTTGGTGGAAAAGAAACCCCACAACTGGGAAGACAGCGCTGAAATGGTGTCCTCCGTGAGCCCCATGGCACGACCGACCTCGCGGATTGCGCGTTTGCCACGATAATGCACGACAGTGGCGCACAGCCCGGCGCGGTGACGCCCGTAACGTTCATAGATGTGCTGAATTACCTCTTCACGGCGCTCGTGTTCAAAATCCACGTCGATGTCGGGAGGCTCGTCGCGGGCCTCCGAGACGAAACGCTCGAACACCATCGTGCCTATTTCAGGGCTGACGGAGGTGACGCCCATGCAATAACACACCACCGAGTTCGCCGCGGACCCGCGTCCCTGACACAGGATATCGCGGGAGCGCGCAAAGGCCACGATATCGCGCACCGTCAGGAAATAGGGTTCGTATTTGAGTTTACCGATGAGGTTCAGCTCGTGTTCGAGGAGTTTGTGCACCTTTTCGGAGGCACCATTCGGATAGCGCCATTTCAGACCTTCATAGGCCAGGCGGCGCAAACGTTCAGCAGGGGTCTCTGTCCGGGTGCCTTCGGAAGGATATTCATAGCGTAGCTCGTCCAGCGAAAACGTCAGGTTTTGGGAGAGAGCAACCGTACGATCCACAGCCTCTTCGAAGCCTTTGAAGAATCTTCGCATCTCTGTCTCTGAGCGCAGGCGTGCCTCGCTGTTGGGTAGCGCGTTTCGGCCAAGATCATCGATGCGACGGCCCAATCGGATGGCCGCAACAACATCCGCCAGTTTGCGCCGCGCACCGTGGTGCATCAGAGGTGCCGCACTTGCCAGGGTCGGCAGATTAAGCCGGGTCGCCTGATCACTTAGCGCCATAAAACGTTCAGAATCGCGGCCATCATAATGCGGCACCAAACCGATGTGTACTTTGCCAGCAAAGCGGCGCGCCAACGCTTGCGCTGTTTGGACCCATCCACCTGCGCCGCGCGGTGATGTTTGCGTCTGTGGCCAGAGCACCAATTGCAACGCCTCGCCCTCCTCCAGAAGGTCGTCAAGTTGCAAATCACAGCTGCCTTTCTTAGCCCGCAACCGTCCTTTGGAAAGCAAGCGGCACAACGCGCCCCATCCTGCACGTGTTTCAGGTAAGGCGGTAACCGGACAGGCGTCTGAAAAAACAAGCCGGGCAGCAGGGATCAATCGGGGCCGGACATAAAGCAGGCTTTCAGAGGCACTGAATCCTTTGGGGATCGGCGGGCCGATCATTCCGTTTTTCGCCTCCCAGGCCTGACGCTCTCCTACCTGCCTGCAAATTTCCCGCGCCCGTGCATGTGCCCGCACGATTCCCGCAACAGAATTCTCATCCGCAATCGCAATGGCCTGCATGCCCAAGGCCGCCGCGCGGGACATGTATTCCTCTGGATGCGAAGCCCCTTTCAGGAAAGAGAAGTTCGAGGTGATATTGATCTCGGTAAACATGATAAGCACATACCATATTCACCTTTTGTTCTAATTTGGAGTCCTTTTCGAAAGCGCATCATTCGGGTCGATTCATCGCCGCAAAAAAGGTCACTCTCCCCATGAAAAACCTGAACCTATAGGAGAGAAAAATGTCACTTTTCATTGCATTAGAGACTGAAATGGTCCGCCATTGGCAAAACGGTGGCACCGATATTCACGGCCAAAAGCCAGAGCGCAAGATCTCAACCGGGCCCGGCACACCCTGTCGTCATTGCCTGAAAGACGTGCCAGAGGGCGAAGCGATGCTGATTCTCGCGCACCGCCCGTTTGAGGGCGTGCACGCCTATGCCGAGACAGGCCCTATTTTCCTCTGCGCCAAACCTTGTACACGGGGGGGCGGCTCAGACGATTTGCCTGAAATCTTGACGACTTCGCCGGATTATCTGCTCAAAGGATACTCCACGGACGAACGCATTGTATATGGAACAGGCGAGGTCGTCGCGACCAAGGCAATACAAGACAAAGTCGCCGAGGTTTTCAAGAATCCTGATGTTGCTTTCATCCATGTTCGATCGGCGCGAAACAACTGTTACCAGGCCCGTATTGAAAGAGATTGATAAGATCGCTGCCGGATGGGCTTGCTCCAACCTTGCGCTTTGGTCATAACGGGCAGCGCAAAGCCATAGGACTCGCCCATCATGCAGCAACCGCCAGAGACCAGAATTGTCGACAGTTTCCGCATTGCCTGTGACGGCGGCGAGGGCGCGCTCGGTCATCCGCGCGTTTGGCTGCAAATCCCGAAAGACACCGGGTGGGTAGAATGTGGCTATTGCGATTGCAAATACGTCCACAAGGATTATGCGGACAAAGTCTGAGTTATCGCTAGCACTGAATTTGCGCAGGTCAGGTTTCCGTCTGGCTTTTCCGGATCAATCGCCAGAGACTGTTTGATCTTGTTGCCCGTCCTTGCCTCCGGCTTTGATCCGCCTGTCAAGAGACCGCTGCTCGTGGTTGCGCCTGGTTTGGGATCCCTATAGGTGAAATAGGCGATCCCCTTGCGGCAATCGCCACAAGAAAAATTCGACTGACCGACAGCCAAAAAGTTTCGAAGGACCGGGCGCCCGGAACACAAATTGCCAGCATTTGTTCGAACACTCAGCGTTCCTTCGGTCCGCCCCCGAAGCGCGCCCAGTGAAAAAACAGACCTGTTCACCGACGCACCCAACAAACGCACGCAAATCTCGGAAACATCCACATCAGTCTGGCAACCAAATCCGGTTGGAACTTAAGCAAAAACACTTGTGGCACAAAGGGTGATTGCAGCGCCTGCCGCGATACGGGATAACATCTGTGACGTTCCATAAACCGATGATGAGGGTATCCTAATATGAACACGACATTCGGGAAAGGCCATCACCTTCATCTGATCGACGGCTCCGCGTTCATCTTTCGCGCCTATCACGCCTTGCCCCCCCTGACGCGTAAGTCAGACGGGTTGCCGATTGGTGCGGTTTCGGGATTCTGCAATATGCTGCAACGCTATGTCGAGACCAACACCGGTCCAGATGCGCCGACACATGTAGCCGTGATTTTTGACAAGGGCAGCCATACTTTTCGCAATGACATGTACGATCAATACAAAGCCAACCGCGAGGCCATGCCTGAAGACTTGCGCCCACAGATCCCTTTGACCCGCCAAGCAACAATTGCCTTCAACATTGCCTGCGAGGAAAAAGAGGGCTTTGAGGCTGACGACATCATTGCAACTTTGGCGGTTCAGGCCCGCGCGGCAGGCGGGCGGTGTACGATTATCAGCTCAGATAAAGACTTGATGCAATTGGTCGGCGACGGCGTCGAAATGCTGGACGCGATGAAAAACAAGCGCATTGACCGGGATGGCGTGTTCGAGAAATTCGGCGTTTATCCTGAGCGGGTTGTGGATGTGCAGGCGCTCGCCGGTGACAGTGTTGACAACGTCCCAGGCGCGCCAGGGATCGGGATCAAGACAGCGGCTTTGTTGATCAATGAATACGGTGATCTGGATGCGCTATTGGAGCGCGCAGAAGAAATCAAACAGCCCAAACGCCGCGAGACTCTGATCAATCATGCGGAACAAATCCGGCTGTCACGCCGCCTTGTGCTGCTGGATGAAAACACTCCGCTCGATTTTACGTTGGATGATCTCGAAGTGCGGGAACCGGATGCGGATCTGCTGATGCCATTCCTTGCGGAGATGGAGTTCCGCACTCTGACAAAGCGGATCGCGGATCAACTGGGCGTCGAACCCCCGGCTATTGATGACACGCCCAAACATGCGCCGGAAGCGCCCGAAGTGGCGGATATTCCATTCGACAAAAGCGGGTATTCCAAAGTGAGTTCGGGTGCGGAACTTCAGGATTGGATCGACCGCATATATGAACGCGGTTGTGTGGCTGTGGATACAGAAACCACGGGCCTGAATGAAATGACTGCCGATCTGGTGGGTGTGTCGCTCTGTGTGGAGGCGGGACAGGCGTGTTACATCCCACTGATCCACAAGGTGCATCGCGGCGATGATCTATTTGGGTCAGATGATCTGGCCGAGGATCAGATGGCCCTGTCTGACGCCATAGACATGCTCAAACCTGTGCTGGAGGATCAATCGATCCTGAAGATCGGGCAAAACATGAAGTATGACGCCAAGATTTTCGCCCAAATCGGGATCAATGTTGCGCCCATCGACGACACCATGCTGATGTCTTACGCGATGCACGGCGGGCTACACAATCACGGCATGGATGCGCTGTCGGACCGATATCTCGGGCATACGCCGATCCCAATAAAACCCCTGTTAGGCTCTGGTAAGTCCGCGATCACCTTCGACAAGGTGCCACTGGAGGACGCTGTGCCCTATGCGGCAGAAGACGCGGATATTACCCTGCGCCTGTGGCAAAGGTTCAAACCAATGCTGCACCGGGCGCAGGTTACGCGGGTCTATGAAACGCTGGAGCGTCCTTTGGTGCCGGTGTTGGCGCAGATGGAACAAACTGGCATCAAGGTCGATCGCGATACGCTGTCGCGCATGTCCAATGCGTTCAGTCAGAAAATGGCCGGTCTGGAAGACGAGATCTACACACTTGCCGGACGCAAATTCAATGTAGGTTCTCCCAAGCAGCTGGGCGAAATCCTGTTTGACGAAATGAGTCTGGAGGGCGGTAAAAAGGGCAAAACCGGGGCCTATGCGACCGGTGCTGATGTTCTGGAAGACCTTGCTACAGAACATAAATTGCCAGCTCGCGTGCTTGACTGGCGGCAGCTGTCCAAGCTGAAATCCACCTACACGGACGCGTTGCAGGACCATATCAACCCCGATACCGGGCGCGTACATACGTCCTATTCCATTGCCGGTGCATCTACGGGGCGGCTCGCCTCCACCGATCCAAATCTGCAAAATATCCCGATCCGAACCGAGGAAGGACGCCGCATTCGCGAAGCCTTTGTGGCCGAGGAGGGCAAGACGCTGGTCGCGCTGGATTACAGCCAGATCGAGCTGCGTATTCTGGCTCATATTGCAGATATTGAGGCTCTAAAGCAGGCCTTCAGAGACGGTCAGGACATTCATGCAATGACCGCTTCCGAAATGTTTGATGTGCCGATGGACCAAATGACCCCCGACATCCGGCGCCGCGCGAAGGCGATCAATTTTGGGGTGATCTATGGCATTTCCGGTTTTGGGCTGGCGCGCAATCTACGGATTCCGCGCAGTGAGGCGCAGGGTTTCATCGACCGGTATTTTGAACGTTTCCCCGGCATCCGGACTTATATGGACGACACCAAAGCCTTTGCCAAAGAACATGGATATGTTCAAACGCTTTTTGGGCGTCGCATTCATACGCCCAACATCGGGGCCAAAGGGCCGCACGCCGGTTTTGCAGCCCGCGCGGCGATTAATGCGCCCATTCAGGGGACGGCAGCTGATGTTATTCGCCGCGCCATGATCCGGATGCCTGCGGCCATCGCTGACTTGCCCGCCAAGATGCTGTTACAGGTGCATGACGAGCTGCTTTTTGAGGTGGAGAATGGGGCCCAGAACGATCTGATCACCGCTGCGCGCACGGTCATGGAAGGTGCTGCCGACCCGGTTGTCAAATTAGATGTCACACTCAGTGTTGACGCAGGACAAGGGCCAAACTGGGCTGTCGCGCATTAGTAAGGTGGGTATCTACGCTTCTTGCCGCACCAGTTTGGATACGATCCGGCGGGCAATTGGCGACACGCATAACAAAGTTGGATAGGCGACGGACCAGCTGGGCAACCAGTTGGAAATCCAAACCATGAAAAAATCATCAATCAGGCCGAGACTTCGATAGGTCGCGATCCCAGACACCATGAAAGACATCAAACCCGACAGGATGAAACCATAGACAAAATGTTGGTATCGAGCGGGAATCATCGCAAGCCTCCTTTGGCATCGGCGCAAACATAAGATGCCAGAAAGGGGATTACATGCGCGTTAACGCACATATCACCCGCAGCTTAGGCGAACGGCATCAGGGTCGCAGCGCATGCAGCCATGACAGGCTGTCTTCGGTCTGCGGCCCCGGAGTATATTCTGCGCTGACCCAGCCCGCATAACCATCCGCCTTCAAGCGGTCGAAAAATGCATTGAAATTGACGTCGCCCTGTCCTGGTGTTGTACGATCCGGTGCGTCACCGATTTGGATGTGTCGCACCAGCAATTTGTGTTTTTCGTAAACTTCGAGCGCGTCGCCGTGGATGGTTTGCGCGTGAAAGGTGTCAAACTGCAAAGCAATGTTCGAAATCCCGAGTTCGTTCAGAATATCCGCGGCTAATTCATAGTCATTCAGATAATAACCCGGCATGCTTACGGTATTGAGCGGTTCCAGCAAGAGCGTCATATTCTCAGGGACTTGTTCCGATGCCCAGCGCAGGTTTGCGATCAGAGTTTCCCGTGCCTCCGTACCCTCCGCCGCACCGGTCATGACGTGCAACATGGGCACGCGCAAAGCCTCACAATACCGAAGTGCGCGGCGCAAATCGAAACGGAAACGGTCGTCCAGTTCCGGTACGGCCGCAAAACCACGCGCACCACCGGTATAATTGGGTGGGGGTGCGTTGATCAAAACCATCGGCAGGCCAGATTTGAGCAAGGCGCGCTGAGTGTCTTTGGCCGGCATGTCATATGGAAACAGAACCTCCACACCTTCAAATCCGGCCTCCGCAGCGGCATCAAAACGGTCGAGATAGGGGATTTCGGGCCATAAGTGGCTCAGGTTGGCGGCGATTTTGAACATACGACCTCAACGATACTGCTCCTCAAACCTTAAGGTTGAGGTCGCTCAGACCCAAGAGTGTGCCATGATTTCGTTCTAAGGTGAGAAAAAGCGGCATAATCCGTTGCAGATAGGTCACTCGCAGCGTCACGCCTCAGAGGTTACAAATAGCGATGCCCCTAAGTGGCCTCCAGTTATCAGGGCAATTCCGCACTTGGGATAATCTGAAAAAACGTGCCACCGGACCAAACCCCGAACCACCCTTCATGATGCTCTCCAAGGTCGACCAATCGATAGAAACTCTTTCGATCAATCAAAGCTTCGAGGTTGGCACGCACCAGCACATAAGGCGACGGTTCACCCGTTTCAGCATCCTTCACGACGCGAATCGGCAGCTCCCTGCCCGCGACGACTTCATCGCCAACATGGGTACTAAAGGTCAGAACCTGATCCTCGCCATCGCCCGTTGCTTCAAAGTCCACCGCCACAAATGGCGCGTCATCCACCGTGATTCCGACTTTTTCAACCGGCGTTACCAAGAAGTATTTTTCATCCTCTCGTTTAAGAATCGATGAAAATAACTTGACCAATCCGGGCCGTCCAATCGGTGTTCCTTGATAAAACCAGGTGCCATCCCGCGCGATGCGCATGTCAAGATCACCGCAAAAAGGCGGGTTCCACAGGTGCACGGGCGGCAAACCGCGTGTTTTTACAGCAGTTAATGAAGCTGCAAGGCCTTCCGCCGAGGGAGTCACGGTTTTTTGTCCACTCATTGCTTTTGCCATTTCCCTTGAGCACGATAGAGTTACATCAAGCATATAATCCTTTGGAGCACGTTGTCATGAGTGAAGCAGAAGACATGGTCGCAGATATCGAAGCGCTCGGCGAAAAGCTGATGGCGGCCAAACAATCGATCACGCAAAGGTTCATCGGTCAGGAACGTGTCGTCGAACTGACTTTGACCGCGCTGCTTTGTGGTGGGCATGGCTTGTTGATCGGATTGCCAGGTCTGGGCAAAACGCGTTTGGTGGAAACGCTCTCAACTGTCATGGGGCTGCATGGCAACAGGGTGCAGTTTACACCCGATCTGATGCCTGCCGATATTCTGGGTTCTGAAGTCCTGGACACCGCACCGGACGGCAGCCGCGCTTTTCGCTTTATTGAGGGCCCGATCTTCTGCCAGTTGCTGATGGCGGATGAGATCAACCGCGCCAGCCCCCGGACCCAATCCGCGCTTTTGCAGGCGATGCAAGAAAAAACTGTCACTGTAGCGGGCGAAAACCGCGTACTCGGTGTGCCCTTCCATGTGCTTGCGACCCAGAACCCGATTGAGCAGGAAGGGACTTATCCTCTTCCCGAGGCGCAACTCGACAGGTTTCTGGTGCAAATTGATGTGGAATACCCCAATCGAGATACCGAACGCGACATCTTGTTGGCGACGACCGGAGATACAGAAGCTGCATCTACAGAGATATTCACCGCCAGCGAACTATTGAAGGCGCAGCAGCTATTGCGTCGGATGCCGGTCGGCGAAAGCGTTGTCGAAATGATACTCGATCTGGTCCGCGCCTTTCGTCCTGATGAAGAGGGCGTTTCCCAACAAGTGCGGGAAACCGTTGCATGGGGTCCGGGACCACGCGCCGCGCAGGCCTTGATGCTGACCGTAAGGGCGCGGGCATTGCTGCAAGGGCGCCTTGCACCTTCTGCAGAGGACGTTCTTGATATGGCGCGACCCGTTCTCAGTCACCGTATGGCCCTCAATTTTGCGGCACGGGCACGAGGCGACAGCTTGGCCGGTTTGATTGACACCACAGCCATGGAGCTCGCCGGCACGAAGGCCGCCGCGTGAGCGCATCACCCATTCAGATGTCGTCCCAGCCCACTGCGCTTCGGACAGGTGCTGAGGAACAGGCCGCGTCCCTCCCGGCACTTCTGGCGCGGGCGAAGCATTTGGCCGGTGCGGTACTGTTGGGAGATCACGGACGCCGCCGTGCAGGAATGGGTGATGATTTCTGGCAATACAGACCCGCGCAAATCGGGGACAGCCGTCGCCTGATCGATCACCGCCGTTCCGCGCGCGGCGATCAGGAATTTGTGCGTGAACGCGAATGGCAAATCGCCCAGTCAGTGATGTTATGGGTCGATCAGGGCGCGTCCATGCGGTTCACCAGCGATGGCGAGCTGCCGCTCAAAGCGGACCGCGCGCGTCTTCTGGGACTGGCCATAGCCATCCTGCTTGTACGCGGCGGTGAACGTGTGGGGCTGACCGGAACAACCCTGCCGCCCCGCCGTGGTAACGCTCAGGTGCTTCGACTGGCCGAAGCGTTTACGACAGATGCTGCGGACGACTATGCCCCGCCGGAACACCGCGCGATGATCCCGTCTGCCCGCGCAGTTTTCATATCCGACTTCATGGGGGATATCGCCGAGGTCAAACTGGCGCTTACCAAAGCAGCCGATCGAGGCGTCCGTGGCGTCCTGCTGCACACGCTTGATCCGAGCGAAGAAGCGTTTCCCTTCCGTGGTCGCACGATATTTGAAAGCGTTGGTGGCAGCCTGAGGCATGAAACGCTGAAAGCGAACGACCTCAAGGACCGCTATCTGGAACGTTTGGCCGAGCGCAAGGCCGAGTTGCAAAAACTCTGTGCAGTGACAGGCTGGCAATATGGGTTGCATCATACCGATGCCTCGGCGCAGTCTGCATTGCTCTGGCTCTATCGAGCGTTGGATACTGGGGGCATCAGATGACCGTCTTAGGAGGCATAGGTTTCACCGCGCCGTGGTTGCTCATGGCGCTGCTTGCGCTCCCCATACTCTGGTTGATCCTGCGCGCGGTCCCACCCGCGCCCATGCGCCGCCGGTTTCCCGGTGTGGCCCTGCTTTTGGGGCTCAAAGACGATGAAACGGTTTCTGATCGCACGCCTTGGTGGCTCTTGTTGCTGCGCATGCTGGCCATAGCCGCGATTATTTTGGGGTTGGCCGGTCCGGTTTTGAACCCCAACGAGGATCAGGCACAGGGCACCGGGCCGCTGTTGATTGTTTTGGATGGCAGTTGGGCAGGTGCGACGAGATGGGCGGAACAGGAAGAGGCCATCGCAGCGCAACTGACCCGAGCAAGCCGTGCCGAGCGCACCGTCGCCTTCCTTGATCTTGCACGGCCACAGCCGCCCGTCTTCCAATCCGCTGACGCCTGGCGGTCAAGGTTACCCGGCTTCAGACCAGCACCCTGGCAAGCAGACGCCGCGCGTTCCGCACAGGCGGTTTCTTTCGCCAACGCTGCCGCAGGGTTCGACACCCTTTGGTTCAGTGATGGCCTTGAGTTTCCGGGTCGATCAGACGTATTGGCGGCATTCGAAGCCAAGGGTGCAGTAGAAGTGTATCAAACTGCAGCCAATGTTGTCGCGTTGCAACCCGCAGGGTTTGAGGACGGTGCCGTGCAACTGTCCGCCGTGCGCGCAGCACCCGGGCCAGAACGCGAAGTTGTCATACAGGCGCAGGGCCGGGACCCTGCCGGCAACCCAAGCATCCTTGCCACCGCCAACGCGATCTTTGCGGATGGAGAAACCAGTGCCGAAGCGGCCTTGGCTTTACCGTCAGAATTGCGCGCAAGGATCACGCGTTTTGATCTGCAGGGACAACGTTCGGCCGGTGCAACCACACTGGCGGATGACGGGCTGCGACGCCGCGAAATTGCGCTGATCGCCGGTCGGGAAAACCGCGAGGGACTGCAGTTGCTGTCGCCTTTGCACTATATTGAGCAAGCACTCGCACCCAATGCAGATCTGATCCGTGGTGCGATCAGCGATGTCCTGCCGGCAAACCCGGATGTTATCGTTCTGGCCGATATTGCCACTCTGTCGGCATCAGAATTGGAAGGCATCGGCGCATGGGTTGACCAGGGCGGAATGCTGGTCCGGTTTGCCGGACCCCGTGTGGCCGCCAGCGATGTCAGCCGCATTGACGAAGACCCGATGATGCCGGTGCGCCTGCGCACGGGCGGGCGCACGGTTGGCGGGGCGATGAGTTGGGGCGCGCCAAAATCCCTGGCACCCTTTCGTGAAACTTCACCTTTCTTTGGCCTGTCAATTCCCGACGATGTACAAATCACCTCGCAGGTGATGGCACAGCCTGATCCCACACTTGCAGAACGGGTGATTGCAGAATTGACCGATGGCACCCCGCTGGTCACCCGCAAGGCGCGCGAACAGGGTCAGATCGTTTTATTCCATGTGACGGCCACAGCAGATTGGTCGACACTACCGCTTTCGGGCCTTTTTGTGCAAATGATGGAACGTTTGGCGATTTCGACCTCTGCCGCACAGCCAGATGCGACACAACTCGATGGAACCACTTGGACACCTGAACTGGTTATGGATGGCTTCGCCACATTGAGCGATGCGGGTACTTTGCCCGGCGTACCAGGACCCGATCTGCTGAACGCGCCCTCCGGACCAGATATGCAACCCGGCATTTACGCTTCGGGTGACCGCCGTCTGGCCCGAAATGTCTTGACCGCAGACACGGTATTGACGCCGGTGAGCTGGCCCGCACGCATCCCGGTAAAAGGCTTCGCGGTGCCACCTGAACAACCTGTAGCAGGCTGGCTGTTGAGTCTCTCCATTTTACTGTTACTGGCCGATGTTGTGGCGTCGCTTTCCCTGTCTGGGCGTCTTTTGGGCAATATCAACCGGGCTACTGCCGTCGCGGTGATGGCGATTTGGCCCGCTATATACGCTCAACAGGTCGACGCACAGGTCACACAGGAAGATGCTTTCGCGTTGAACGCCACGACTGAGCTGGCGTTGGCTTATGTACGCACCAGCAACACCCGAGTGGATGAATTGTCCGATGCGGGGCTTCGAGGGCTCTCGAACACGCTGTTCTTTCGGACTTCCGTTGAGCCCGCTGATCCTGTCGGCGTGGATCTGGAAATGGATGAACTGGCCTTTTTTCCGGTTTTGTATTGGCCGATAACAACGGATCAACCCCGGCCCTCGTCAGAAGCCTATGCGAAGCTGAACGCCTATTTGCGCTCTGGTGGGCTGATCCTTTTTGATACGCGAGATGCAGATATCGCAAGGTTTGGTGCGGCCAGCCCGAACGGGCGAAAACTTCAGGATCTGGCGGCTCCCCTAGATATTCCACCGCTTGAGCCGCTGCCCTCAGATCACGTTCTGACCCGCACATTTTACCTGCTACAGGATTTCCCGGGCCGTCATACCAGCCGCGACGTCTGGGTCGAAGCTGCGCCACCGGACGCCGAGCAGGTTGAAGGGATGCCCTTTCGAAACCTGAATGACGGCGTCACGCCCGTGGTCATCGGCGGCAACGACTGGGCATCGGCCTGGGCCGTCGGTGCGTCCGGAGCGCCGATGGTACCGATTGGCAGGGGATTCACCGGTGAGCGGCAAAGAGAACTCGCGTTCCGGTTTGGCGTCAATCTCGTGATGCATGTACTGACCGGCAATTATAAATCAGATCAGGTGCATGTACCTGCTCTGCTGGATCGGTTGGGCCAATGACCGGAAGCATCATTTTTGACCCGCTGATCCCGTGGACGCTTCTTTTTATGGTTGTGGTGATCGCACTGATCGGCGTGATGCTCGCGGTTGTGCGTGGGTTGAACGGGTGGGCGCTGCGCGCACTGGCCGCAGCCGTGGTGCTTGCTGCATTGACGGGCCCCTCTTATCAACAGGAAGATCGCGCTCCACTGACCGATATCGTAATGCTTCTGGAGGACAAGAGCGCCAGCCAGAACCTTTCTGACAGACCGACCCAAATGGCCAGCGCTGCCGACAGTCTCGCAGCACAGATCGGTGCACGGCCAAACACGGAAGTGCGGCGCATCACCGTCCCTGACGGTGATGGCGACGCAGGTACCGAGCTGATGACGACCCTGTCAAACGCACTGGCCGAAGAGCCCCGCGCCCGGATCGCAGGCATCATCGCCCTGAGCGATGGGCGCGTACATGATGCAGATTTACCTGTTGTGCTGCCCGCCCCAATGCATGTTCTACTGACAGGAAAATCCACGGATTGGGACCGGCGCCTGAGCATCCGCAACGCACCCGCGTTTGCCATCATTGGCGAACCTGTGACACTGACGTTGCGAATTGAAGACATGGGTGCCGCCCCCAGCGGTTCTGGCGTGGCGCCCTTGGAAATCTCAGTGGACGGCGCAACACCACAAACCTTTCAGGTGCCTCTGGGGGAGGACATCGAATTGCCCGTGACGCTGCCACACGGCGGGCGCAACGTGATCCAATTTACCGTTCCGATGGCTGAAGGTGAGCTGACAGACCGCAATAACACAGCCCTCATTCAGATGAATGGCGTACGGGATCGTTTGCGCGTCTTGCTGGTCAGTGGCGAACCGCATCCCGGCGGACGCACCTGGCGCAATCTTCTGAAATCCGACAGCTCTGTCGATCTGGTCCATTTCACAATTCTACGCCCACCGGAAAAACAAGACGGTGTGCCCGTCAGTGAATTGTCCCTCATCGCGTTTCCAACGCGCGAGTTGTTTTTGGAAAAGATTGACGATTTCGACCTGATCATCTTTGACCGCTACAAACGGCGTGGCATCTTGCCCGCCCTCTATCTCGACAACGTCGCCAATTACATTCGCGAGGGCGGTGCGGTTCTGGTGGCTGCCGGCGCGGATTTTGCTGGCGCTGACAGTATTTACCGCTCGCCCTTGGGGGCTGTTTTGCCTGCCGCGCCGACCGCGCGAGTTCTGGATGAGCCTTATCGTCCGATAGTGACCGATCTGGGGGAGCGCCATCCTGTAACGACCCAATTGCCCGGCGTCGGCGAATGGGGCAGATGGCTGCGACAGATTGATGTGTCTGAAACGGCAGGCAATGTCGTCATGTCAGGTGTCGATGACAGACCGCTATTGTTATTGGACCGGGTTGGCGAAGGGCGCGTGGCGTTACTTGCATCAGATCATGCATGGCTATGGAACCGTGGTTATGAAGGCGGCGGTCCGCAGCTGGAATTGCTGCGCAGACTGGCACATTGGATGATGAAGGAACCGGAACTCGAAGAAGAAGCCCTGACCGCCGAAGCTACAGGTCAGACAATGCGCATAAAACGACGCACTCTTTCTGATACGGTCCCACCGCTTACCATCACCGACCCCTCTGGCAATACATCCGAGTTGTCGCTGTCTGAATCCAGTCCAGGCGTTTTCGAGGGAAGTATCGAAGGACCGGAAATCGGTCTTTATCGACTGGACAACGATGACGAAACAGCCGTGATAGGGTTGGGGCCCGCAGCACCCCGCGAATTTGAGAAAACTATTGCAACTGCCGATGTCATGACACCTGTCATTGCCAGCCTGCGCGGCGGCGTTATTGCCCTCGAAGAAGGTCTGCCGAGACTTAGAAACATCCGCAGTGGGCGGCCCGCTGCGGGAAGAGGATGGATTGGTCTGACACCGCGTGCAGCTTTTGAAACCCGGGATATTCGTCAGACGAACTTGTTGCCCGGTTGGCTTGTACTTCTTCTGTCCGCGGGCTTGATCACAGCCGCCTGGCTGAGAGAAGGACGCCGTTGAAGCTTCCAGCAAGTTTGGCGAGACCAGCATATCGCGTCCTCGGAGCACCTCAATTAAACAGATATTCACCTTGATCGCGGCAATCTTCGAAAAAGGAATCGAAACCCGGTGTTTGGATGAGTCTTGCCAACAAATTGGCGGAGGAACGCCGCGGCAGATTGGCCGCAGAACGCCTGCTTGAACTCAAGCAGGCGGAGCTTTTTGCCGCCAATAGAAAGCTTGGCGAACACGCAAAAGCACTCTCCCATGAAATCGTGGAAACGCGCGCGGAAGTTGCCACCGTCCGGAATGAAAACCAGCGCGTAAAATCGGACTTGTCGGCGGCGCATGAAAAAATCGAATTGGTGGAGCGCCGTCTGTGGCATTCGATTGAAACCATCAACGACGGGTTTGCTTTTTTCACACCTGACCTGCAGATGATCATGGCAAATCGGTCTTATCTTGCCGTTTTTGATAAGCTTGAGGACATTGCGCCCGGCGTCAGCTATGTCACCATTTTGCAGGTTCTCACCGATGAAGGGATTGTCAACACAGGCGATTTAGCCCCGGCCGCCTGGCGTCAAAAAATGATCGAGAGGGTGCAAAACCCTGAGCCGGAATCCGTCGTCATTCGCCTATGGAATGGTGAATACATCAAAATGATCGATCAACGTGGTCCTGACGGCGACATTATTTCCCTTGGTCTCAACATCACCGAGACGGTAAAATACGAGAAGAACCTCAAGGCCGCCCGCCAGAGTGCGGAGTCAGCGAACCGCGCAAAATCCGCGTTTCTTGCGAACATGAGCCATGAAATCAGAACTCCTATGAATGGGGTTGTTGGCATGGCCGACGTGTTGGTCGATACGCCCCTCACGGAAGAGCAGCGACTTTACGTCGACACGATCAAAAACTCGGGCGAAGCGCTGCTCGTGATTATCAATGATGTTTTGGACTACTCAAAAATCGAAGCCGAACGGCTTCAATTGCATCCCGAACCTTTCGACCTTGAACAGTCCATACTCGAAGTCATTATGTTGCTCCAGTCTTCTGCACAGGATAAGGGCTTGGTTCTTGCTCTGGACTACGGGATGCTTTTGCCGTCTCATTTCATTGGCGATCCAGGGAGATTGAGACAGGTTTTGACCAACCTGATGGGCAACGCCGTCAAGTTTACCCAAAATGGTCATGTTCTCGTCAAAGTGCGTGGCGAACCAGACAATAGTGGCAAGAAATTTATACTCAGCGTTACTGTTGAGGACACCGGCATTGGGATTCCGGAAGATATGATTGACCATGTCTTCGGCGAATTCACCCAGGTCGAAAACGAACGGAATCGTCAATTTGATGGCACCGGGCTTGGGCTGACCATCACAAAGCATTTGATAAAAATGATGGGCGGCAAGATTTGGCTGACATCTGAGGAAGGCATTGGGTCTTGCTTCGGTTTCCAACTGACTTTCGAAGCGGAACAGGAGGAGAACAAAGCATCACCGGCGTTGGCGAACTCACTGCGTCACGTGATGGTCATTGACGATTTCGAACCAAACCTACAGATCCTGAGCAATCAAATTGAAGCGCTTGGCTTAAAAGCGACCACTTGCAGGGACGGCGCAAGTGCGTTGGGACTTTTGGACCGGAGCGTTGATATCGTACTGGTCGATCACATCATGCCCGAAATGAACGGTCTTGAGTTCTCGCAAACCGCACGCATGGCTGGTCACGGAATGCCGATCATTCTAATCAGTTCCAATGTGGGCCATGCACAGGCAGACGCGGGGAAAATCGAAGTGACGTCGATTGTCCCGCGGCCGTTTCCACGCCGTGAATTGCTGAACTGGCTCTCTCATGTAAAGGACCGACCACCTGAAAATACTGACAAACCAGGCTCCGAGGCTGCGTCTTCCGCACTGACAAAAGGAGGAACAGGCGCATGCGAGGCAGCGGCGGAAAGCCCTGATACACTCGATACTGAAAACACGCGCCAGATAGAGCGCCGCATGCGCGTGCTGGCAGCTGAAGACAATAAAACCAATCAATTGGTGTTCCGCAAAATGCTTAAGGATTTTGATGTCGATCTGAAGTTTGCGAACGATGGTCTCGAAGCCGTTGAAGCATACAAGACGTTCGACCCGGATCTTATTTTCATGGATATTTCTATGCCGCGTATGGACGGTAAAGAAGCGACCCAAACCATTCGGAAAGAGGAAGAAGGCACTAAACGCCACATCCCGATTATCGCACTAACAGCCCATGCGATGGAAGGTGACAGTGCCGACATTCTGGCGGCAGGCCTTGATCACTACATGTCCAAACCAGTCCGTAAAACCGAGATGCATGCGCGCATTTTGGAGTATTGCCCGTCGGATGCCATCAATCCGAAACCGGATCTTCCCGATCAGGCGAACGGTTAAGAAAGACCAAATTCTTCGCAGCAGCCCGCCGCATGTTTATAGAAACGGATCCTGACACTCTGCGTCATGCATTGGGTATGCAACCATTTTTCTTGCGAATGAATCACTAGGTCATTCACAGATACCTGTGTTTTCCTCGGCAAAGGATCACACAGATGAACCCTGGGTCCGATATATCGGTCTTTGCGTCGCCCGATATTTCAGTAACTAGGGGTGTTCAATCAAAAGCCCTGATACATCAGGCAATCAACTTGCCACCCTAACGAAGACAGGACGTGCATCCGTTGACGCTTCCCGGTCAAATGCATATCCGCCAACATCAAAATGAACCAATTGATGCGGATCTGTGTAACCCTTTTCCAGGACCCATCGCGCCATGGCACCTCTCGCCCGCTTGGCCGAAAAAGAGATCATCTTTCGGAGTCCGTTCCGATCTTCTTCAAAACGTGGCGAAATGAAATTCAATTCTTTCAGAGCCGTCCGATCAACTGATTTTGCGTATTCCTCCGACGCGAGGTTCAGAACCGTTTCTGTCCGGATTTCTCGGGCGTCCGCGACCAAAGCATCCGCGATTTTCCTACCCCAAAACTTGTAAAGCGTTCCCGCTTGATGTCCGGGCAGTTTTCGACCCATTTCCAGCCTGTAAGCGCATACATCATCAGTTGGACGCAAAATACCATAGAGCCCGGAGAGGATTCTGAGCCGCGCTGCCGCTTCGTGTCGTACCCCATTTTCCAATGTCGCCATTTCGAGCGTCTTGTAGACGTCACCATCGAACATGTCCGCCGCAGCCTGAGCTGCACCTGACTGGCGCGACCAAGTTGATACGCGTCCAACGTTCAGACGTGCAATCTTGGTTGACACTTGCATCAGATCCGCGATTTCAGCCTCTGACCAGTCACGCATGATGCGGATTAATTCTTCCGCCTCATCAAGAAATCGGGGCGCAGTTTCGGCATGCCCCGCCGCACGCGTTTCGTTCAGGTTCTTGGCAGGTGAAAGTAGAATGAGCATATCGGGCGTTCGCTTCCTTGTCGGCAGATCTTGTTGCAAGTGAGATATAGTTCGGTGGATCTACACCGCCATGCTTGGGCTTGGAATTGCGCGTTCGACCGATATCAGTTCGAGTTGGATTGCTCACGCGGTTCCGTGATGTTCGAGATCTTTATTCCCGAAGGACATCCAGAAAAGCAGGGCCAAACCTTTCGGCGCGTCGCCCCCCAAGTACCCGTTCCAATGTGGCATGATCCGCGTCACGCATTTGCGCAACCTTCGCAAGCAACGAGGCAGAACAACTCAGTGGCTTGTCCACGCCCTCAACACCGCGTGCCAAGTCTGCCTGCACCGCGAGCAGCCGATCATATACCGAACCTGCCTCACGCCCGGCCAGTTTACGTCGCAAAGGATGCATCTGCTGTGTTTCTCCAATGATGACTTTTAGAAAAGCCGCGCCATAGCGTTCCAGTTTCTTGGCACCCACACCACCAATCCGCGCCATTTCATCCAGTGACTGCGGACGCGTTTCGGCCATTTCAACAAGCGTGCGGTCATTGAAAATAACGTAAGCGGGGGCTTTCGCGGCTTCGGCAAATGATCGGCGTTTCGCTTTGAGTGCGGATAAGAGCGGTGCGTCTTCGTCGGACACCATGGCCTTGACAGCCGGACGTCTGCTGGACGCCGCAGCACGTATGCTGTCTCGGCGCAGCTCAATCCTGGCCAGATCACGCAGAATTGGCAGAGCAGCATCCGTCATCCGCAACGCTCCATGTCGCTCTGGATCCGGCCGCACAAGATCGTGACCCATCATTTGCCGGAAAATCGCCTGCCATTGCCGCCGGTCATATTCCGTGCCTACGCCATAGGTGGGCAAGCTCTGATGCCCCCGCTGGCGAACTTTGTCGGTTTCATTCCCGATCAGGATGTCGATCAAATGCCCTGCGCCAAACCATTCTTCGGTCCTTAAAATCGCAGAAAGCGCTTTGCGAACAGCGGTTGTGCCATCAAAAACATCTGCGGGCTGATCACACAGGTCACAATTATCGCAGGTCACCTCTGTTTCACCGAAATACTCCAACAGGTTTTTTCGCCGACATGTCAATGCTTCGGCTAAACCCAGCAGAGCATTCAGGCGTCCGTGGTCTGCAGCACGGCGTTCAGGTGATCCAAGACCTTCATCAATCTGCGACCGGCGCAAACGAATGTCTTCGGGACCAAAAAGAGTCAGCGTTTCGGCAGGCGCGCCGTCCCGGCCAGCCCGGCCGATTTCCTGATAATATGCCTCGATGGACTTGGGCAGATCCGCATGTGCCACCCAGCGAATATCAGGTTTGTCGACACCCATGCCAAAAGCAACAGTCGCCACAACGATCAGACCATCCTCTTGTTGGAAACGGGTTTCTGCCATCCGGCGATCTTCAGCTTCCATTCCGCCGTGGTAATGCAAGGCCATGTGGCCAGCATCCCGCAGGGCGCTTGCCAATCCTTCGGTCTTCGCACGGGTGCCGCAGTAGACGATACCCGACTGTCCCTTCCGGGCCGCAGCAAAGTCAAGAATCTGGCGGCGTGGGCTGTCCTTTGATGCAAAGGCGAGATGAATGTTGGGACGGTCAAAACCACGCAGAAAAGCGCGGGGTTGATGACCATCAAACAACTTTTGTACAATTTCCGCCTGCGTCTCGGCGTCCGCGGTCGCTGTAAATGCGGCGAGCGGAACATTCAAATCGCGACGCAACTCCCCGATGCGCAGGTAATCAGGCCGAAAATCATGACCCCATTGGCTAACACAATGCGCCTCATCCACCGCGATCAGCGACACACCCACACGGCGCAACAACCCAAGTGCCGATCCCGCCGACAATCGTTCCGGCGCCATGTAGAGGAGTTTGAGGCGACCCTTTTCCAATGCTTCAAATACGGCATCTGTTTCTTCGGGAGTGTTTCCGGACGTGAGCGCCCCGGCGCAAACACCTGCCTCCTGCAACGCGCGCACCTGATCCCGCATCAGAGCGATCAGCGGTGAGATCACGACTGTGACACCATCGCGCATCAACGCCGGGAGCTGAAAACATAACGATTTACCACCACCCGTTGGCATAATCGCGAGGACGTTGTCGCCCGCTGTAACTGCATCAACGATCTCTCCCTGACCTGGGCGGAAATCATCAAAACCAAACACGTCCTTTAACAGCCCGGAAGCGCCTGTCATGTGGGAACCCTATCGTTATCTGCTCTTTTGGGCAGACTCCCACACTCGGGATTCACGGACAAGCCCTAGCGCTTCTCAGGTACCAAAAATTACATGATCTACAGCTGAAATTTAGAAAAACAGCGCCGCATTGTTGGTCAGCACGATGCGCAGGATCATCACACCGATCAAAACGGCCAGCGGTGCCAGATCAATGCCCCCCATGTTGGGTAGAATGCGACGTACGGGGCCATAGATTGGTTCCAGAATGCGGTTCAACATGTACCAGATCTGCGCAACCAGTTGTTGCTGCGTGTTCAGCACCTGAAAGTTGATCAACCAGCTCATAATCACATGGGCGATGATAAAGAACCACACCACATCCAAGAGCAGCATCAGGATTTGAAACAGGGATTGCATCGGCAGACCTCTCTTTGCGTGCGTTTCAAATAGGGAAGGCTTTGTAAATAAGCAAGAGCACCCAACGCGTCATGGTTTACAGAGCCCAAACCTTTGCTTGCCTGAACCTGGCAGGCCTGCTCTATCTTGGCGTGACAACAACGCAGGCATATTGATGATCAGCGCGCGCAAACGCATCTGGGGGTGGTATTTCTTTGACTGGGCCAGCCAGCCCTATAACACCCTTTTGCTGACCTTCATTTTCGGGCCCTATTTTGCACAAACAGCGACGGCATCGCTTGTTGCAGGAGGCATGGAGGCCGGTGCAGCCAGGGCACAGGCGCAGGCCTATTGGGGATATGGTTTGACTTTTGCAGGCATCTGCATCGCCGTTCTTGCCCCGATTCTTGGCGCTATTGCGGACAGTTCCGGCAAGCGGCTGCCATGGATATGGTTTTTTTCGGCGCTTTACGTGGTTGGCTCAGGTGCGCTCTGGTGGACAGCACCGGCTGATTTTTCGGTCATTTGGGCATTGTTTTTCTTTGGGCTCGGCCTGATTGGCATGGAATTCGCAACGATCTTCACAAACTCCTATCTGCCTGAACTGCATGAGGACACCGGGGAACGTGGTCGTATTTCTGGATCAGGTTGGGCATTCGGCTATCTGGGCGGTGTCATTGCATTGATCCTGATGCTCGCACTTTTCCAAGCAGGCGATACGGGACGGACCATCGCTGGACTGAAACCCATTTTTGGTCTTGATCCCGAAACAGGCGCAAGCACGCGCATCGTGGGGCCGTTGACTGCATTGTGGTTTGTATTTTTCATGATCCCCTTCTTTATGTACACGCGTGATCGAGTAACGACCAATGCACCGTCATTCAGGTTGGGAAGTGGGTTGAGCGATTTGGGGCGCACTTTGAAGGAACTCCCACAGCATCCCTCCCTGCTTGCCTATCTTGGATCGTCCATGTTTTACCGCGACGCCCTCAACGGGCTCTATACGTTTGGCGGGATTTACGCACTGGGTGTGCTGAATTGGTCCATTACCGAAATTGGCGTCTTCGGCATCCTTGCTGCGATCAGCGGAGCGGTTTTTTGCTGGGTTGGTGGGCGTCTGGATCGCGGGATTGGCCCCAAGCCCATCATCGTTGCCTGTTGCATCATCCTGATCTTGACATCGGCATTGATCATATCGCTCACACCCAATTCTGTTCTGGGCATCAGGCTGAATGAGGGATCCTCCTTACCAAATGTCATGTTTTACATCGCTGGAGCCTTGATCGGCGCGGCCGGCGGGGTTTTGCAGGCCTCTTCCCGCAACATGCTCACACATCAGGCAAATCCCGAGCGCATGACCGAAGCCTTTGGTCTCTATGCACTTTCCGGTAAAGCCACGTCCTTCATCGCACCCGCGCTTATCGCGCTGGCCAGCGATCTTAGCGGCAGCCAACGTTTGGGGGTAACTCCCATTGCAGGGCTGTTCATTCTGGGCCTCATTCTGTTAGCATGGGTCAAGCCAAAAGGGGATTTTGAGACATGAACCTGCGCACTTTCGCAACTCTTACCGTTTTCAGCGTATTTGTTTCGGCCTGTTCGGATGGAACACCGCAATCGCAACAGACCGCTTCCGTTATTTTGCCGACCATTGGCACCTCAGGACATTCACAGGCAAGTCAACCTGCGAAGCAACTGTTTGGGGCGGAAAAGGTCGGATCACCGGCAACCCCGGCAGCCTTTGGAAGTTATGCCAAGGGCTGTTTGGCGGGGTCCGCCAGACTGGCCGAGACTGGACCGACGTGGCAGGCGATGCGCCTGTCGAGAAATCGCAATTGGGCGCACCCCGAAACCGTAAACTATGTGCAACAACTCAGCAAAAAAGCAGCACAACAACCCGGCTGGAACGGACTTTACGTTGGCGATCTCAGCCAGCCACGCGGAGGTCCGATGTTGTCCGGTCATGCAAGCCATCAGATCGGTCTGGACGCCGACATATGGTTACGACCCGCAGACAATATGAATTTGTCTGCAAGCACGCGTGAAAACATCTCTTCGATTTCGATGCGACGTGACAGAGGCGCATTCGTCAACAGCAACTGGACCCCTGCGCATCACGAAATCTTAAAAGCCGCTGCATCAGATCCACGTGTTGCCCGTATTTTCATTTTCCCCGGTGCCAAGGTGCAAATGTGCAAGGACGCCACGGGAGACCGCAGTTGGCTGCGAAAGATCAGACCCTGGTATGGTCATCACTATCACTTTCACGTTCGACTTGCCTGTCCAAGTGGTACGCGCGGGTGCGTCGATCAGGCCCCACCGCCGTCGGGCGACGGTTGTGCAGATGCGCAGGCATGGGTCAACAACATTCTAAATCCCCCGCCGCCCAATCCAAATGCGCCAAAGCGCAAACCCAAGCGCGAGATTTTGCTCGCTGATCTGCCTGCTCAATGCGCCGCAGTCTTGCAATAGCGGGTGTTTGCATGATGGTTGTGGCTCCCGTGGTTGCCTTTAGCCTCATGCCACCACCGCCAGCTACGGCACCTCGCGATCAACCTGCACAACATCTCTCTACTTTCAACTGGCATCAAGAAGGTGACTGGTTCGGCGGTTTTTCCGGTTTCGAGATCACAGAGGATGGAAATGCGTTTTTCACGATAACCGATCGTGGCAGCATAGTGCGCGGAGAATTGATCCGCGAAGGTGACGCCATCACCGGCGTCGAAATGATGGAGCGCCAACCGCTTGTCGACATGGAGGGGCAAAAACGCAACTTCCCTCATACAGACGCGGAAGGCCTTGCACGTGATCAACAAGGCCGACTATTCGTTTCGTTTGAACATGCCCACCGCATCCTTAGATATGACACGTGGGACAGCCCGGCAATTTGGCCTTCTTACACGCCGGAATGGCGCGCGCTGGTAGCAAACACAGGGCTGGAAACGGTTGCTGTACAGGCAGATGGAACCATTTTCTCGATATCTGAAGGTGTTGAACCGGACATTCACGAGGCCTTGGTTTACAGGCGACTTCCCGACGAAAAATGGGACCAACCTTTTACGTTAGCCCTGGAAGGTGGATTTGTGCCTGTCGGTGGAGATTTTGGGCCCGATGAAAAGTTATATGTCTTGGAGCGTCACTTCACGCCCTATGGTTTTCAAAGTCAGGTCCGTCGGATGGATGTAACGGCCAACGGTTTTGAAAACACTGAAACAATTCTTCAGACGCCGGTGCGGCAACACGGCAACATCGAAGGGCTGGCCGTTTGGAAAGACGGAGGCGGCAAGATCCGGCTGACAATGATCAGCGACGATAACTTTCTTCCGATACTGCCTACGGATATCATTGAGTATATCGTCAATGAGTGACTTGCGCTGATCCCGAAATGGACCTAAACAGCGCCCGTCTGGCCGCGTCAGACCAAGTGCCGCACCCTTGCCAAAACGGACTATCAAATGACACGCGCTCATCTTCCCGGCATATTTGCCATGGCCGCCATTGTGGTTGCCTCCAATATCCTCGTTCAGTTTCTTTTCGGCCAGTGGCTGACGTGGGGGGCATTCACCTACCCCCTCGCCTTTCTGGTGACTGACATCATGAACCGCGTCTACGGCGCGCAGGCCGCGCGTCGCGTCGTGCTGGTGGGGTTCGGCGTTGGATTGATCTGTTCGTTGATTGGCACCCAGGTCGTTGGCGAGTTCGGACCTCTTGTCACGCTACGCATTGCGCTGGGATCCGGCATTGCCTTCCTGACAGCTCAACTGTTGGACGTCGCCATCTTCTCGGCATTGCGCGAAGGTCGTTGGTGGCGGGCACCTCTTGCGTCAACGCTGCTGGGAAGTACTGTCGATACGGCTTTGTTCTTCACCATCGCGTTTTCCGCCTCACTGATCTTTCTTGAGCCCACAAATGATGTCAGTTGGGCGGCGGAAGTCCTGCCGATACTGGGTTTCGGCCCCGCAATGCCTTTATGGGTGTCACTGGCGATTGCAGATTGGTCGGTGAAGTTGGCGCTGGCGCTTTTTGCTCTCATACCATTCCGGTTGATTACCGCCCGGCTTAGCCCCGCCCATTAGGGTTTCGTTAACAAAAAAAGACTTGGTAATTCTCAAAACCTGTGCGACGATTCTACCAACGTCAACAGATAGGTAAAGGAGGTGATCCAGTGTCAAGAAAGGTATTGGAGCGAGGTGTCGGAACAGCTTTGGAGGTCGCCTGCTGAGGCAGCCCTTGACGGGCAGACCACTTGAGTGGACATCGGTCTAACCGATCCCCCTCCTGAAACCATTCGATCGGGCCACACTTCATCGGTGTGGCCCTTTTACGTTGATCAACCCGGAGACCTCCATGCCCGTCCTCGACAGCCTTATTCTCTACACCCGCAAAATGGAGGAGATGGCAGCGTTTTATACCGCGCATTTCGGCTACATACGACACGACCAACCGGGCGACCGGATCGTCGAGTTACGTCCCTCATCTGATGGCATTACCTTGTTATTGCATGCGGCGGCAAAGGGCGCGCGGCAAGGGCAGGCGTCGGTGAAGCTGGTTTTCACCGTGGTGGATGTGCCGGGTTTTTGCGCACAGGCGGCAGAGCAGGGTTTGAGCTTCGGCACCTTGCACCGCGCGCAGGGGTATGTTTTTGCCAACGCCAAGGACCCGTCCGGCAATTCCGTCAGCGTGTCGGGACGTCTGGCCAAGGGCTAAAGGTGAGAACGTGCTTGAGATCAGCAAGGACATCACAATTCAGGACTGGGAACTGACCGAGAATTTCGTGCGCGCCTCCGGTCCCGGCGGGCAGAACGTCAACAAGGTCGCCACCGCCGTGGAATTGCGCTTTGAAGCTGCACGCTCGCCCAACCTGCCCGGTCCGGTGAAGACGCGGCTCAAGCGGCTCGCCGGGCGGCGCTGGACCAATGACGGTGCGCTGATCATCCAATGTGACGAAACCCGCAGTCAGGCCCGCAACCGCGATCTGGCGCGCGCGCGCCTCGGTGATCTGATCCGCAAAGCGCTGGTCGCGCCGAAACGGCGCATCGCCACCAAACCCACGCTCGGCTCCAAAAAGCGACGTCTGAAGGCCAAGAAAACGCGCGGCGATGTCAAAGCCCTGCGTGGTCGCGTGGACCCTGATACATAAGGAGGTCCAAGCGCCAGCTTATGATCTTCCGGCAAAAAATCTTTACTTGCAGTTACCGATAGAAAACTCAGAACATCAGGGTTTGAGGCACAGGTTAGCCACGACAATCGAACTGCTATCGCAGTTTGCATGACGAGGCTCCTTGACCCTCATAGGCAGAGTTTCAGTACACTCTTCAGTCTTATGCATTCTGCTCTTTTGTTAGTCGGACTTGTGCCAAGCGCAATTTTGCCTGATCTTTAGACACGGCAATTTTCATGAAAAAGTTTTGTATCTACATAAGGTACTTCGAGTACATGCTCTAATCAGGCGATACTTTGGGTGTACTTTCCTCAATTGGGCCATTGAAGCTTTTTGCCATGCAGAAACACGTGTCGCGCTGATGCCAATTTCACGGGTCAATCACCAGTTGCTGTCTAATTTCCCTTCCTATGCTCGACTACCATAGGAAGCGACTTGGTCGATTTTGGAAGACAGAGCTCAGAGTAGGTTGTCACTCCGCGCCGGGCTTGTGCATACTGATGTACGACAATCCAAACCAGTTTTTCATATTTTTTTTACATTCTTGTCAGTTACTTAATTATTTTTGAGGTACGTCCCTCAAAAAGTGTATCGACATGAGGTACGCCCCTCATTTAGCCTGAACAAGTTCAAACGCCGAATCAGTATTGATTGGTGGGGAAGGACTATAGGGAGGAAACACATGAAACATTCACAGCTGGCTTCAGCCAGCGCGCTCAGCCTCGTCGTCGCAAGCCTGGGTGCATCAGCACAAGCCGAAGATCTAACGTTATGCTGGGCAGCATGGGACCCCGCGAATGCGCTGGTAGAGCTCAGCAAAGAGTTTGAGGCCCAGTCAGGCCACTCAATGAGTTTTGAGTTTATTCCGTGGCCAAATTTTGCGGACCGGATGCTCAACGAGTTGAACTCGGGCGGCAAACTCTGTGACCTTCTGATTGGTGACAGTCAATGGATCGGTGGGGGCGCAGAGAACGGCCATTACGTCAAATTGAACGACTTTTTCGACGCGGAAAATATCTCCATGGGCGACTTTGCTGACGCCACGGTCTACGCTTATTCTACATGGCCAAAGGGCTCGGAGAATTATTACGCGTTACCTGCGATGGGCGATGCCAATGGTTGGTTTTACCGCAAAGACTGGTTTGAGCGCGATGACATTAAGGCCGCATTTCAAGAAGCAACCGGGCGCGAATTGGCTGAACCAAAAACACAAAAAGAAATGCTCGAAATTGCTCAATTCTTCCAAGGCCGGGAAATTGACGGGCAGACCGTCTATGGTGCCGCGATCTTTACCGAGCGTGGATCAGAGGGGATCACAATGGGTGTGACATCCGCATTGTATCCATGGGGTTTCAAATATGAAAACACGCCTGGCCAATACGACATGGAAGGCGCTGTAAATTCCGCTGAAGCTGTGGAAGCGTTGGAATTCTACAAAGAGTTTTACAAAACTGCTACTCCCCCCGGCTATACGAATTCCTATATGGGAGAAAGCTTGGACGCCTTTAAATCTGGTCAGGTTGCCATGGCAATGAACTGGTTTGCCTTCTTCCCGGGTCTCTATGCCGATCCGAATACCGGTGGCGACAAGATCGATTTTTTCGTCAATCCCCCACAAAACCAGGCAGGTTCGACGCTGGGTGGTCAGGGTATTTCGGTGGTAGCCTATTCAGACAAACAAGCCGCGGCACTTGAATACATCAAGTGGTTCGCAAATCCCGAGGTTCAACAGAAATGGTGGGATCTGGGGGGGTATTCTGCGCATAAAGCCGTTCTTGAAAACCCTGACTTTGTCGACAGTGCACCTTTTGCAGGCGACTTTCTCGAAGCCATGGGAGCCGTTCAGGACTTCTGGCAAGAACCAGCATACGCTGAACTGCTTTTAGCGATGCAAAAGCGCATTCATGACTATGTCGTTGCCGATCAGGGTACCGCGCAGGAAGCATTGGACAAACTGATCGAGGACTGGACAGAAACTTTCGAAGACGAAGGTAAGCTCTAAAAGTCCCAAAGTAAGGTGGCCTGAAAGCCTACCTTACAACTCCTCGCAACCGGTAAGGTGGGCTTTCAGGCCACCTTATTACTGGAAAGCTGTGACCAATGTCCGACACTCCCATTTCGCGCGCTGCCAACGCCACACCTGCAAATGTGGCTCGCAAGATCAAAGGTCTGAGCGACCGCGCTATTGCTTGGATTTTCGTCGGACCAACGATATTCCTATTGCTTGCGGTCAACATTTTCCCTTTGATTTGGACAATCAATCTCAGCTTCACAAATTTCCGTGCCAATCGCCTGAACCGTGAAGTTGAATATGTCGGGTTTCGCAACTACGAGCGCATTCTGACGGACAGCGACATCTGGCTGAACATGCAGGCCACCGCACATTTTCTGTTCTGGACCATCTTTTTTCAGGTCGTGATTGGCTTTACACTGGCCTACCTGATCAACAAGAAGTTCAAAGGCAATGACCTGTGGACCACGATTATCGTGCTCCCCATGATGCTATCGCCTGCGGTTGTCGGGAATTTCTGGAAATTTCTATATCAACCGCAAATCGGACTTTTCAACTACATTATCACTTTTTTCACCGGCAAAGAGCCTTCGAGCTTCGAAATGCTAGGCTCGGTCGATTTGGCACCATGGTCGATCGTTATTGTCGACACTTGGATGTGGACGCCCTTTGTGATGCTGATTTGTCTGGCGGGGCTACGATCCATTCCGGACTACATCTACGAGGCTGCTGAGGTGGATCGCGCGTCAAAGCTCCGCCAATTCTTCACGATCACCATTCCTATGATCCTGCCCTTCCTGATGCTGGCCATCCTGTTCCGCGGGATTGAGAACTTCAAAATGTTCGATCTGGTGGTTCAACTTACCGGGGGCGGACCGGGCTCCACCACGGAACTGACGTCGATCAACCTAAAACGCGAGGCCTTTGAGAAATGGCGCACCGGATACGCGTCAGCTTATGCGATCATTCTGTTCGTTACCGTTTTTGGACTGGCCAGCATCTACGTCAAAGCCCTGAATAAGGTGAAAGAAAGATGAGCAGTTTTTCAGTCACAGAACCCACCAAACGGTCCAAGTGGTTTGCCGGTACTCTGGTCATCACCTACGCGCTGATCACAATGATCCCTCTGGCTTGGATCATGCTCACCGGGTTCAAGTCACCCAGCGACGCAATTAGCTACCCCCCAAAGGTTTTCTTTGAACCGACGCTTGAGGGCTACGTGAACCTTTTCACCACCCGCACCCGGCAAACAGATGAATTCCTCGCCGCAAACCCGCCGGAAAACTGGTACGAAGAGATCGTGCGCCAATATGATATGGTGATCGCGGGCCCGTCAAAATTTGGCGAACGTTTCCTGAATTCTGTGATCATCGGCTTTGGGTCGACTTTCCTCAGTATTTTCCTGGGAACGCTGGCCGCCTATGCCTTCAGTCGGTTCAAAATACCACTCGCGGATGATCTGCTGTTCTTCATTCTCAGTACGCGGATGATGCCACCCATCGCGGTCGCGATTCCGATCTTCCTGATGTATCGCCAACTTGGGCTGTCAGATACGCATCTGGGTATGATTTTGCTTTATACAGCGGTGAATATTTCTCTCGCGGTCTGGCTCCTCAAAGGCTTCATCGACGAAATCCCGCGTGAGTATGAGGAGGCAGCACTGATCGACGGGTACACAAGGTTCCAAGCCTTCTACAAAGTCGTGCTGCCTCAAGCCGCAACAGGCATCGCCTCCACCGCCATTTTCTGCCTGATCTTCGCTTGGAACGAATACGCCTTTGCCGTCCTTCTGACCTCCGGAACGGCGCAAACGGCCCCCCCTTTCATTCCGACCATTATCGGTGTCGGTGGTCTTGATTGGCCTGCTGTCGCCGCAGGAGCCACGATCTTCCTGCTGCCAGTGATGATCTTCACTGTCGCTCTGCGCAAACACCTGTTGCGTGGGATCACATTCGGAGCGGTTCGCAAATGAGCAATTTCATCACTGGCCTGATCCAATTCAAACGCGGCCCATGGGAAATGGTTGCAACCATCCTCATCGCGCTTGGCGTCTTCATGCTGATGCAACCCTTTGTGATGTGGGCCTATACCTACTCCTTCATCACCACCCTCATTGGCACGGTGATGTTCATCATCGTCAGCCATTTTCCGGAGTAATCCCGCGTGGCACAGATCATCATAAAAAACGTCCGCAAGGAATTTGGCGACTTCACGGCCGTAAAGGAATCCAGTTTTACCATTGAGGATGGCGAGTTTTTCATGCTGCTTGGCCCCTCCGGCTGCGGTAAAACCACCACACTGCGTATGATTGCCGGGCTGGAACTCCCGACGTCTGGCGAGATCTACCTTGATGGAGAAGAGATCAGCCAAAAACCTCCCAGCCAGCGCGACATTGCTTTTGTGTTCCAGATGTTCGCGCTCTATCCGCATATGAATGTGCGTAAGAACCTCAGCTATCCGCTCGTGTCTCAAGGCATGGCGCGGCGGGATGTGAAAGCCAAAGTCGAGGAAGTTGCCGGTATTCTCGGCATCCGAGACATTCTCAACAAACCGGTTGGCGGCCTGTCAGGGGGGGATCGTCAACGCGTCGCCCTTGGCCGCGCTATTGTACGGGATCCCAAAGCCTTCATGATGGACGAACCATTGGGTGCGCTGGATGCAGAATTCCGCGAACATATGTCGGAAGAATTGCGCAGCCTTCACGACCGCATGGGAGCCACGACAGTTTATGTAACCCACGACCAGTTAGAGGCCATGCAGATGGGCGACAAGATCGTTGTCATGAACAATGCAGTAGTCGAGCAATTTGGAACTCCACAAGAGATCTATGACAAGCCGGCTACAATGTTCGTTGCTGATTTCATTGGCTCACCCTCAATGAATTTTCTGCATTTTGAAGGGTCCGTGACACCGGGAGCGCAAAGCGTCGAGATGAATGGTCAAACCTTAGCGGTCCCTCACCAGATGGAAGGGTCCAGTGGGAAACTGGTTTTTGGCATACGTCCGGAACATGTCATGCTCAGCGACAGTGGAGGGTATCGCGGGGAAGTGCTGGCCACCGAATACCTTGGAACGACACAAATCATTACGCTTGATACGGCCAACGGTGATCTCAAGGCGCGCGTTCCTTCCGGGCAAATTGCCACTGTCGGTGAAAAAATCGGTCTCGGTTTCAAACCCGAAACTGTGACGCTTTTCGACAACATTACTGGCAATGCCTTACGCTCTGAGTTGAACAATCAGGTGTTGTCCCATGGCTGAAGTGATCCTCAAAGGCGTTTCCAAATCCTTTGGCAAAACGATTGGCGTGGCAGGCATTGATATGACCATTCCGGACGGTGCTTTTGTGGTTTTGCTGGGCCCGACAGGGGCTGGAAAGACCACGACTTTGCGATTGATCTCCGGCCTTGAAAAGCTGGATGGGGGCGACATCAGCATTGGCGGGCGCATCGTAAACACCGAAACCCCGGCACAGCGGGATGTTGCGATGGTATTTCAACAATACTCGCTCTATCCGCATTTGACTGTGCGTGAAAACCTCGAGTTCCCGTTGAAATCACCCATCCTCAAAACCTCGGCGGAAGAAATCAAACGAAAGGTTGATGAGGTCGCGTCCGTTCTGCAGATCTCCCATAAGCTCGACAACAAAGCTACGGCGCTTTCGGGGGGCGAAATGCAGCGCGTTTCCATTGGTCGCGCATTGGTGCGGGAGCCCCAAGTATACCTGATGGATGAACCGCTCAGCTCGCTGGATGCCAAGTTGCGAACCGATTTGCGGATCGAACTTAAACGCATTCAAGCCAGCCTCGGCGCAACGATCCTTTATGTGACCCACGACCAGATTGAAGCCATGACCATGGCCACACATGTCGGTGTCCTTGACGAAGGCCAATTGGTGCAATTCGGCACCCCCCGCGAGATTTATGAAAACCCGAACTCGGTTTATGTAGCCTCCCGTCTTGGGCAACCGCGCATCAATATTTTGCCTGCCGATTTATTCGGAACAGCTCCCAAGGGCGCACATCGAATCGGGCTGCGTCCAGAACACGTCACGCAGGGCGAAGGTCGGGTTGCAGAAATCGGTCGCGTGGAGCGATTGGGGGATCACACCCGGCTGCATCTGCGCCTTGACGGGCATGACATCACAACGCTGGCAGATCCGCATGCGGCCTATACGCCTGGCGGTGAAATAAAGATAACGCCGCGCGATCCGCTTTGCTTTGATGCCGCAGGCGACAGGATTTATTAGAGGGGGAAAGACATGGCACAATTCATCAACGGCAAGGAAACATTGGTCACCGACGCCATTGATGGCCTGTTGGCGACCTCCGGCGGCAGCCTTTACCGGTTGGATGGCTACCCACACATCAAGGTGGTCTGCCGGGGTGACTGGGACAAATCTCGCGTTGCCCTGATCTCAGGTGGCGGATCGGGTCACGAACCGGCACATGCAGGATTTGTCGGAGAGGGTATGCTCACTGCAGCGGTCTGCGGGGAAGTCTTTGCCTCACCATCAGTGGAGGCTGTGCTTGCCGGCATTCTGGCTGTTACCGGCGAAGCGGGCTGCTTGCTAATCGTCAAAAATTACACTGGCGATCGATTGAATTTTGGCCTCGCAGCCGAACGTGCGCGTGCGTATGGTCTCAAGGTATCGATGGTGATCGTTGATGACGACATCGCACTGCCTGACCTGCCCCAGGCGCGTGGCGTGGCAGGCACTCTCTTTGTCCACAAGATTGCCGGTAGTCTTGCAGAAGACGGTAGCAATCTGGATGCCGTAACCGCAGCGGCTCAAGAAGCGATAGACGATATGGCTTCAATCGGTAAATCGCTCGACACCTGCACCGTACCGGGATCCTCAAAAGAGGATCGTATTGCCGTTGGAATGGCAGAACTTGGCCTTGGGATCCATGGTGAGGCCGGTGTTCAGCAGGTCGCTTTCGAGGGCGCGATTTCAGCAATGGACATGGTGTTGGATAAACTGGCGCCGCATGCCGCGGGTCAGGAATGTGTCGCGTTGTTGAACAATCTCGGCTCCACCACACCATTGGAAATGGCGGTTTTGTCACATGCATTGGCAACCTCGTCAAAGGCGAAGTGGATCACGGCTGTCATTGGTCCAGCGCCAATGATGACATCTTTGGATATGCATGGGTTTTCCGTATCTGTTCTGCCTCTTTCGCCTGATCGACGCGCTGCCCTTCATCGACGTGTCGCCTCGCGCGACTGGCCAGGGATGACGATGTTGGCGCCTGTTGCCGTCAAACCTTTGCCCGACGGGCTCAGTCCAATCCAGCCGATCCCGTCTGAAAACCCCAAAACCCGGCGCCTCATAGAGACCTGTTGTGATCTGCTGATCGACGCTGAAACAGACCTGAATACGCTGGATGCCAAATCAGGCGATGGTGACACAGGGAGCACGCTATCCACTGCAGCGCGCGCTTTGAAGGGATCGTTGGACCGGATGCCCTTGGCTGATCTGACGCAGCTTTTCCGGGCAATCGGTAATGAATTGAGCCAGACGATGGGCGGATCATCCGGCGTCATACTTGCCATCTTTTTTGGTGCAGCCGGTGACGCGTGCGCAAGTGGACACCCTACGTCAGAAGCCCTTTTGATTGCTTTGGAACGGATCAGTCAGGTAGGTGGCGCACATCAGGGCGATCGCACGATGATTGATGCCCTGAAGCCCGCACTCGATGCATTGACACAAGGATTTGGCGCCGCCGCAGTTGCAGCACGTACGGGTGCGAATGGAACTGCCGCGATGGGCAGAGCCAACGCCGGGCGGGCCTCATATGTACCTGAGGAGAATTTGATCGGTCATAATGATCCAGGTGCCGAGGCTGTCGCCCGCCTGTTTGAAGGACTGGCGGTTGCGTTGAAAGAGTAACCAGAAACAGAATGAAGACCAGCCGCGACACCCATTCAAATCCGACCGTAAACGACATTGCGCGTGTCGCCAAAGTTAGTCTTGCGACAGTTGATCGTGTGCTGAATGAACGTCCGGGCGTGCGCAAAATTACTGTCGACAGGGTCAATCGCGCCATCGCGGATCTGGGTTATGTCCGCGACACGGCCGCAGCCAATCTGGCACGCGGGCGCGCATATCGCTTTCTTTTTATCCTGCCTGCCACCAACAATGAATTTGTCGACCTGATCGCGCAGCAGATCGCGGATCTGTCGGCTGGCTTGAGGCGTGAACGCACTCAAATCACGTGTCTGCGTGTACCTGCCTTTGACCCAATGGCGTTGGCTGAGGCGATCAACGCATTGGACCCGACGCAAGTTGATGGCGTTGCGATCTTTGGGCCGGAAACACCTTCTGTCCGCGATAGCATTTCCCATCTGCGTACAAATGGTGTGTTCGTCGTGTCGCTGGTGGCAGATATCCCAAGTTCCGAGCGCAACAGCTATGTGGGCATCGACAATATTGCAGCCGGACGCACTGCAGCACAATTGATGGGACGTTTCCTTGGGCCTGTTCGGGGCAATATACTTGTCGTGACCGGCTCTATGCTTGCCCGTGATCATCTGGAAAGACGTTTGGGATTTGACGAGGTTATCGCAAGGGACTTTCCCAACTTGACTGTGCTTGCTTCGCTCGAAGGTCGCGATGATCCTGACCTGATCGAACGGTTGCTCCCCCAAGCACTGGTCGGAACGAGAGACGTCCTCGGCATATATTCTTCCGCTGCTGGCAATGCTGGTCTGATACGGCATTTTGAAAGCCAATCAGGCAGTGTACAACCCGTTGTGATCGCGCATGAGCTGACCGCTCTTTCACGCAGTGCACTTGGGTCAGGCATGTTTGATGCGGTCATCAGCCAGGACGCGGGCCACTTGGTGCGCAGCGCGGTAAGGATTTTGCGCGCGCACAGCGACCGCGCGCCGATCAACCTGGCACAGGAACGGATCCGCATTGACATCTATTTGAAAGAAAACCTGCCGCCGGACCCCGGAGGCACCAAGGGAGGATGATATGAAAACCATCAAAGGACCAGCTCTGTTTCTGGCGCAATTCGCAGGGGACGACGCGCCCTTTAATTCATGGAACGCGATCACAAAATGGGCCGCTGATTGCGGTTACAAAGGCGTGCAAGTCCCCAGTTGGGATGCGCGCTTGTTTGATCTGGAAAAGGCGGCCAGTAGCAAAACCTACTGTGACGAGTTCAAAGGACAAGCCGCCGCAAATGGTGTCGAGGTCACGGAATTATCGACGCATTTGCAGGGTCAGTTGGTGGCGGTGCATCCAGCTTATGACAGCGCGTTTGACGGGTTTGCCGATCCCTCCGTGCATGGCAATCCCAAGGCCCGACAGGAATGGGCCGTGGATCAGGTCATGAAGGCCATCAGCGCCTCCGCCAATATGGGCATCAAAAACCACGCGTCCTTTTCCGGTGCTCTGGCTTGGCCCTACATCTATCCCTGGCCACAACGACCTGCGGGATTGATCGAGACCGCGTTTGATGAACTGGCGGCGCGCTGGCGGCCCATTCTTGATCATGCGGATGAAAATGACGTCAACATATGCTACGAAATCCACCCCGGCGAGGACCTGCATGACGGTGTGACCTTTGAAATGTTCCTGGAGCGTGTGGACAATCACGCCCGCTGCAACATGCTCTATGATCCGTCGCATTTCGTGCTGCAATGTCTCGACTATCTGGACCACATCGACATTTACAAAGACCGGATCAAAATGTTTCACGTCAAGGACGCAGAATTCAATCCGACCGGACGCCAAGGCGTCTATTCCGGGTATCAGCCTTGGGTGGATCGCGCGGGACGGTTCCGCTCCTTGGGGGACGGTCAGGTCGATTTTGCGGCGATCTTTTCCAAAATGGCCGCCAATGATTTTGACGGATGGGCTGTGGTTGAATGGGAATGTTGTCTTAAGCACCCAGAGGACGGCGCGCGAGAAGGCGCTGAATTCGTCAAGGATCATATTATTCGCGTTACAGAACGCGCCTTTGATGATTTCGCAGATGGTGGCACAGATGAAGCGGCAAATCGCAGTATGCTGGGGATTTCATAATGGCGGATCGTATTCGCTTGGGCATGGTCGGGGGCGGCAATGACGCCTTTATCGGCGGCGTACACCGCATCGCGGCGCGGTTGGATGATCGCTATGAATTGGTTGCAGGAGCGCTGTCATCAACGCCGGAAAAAGCCCGTGCATCGGGGGTAGCGCTTGGCCTGCCTGAGGACCGCATATATGATGATTTCAGACAAATGGCGATACGCGAAGCCCGGTTGAAAAACGGCATTGAGGCGGTTTCCATTGTGACCCCAAATCACATGCATTTTGCAGCAGCGCGCGAGTTCTTGAAACGTGGAATTCATGTCATTTGCGACAAGCCTCTGACCTCCACTATGGGGGACGCGCGCAAAATGGCAAAGGCGGTTGAGAATTCTGACGCCCTGTTCATCCTGACGCACAACTATACCGGCTACCCGATGGTCCGTCAGGCCCGCGAGATGGTGGCAAACGGGGATCTGGGCGCCATCCGCGTGGTTCAGGTGGAATACCCGCAGGACTGGTTGACCAAACACGAGGATTTCAAACAAGCTGCGTGGCGCACGGATCCGGCGAGATCAGGTGCGGGTGGCTCAACCGGTGATATCGGCACGCATGCGCATAACCTTGCGTGTTTCGTCAGCGGCCTCACGGTTGAAAGCCTTGCCGCAGATTTACAGGCATTTGTGTCCGGGCGGCAATTGGATGACAACGCCCATGTTCTATTGCGTTTTCAGGGCGGCGCACGCGGGATGCTGTGGTCCAGTCAGGTCGCACCGGGCAATGAAAACGCTCTGCGCTTGCGGATTTACGGCGAGAAAGGCGGGTTGGAATGGGAACAGGAAAATCCCAACAGGCTGTGGTTTTCTCCCTTTGGCGCTCCAAAACAAATGATAACCCGCAACGGGTCGGGCGCAGGAGAAGCCGCCGCGCGCATGAGCCGTATCCCGCCGGGTCATCCCGAAGGGTATCTTGAAGGGTTTGCCAATATCTACAGCGAAGCCGCAGAAGCCATTGTAGCACATCGTTCGGGTACGCCTGTCGCGGCAAATGTGGTGTATCCAACGCTTCAGGATGGTCTGCGCGGTATGCAATTTGTAGATGCCTGTGTTCGTTCATCTGAGCGAAACGCAGCATGGGTGACTTTACCGGACTGAAACAAAATACTGACTGAGGCCGTATGCCTTGATGGACCGGAAGTCTGGGCTCGTTTAGCTGCAAGAACGGGTTTAAGATCTTGCCCACAGTGCTGTCGAGCGCCCTCGGTCGATTTGCCGTGCCTTTGCCATCGACGGCGTTGTCAAATCGCTCGCGCTTTGGAGGAGGGGTCGTTTCCGTCACCCAAGACAGCATAGGCACGGCCCAATCCAAAAAAGGCTTCGGCGCAGAGGATTTCTCAACCCGCATCCACGCCATTGCCACTCCAAAACTTAGAAGGATTGCAGTGTTGATTCCAAAGGCGTCGGATGACGGGAGTAGCGCCCTGCCACTTCTGAAGCCGCGATTTCTCTCCTTCAAGGCGCGTAGAATAGCCTCGTCGCTTTGGATAAACGTTACGGATTTTTATGACTTTGGTATTTTTGTAACATAAAGATTGAACCGAATCCCTTACGGGCTTAAGCTGAGGGCAATTCGGAGAGGTTAATGCAGGCATTCATTTGTGACGCGCAGCGCACGCCTATAGGTCGCTACGGCGGCAGCTTGTCCAGCATACGCACGGATGATCTTGCCGCAGCACCGATCGCGGCCTTGATCGCTCGGAACCCTTCTGTTGATTGGTCGCGTACGGATGACGTCGTTTTGGGGTGCGCCAATCAAGCCGGGGAGGACAATCGAAACGTAGCGCGCATGGCTGGCTTGCTGGCCGGGCTGCCGGTTGAGGTACCGGGTGTAACAATCAATCGATTGTGCGCGTCTGGGATGGATGCGATTGGCGCTGTGGCGCGCGCTATCCGTGCTGGGGATCAAGATCTGGCAATCGCAGGTGGGGTGGAAAGCATGAGCCGCGCGCCCTTCGTGATGCCCAAGGCTGATGCTGCGTTTTCGCGCGCCAATCAGGTGTTTGATACCACAATCGGCTGGCGATTTGTGAACCCGAAGATGCACGAAACCTATGGTACTGACTCGATGCCCCAAACTGCGGACAATGTAGCAGAAGATTATGGCATCAGTCGCAAAGATCAGGATGCGTTTGCAGCCCGCAGTCAAGCGAGATGGGCTGCAGCCGATGCCGCCGGAGTTTTTGGCGATGAAATCACGCCGATCTCGATCCCGCAGCGACGCGGAGATCCTGTAACGATTGACAAGGATGAACATCCAAGGCCGGGCACCACGATTGAAAAACTTGCAAAACTGCGTGGCATCAACGAACCCGATCTTTCGGTAACGGCTGGAAATGCATCCGGTGTGAACGACGGTGCCGCAGCCTTGTTGATTGCATCCGAACAAGCCGCAGAGGATCATGGACTAAGACCGATAGCACGCATTGTAGCGATGTCATCGGCGGGCGTGGCTCCGCGCGTGATGGGCATCGGTCCGGTGCCCGCTTGTCAAAAGGTCCTGGCAAGAGCCAATCTCACCATTGAACAGATGGATGTAATCGAATTGAACGAAGCCTTTGCGGCGCAGGGCCTGGCCACATTGCGAGCCCTTGGCGTTGCTGATGATGCGCCGCATGTGAACCCCAATGGCGGCGCGATCGCAATTGGCCATCCGCTTGGGATGTCCGGCGCTCGACTGGTGATGACGGCAACCTATCAGCTCAAACGTACTGGCGGGCGCTATGCGCTTTGCACGATGTGCGTGGGTGTGGGGCAAGGCGTCGCGCTTATTCTGGAACGCGTGGATTGATATCCGCGCAAATCTGAAAGGATCTGAACCATGTATGCACAGATGATCAAATCCACAGGCAAGGGGGTCAAAACCCTTGATGAAATGGAACCGGACGAGCGCGCGTTTCAGGAGCGTATCAACGCAGGCGGCAAAATCGAGCCCAAGGACTGGATGCCGGAAGGATATCGCAAGACCCTGATCCGCCAGATCGCGCAACACGCCCATTCCGAGATCGTCGGCCAACTGCCGGAAGGCAACTGGATCACCCGCGCCCCGACCCTGGAGCGCAAGGCAATCCTTTTGGCCAAGGTTCAGGATGAGGCGGGACATGGGCTTTATCTTTACTGTGCAGCCGAAACGCTGGGGGTCAGCCGGGACCAACTGACCCGGGACTTGCTGTCAGGCAAGATGAAGTATTCCTCGATTTTCAATTATCCGACCTTAACATGGGCGGACATGGGGGCGGTCGGCTGGCTGGTTGATGGTGCCGCAATCATGAACCAGGTGCCGCTGCAACGCACATCCTACGGTCCTTATGCTCGTGCGATGGTCCGCATCTGCAAGGAAGAATCTTTTCACCAGCGTCAGGGTTTCGACATCATGATGAAAATGGCGAACGGGACCGACGCGCAGCGCAAGATGGCGCAGGATGCGCTGAACCGTTTCTGGTACCCGTCTTTGATGATGTTCGGGCCCTCAGACGAAAATTCGGTGCACTCCGCGCAAAACATGGCCTGGAAAATCAAGATGAACTCGAACGATGAGTTGCGCCAGAAGTTTGTCGATCAGACGGCCCCGCAAGCGTCATACCTCGGCCTGACCGTCCCGGATGAACATCTGAAATGGAATGAGGAGCGTGGCCATTACGATTTTTCCGAGCCAGATTGGGACGAGTTCTTCGATGTGCTGCAAGGAAACGGGCCTTGTTCAGCAGATCGGATGGAAGCGCGCAACAAAGCCTGGGATGATGGTGCGTGGGTGCGCCAAGGGCTGCTGGCGCATGCGGATAAGAAACGTGCTCGCAAAGTGGCGGCGGAGTAAGAAATGGCGACCTCAGAACCCCAAGAAACAACGCAGACAAACGAATGGCCATTGTGGGAGGTTTTCATCCGCGGGCAACACGGATTGAGCCACAGACATGTTGGATCCCTGCACGCTGCAGACGCGGAAGGCGCGATCAAAAACGCCCGTGATGTTTACACCCGTCGCAACGAAGGTGTCAGCATCTGGGTGGTCGAGGCCAGCGCCATCGCGGCATCTTCACCCGAAGAAAAAGGCCCTCTGTATGAGCCTTCGAATGACAAAGTCTACCGCCATCCGACGTTTTTCAAAATCCCTGACGATGTGGGGGCGATGTGACCGATCCGCTGTTCGAATTTCTTTGCCGCATGGGTGACAATACTCTGGTGCTTGGCCACCGCGTGTCAGAATGGTGCGGTATAGCGCCTGTGCTGGAAGAGGACATCGCGCTGGCCAACACCGCGCTTGATCTTATCGGGCAGACGACGCTTTGGCTCAACCTTGCAGGTGAAATCGAGGGCAAGGGTCGGGACGCCGACGCGCTCGCCTTTCGCCGCGATGTTTGGGATTTCCGAAACGTACTGCTGGTGGAGCAACCCAACGGCGATTTTGGCCAAACGATGATGCGCCAGTTTCTGTTTGATACCTGGCACAAGGCTTGTTTGGGCGCGCTGATGAACAGCAGTCATGATCAAGTTGCAGCGATTGCAGAAAAGTCACTCAAAGAGGTGACTTATCATCTGGAACGCACCACAGACACGGTCATCGGTCTGGGAGACGGCACAGAAGAAAGCCACCAATATATGCAAAAAGCCCTGAATAGGCTCTATCCTTACGTAGGTGAATTTTTCGTCAAAGATCCCGTGGATGACGCAATGGTTGCGGTCGGTATCGCGCCCGACCCCATTTCTGTGCGTCCCACTTTTGATATGGTTCTCAATGCAGTTCTCACTGAAGCGACGCTGTCAAAGCCGGATGGGGAGTTTACGCATAAGGGTGGTAAATCGGGACAACGCCATTCCGAGCATCTCGGGCATATATTGACGCAGATGCAATGGTTGCAGCACGCCTATCCGGACGCGACATGGTGATCGAAAAACCTGATCTGCAAACGATCTGGAATTGGCTCGATACGGTGCCTGATCCCGAAATCCCTGTCATCAGCCTGCTGGATCTGGGCGTGATCCGCGATGTGCAGTGGGATGATGAAACTCTTGAGGTCACGGTAACACCGACCTATTCCGGCTGCCCTGCGACACGGATCATCAACATCGACATTGAAACGGCACTGCGGGACAAAGGGATCAATAACATCAAGCTCAAAACGCAGCTTTCACCGGCGTGGAGCACGGATTGGTTGTCTGAGCGCGGCAAGCAACGCCTTGAAGACTACGGTATCGCGCCGCCCAGAAACGCCGGCGGGCCACAGCATTGCCCATTGTGCAAATCGCGCGATGTCGAAAAGATCAGCCAGTTCGGATCGACTCCCTGCAAGGCACAATGGCGTTGCACCGCATGTCTGGAACCTTTCGATTATTTCAAGTGCATTTAAATGAGCAAATTTCACCCTCTGACCGTGACCGACATTCACCACACAATCCGCGACGCGGTTGTCTTGACATTGAAACCTGAAAACCCTGAGGTGTTTGCCTTTAAGCAAGGCCAATTTCTGACTTTCAGGCAGGATTTTGACGGCATCGAAGTGCGCCGCAACTATTCGATCTGCGCCGGTCTTGACGATGGCGTTCTGCAAGTGGGTATCAAGCGCGTGGATGGTGGTGCATTTTCCACTTTTGCAAATAGTGGTGTAAATGTCGGCGACACCCTGCAAGCCATGCCCCCTTCAGGCAGCTTTTTCACCGAATTAGAGCCGCATAAGTCGAAATCCTATCTTGGGTTCGCCGGTGGATCAGGTATCACGCCAGTCTTATCTATCCTCAAAACCATTTTGACCCGCGAACCGCATGCCACGTTCACGCTGGTCTATGCTAATCGTGCGGTAAACACGATCATGTTTCGCGAAGAGCTCGAAGGCCTGAAGAACACCTACATGGGACGGTTGACGATCATCCACATTCTGGAGTCGGGGCAAGATATAGACCTGTTCGCGGGGCGTGTTGACGAGGCAAAATGCGAGAAGCTTTTTAACAATTGGATCAACGTGGAAACGGTTGATACGGCCTTCATCTGTGGACCGGAACCAATGATGCTGGCGATCGCGCAGAGCCTCAAGACCCACGGGTTACAGCCACATCAGATCAAATTCGAACTCTTTACGGAGAGTCAGCAGGGACGTCTGGCACGACAGGCCATCAGCGCTAAGGCCAGCAATCAAAAGGGCACCGAAGCACGGGTTACGGTCGAAGGTGTCACGCGGGCATTTAACATGTCCAAAGATCAATCGGTTCTGGAGGCTGCGCTGGACAATGCACTGGATGCACCTTTTGCCTGCAAGGCAGGTGTTTGTTCCACCTGCAAAGCGCGCGTTCTCGAGGGCGAATATGAAATGATCACCAACCACGCCCTTGAGGACTATGAGGTCGAACAGGGGATGGTGCTGACCTGCCAATGCTATCCACTCAGTGATACAATTACTGTCGAATACGACACGCATTAAGGACGGATCATGCCAAAGGACACAAGCCTTCGCGATGTGCACAGTTTCGCTGCCGGGCATTGGATTGGTCCCGGCGAAGGCGCCCGAATGATCGCCAGTGCCGTAACGGGCAATCTCATCGCCACAGCCGGCAACGACGCACTCGATGTGCAGGCGATGCTGGGATATGCCCGCGAAGTCGGAGGTCCCGCGCTGCGCAGCCTCACTTTTCATGACCGCGCGCGTTTACTGAAGGCTTTGGCGCTACACCTGAAAGATCACCGCCAAGCTCTGTATGATCTGAGTTTTGATACAGGCGCCACTCAAGCTGACCACCTGATCGACATCGATGGCGGTATCGGAACCATGCTCGTTTACGCTTCAAAGGGGCGGCGGGAAATGCCGGACTGTCACGTCTATCTCGATGGGCCCGTTGAGCAACTGGGCCGGCAAGGTAAATTTATGGGCCGTCATATCGCGGTGCCTCTGCAAGGGGCCGCGGTGCATATCAACGCGTTCAACTTTCCGGTCTGGGGCATGCTCGAAAAACTGGCGCCTGCTTTGCTGGCGGGCGTTCCGGCGATTGTCAAACCCGCCACCACCACCTGCTATGTAACTGAGGCTTGCGTTCGGATTATGCTGGACAGCGGGCTCCTGCCCGCGGGTGCATTGCAACTGGTCACAGGCGGTTTGGGTGATATGCTGGACCACCTTGATTGTCAGGATATCGTCAGTTTCACCGGGTCCGCTGACACCGCGCTAAAGTTGCGCGCGAATGCGCTGTTACTGGAACGTTCAACACGTTTCACGGCCGAACAGGACAGCCTCAACGCTTCAGTGCTTGGACCCGATGCAACACCGGACACACCTGAATTTGAGTTGTTCATCAGCGAAGTGCACCGCGAAATGACGGTGAAGGCCGGGCAAAAATGTACCGCCGTTCGCCGTATGATGGTGCCGCAAGCGCAGCTCGACGCGGTCCTTGTCCGCCTCCGGGAACGATTGACCAAAACCCGAGTAGGCGATCCCAGATCGGAAACGACGCAAATGGGTGCCCTGGTGTCCAATCAGCAAAAAGATGACGTTTTGGCCAAGGCTGCACTCATAGCCAAAGAGTCGGAGCGAGTCTCTGGCGATCCGGATAATTTTAAAGCAAGAGACGCACCAGCTGAGGGCGCGTTCCTGCCTCCCATGCTTTTCCACTGCTCAGACCCGGATACGGCGCAACGCGTCCATGACACAGAGGCCTTCGGTCCGGTTTCAACACTTATGGGGTACCGCGATCTGGACCATGCGATGACATTGCTCAATCGCGGCATGGGGTCCTTGGTTGCTTCAGTGATCACAAATGACGGCGATGTGGCACGACACTTCACCATGGGCTCGGCTGCATTTCACGGGCGGCTCTATTTCAACAACCATACCTCCATGAGCGAGGCCACAGGCCACGGCGCGCCACTGCCTCATATGGTTCATGGCGGACCGGGGCGCGCCGGCGGGGGCGAGGAATTGGGCGGCATCCGAGGGGTGCTGCACTATATGCAACGCACCGCAGTTCAGGGCAGTCCGGATATTCTGAGCGTGATCGGGCAGCAATGGGTGCCGGGTTCGCAGGAGTCATCAGAGGCGGCCCACCCTTTCACCCGCAGGTTTGAGGAATTGCAGCTCGGCGACACGCTCTATGCCGGTCCACGGCAGATCACGACGCAGGACATCGAGACATTTGCGCATTTCACGGGCGACACATTTTACGCTCATATGGATGAAGATGCCGCAGCAGCAAACCCTTTCTTTCCGGGCCGGGTCGCGCATGGCTATTTGCTTTTGAGTTTTGCAGCGGGAATGTTCGTGCACCCTGAGCCTGGTCCGGTTCTGGCCAATACCGGTCTGGACAGCCTGCGGTTCATGACCCCTGTTCAACCCGGCGACAGCATTGATGTGCGCCTGACAGTAAAAGCAAAGACGCCGCGCAATCAGGAATACGGAGAGGTCCGCTGGCATGTAACGCTGACAAACCAGGAAGGCGCGAGCGTGGCGGAATATGAATTGCTGACGATGAATGCCGTCTGAAGCATTTGACCATATTACAACAGCGCTGACGAGGCCCGGCCGACATCGCGTCTGGTCATTGATCATCAGTGTATTTGGCGAGCTGGTACAGTCGGAAGGTTCTTCTATAGAGGGTCCGGTTTTGTCCGCCCTTATGGCCAGAATGAACGTGAAACCGGAAGCTGTCCGTGTGGCTTTGCACCGGTTGCGCAACGATGGTTGGATCATCTCTCAGAAATCCGGGCGCATGAGCTGTCACAGCCTGACCCGATATGGTCTTGGCGAAACGCTTGAGGCGACGCGGCTCATTTACGGCGCGCCCGCGGATATGCCAGTAGATTGGCATGTGGCTGTAACTGCCGGAACAGATAACGGCCAGCGAGACCGAATGATTGCGCTTGGATATGCGCTGGTCGCACCATGCGTTTTTATTGGAACCGGGCAAGGGTCGATAGCGGAAGACGCGCTCGTGACGCAGGCCGACAATGCACCCAACTGGCTCAAAGCACTGCTGATGCCTGCTGGCCTTACAGAGGACTACCGAAACCTCCACATCATACTGCAACAGATCGACGAGACTCTTGTTCAGGCAAACGTGGCTTTATCATCCCTTGAGGTGGCGGTATTGCGCTGTCTGATTGTGCACGATTGGCGGCGACTGGTACTGAAACATCCTGCCTTGCCGCGAACGCTTTACACCAGCGACTGGAAAGGACACGACTGCCGTGCATTGGTCCACAAAATCCTGTTGCACTATCCACAACCTGCTCTTGAGGACCTTTCGGAATAAGCGCACGCTTCCACATGTCTGAAAGGCAGGATATAGGAACCGAATGACACATACAGTTTACAAAAATGACCTGCCGGACGGCCTTGATCTCGGGCCAGTTGTGGCGATTGACTGCGAAACCATGGGCCTTAACCCACACAGGGATCGCCTGTGCGTGGTTCAGCTTTCAGGGGGGGATGGGAACGCCCATCTCGTGCAGATTGCAAAAGGTCAGACGAGCGCGCCAAACCTCTGCGCCCTTTTGGAAGACCCCAATGTCGTGAAACTTTTTCATTTTGGGCGTTTTGATATCGCCGCGATGCTGAACATGTTTGGCGCGACGACAGCACCGGTTTATTGCACCAAAATCGCCAGTCGCCTTGTGCGCACTTATACCGACCGTCATGGATTGGCCAAGTTGTTGCAAGAACTCTTGGGCATCGACATTTCGAAACAACAACAGTCCAGTGACTGGGGCGCTGATACGTTGACCGAGGCGCAGATTGAATATGCGGCGTCGGATGTTTTGTATCTGCACCAGTTGCGCGATGCGTTGAACACAATGCTGGAACGTGAAGGCCGGACGGAAATCGCGCAGGCTTGTTTTGATTTTCTGCCCATGCGCGCTCGCCTTGATCTCACAGGCTGGCCGGATACGGACATTTTTGCACATTCATGAGCATGCCCTTTCTTGAGACTGCCCGGCGGGTGATCCGCGCGGAAGCGGAAGCACTGGAGGTCTTGGCAAATAGGCTAGACTCCCGGTTTCGCGAAGCAGTGGATTTGTTACTTGATAGCAAAGGACGTGTGATCGTTACGGGCATTGGCAAGTCCGGGCACATCGCGCGCAAAATTGCCGCCACCTTGGCGAGTACGGGAACGCCTGCGCAATTTGTGCACCCGGCAGAGGCGAGTCATGGCGATTTGGGAATGATCACGAATGACGACGTGGTGCTTGCCATTTCCAATTCTGGCGAAGCCCCCGAACTGGCTAACCTTATTGTCTATTCGCGTCGATTCAATATCCCGCTGCTCGGAATCACAAGTGTTGAAACCTCCAGTCTGGGCCGTGAATGCGACGTGGTATTGCTGTTGCCCCGACTTGGCGAGGCTTGCGGCACGGGCGTTGTGCCCTCCACATCCACTACCATGACACTTGCTGTGGGCGATGCTTTGGCGATCGCCCTTATGGAACACCGAGACTTTACCCCTGAAAACTTTCGCAATTTTCATCCGGGCGGCAAACTGGGCGCGCAGCTCAGCCGCGTATCCGATCTGATGCACAGCGGCACAGATATGCCATTGGTCGCCCTCAACACGCCAATGTCGGATGCTCTGATCGAGATCAGCCAAAAGAGTTTCGGCGTTGTCGGCGTTACTGATGAAGCGGGAAGTCTTGTCGGGATTATCACAGATGGCGATCTTCGGCGGCACATGGATGGGCTTTTGTCACTTTTGGCAAAAGACGTCATGACCCGAGATCCGGTCACCATAGAGCCAGGCGCTCTTGCGGAAAAAGCCGTTGCCATGATGCAAGCGCGCAAAATTACCAGTCTGTTCGTGATCGACCAAAACAGCCCGCTGAAACCGCTTGGCCTGATCCGGATTCATGATTGCCTGCGTGTGGGATTGGGATAGGCAAAGATGAAAGTGGATCGGTATTCGCGCGCGGTGGCATGGCTTAAAGTCGTTCTGCCGCTTGCCGCCCTCGGAATCCTGTCCACCCTGTTTTTATTGTCCCGTGTTGTGGACCCGACGCAGTCCATACCTTTTGCCGACACGGAAGTACAAGACCGGCTTTTGAACCAACGTGTTTCGGGACCCTATTATTCCGGAATAACCGCTGACGGGGATCAGATCGCCTTCATCGCGAACTCCGTCGTCACACCAAATGGCTTCACCGGTGCCAGTGACGCGGATGATGTATTTGTCAAAATTGATCTTGCAGATGGCGGCACCGTAAATGTGACTTCAAACGCGGCATCCATTGATGTTGCCAAAGACATCAGCGACTTGACAGGCAATGTGGTCATCACCACCTCTTCAGGATACGTTGTAACAAGCGAGGCGATAACTGCGCGGGTAACGGAACTCGACGTCAGATCTCCGGATACCGTTTTTGCCGATACACCAGCCGGGGAGTTGGTCGCAGGTGCCATGCATCTTTTCACACCAGAGCCAAACGCGCCGGCCCAATTGAATTTCACAAACGGCGTGAAGCTGATATACCTTCCGAAACAGGTGAAAGACTAATCCGTGAAACTGTTAAAAACACTAGTAATACAGGTCTTTTTGATGACCTTGGCAACGCAGTCCTTGGCTCAGGGGACGCAAGTTGCTTTTGGCGCACTGCAGCAAGACACGACCTTGCCGGTAGAAGTAACAGCGGAAAATCTGTCAGTGGACCAGAATACTGGGATGGCAGTTTTTACTGGAAATGTAGTGGCAGCGCAGGGCGAAATGCGGCTTTCCTCGAAACGTTTGGTGGTTGTCTATCGTGAAGATACCGAAGGCATTGAACGCATGGAGGCCACTGGTGATGTTGTACTCGTGTCAGGACCGGATGCAGCAGAATCAGAACGCGCGGATTACAACATTGATGATGGCATCATCGTTATGCTTGGCAACGTACTGCTGACACAGGGACCTTCCGCCTTGACGGCCGACAAGATGACCGTGCAATTGGACAGTGGAACTGCTCAGATGGCGGGTTCCGTGAAGACAATCCTTCAAACCGGCGATAGGTAGTGGCCCGCCCCGATCTTACAGTCGAACAGGGCTCGGCAGGGCTTTATGTCGATCACCTGCGTAAATCGTATCGGAAAAAGACCGTTATTCGTGACTTCTCGATGTATCTGGAACGCGGAGAAGTGGTTGCATTGTTGGGTCCCAATGGATCTGGGAAAACAACAACTTTTTATGCTGTTGCTGGGCTGGTGACACCTGAAGGTGGTAGCGTGCGCATCGATGGACAGGACGTAACTAATTTACCAATGTATCGGCGCGCGCGGTTGGGCATTGGATACCTGCCTCAGGAAATGAGTATTTTCAAAGGCTTATCTGTACAAGACAACATCAGCGCGATCCTGGATATCACCGAGCCGGACCGCCACAAACGTCGCGAACGACTTGAGGAGCTACTAAGCGAGTTTTCAATAGAGCACCTGCGCCGTGCACCGGCCCTTGCTTTGTCAGGTGGAGAGCGTCGACGTGTGGAAATCGCACGATGCCTCGCCGCGAAACCGAAGTACTTGTTGCTGGATGAACCGTTTGCCGGGGTTGATCCGATTTCGGTTGGGGACATTCGCCATCTGGTTGCGGATCTCAAAAAGCGGGGGATTGGCGTGTTGATAACGGATCACAACGTGCGAGAAACCCTCGAAATTGTTGACCGGGCATATATTCTGCATGAGGGGAGGGTACTGATGTCGGGCACCCCTGATGAAGTGGTACAGAATGAAAATGTGCGACGCGTATACCTCGGCGAAAACTTTAAAATTTTGTAAACGTTACGACGCTGCGTTAACCATTTTTTCCGCCGATGCAGCTTGCTTTTGTTTGACTCCGGGTCCGGTTTTCGGGCTCAATGATCACATGGCACGTACCAGTTTCTGTCTGAACACGCATTGGCCTCATTTCCTGAGTCCCGCAGATCATAAAGTAATGGAGTGCCAATTCCGTGATTCTGAATCTCGACCCATATGCCCCGGCATCCGGTGGTAACGGTTTTTTGAATCAAACAATTGAAGGAGACACTATGCGTTATCAAATCAGCGGCAAACAGATCGACATCGGCGAAGCCTTGCAGACCCATGTGAAAGAAGAACTGAGTGTAGCTGTTAAGAAATACGCCGAGCGCCCGACAGAAGCAGTGGTAGTGTTTTCAAAGTCGGCCCATGAATATGTTTGCGAAGCGACCGTGCATCTTTCAACCGGACTGACCGCGCAAGCAAAGGCACATCAAACAGAAATATACGCTGCATTTGACGCGTGCAGCGCAAAGATGGAAAAACAACTCAGGCGCTACAAGCGCAGGTTGAAAGATCATCACAAAGATCGGGTAGAACCGGTTGAAATCTACGGCGCGTCCTCATATATCCTCGCATCAGATGCGGATACGGAATCGCAGGAGCCAGAAACACTTCAGCCGATCATCATTGCGGAGATGGAAACAGAGATTCCATTGCTTTCAGTGGGTGAAGCGGTAATGCAGATGGAATTGGCGGGAGCGCCTGTTCTGATCTTTAGAAACGAAGGAAAAGAGGACTTAAACGTTGTTTACCGTCGCGACGATGGAAACATTGGTTGGATAGACCCGAAATAGGATCCCTGAGGGGCAAAAAAAGCCTCCTGAAATGTGCGAGATGAATGGACTTTAGTAAACTCCTCAAGCCGGAGGCGGTGAAGGTTTTGACCTCCGCTTCCAGCAAAAAGCGATTGATGCAGGACTTAGGCGACCTTGCAGAACATGCCTACGGGTTGAAATCCGATGACGTGTTGGAGGCTTTGCTGTCGCGTGAGGCGCTTGGCCCCACAGGCGTCGGTCATGGTGTGGCGTTGCCACATGCGCGATTGAACGGACTGGATGCGGTTGTTGGCGCTTTCGTTCTTCTGGACAAACCGATTGATTTCAATTCGGTTGACCGTCAGCCGGTAGACATTGCATTCGCGCTTTTTGCACCCGAAGATGCAGGCGTTGAACATTTGAAAGCACTTGCGATGGTCTCCCGGACGCTGAGGGATGCCAGCATTTGCACCAAATTGCGTGCAAACCCAATGCCGGCGACGCTGCATACCATTCTGACATCGGCAGAATCAGAACAGGCCGCCTAAAAACCTTGCGCGCAATTTTCGAACAGCCTGTTCATTGCGCCCAACTGGCATCTCCCGATCTGAATGTCAGGCAATTGCGCTACTAAAACATCTGCTCGCAAGATCAACGCGGCTGGATAAGTGAAGTTCGCCGCGATCCATTGACCGGTCACCGCTGTTTTCCCCTACAAACGCCCGTTCAACGCACATTTCATCCCTGCAAGAAGAAGACTTGCTCCGAATTCCTTAGGACATGTTGTGGAGGGTTCGTGCGTTCAAGGTTTGAAAGCCTTTAGGACACGGTCGTCTTTTGACCATATTTGAAAAGGAACACTTCTCTTATTTTTCGTAGTGGCCGTTTTGATGCCAACGCCACGCGTCCGTAATCATGTCTTTCAACGTTGATCGTGCGGGCCGCCAGCCCAGTTCTGCTTCAGCACGCGTTGATCCGGACACGAGCTTGGTACAATCCCCAGGACGGCGCGGACCTTCGGTGAACGGCACCTCGCGATTGGTAACGTCGTGAGAGTGATCCATCACTTCACGCACGGAAAACCCGGAACCCGTTCCGAGATTGAATACGCAACTGCCTCTGTCTTTTTGCAACCATTTCAGGCCTAAAACATGCGCATCCACGAGGTCACAAACATGGACATAATCCCTGATACAAGTCCCGTCCGGTGTCGGATAATCCGTGCCATGGATCGTCAAAGCATCGCGTTTGCCATCAATGGCGTCCAGCAACACGGGAATCAAATGCGTTTCGGGCCTGTGGTATTCGCCGACTTCGCCCTCTGGATCGGCACCCGCCACGTTAAAATATCGAAATATTACGTGGCGTAGCCCATGGGCTGGCTCGAAGTCTTTCAAAATATCCTCAATCGCCCGTTTGGATGCACCATATGCATTGATCGGATATTGCGAGCTGTCCTCATCAAGAACGACGTTATCCTGGTCACCATAAGTTGCGCAGGTCGAGGAGAACACGAAATTCAGACATCCCGCCGCCACAGCCGCCTCAATCAATGTAAGCGATCCGGCAACGTTGTTACGCCAATAGCTTCCCGGATCTTGCATGCTTTCGCCGACCTGGCTTAGGGCTGCGAAATGCATCACGGCAACGGGGCTGTATTTTGAAAATACCTCGTCAAGCCGGGCCCGATCCAGCAAATCGCCGCGCTCAAACGGGCCAAATTTTACAGCGTCCTCCCAGCCTGTAACGAGATTGTCGAAGGTAACTGGCGTGAAACCAGCTGCCTTTAGTGCCTTACAAGCATGCGAACCAATATAGCCCGCACCGCCTGTGACCAATACGTTATTCACTGACACTTCCTATTTGGCTTTATTCAGCGGCTTTGCCCATGCTGACAATATCGTGCAAATAGGCGGACAAGTCGTCGCGCAACTCTTCGCGTTGCAGCCCGAAAGCAACAGTGGCCTGCAGGAACCCGGACTTCGACCCGCAATCGAAGCGTTGGCCGCGGAAACGATATCCGTAGACGTCCTTGTCTTTTTGCAGCTCAGTTGCAATCGCGTCAGTAAGTTGAATTTCCCCGCCAGCGCCAGATTTCATTTTGTTCAGGTTTGTCAAAACGCTCGGCGAAAGAATATAGCGGCCAATCACGGCGAGGTTGGAAGGCGCCTCATCTGCTTTCGGTTTTTCCACCATGCCTTTAACCTTGACCATCGAGCCCATATCTTCAGACACGTCAAGCACGCCATAAGAAGAGGCCTTTTCAGGCGACACTTCCATAGCTGCGACCATGTTTCCGCCAGTCTCCGCGTAGGCTTCGACCATCTGTTGCAAACAAGGTTTTTCTGATGAGATCACATCATCTGGCAAAATCACCGCAAAGGGTTCGTCTGCAATCAAACGTCGTGCGCACCAAACCGCGTGCCCCAGACCCAAAGCCTTGTGCTGCCGCATATAGGCGATCTCGCCGCTCTCCATGTTTGTGCTCTTGAGGATTTCAAGGAGTTCTGTTTTTCCCTTGTCGCGCAATTCCTGCTCGAGCTGGGGAGCATGATCAAAATAGTCTTCCAAGGCGCCTTTGCCACGAGATGTCACGAAAATGAACTCTTTGATGCCAGCCGCGCGAGCCTCATCAATAGCATATTGGATTAACGGACGATCAACCAAAGTCATGATTTCCTTGGGCACCGACTTGGTTGCCGGCAGAAATCTTGTTCCCATACCTGCTACGGGAAAGATTGCTTTCGTCACTTTACGTTTCATCTGGAATTCCTAACCTCAGCATTAATAAAATCGACGCACTATTTTGTAATCTGATATTGCGTCAAAAACACGACTAGACCGCTAATTAAATCAATTTCACATGCGAATCTACGAAATTGCCTAAATATGGCGGGCTGCCGCCGAAATTTCCCGCATAAAGTGTATGATTTTCAAAATGGCCATTGTTCCTATGCATGTGTCTAAGTCATTTATGCAACCTGCAAGGTCCAAGACCTCGAAATCACGTCACTCCAAACCCATGTCTTCCATCATTTTTTCGATCTTTTGCACATCTTCAGGGTTGTTTAGCTCCCAAAACTGCCGACCCTTGGATGCAACCTCGACGCAGAGCACGGCGCGCCCGTTTTCCATAAATCTCAATTGCTCAAGACCCTCGAGTTTTTCGAGCGGTCCCACACTCCAGGACGGGTAAGCTGCCAATGCTTCAGGCCGGTATGCATAAACACCCACGTGGTGAAAAACCGGCGTGTCCTCCTTTTCGCGGTATTTCTGGGTCGTGAAGGGAATCACCTCTTTTGAAAAATACATGGCTTTTTGGTTTTGCGCGAATACCGCTGTCGTGCCACCAACGCGGTTTGCCTTTCGATCGGCCAGAAAACCGTTGAGCGTTTGCCCGTCGCACCTCAGTACCGGCGTCGCGATTTCCGCATCCGTTGCGTCTTTCAACCCGGCGATCAAATCCTCGATAAACCAATGTGGCGTCAGAGGCGCATCTCCTTGCAGGTTCACGACGATGTCATATCCGCCGCCAAGGTTGTGGTGCGCTTCGGCACATCGTTCAGTACCGTTCGCGCAGTCAGGCGATGTCATGACCACCTCGGCACCAAATGCCTCTGATGCCGTTCTGATGCGGTTGTCATCCGTAGCGATGACAACGCGATCGACACCATTGACTTCATTGGCAGCTTGCCAGCTGCGTTCGATCAAACTGCGCGATCTCCCGGATGCACCTCGCAACTCTGCAAGCGGTTTTCCAGGAAATCTATTGGAAGCGAAGCGAGCAGGAATCGCGATGAGGACAGACATCAGGCTTGTTTCAGTGAAACGGAAGGCGCATGGGCAATAAAGAAGGGATTGGCATAGTCTTCCTTGCCATAGACCAGCGGCGTCAGATCATCAAACCGCACGACAGAGCCTCCGGCGCCGGTCAGAACCGCATGACCCGCGGCAGTATCCCATTCCATTGTTCGGCCAACACGTGGATAGAGATCAGCCTCTCCCGTTGCCACAAGACAGAACTTCAGAGATGATCCAGCACTTTTCATATCCTGAACATTGTATTTCGAGATGTAGTCATCCGTCGCCTGATCCCTATGAGACTTTGAAGCGACAACCATCAGCGCGGAATTGTCCGACTCCGCGACCGAAATAGGTTTAAGCGGTCCTACCTCGTCTATCGCCAGGTCACCTGTTTCCTCAACCGATTGGCCAGAGGCGTCCGTATAGAACATGCGACCCTTGGCGGGGGCATAAACGACACCGCGGGTTGGGACACCTGCCTCAACCAATGCAATATTTACGGTGAAATCGCCACGTCGATGAATAAACTCTTTGGTGCCATCCAGGGGATCAACGATCAGAAATGTATCTCCGCGCGCAGAATGTGTGGCTGATTGCTCTTCTGTAACCAGCATCACATCGGGAAAGGCTGCGCGAAGTCCCGCCGATATCAAATCATCTGCAGCCTGATCTGCCTCAGTTACCGGGCTTTCGTCCGATTTCAGTTTCACATCGAAGTCATCTGAATGGTAAATTTCCATAATGCGTGCTCCGGCTTCCAGCGAAAGCTCGCGCATTAGTGTAACCAACTTGTTGTAATCAATCATAAATCACCAGTTCTACCGCTATTTTCGTGCAAATCAGTGCCCCTTATGCGCCCGCTCTGTCAGAACAGCAAGAATTCCTTGCAACTTTGGTTATTGTCTCAAAGCCCGTGAATTTCGATCAGCATCTCATCCGTGACGGCTGGACCAAAGACCTCTTGATTCTCGGTGTTCAATTGCAAAAATTTTGCTTTCGCGCTGGATTTTGTTGCTCCGGGATTTGCCGGGCGCTTTGGTCAAGGTGCCTTCAGCACCGTCTACTGGATAGACCTTCAGCACCTGAAACATCTGCCACCTTGCCGTAACCAGCAAAATTGCGCCGCTGTGGCAGCTCAATCAATGATCAACGATCTGCCGCTAGAATTCAAATCCCGCGCGCGCATCCTTGCGCCGACAAGTAATATTTGAAGTGCAGAGACGCACCACGAATACCCGGTCTTTCAGTCTGTAATCATCCAAGGGAAGAATGGCACATCTCTTCAAGTCTTGCGGTTGTCTACGCAAGAAGTGATCCTAAGTCGGCACCTCAATTATGCTTGTGAGCGGCGCGAGACGGATTGTGGCTTCTCAGGGCTTGGGCGGAGCGAAACGCCGTATGCCCAGAGGTTCGAATCATCCTGCGTTGCGGAGTCAAAGGCTAATACATCCCGATCAGTAATGGCTTCCATTCCATCAGCGCAAGTAGATCCCAAACGCTAACCTGACATACGGTCGAAAATCCGGTGCGCAGCCTCTGCGCACCGCGAAACCCGGCGCGACACGTCGGATTAATCCATGACCGCTCTGGCGCATCGAAACATTATTTGACGCGCGCAACTTCCGTATTGGACCTTAACCGAACACTCCCAACACAGGCACCTAGACGCGAAGGGCTCAATCCATTGTCTCACTGGCGAATCGCTACGACTCGGCAACTGAAAATCATCGCAGCGGGTGTTTCCATTTGTGGCCACAAAGAACCATTGAAATCTATGTCACAACACGCAAAGTCAGGTTGATTCTGCCTCCTTTTGGCAACAGCGAGGAAGACCCAAATCTGATACGGTCAACGCCGTGAAAAGCCAATCTTGCGGCGCCGCCCATCACCACAACATCCCCCGATTGCAACCAAATGGATTGTGTCTTGCCCCCACGGGTCGTCGCCCCCATGCGAAACAACCCGTCATCCCCCAATGAAATGGAAACCACCGGCCAGTCAAAACTGCTTTCATCTTTGTCCTGATGCAAACCCATGCGCGCGCCCTCGCCGTAGTAATTGACAAGGCAACATTCCGGGGTGCGCTGCAAGCCCGTCAGATCTCGCCAGATATCGAGGACAGGTTGGGGAATATCCGGCCATTCCGTCCCCTGCGGATGGTGCGGCGCGTATCGATACCCGCTCTGATCAGTGACCCAGCCATAGGGTCCCGCTGCTGTCATGCGAACTGACATGGGCTTTCCGCTTGGTGTTACCGGTGACACAAACGGCGCGGCGCGGACAACATCACGCAGAGAGTCGCGCAGGCTTTTCTGAGCGTCTGTTGAGAGGTAGGATTTGTAAATTTTAAAGCCGGATACCGACAAATACGACATGCGTTCCCTCACAACCCGAAAATTGCGCCGCAATTGCCAAAAGAATCCTATTTGAACGGGTTTCAAGAGGTTGCAGCGCGCGCGACCCCTCCTTATATACCCTCCGAACCGCATGAGGCGACCCGCTTCATGTGAATTGAGATCGGGGCAGCGGCGCCATAATGGGCCGAATGCTCCGTGTCATCGCCTTGAGTAAATGAGGGATCTGAAAATGACCAAAGTTATAGGTATCGACCTGGGAACGACCAACAGCTGCATTTCCATTATGGACGGCAGCCAGCCACGTGTAATCGAGAACTCTGAGGGCGCACGGACGACACCGTCCATCGTTGCTTTCACCGATGATGAGCGCCTTGTGGGTCAACCCGCGAAACGGCAGGCCGTCACCAACCCGGAAAACACAGTCTTTGGTGTGAAGCGTCTGATCGGGCGTCGGTTTGATGATGCAGACCTTGCCAAAGACAAGAAAAACATGCCCTTCAACGTTATTGATGGCGGCAACGGCGACGCTTGGGTCGAAGCCAAGGGCGAGAAGTACTCCCCTTCGCAGATTTCCGCGTTCATCCTGGGCAAAATGAAAGAAACCGCTGAGAGCTATCTTGGCGAAGACGTGACACAGGCGGTTATCACCGTACCTGCGTATTTCAATGACGCACAACGTCAGGCTACCAAGGACGCGGGCAAAATCGCCGGCCTCGAAGTACTGCGGATTATCAACGAGCCGACAGCAGCGGCGCTGGCCTATGGTCTGGACAAAGAACAAACACAAACCATCGCTGTGTATGACCTTGGTGGCGGTACCTTTGACGTGACCATTCTAGAAATCGACGACGGCTTGTTCGAAGTGAAATCGACCAACGGCGATACGTTCCTCGGTGGTGAAGACTTTGACATGCGCATCGTCAACCATTTGGCCGAAGCGTTCAAGAAAGAGCACTCAGTTGATCTGACGCAAGACAAAATGGCGCTTCAGCGTCTGAAAGAAGCGGCGGAAAAGGCCAAGATCGAGCTGTCCAGCGCAAGCCAGACAGAGATCAACCAGCCGTTTATTTCCATGGGCGCAAATGGTCAGCCATTGCACATGGTCATGAAGCTGACGCGTTCGAAATTGGAAAGCCTTGTTAGTGATCTGATCAAAGCATCGGTGAAACCCTGTGCTGCAGCCTTGAAAGACGCCGGCCTGTCGCCATCCGACATCGATGAGGTTGTATTGGTTGGTGGGATGACCCGCATGCCAAAGGTCGTTGAGGAAGTGACCAAGTTCTTTGGGAAAGAGCCCCACAAGGGCGTGAACCCAGACGAAGTCGTTGCCATGGGCGCTGCCATTCAGGCCGGTGTTCTGCAGGGTGACGTCAAAGACGTGGTTCTGCTGGATGTCACGCCGCTGTCGCTGGGCATTGAAACTCTCGGGGGTGTGTTCACTCGTTTGATCGACCGCAACACAACGATCCCGACGAAGAAGTCGCAAATCTTCTCCACCGCTGAAGACAATCAGAACGCGGTGACGATTCGTGTCTTCCAGGGTGAGCGCGAGATGGCATCAGACAATAAGATCCTCGGTGCATTCAATCTTGAAAGCATCCCACCAGCGCCACGTGGCATGCCTCAGATTGAAGTAACATTCGATATTGATGCAAATGGTATCGTATCTGTCGGCGCCATGGATAAAGGTACCCAGAAAGAGCAGAAGATCACGATCCAGGCTTCTGGTGGTTTGTCGGATGACGACATCGAAAAAATGGTCAAGGATGCTGAAGAGAATGCAGAAGCGGACAAAGAGCGCCGCGAGCTGATCGAAGCGAAGAATCAAGCGGAAAGCCTTATTCATTCGACTGAGAAATCGGTCGAGGAGCATTCCGATAAAGTCGATCCGACCACGGTCGAAGCCATTGAGTTGGCCATCGCCGCGCTTAAGGACGAACTGGAAACGGAAAACGCCGAGAAAATCAAATCTGGCATCCAGAACGTTACAGAGGCCGCCATGAAACTGGGCGAAGCGATTTACAAAGCGGCTCAGGAAGAAGGTGAAGATGCACCACACGCCGCTGATGAACCGCGCGATGGCGATGATGACATCGTAGATGCCGAGTTCGAAGATCTCGACGACGACAAGCGCGCGTAACTTGCGCCTAACCCGGAACCACTGCATTGGCCGACCCTCGGGTCGGCCTCTCACGTTCCAGTAAGGGGACCTATCGAATGGCAAAACGTGACTATTACGATGTGCTTGGGATCGCAAAAGGGGCCAGCGCGGATGAGATCAAAAAAGGCTATCGAACCAAGGCGAAGGAACTTCACCCGGATCGCAACGCTGACAACCCAAAAGCAGAAGCGCAGTTCAAGGAGGCCAATGAAGCCTACGAAGTTCTGAAGGACGCGGACAAGAAGGCTGCATATGATCGTTATGGTCATGCCGCATTCGAGGGCGGCATGGGTGGCGGGCGGCCAGGCGGTGGCTTTGGCGGCGGCGGCGGGCAGGGCGACTTTGGGTCGGCGTTCTCGGACGTCTTTGACGATCTTTTTGGCGATTTCATGGGCGGGCAACAACGCGGCGGCGGCGGACGACGCGCCGCGCGGGGCTCAGATCTGCGCTATAATCTGCGCGTCACCCTTGAAGAGGCCTATTCCGGCCTGCAGAAAACCATCAACGTCCCCACATCGGTCAGTTGCGATGCGTGTAGCGGTTCAGGTGCCGAAGGTGGCGCGGAACCTACATCCTGTCCGACATGTTCGGGAATGGGAAAAGTGCGCGCGCAACAAGGGTTTTTCACGGTCGAACGCACCTGTCCGACGTGCTCGGGTCTTGGTCAGATCATCAAAAACCCGTGCAAATCCTGTCAGGGTGCGGGCCGTCTGGAGAAAGATCGCTCGCTGAGCGTAAACATTCCGGCAGGCGTTGAGACCGGCACACGGATCCGGTTGGCCGGCGAAGGCGAAGCGGGGATGCGCGGTGGTCCTTCCGGAGATCTATATATCTTCATCGATGTGGCGGAACATGAACTATTCCAGCGCGACGGCGGTAGCCTGTTTTGCCGCGTGCCCGTTTCGATGGCAAAGGCAGCGTTGGGCGGGTCGATCGAAGTGCCAACTATTGATGGCGGAAGAGGTCGTGTTCAAATCCCCGCAGGCAGTCAGTCCGGGCGTCAGATGCGCTTGCGTAACAAGGGAATGCCCGCCTTACGCGGCGCGGGAGAAGGCGATATGTTCATCGAACTCGCAGTGGAAACACCTGTAAATCTCACGTCCCGACAGAAAGAGCTGCTGGCCGAATTCGACGACCTGTCTGAGAATAACAACCCGGAAACCTCGAGCTTTTTCTCAAATGTGAAGAGCTTCTGGGACTCGATGAAGGGCTGATGTTTGTTAGCACTCGCTCTCTCGAAACATCCGGTTGAAAAACTGGTGTAAGGGTGCCGATAGATTGAAAGCCGGGCGACGTGTCCGGCTTTCTTAACTGGTCCAACAGAAGCCGTTTTGTTCTCTTGATGGACGCGCTGGAACCTATCGCCTTTCTCGACGGCAATGCGCCTTCTTGTTTGTCAGCTCCTCACCAGCACGTCAGAGTTCATCCTGAAAGGTTTAGCATTATCGTCCGGCCTGACGATGCGATGCTTGACCCTGCACTTTTTGCGTACCACACACGGGTGCGGTGCAAAGTCGTTGGCGTGCATGCTGTTGCACCAGTTCGGCGATTTCGATCAAATGACCGGTGTTCGGGGCGAGGATCCATGCCCGTATTGAGCAACAGAGTGTTCCCAGAAATCGTTAAGTTCTGTTCCAACGCGGTGAAGGTCTGAAGGAACCTTAGGATCGATTGCCATTGCTTCACCCCCATCTGGAGACACGGTGACGTCGACCCTGAACATTCCAGAAACAGATCATATCGCTTGGCTTGGTGCGGCGAGTCCAGCGAGTTTGGCTGTCTGCAGGAGATGACGCATTAGATTTTAGCTACCTCTACCCCTGCATCTGGTCGTCCACGGCACGGTGTGATTTGTTTGCGCGGCAAAGAAGGCACTCACGCCTTTGCCAGTTATGGCGTGACTGAGGCTGAGCATGCAAAAGGACGCATTCGCCATGTCAGACCGGCCGGAACCGTGCAGTGGCACCCCTGCAATTGTGGCGTCGAGAACCGATGAAACCACGGCGGGCAATGACACGTCCACATCCGCGATGGGAAAGAGTGCCATTAAACCATGTCTGCGAAAGTAAATGTAAATCCCGCAAGTCAGGTCGAGGTTCATCTCGCATCCCGTCGGCGGAAAAAAGACGACGACCATGGGATCGACAGCAAGGCGTATTCCCTACCAAAGATCAGGCGGAAACGGACGATTCAATCTTTTTGCGCATGGCGAGCCGGTTCAGGATTCGGGAGTTCTGACGCAAGAGCAACGAGAATAGGGACGTAACCTCCGATTTTGGAGCGCAAGTCCATCACCTGTCCTCGATCAATATGTGGCATTTGACGCCCACCGCGCTCAAATTCATCCGATGCGCTTACCAATACCACAGAGGTCCATGGAGCGAGTGATGCGGGGTGATTGTAGGTCAAATGCACGATGAATCGATACGGGTCGCCAGTTTCGCAGAAATGGCGGTTGCGTGTCGACGCGTCCGAATTCCATCGTGCCAAAGATCACCAAACCGAAACCAAACCAGCCTGCGAAACGAGCGGTAAGGCCTTATCCCATATGATCAATAGATCACTAGAAACCGGGGTGAAATTAGGCTTCACCAATGGTTTTTAGAGAGTCATCGTACCCAGACTTCAACCCTGCGGTTCGCTTGGCGACCCCAGGCACTGGTATCACAGGCCATCGGCATGGCCTCCCCAAAGGCATCTACATCAAGCTGGACCCGATCCAAATCTGCGATTTCTGCGGCGTCGATAATCGCGAGCCGCACGGCTTCCGCTCGGCTCAATGCTATTTTCTTATTTGTGTAAGCGGCACCCTCGCTGTCACTAAATCCCACAAACAAAAGACGCCGCGCGTCATATCGACCCTGCTCCAACGCGCGCGCCATTTGTTGAATGTTTGAGCGGGATTGCGCATCAAGTCGAACGGATCCTGACTCAAAACGAAATGACGTCGTCAGGCGCTTCATTGGTGCCAACGTCCTGATCAAGCGTTGCAACTCCACAAGACCGACCTCCGGTCCCGCGGCAGCAATCGCATTCGCCAGCCGATTTCCCTGCTCGTCAATTGGAACCTCTTCAGGTGCCTGATCGACAAAACCAGCCCGCCTGATGACAATTTGCGCGGTTGGGCCGCTGGTGAACGCAAGAAACTCTCGTGCTATTTTTGGTAATCGCCGCGCCGGCAGATAGACAAACATTGGCGCTGTCAACGGATAGTCTTCCATTTTGATCGAACGCCGCGTCGCCCTTAAGGCTCGACCACATGGCCCGGTAAGTCTGAGTGCTTCTGCGTTCCCCACTTCAGCAAAACTTGCAACGCCCAGGGCAAATGGATCAGACGCCACAGACAGTGCAAGTTCGACACCGCGATCGTGCCGTATGACATTCGGCGACATTTGCAATTCGGCAGGCGCGATCACTTCATCCTCTATGGCCTGGCCCAAGCCCGTTTCGGCCGCCGGCGCATGCAAGGAAATCGGAGCATCAGGGCCGCCGAGTTCAGTCCAATTGGTAATCCGACCTGCAAACGCGCGCGCCAAATTGATCGGTGAAATGTCGCGCACAGGATTATTCGGGGCAACAATTGGCACGATCGCATCAAGCGCCAGAACACGGCTGCGATTGTCGCCTGTCATGTCCCCCATGCCCGCCTCTTTGGCGCGCAGTTGCTCATCTGGCCTGATTTCGCGTAGAGCCATGACCATATCGGCTTCATTTGCCAAGAGATCGGCAAAACCTTCGTTTGTATTTGTCACTCGGAAATAGAAAATGGCAGCTGGTTTTTCCGTCCGATCATCTGTGAGCGTGTAGGTGAAATGAGTTTTGTCCTCGACCTCGCGCTCTGCCGTGTAACCATTTCTCAAAGCGAAGCCTTCAATCAACGCAGGCATCAATACTGCGCCCATTGTCGCGGATCCCGATACCTTCAGCTCAGCTACAAAGTCTTCGAGGTTGGGACAGCCCGGTCCATCGCAAAGCACGCCAGAGCCATCCACGGTCAGCTCGCCATACAGCGTCTCAATCCGATAAAATTCACCATCAAACCCAAGCAACGTACCCGACAGTTCTACGCGACCGTCGCGTGATGTCAGTGTTATGTCCTGACTTTGCACGGAGTGACCCAGTACACACAGGACGAGCGCAACGTATATCGCGGCACGTCTCAAGATCATCTTGAAGGTTCTATGGCGAAGTTCATTGTTGTGACTGTTGTGTCTGCAAACAGAATTTTCAACACCCCATAGTTGTCCCGGACATCAAATGATGAGGCATGTGGTTGAAAAGCGATGCTTTAGCGTGCCGAAATCTGCGACTTTGCGGTCAAGTAAGATCTTTTCAGTCTGTAGGAGAGCGTTTTGGGTTGGAAAGTCGCCTAGACAAGGCGTCCATGACAATGCTTGAATTTCTTACCAGATCCGCAAGGACACACTTCATTTCTCCCCGGATTGCCCCAGGTAGATGGGTCATTCTCCACGAATCCTTCGGCCGCATTGCCCTGGGCAATGGGAGCAGCACTGCCAGCGTCAGGCGCAGTCGCGTTTTGGGCAGCAGCCTGTTGCGCACGCAATTGCTGCAGCATTTCCTGTTGTTCTTCTTCCGTTAGTGGCCTGATCTGAGACAGCTTTTGCGTTACATCCTGGCGCAGACTATCAAGCATTCCTTCAAACAACTGGAACGATTCATTCTTGTATTCGTTCAACGGGTCACGCTGCGCATATCCACGGAATCCGACAACCGATCGCAGATGTTCCAGCGTCAAAAGGTGTTCGCGCCACTTGGTATCAATCGCCTGAAGCAGCAGCTGCTTTTCGATGTTGCGCATGTTTTCGGAGCCAAATTGCGCAGCCTTTTCAGACATGAACGTGTTCGTTGCACTGATCATGCGCTCGCGAATGGCATCATCGTCAACGCCTTCTTCCTCCACCCAATCAGCGACTGGCAATTCCATGCCCAATTGCTCTCTGGTGGCCTCGAAAAGACCTTCGGAGTCCCACTGATCGGCATAGGTATTTGGCGGAAGGTACTGGTCAATCAGATCATCAATAACCTGCAGGCGCATGTCTTGGGTAATCTCGGAGAGGTCAGCCGCCTCCATGATGTCGCGCCGTTGCGTAAAGATGACCTTACGCTGCTCATTCATCACATCGTCGAACTTCAAAAGCTGTTTGCGGATATCGAAGTTCCGACCTTCCACCTTGGCCTGCGCGCGTTCCAGTGACTTGTTCACCCAAGGGTGGACGATGGATTCGCCTTCTTTCAAACCAAGCGTTGTCAGCACTTTTTCAAGCCGTTCGGAGCCAAAGATACGCATAAGGTCGTCTTCGAGGCTCAAATAGAAAGACGAACGCCCCGGATCTCCCTGACGGCCAGAACGACCCCGCAACTGATTGTCGATCCGACGGCTTTCGTGACGTTCAGAGGCCAGCACATACAGGCCGCCAGCCTCGATGACTTTTTGTTTTTCGCTGGCGTGTTCAGCTTCGATTTGCGCGCGCAAGGCTTCTGGATCCGCTTCGGGATCGGCCGCGATGGCGTTCAAAACCTGCATATCGACGTTGCCGCCTAATTGAATGTCCGTACCACGCCCGGCCATATTGGTCGCGATTGTTACGGCGCCAAACTTACCGGCATCGGCGACGATTTGCGCCTCCTGCTCATGCTGACGCGCATTCAATACATTATGTTTGATCTCAGCATTGCTCAGCATCTGGCTCAGGGTTTCCGACTTTTCAATCGATGTTGTCCCCACGAGGGCGGGCTGGCCTTTGGCGTGGCTCTCTTTGATCTGCTCCAGCATCGCTTCATATTTTTCGCGCACCGTGCGGTAAACCTGATCATCTTCATCCACACGTGCGATCGGCTTGTTGGTCGGCACCTCAAGCACGCCCAAGCCATAAATCTCCTGAAACTCTTCTGCTTCAGTCAGCGCCGTTCCCGTCATACCGGCAAGCTTGTCATACAAGCGGAAGTAGTTTTGGAAGGTAACGGAGGCCAGCGTCACATTCTCCGGCTTGATTGTGACGTTTTCCTTGGCCTCGATGGCTTGATGCAACCCATCGGATAACCGGCGTCCGGTCATCATCCGACCGGTGAATTCATCGATCAAAACGACTTCATCGTCACGCACGATGTAGTCTTTGTCGCGTTGGAACAGTTTATGTGCGCGTAAGCCCTGGTTGACATGGTGCACGATGGTGGTGCTTTCGGGATCGTACAGCGTCTGACCCTCGTCAAGGAGGTCACGGCTGTGCAGCAGTTCTTCGAGAAACTCATTGCCCTCGTCACTAAATGTGACGTTGCGGGTTTTCTCATCCAGCTCAAAATGGTCATCTTTCAATTCAGGAATGACCACATCGATAACCTTGTACATTTCTGAGCGATCTTGTGACGGGCCAGAAATGATCAAGGGCGTACGCGCCTCATCAATCAAGATCGAATCGACTTCGTCAACAATCGCATAGTTGTGATTTTTCTGGAAAATCTGACTCAGCTCGGACTTCATATTGTCGCGCAGATAATCAAAACCAAGCTCATTGTTCGTGGCATAGGTGATATCGCAGGCGTAGGCGTCGCGCTTGTCTTCTTCGGTCATGTCTGCGTGGGCAACACCCGTGGTGAGCCCCAATGCAGCAAACACCTGACCCATCCAGGCTGAATCGCGTTTTGCCAGATATTCGTTCACCGTCACGATATGGACACCCTTGCCCGTCAGAGCATTCAGGTAGGCTGCGAAGGTCGCCGTCAGGGTTTTACCCTCACCCGTCTTTTGCTCCGCGATATTGCCTTCATGCAGGAAGACCGCACCAATCAACTGCGTATCAAAAGCGCGCAAACCCAACGCACGACGCGCAGCTTCGCGGCAATTGGCAAAAGCCTCCGGCAGCAAATCGTCCAGACTTTCGCCATCGTTTGCCCGTTTGCGATACTCTTCGGTTTTTTCCAGCAAGCCTGCATCGGACAGCTTTTCGAACTCCGGTTCCAGTGCGTTGATCTTTGCGATCAGCGGGCGGGTCGCTTTGACTTTGCGGTCGTTTGGTGTCCCAAAGACTTTTTTCGCGATAGTTCCGATGCCCAGCATGCGTTCTCCAGCCGAAGTTTTAGTGAATGGCGCTGATCTGCTTGCTCGTCTGCGAAACAGCCCATAGATAGAAAGGGAACGCAGTACTCTTGCGGCGCCCATAGGGCGATGTAAGGGTCACGCCAAACCGTGTCAATGTCGCGCACTGTCGTGACACATTCATAGGACCAATCCATGCAAAAACATCTCAATCTTTTTGCCGGCGCTGTGCTGGCGATGAGTGTCGCCACGCAAGGCTGGGCGCAGGAACAAACCGATGCCGAACCCCTCAATGCGGATACCGTTGTGGCGACCGTCAATGATGTTGAGATTACTCTGGGTCATATGATTGCTGCACGCGCTTCCTTGCCTGAGCAGTATCAGCAGTTGGACGATAAAGTGCTTTATGACGGTATTCTGGAACAGCTGGTGCAACAAAGCGCTTTGGCACAGAGCTACAAAGACGAACTGCCCGGGCGCGTCACCAAATCTCTCGAGAATGAACTGCGGTCCCTGACGGCGGCTGAGGTTGTCGAAAATATCATGTCCGACGCGGTCACCGAAGAGGAACTTCAGGAACTCTATAACCGGCAGTTCGGGGATATTGATCCGGAAGAAGAATATAACGCGTCGCATATTCTGGTTGAAACGGAAGAAGAAGCCATTGCGGTAAAAGAAGCCATTGATGGTGGTGCCGATTTCGCAACAACCGCACGTGAGAAATCTACAGGACCGTCTGGCCCGAATGGTGGCGAGCTTGGTTGGTTCGGAGCCGGTATGATGGTGCCGAGCTTTGAGGCGGCAACAATTTCCCTGACCGTTGGGGAAGTATCCGAACCGGTCGAAACGCAGTTTGGCTGGCACATCATCAGACTGAATGATGTGCGCCAAGCGAACATCCCAACCCTTGAAGACGTTCGCGAAGAATTGGCCAATGAAATCCGCCAAAACACCGCTCAAAAGGCAATTAACGAGGCGGCTGAACAGGCTGACGTCAAGGTCCCGGCAGATTTGGAGCTTGATCCGGCCATCCTGAAGCAGATCAGTCTATTGGAATAATCGAAATGGCCAAGGTCACTGCCATATCGCCATTGGCGCCTGCAGCGTTCCCCGATTTACCAACAATTGACGGAGTTGCTTTTGCTACAATCGCAGCGGGCGTGAAATACCGGGATCGGGCAGATGTGATGTTGGCGCATTTGGTAGAGGGCACCGCCATTGCGGGCGTGTTCACCAGCTCGGCAACGCGCTCTGCGCCTGTATTGGACTGTCAGGAAAAAATCGGTGGACCCTGCGACAAAGCCGCCGCAATTTTGGTAAACGCTGGCAATGCCAATGCGTTCACCGGGCGCGGCGGCATCGCCGCTGTGGAGGGCATCACCCAGGCAACGGCCAAAGCATGTGGTGTACCACAAGAACGCGTCTTCACGTCATCCACCGGTGTTATTGGCGAACCTTTACCTTTTGAGCGGATCACGGCAAAGCTGGACGCGCTGGTGCATGCATTGGATGGGGCGTCCATTGAGCATGCGGCGCGTGCAATTATGACAACGGATACTTTCCCGAAGGGCGCAGGAACAACCGTTGATGTAGGCGGGAAGACCGTAAAGATTGCCGGTATCGCCAAAGGATCAGGGATGATTGCGCCCGACATGGCGACGATGCTGGTTTATATTTTTACGGACGCCAAGATATCTCAGTCAGAACTGCAAACTCTCGTTTCCGTGCACAATCAGAAGACGTTCAACTGCATCACTGTAGATAGCGATACATCGACATCCGACACGCTGCTGGTGGCAGCTACCGGCAGGTCGGAGGTTGATGTGAGCGGTGTGCCTGCTTTTTCTGAAGCATTGCACCAAGTGATGCGTGATTTGGCCCATCAGGTTGTCCGCGACGGTGAGGGCGCTACCAAATTTGTGGAGATTCAAGTCTCCGGCGCTTTGACGGATACGGATGCACGAACGCACGGTTTATCCATCGCAAACTCGCCTTTGGTCAAGACCGCCATCGCGGGTGAAGATGCAAATTGGGGTAGAGTGGTCATGGCCGTCGGAAAATCCGGAGCGCCTGCTGATCGCGATCTCTTGTCCATCAGATTTGGGGATGTTCTTGTGGCGGATAAGGGGTGGGTCAGTTCCGGCTATGACGAAGCTAAAGCCCAAGCCCATATGAAAAAGAAAGAGTTGATCATCGGCGTAGACATCGGCCTCGGCGAGGGGCGCGCCACTGTGTGGACCTGTGATCTGACCCATGGTTACATTGATATCAACGCTGATTATCGGTCTTGATTTTGATGAAAACTGTACTTGTGTCTGCTGTTGCCTTGATTGATCCGGATGGTCGCGTGCTGCTGGCGCAAAGGCCAGAAGGGAAATCCATGGCGGGGCTATGGGAGTTTCCCGGTGGCAAAGTTGAGGCAGGTGAGACACCCGAAATTGCGCTCATCCGGGAACTGGAAGAAGAACTTGGAATCAACACTTGGACGTCTTGCCTGGCCCCACTGACCTTCGCGAGCCACAGCTATGAAACATTCCATCTTTTGATGCCTTTGTTTGCCTGCCGCAAATGGGAAGGAACCCCTACCTCCCGAGAAAACCAGCTGCTGAAATGGGTCCGCCCGGGCGCTTTGAAAGACTTTCCCATGCCCGAGGCCGACGTCCCCCTTATTCCCATTTTGCGCGATTGGTTGTGACTTTAAGAAATCGACGCCAAATAGTTTGCAATTTTTCGCCCATTAAGTGTATTTTAACACATTGTTAATAGTAATTTTGTCATTCTTGAGTAGAGTTTAGATGTCATGATCCTGGGGAGGAAACGGCATGTTAAGGACGATCACACTTGGGAGCGCAATTTCCATACAAGGTACGTATGTACGTGCGTTGCCGGATGGGCGTATTGTCGTTAGGGTAGATGACACCAGTTTTGCTGGCGCGCCCGTCATAAAAGCTGCGTAACTTCCTGAGAAGAAATAAAAAAGAGACAGCCGGGTGGCTGTCTCTCTTCTTTGCGTCATCGGTTTTTGGATCAGCTAAGCGTGCGCGTGATCTCTTCACGTTCGAAGATTTCAATAACATCATCGGCACGAATGTCATCGTAGTTCTCAAAAGCCATACCGCATTCCTGACCCGATTGAACCTCAGCTACTTCATCTTTGAAGCGCTTCAGTGTTTTCAATGTACCTTCATGAATCACGACATTGTCACGTAGCAAACGAACGCCAGCGGATCTCCGAGCAACACCTTCCGTGACCAGACACCCGGCAACCTTACCAACACCCGTGACTTTGAAGACCTCCTTGATCGTCGCATAGCCGATGAAATTCTCGCGAATTTCTGCACTGAGCAGGCCTGACGCAGCCGCCTTCACATCGTCCACAAGATCATAAATGACCGAATAGTAACGGATCTCCACGCCTTTTTGATTCGCTGTGTTGCGCGCAGAGGTATTCGCACGCACATTGAAGCCCATGATCGGCGCGCCAGATGCTTCGGCAAGCCCAACGTCGGTTTCGGTGATCGCGCCCACACCAGAGTGCAGCACACGCACGCGGACCTCGTCGTTGCCAATTTTCTCCATCGCCTGGACGATTGCTTCGGCAGATCCCTGCACATCCGCCTTCACCAGAATAGGCAATTCGTTGACATTCTCATCCGCCTTGGCGTTTGCCATCAACTGTTCAAGCGTTGTCGCCGCACCAGCTGCCGCGCGTTTGTCTTTGGCGGCATTGGCACGATAAGATGCAATTTCACGCGCCTGCGCTTCGGTTTCTGTCACGTTCAGAACGTCACCTGCTTCAGGTGTACCGTTGAGACCCAGCACTTCGACTGGCACAGAAGGTCCGGCCTCTTTCACGCGTTCGCCCTGATCGTTGATCAGCGCACGAACTTTACCGTATTGCTCGCCAACAACAAAGATATCGCCTTGGCGCAGCGTACCATTCTGAACCAGAACAGTGGCAACAGGACCGCGGCCGACATCAAGTTGCGCTTCGATGACGGCACCTTGTGCTGCCCGATCCGGGTTCGCTTTAAGTTCGAGAATCTCCGCCTGCAGCGCAATCGCCTCAAGCAGCTTATCGAGTCCTTGACCGGTAATGGCTGAGACCTCAACGTCCTGAACTTCACCGGACATTTCTTCAACAATTACTTCGTGTTGCAGAAGGTCAGTTCGAACCTTGGTGGGATCGGCTGCCGGACGGTCAATCTTGTTGATCGCGACGATCATTGGCACCTGAGCAGCCTTGGCATGGTTGATCGCCTCGATCGTCTGAGGCATCACCGCATCATCAGCGGCAACCACCAACACCACGATATCCGTCACCTGCGCGCCGCGCGACCGCATGGACGTAAAGGCAGCGTGACCCGGTGTATCCAGGAAACTCAGTACCTGACCGCCATCCGTGGTGACCTGATAGGCCCCAATGTGCTGAGTGATCCCACCGGCTTCGCCAGCGACAACCTTGGCGTTTCGGATCGCGTCCAGAAGTGATGTTTTCCCGTGATCGACGTGACCCATGATTGTAATGACCGGAGGTCGGGCTTGCAGATCTTTTTCGTCGTCTTCGACTTCGTTGATCACATCTTCGACGTCAGCATCCGACACGCGCACCACTTTGTGGCCGAACTCTTCGATGATGAGTTCGGCTGTGTCTGCGTCAATCGTCTCGTTCTGCGTTACCATCAGGCCGTTGTTCATCAGCGCCTTGACCACTTCGCCAACACGTTCGGCCATCCGAACCGCCAACTCAGATACAACAATCGCCTCGGGAAGCTGCACGTCACGCACAACCTTTTCTCGCTCGACAGTGCCACCCATTGCCTTGAGACGCGCGCGCTCTTGCTTGCGTTTCATTTGCGCCATGGAGCGTTGGCGTCCACCTTCGCGGCCAGACAGAGCCTGGTTCAGCGTCAGTTTACCCGAACGGCGATTGTCTTCACCGCCTTTGCCGCGCTTGTTGTTGTCCCGTTCACGCTCCGGCTGTTTTCGCGGTGCGCTATCCGGTGCCTTGGTGCTGACGGGGCGTGCAACCACGGGTTCTTCTGCCGGTGCCGCAGCGGCTTTTGCTGCCGCTTCAGCCTCTTCCTTGCGACGTGCGTCTTCCTCGGCCTTCGCCTTAAGGCTTTCCTCACGCTCGCGTTCCACGCGCTCTTTTTCTTCAATCTCAGCCCGGCGGCGTTCGCGATCTTCAGCACGCGCCTTTTCTTCGGCAGCCCGTGCCGCAGATTCTTCGACTTCACGCGCCTTTGCTGCCTGAACGGCTTTCAGCCGGCGTTCCATCTCCGCGTCAGAAATACCTGCTGGCCGTTTAGATGGATCGCCCACGGCTGCACCACCAGATCCAGTTTTACCTACGCCCGGCTTTGGCACCACAACGCGCTTGCGTTTGGTCTCCACCACGACGTTTTTGGTCCGTCCGTGACTAAAGCTTTGCTTTACGTTGCCCGGACGCGCGCCACCGCCACGCAGACCCAATGTTTTTTTGCCGTCAGTATCGCTCATGAAGCTCGTCTATCCTTTCGAGTGGCCGTTGCCACCCTCGTTTTCGCGCACGCCTTTTAGTCGCTGGGCTTCCTCTACAACACGTTGAGTGAGTCCACCAGAGGCGAGCGCCCCATGTATCACAGTTTGGCGTCCAAATGCCAAACCCAATTCATCTGCAGTCAAACAACCGATGTACGTTCCATAGTGAGGCGTACTCAGTTTTGATTTCCCGCGTCCAGACCCATCGATCGCCTGAATCAAGACTTCAGCTTCTTCCATTTGAAGCCAGTTCTTAACCTTTTCGTATCCTGCAACCGCCTTGCCTGCCTTGCGTTGCAGCGAAATCAACTCGACCACGCGCCGCACCATCAGCCGTTCGACCTCCGCCACGAGGTTTTCCGGGACAGTCACCGGTTGCTTTGCTCCACGCGCGAAAAGCCTCTTTTTGACGGCCTTCTCCAACGCGGTACGTTGCGCCGAAACATAAATACCACGTCCCGGCAGTTTTCCCAGAATATCCGGAAAAATCTGCCCGTCTGGTCCGGCCACAAAGCGGATCAGCCCAAATATCGGCTGCACCTCGCCCGTTGCAATGCACTTGCGTTCGGGACCATCATCGTGGTCTTTTGGAGCGCCACCGCGACCCATCATGAGACCCCGAGGCCTGCGATCAGACCTCGGCTTCCTCCGCGTTTTCTTCGCTTTCAACTTCTTCTTCAGCGGCCGCTTCAAGCTCTGCCGGATCAACCCAACCCAACATAACACGCGCCGTCATAATCATATTCTGCGCCTCTTCCAAAGACAAATCAAAGGGCTCCAGAACACCATCGTCCTTGGTGCGCTCACCATCTGTTGTCGTCCAGCCCCCGGCCAATTCCCAATCCGCGCAGGTTGCAAAATCTTCGAGCGTTTTGACATCATCTTTGGCCAATGCTTCAATCATTTGGGGAGTCAGCCCCTCAAATTCAACCAGGCTGTCTTCGACACCCAACGCGCGGGCATTTTCCAGTGCCGCTTTATTTTGCGCTTCAAGAACATCACGCGCACGCGCTTGCAGTTCTGCAGCCGTATCCGCATCCACGCCATCAATCACCAGAAGTTCTTCGAGCTCGACATAAGCAACTTCCTCCAGATTGGTGAATCCTTCGGACACCAGAAGTTGCGCGAAGAACTCGTCCAAATCGAGATTGTCCATAAACAGCTTGGTACGCAGTTCAAATTCGGCCTGACGGCGCGCGCTTTCCTGCTCTTCGGTCATAATGTCGATATCCAGACCGGTCAGTTGCGACGCCAGACGCACGTTTTGTCCACGACGGCCGATGGCAAGGCTCAACTGTTCTTCAGGCACAACGACCTCGATTTTTCCGGCTTCTTCATCCAGAACAACCTTGGACACTTCCGCAGGCTGCAGCGCGTTCACAAGGAATGTGGGCTGGTCTTCGTTCCAGGGGATGATGTCGATTTTTTCACCCTGCAATTCATTCACCACCGCCTGAACACGGCTGCCGCGCATACCAACGCAGGCACCAACCGGATCAATCGACCCGTCATAAGAAATCACCGCAATCTTTGCGCGCGATCCAGGATCACGGGCAACCGCCTTGATTTCGATGATGCCGTCATAGATCTCCGGCACTTCCATCTTGAACAATTCGGCCATGAACTCAGGTGCGGTACGGCTCAAAAAAATCTGCGGCCCGCGCTGCTCGCGGCGCACGTCCTTGATGTAAACACGAATGCGATCATTCGGGCGATAGGATTCACGGCCAATTTTTTCGTTGCGGCGCAGGATGGCTTCGCCAGCCCCCACATCCACGATAACGTTGCCATATTCCTCACGCTTGACCAGGCCATTGATAATTGTGCCCGCACGATCTTTGAACTCTTCGAACTGACGATCACGTTCCGCTTCGCGGACTTTCTGCAGAATCACTTGCTTGGCGGATTGTGCGGCGATCCGACCCATTTCCACCGGCGGAACTTCCTCGACCAGCTGCTGACCAACCTCGGGGTTTTCCATGTATTGCTTGGCTTGTTCGACGGTAAACTCCGCCTGATAGTTCTCCAGTTCTTCTTCCTCGACCACGGTCCGCACACGGGTGAATGTCGCACGGCCGGTCTTGCGGTCAATCGCAACGCGAATATCCATTTCCGCGCCGTAACGAGATTTCGCTGCGCGGGCGAGCGATTCCTCCATCGCCTCGATCACCAACACCGGGTCGATCATCTTTTCACGCGCCACAGCCTCGGCGGTTTGCAACAACTCAAGTTGGTTTGCAGATGTAATGGCCATTTATTGGTCTCCCTCAGCAGACGTTTCCGTCTCTATCTCATCAAACTTGGTTTCATCAATCGCGCCAGACGCTTTGCGCTGGCGTAGCATTTCCTTGATCAGATCGTCCGTCAGAACCAGTTTGGCATCCGACAGCCAGTCAAATTTCAGGCCAATCGTACCTTCATCAAGGTTGATCAGAACTTCATTGTTCTCAATACCGGCCAGTGCGCCTTTGAATCGGCGGCGCCCATCAATCAATTCACCCGTTTCGATCTTTGCTTCATATCCTTCGAACATCTCAAAGTCTTTCAGACGCGTCAGGGGGCGATCTATCCCCGGACTGGACACTTCCAATGTGTATTCGTCCAAAATAGGATCCTCGACGTCCAGAATTGCACTCACTGCTTGACTGATCACAGCACAGTCATCGACTTCGATACCGCCTTCAGGTTTATCCGCCATGATCTGCAAAATAGTCGACTTTCCCGACATCAGACGCACGCGCACGAGCTCAAACCCCAGATCCTCGATCACCGGAGTGATGATCTCGGCCATGCGGCGGTCGATGGCAGCTTTTGCAATCAGATCGTTTGTCATTTTTCTTTCAGACACAAAAAAACGGGCGCGCGGCCCGTATCGTGTTCCGGTGGAATGTTTGGTTTGGACCCGAACATGCCGCTATTTAAATCCATATACGCTTGCCTCGCGGAGTCTGCAACCCCCGATCGCGTCAGGCCATCCACCACCTTTGCGCAGCGCGCAAATTGTCTAAGGGCCAGCGCGTTCCGACGTTGTTTGGCAAAGCAAGCTCTTTGCGCACCGCGCATGTCATGAAGTTTTCTTCCGGAAGAATCGTAATATCATCCAGCCCACGCAAATCAGCAGAATGTGTCAGATCAACTGCATCCACAAAGTGATCGCGCAATGCTTCCGCCCGCACCGCGTCGGCTGGAAGCGATACGAGTTCAACTTTGTCAAACCAACCCGCATTTCGGTCCTTGTAGTGCTCGCCAACACGCTCACCAACAAACTGGCGGCCAGGAATAAACCGATGCGTACGGTACATGCCGGTTCCGATGCCGTCAGCCATTGCTTGCTCAATATGCCCGGCGGGATAGATGACCGTTCTTGGATCACTCAAACGGTAAGGGAAACCCGTGTCCGGCGTTGAGAGCGTGATCCGGATCTTGTGCAGATTCAGGACTTCGATCTGCTTTATATCGGACAGCAAAGCCCCCGCATGGATTTCGAATGATGCAAGCACATCTTCCGCATCAAAGGGTTTGGCGTTGTGAAACACTGCGTTCTGACGCAAATCAAACTCCCAGACCATAGCATCCGTACTACCATGCCAAGTGGTTGCGAGCTCGCCGCGCAATGTACCATCCGCAGAGACTTCAGTCAGTGTCTCGAAAGCCGCACCAACCATGGCGACTTGCATGAAGAGCCCATGCGCCATGCGCGCATCAAAACGATCGGTACGCAACGCCCCGGACAGTGCGATGCGAAGATGTCCTCCCTGCACCGGTGAAGTCCGCGCAGAAACACCGGTGGCCGCCAGTAGCGCGGCCGCAGCACCCGAGGCAAAAAGCGCCCGCCTGTCAATGTTTGATCGGCGTGTCGTCATCGACCACCAATCCGATCCATTGTGCGCACAAGTTCGGCGCTGATGCCTGGCTCAGACAACGCGTGACCAGCGTTACGCACGATTTTCAGGTCGCAGTTGCCCCATGCCTTGGCAAGCGCATGCGCGCTGTCGGGCGGGCAAATCATATCATAACGCCCCTGTACGATCACGCCGGGAATATGTGCGATACGTCCCACATGCGCCAGAATTTGCCCGTCAAACTCAAGAAATCCAGCGTTCGAGAAGTAGTGGTTTTCAAGCCGCGCGAAGGCACGTGCATATTCCCCGGGGCTATCGCCAGTCGAACCGGACGAATGTATCGAGGCCAGCGCGTTTTCCCAGGCTGACCATGCTTTGGCAAATCGCGTTTCCAAAGGAATATCGCCCGAAAACAGGCGACGGTTGTACGCCTCGATCAAATCACCACGTTCATCCTCGGGAACCAGCGCCGTGAAACGTTCCCAGACTTCGGGCCAAAATTTGCCCGCGCCTCCGCCATAGAACCAATCCAGTTCGGCCTGCGTCATCAGGAATACGCCGCGCAGTATGATGTGACGCACATGGTCAGCATGGGCCTGCGAATAAATCAGCGCCAGTGTCGCGCCCCAACTGCCACCAAACACGATCCAATAGTCGATATCGAGATTACGACGTATGGTTTCAATGTCAGCAACCAGATGCCATGTGGTGTTGTGCGTCACGCTGGCGTGGGGGCGCGAGCGTCCGCATCCACGCTGATCAAACAGAATCACCCGGTAAATTTCGGGGTCGAAATAACGGCGCATCGCGGGGCTGCATCCGCCGCCCGGACCACCATGCAAAACCACAACCGGGATACCGTTTGGGTTGCCGCATTGCTCCAGATAGACTTTATGTCCCTGACCAACATCCAACATCCGCTGATCAAACGGGTCGATCGGCGGATACAGATATTGTACTGCGCGCTTTTGGTCCGAGAATTTGTCCATTACTGGCCTATATAATACGAAAATGCACTTGAGCATATGGAGATAAGAATGCAAGCGCCTCAAACCACAGTTGACCCGTCGGAAATCGCCAAATTTGAGGCAATGGCCGCGGAATGGTGGGATGAAAACGGGAAATTCAAACCGCTGCACATGTTGAACCCCTGCCGCCTGGATTACATCACCACGCAGATTGCCGGCGAATTTGACCGCGATCTCACGGCGAGCAGCCCTTTCAGCGGCTTGCGAATCTTGGATATCGGATGTGGCGGCGGGCTATTGGCTGAACCCATGGCGCGTCTGGGCGCGGATGTGGTTGGGGCAGACGCTGCCGAACGCAACATCCCTGTTGCACAAATCCACGCAGAACAATCCGGGTTAAAAATTGACTACCGCCACACGACTGCCGAAGACATGGCAGCGCAGGGTGAGCAATTTGACGTGGTTCTGAACATGGAGGTGGTAGAGCATGTCGCATCGCCCATCGACTATCTGATTGCCTGCCGCCAACTTCTGAAACCCGGCGGATTGCACATTTGCTCAACGCTTAATCGCAATCCCAAATCCTACATGATGGCGATAATTGGTGCTGAACATGTCATGCGGTGGCTGCCGAAGGGTACACATGAGTGGTCGAAATTCATCACGCCCGACGAACTCTTCGATCTGATGCGGAACGCCGGCCTGGATCCGGTGGATCGCAAGGGATTTGTTTTTAATCCTCTGACATGGTCATGGCGTTTGTCAGACCGCGATCTGAGTGTGAATTACGTAACCGCCAGTGTGAAACCCGACTAGGGTTTTTCGCTCAGTTGGAGTCTGATCTCACGCAGAATCGGAAGCGCTTCGCGCACTTTGTCGTCCCCGAGCTTTTCGACGACCTGATTGATAACGGGCGTGATGGACCCGACAGCATGATCACGCGCATGTCGCCCTGCCGGACTGATCGCCACCATTTTGCGACGCGCGTCGTCCCAATCAGGACGAATATGCACATACCCGGCCCATTCTAGTTTGCTCAGCGTATTAGTCATGGCGCCACGCGTGACGTTAAAGGTTTCGGCGAGTTGCGCCGGCGTGCGCTCCACCGCATTACGCGCCAGATGGTTCAAAACCGAAAAATGTGATATTTCCATGCCTTTGGGCAAAACACGGCTTAGCCGCGCCCGCACCATCTGATCGGCCGCGAGCACTTCGCTGAAAAGCGCAATTGCCAAAGCATTTCGGTCTTCGTTCATTACGGTCCATCAAAAGGTCGTGCATTCTCAAGGCTGGGCACGCGGCCCCGCGCCTTCCTCACTTCTCCCATATCAAGGTCCGTCATGTAAACGCCCGGCGCATCACCTGCGTCCAATTGAATGTCACCCCACGGGGTTACAACGAGCGAATGCCCATATGTCCGGCGCGTCTTGTGATTTTCGCTTTGGTGCTCGCCAGTCTGCGCCGGGGCGAGCACAAAACACCCCGTCTCAATTGCCCGGGCCCGCAAAAGCGTATGCCAATGAGCGGCCCCGGTGACCGGAGAAAATGCGGCTGGGACCGTCAGGATCTGTGCGCCAGCATTTGCCAAGGACGCATGCAATTTGGGAAACCGCAGGTCATAGCAAATGGTCATGCCGATAGGTGCAAAGTCCGCGTGCGCCAATACAGCCTGCGTCCCGGGCCTGTATCCTTCCGATTCGCGCCATGTTTCCTCCGGCGTAACATCCACATCAAACATATGAATTTTGTCGTATCGCGCCGTAATCTTACCCTCTGGCGTGATCATAAAGGATCGATTCGCAAACCGGCCATCTGCGTCATGCGTTTTTAACCCAAGCGACCCGATCAAAAGCCATATCCCCAACGCCTTCGCCTCATGGCACAAGGCGGCCAGCGTGATATCGTCTTCTTCATATTGCAGCACCGCATTCTGATGTGCACGGCTGGTCGAGAGGCAGTTCGTCACTTCTGGCGTAAGGATGAATTCAGCCCCCTCTGCCGCAGCGTCGCGTAGATATCCCAGTGTCACCGCCAAATTGGCAACCGGGTCATCCGTCACGTTCAGTTGCAGCAGAGCGGTTTTCATTGCACGGCAAGCAAGCTGTCGAGTTTGCCCGCCCGTTCCAACTCAAAGAGGTCATCACAACCGCCGACGTGGGTCTCTCCCACAAAAATCTGTGGCACGGTGCGTCCTCCATTCGCGCGCTGGATCATCTCTGGTTTGCGGCCAGGGTCTCTCAGCACGTCAACTTCCGAAAATTCCACGCCTTTTTGCTTCAGTAAGCGTTTTGCTGCATGACAGAACCCGCACAGCGGCGAAGTGTAGATTTCAACGTTTTGCATGTCTTCCATTCCTTTGTGCGCGATGCGCTGGATGGAGACTTAGGCATCCTTAACCGCGCGTGCTAGGGTCACGACGTATACCGGCCCTGACCCCGCTGCAATACAGGCGTCCGCGGATGCTGCCAAAGTCGCACCCGACGTCAACACATCGTCTACGATCAAAACGGGGCGTGCCACCAAACGATGCCGTCTTCGTGGATGGATTGAAATAGCTCCCTTCACGGATGAAAACCGGAGTTCCTTGGTCATATCTTCCATCGGTTTCGTGCGCTTGTTGCGCACCAAAAGATCCGGGCAAACCGGTAAACCGGTATGTCTGGCAAGCGCTTGCGCCAGCAAAGCAGACTGATTGTAACGACGTTTCGCCATCCGTGTCCAATGCAGGGGAACGGGCGCGATGATCATGTTGCTCTGTGGGATATCTGATATTGCCTGGGCCATCCATTTCGCTGCGGGTTTCGCAATTTCTTGTCTGTCGCCGTGCTTGAGCGCCAGAACAAGCCGCCTCCCATTGCCTCTGTAGAGCAAGGCAGATCGCCCACTTGTCCAAGGCCTCGACGTCTTCATGCAGTCATCACATTTTAGTGTGTCATCCGTATCATTTCCCGGCAGTGGCGCGCTGCAGCAGTCACAGATCGCGCCCCCGATAAACTGCGTGTCACTCCAACAGGATCCACATAGACCAAAGTCACTCATGACTTTATCACCGCATCCCAGACAGCGCGGTGGATAAATCAACGAGACCGCTGTTTGAAAACTCAGTTCTGACACCCTATTCTCCCCAATATGACCACACCCAATGCTTTGACAGATTTAAATATGCTGCGGCTGCATCGCGCGCGCGCCTCTGCTTTCTTTTTGCAGGAAGCCGCGGCAGACGAAGTGCAAGATCGTCTATTGTTGGTTAACAGGCCGTTTACGAAACCAGCGATTGTGACGCCTTTTCCACAGGTTTGGGCCTCCCGTATGCCCGACGCGACATTTTGTCCGGATGGCCACATACTCGATCTTTCGACAGACGCACATGACTTGATCATTCATGCCATGGGGTTGCATTGGGCGAACGATCCCGTCGGCCAATTGATCCAATGCCGACACGCCTTGAAATCTGACGGACTTTTGATTGTCGCAACTCTGGGCGGGCAGACGCTCGAAGAGTTGCGCAGCTGTCTCGGGCAAGCCGAAATTGCTCTGACGGGCGGGTTGTCGCCGCGCGTGGTACCGATGGGGGAAATCCGTGATCTGGGTGCACTCTTGCAGCGTGCGGGCCTTGCCCTGCCGGTGGCAGACGTCTTTAGCCTGACCGTCGAATATAATGATATGTGGCATTTGATGCGGGATTTGCGGGCGATGGGTGAAAGTAACGCGTTACAAGCAAGACAACGCCGATACACGTCCCGACAGGTTTTTGAACAGGCTTCCCAGCATTATTCTGAGCATTTCGCTGCGTCCGAAGAGCGAATCAAGGCGACGTTTGAAATGGTTTTTTTGACGGGTTGGGCCCCGGATGACAGCCAACAAAAACCATTGCGACCGGGATCAGCCAAACAGCGTCTCGCGGATGCGCTGGCGGTGCCGGAAACGCCTTTGTCTGATTGACGCCCGCCGAAAACCGTCTATCTGAGGCAGAACCCGCTTCAGAAGGATCAAACATGCTGGACAGCAGCGCCTCTGCCACCGTGAACATTCGCCCGGCACACGCCAAGGACGATCATCCGGCAATTGCAAAACCAAAGATCGGGATCTTGCTGGCGAACCTCGGGACCCCTGACAATTACGATTACTGGTCGATGCGGCGCTACCTGAACGAATTCCTGTCAGACCGCCGCGTTATTGATTACAGTCCCTGGATCTGGCAGCCGCTGTTGCAGTTGATTATTCTGACCAAACGGCCTTTTTCCAGCGGTGCGGCCTATAAATCCATTTGGAATGAGGCTGAAGGCGAAAGCCCCTTGATGACCATCACAAAGGCGCAAACCGCCAGCATCAAAAGTGAGATGCACAAGCGGCATGGCGACAGTGTCATGGTCGATTTCTGCATGCGTTATGGCAATCCGTCGACACGTTCCAAAGTCGCTGAAATGACCGCTGCGGGATGCCGTAAGATATTGTTTTTCCCCCTTTATCCGCACTATGCTGGTGCAACTTCAGCGACTGCGAATGACGAGTTCTTTCGGTCACTAATTTACGAAAAGTGGCAGCCTGTGACCCGCACCGTAGAACCCTATTTTGATCGTCCCGACTATATCGAGGCTTTAGCACAATCCATCGAACGCGCCTATGCGCGGGCCGAAAAAAGACCGGACATCTTAGTGTGTTCCTATCACGGAGTTCCCATTCGATACCTTATGGAGGGAGATCCCTACCATTGTCAGTGCCAGAAAACGACGCGTCTGCTCAAGGAACGGCTGGGATGGCAAGACACCGAAATATGCACGACTTTCCAGTCCAAATTCGGACCTGAAGAGTGGCTGCAACCCTATACCGTGGAGGAAGTAGCCCGCTTGGCAGAAGCGGGTAAAAAGAACATTGCGGTCTGTGCGCCGGCTTTTTCCGCTGACTGCATTGAAACACTCGAAGAGATAAACGAGGAAATCAAAGAAAGCTTTGAAGAGGCTGGCGGTGAGGATTTTACGTATATCGCTTGCCTCAACGACGACGAGGCCCATATCACGGCGTTATCGAACGTAATTGACGACAATCTAGAGGGCTGGATCACATAAAAAGCCGGTAGATCCAGACGTAAAAAGGCGGCGCAGTGCGCCGCCTTTTTGATTCATTGCAATACTATCCGTTATTAGGAAAGTGCTGCAGCAGCCACGATCAGCAGAAGGATCGGCAGCAGAACGCCCGTGGACGAACCTGATGCTTCTTCCACGATGACTGGTGCTTCAACAACTGGCTCAGCAAGCGAACCTGCGTGTGCTGTCGATGCTGCGGCTGTCAGTGCAGCTGCGAGAACGAGTTTTTTCATATCATAACCTCCAGAAACGGCGTGCAACGCAAAGCGATAGCACGCACCCAAGACTTACCTCGTAACTCTTTGTAAATCATCATACCTCGCTCATTGCAAACTGGATTCGGAAATCAATTCTCAGATCGGTCGCGATGTCGTCAAATTAGCAACACTTGTGTTCCGACCTTCGAAAGCGCGAATAGCTCTGAGATATGCTCATTGTAGAGACCGATGCAGCCATTCGAAGACTGCCGCCCGATTTTGCGTGTGTCATGCGTCCCATGGATACGATAATAGGTCCAGCTCAGGTACAACGCGTGCGTTCCCAATGGATTATCTGGCCCTGGCCCAATATAGGCTGGCCACTCTGGATTGCGCTTGAGCATAGATGGTGTCGGGCGCCAACTTGGACCTTCGACCTTTTGTGTCACTCTGGTGCGTCCACGTCGCGTGAGTTCTTCTGTCAACGGTACACTTGACGGGTATAGTTTGTAAAAGCTTTCATCTTCCGCCCAATAGTGCAGGGCACGACTGTCTATGTCGACAAGAATAGCGCCGTTTCGCAGGTCTGAAAAATAGGGTTGCCAGTCCAACGAGCGGAAACTGGAAATATTGCGCGGCACCACTTCATTCAGGTCGCGTTCGCCTTCGGTTGTTGCGGATGAGTTCACTGATGACGCATCTTGCGCAATTGCAGGCGTTGCAAGCATGGCAGCACTGCCAGCGAGGAAAGTGCGGCGACTTGTTAATTCGAAAGGTTTCTCTGACATCTGATGCCTCCATAAACATAGGCTATTCTCAATTTGCACGCATTCTATTGCGCGAAAGCCGCAGTCGCAAATCAAACACTCGTCATCTGGCACTGGGTCGCGGATGTGCGTTTGAATTACAACGCATCGCAATATATGCGTTAACTCAACGCAAAAGGAGTGCCAAAATGCGGCTGTTTTCGATTCTTCTCGCATTGGGGCTGGCGCTGGCGGCCTGTGCGCCGTCTTCCAGCTTCAACGACAGCTCGGGTAAAATATACCGAATCGGTCGCGGTGACACAGGTAAAATCCAGTTCCGGATGTTGGATGCCATCAATTCACTGCGCAGTGCGTCCGGTCAGGCACCATTGGAAATGGACTCTAAGCTGAACGCGGCAGCGGCAACGCACTCTCGCGATATGTCGGTCCAAAACCGGCCATGGCACTTTGGTTCAGACGGTTCTTCTCCGATCGACCGGATACAACGTGTTGGATATAACGGACGCCTGGTAGGTGAAAACATATCCGAAACCTACGAATCGGAACTTGAGACACTTGGGGCGTGGATGGAGAAACCCGACACCCAGCGTGTCATCCTGTCGCCGGATGCAACGCAAATGGGATTTGCCTGGTTTCAGGAATCAAACGGTAAAATCTGGTGGACACTCGTGACAGGCCGCCCTGCTTCCGCTTTCAGCACTGGTCCGGTTTAAGGGTTCAACGCAATCAGTGTATTGTCACGCACCATTGCGTAAATCTCTTCGATCTCATCGTTGGAAACTGCAATACAACCCCAAGTCCAGTCTTTTGAATCTGATTTAAAAGGGTTCTTCTGGCCGTGGATAAAAATGTCGCCGCCCGCGGATTTGCCCATGGCCTTAGCAGCCGCAACATCATTTACGTTTGGATATGAGATGCCCAGCGAGAGATGAAAATCAGAATTTGGGTTACGACGATCAATCCGATATACGCCTTCTGGTGTTCGGCCATCACCCTCGAACTGCTTGTGCCCCACTGGTGCGAAACCCAGATGGATATCATAGCTCTTGAGCAGCGATTGATGGTGAAGCAAATGCATCTTGCGGGCATCTTTGTTGACCACCAGAAAAGTCACCTCCGGTCCGTCATATCGACGGAACTTGGAGCTGCCCGAACATCCGCTCAACGCAACGGCGGCTGCGGAGGATAATATCAAGTCTCTGCGACGCATTTTATGCTGTCCCGTTTGTCTTTCCGACGTTCTGCTCTTTTTTCGCACAGCTATCATGGATGAGCAGTTAATCAACCTCACAAATTTGTCAGGAATTGGATTTTTTTTCCAATTGTTTCTCAATCGCAATCAGGCGGGTCAATACTTCGTCACGATAAGCATCCGTAACCGCTCCTGCCTCTTCCTGATGCGCATCCTGCATCGAATTCACGATCAAACCCACCAAGAGGTTCACCACGGCAAAGGTAGTGATCATGATGAAGGGAACGAAAAATGCCCAGGCATAGGGATAGACCTCCATCACCGGGCGAACGATTCCCATGGACCAGCTTTCCAAGGTCATGATTTGAAACAGCGTGTACCCACTCATCGGCAGGGATCCAAACCACTCTGGAAAACTCTGCGCAAACAGCTTTGTGGCGATCACCGCGCCGATATAGAAAATGATTGCCATCAAAACGAAAACACTGGCCATGCCCGGCAATGCGGTGACGAATCCCTCGACCACGCGGCGCAAACGCGGGGCCACCGAAATGACCCGAAGTACCCGCAGGATACGCAGGGCTCGCAGCACGGACATGGTTTGTGAACCCGGCACCAAAGCCGCAGCGACAATCGCCAGATCAAACAGGTTCCAGCCGCTTTTGAAAAACCGCCCCCCGCGTGCAAAGATTTTCAGCATGATTTCGGCGACAAAAAACCCAAGACATGCAATGTCCAGGGCCACGATCAAACCGCCTGCATACGCCATAAGTTCAGGCGAGGTTTCCATACCCAAAATAATCGCGTTGAACATAATGACCGCCATCACGAGGTTGGTCACCCAGGTTTGGTCCAGCCAAACGTCCAGTTTTTCGCGCAGCGTCATCGAAATCTCCTCATCCGTTATCCGGGCATATGGGCAGCGGTGAAGCTGGCGACAAGTTCCACATGTGCTGACCACCGGAATTGGTCGACAACCTGAATCCAATCGAGGGAAAACCCAGCGTTTACGAGCTTTTGTGCATCGCGCGCAAAACTCGCCGGACTACACGAGACATAAGCGATTCTAGGGACTCGCGATTTTGCGATTTCTGCGACCTGTGCCTCGGCACCTGCCCGCGGCGGATCTAGCACGATGGCCTGCACTTTGCTCATTTCATCGGGCAAGAGCGGGCGCCGAAAAAGGTCCCGGGTTTCGCTGGTTATCGTCTTTAGGCCTTGCGCTTTACGCCATGCTTGATCCAGCGCATCCGTCATGTCGTGATCGCCTTCGATGGCATGGACTGCTGCATGACGCGACATCGGTATCGAAAAAGTGCCGCAGCCTGAAAAGAGATCAAGGACGCGGCGGGCGTTCTGTGTGATGTCACAAACGGCATTGATCAGTGCCGTTTCACCATGCGCCGTTGCTTGCAAAAATGCTCCCGGCGGCGGAGTGACCGGCACACCGTCAATCATGTGCACGGGGGGCGCACGCATCGCAACCACCTCGCCAGTCCAGGTTAACCGCGCCAACCGGAACTGGTGACACACCGTTGCCAAGTGCTGCCGCAGCGGACCGTCCAAAGGCTTGCCCTGGGTTATTGCCACATCAAGGCCGTTTGTGGTGTTTGTGATCATCACCGACAGAGCGGTTTTTCGGCTGGCCCCGATCACCGCGAGTGCTTCAACTGCGGGTATACCCTTCAAGAGCGCCGGATCAAGCAGAGTACAATCCGGGATTGGCACAATGGTGTCGGAAGCGCGCCCATGAAACCCAACCATCGCGCCCTTTTTCGTGCGCCTGGCTGCAAAACCCGCGCGTCTGCGCGATCGAGCCGGGGACGTCACGATTGGCCGGAAATCAGCATCCAACCCATGCGCATGCAGGGCGGTTCGCACCACATCCACCTTCCATTCCGCAACAAACGCGTCATCCGCATGTTGCAACTGGCATCCACCGCAGGATTTGAAATGGCGACACGGCGCAGTAACGCGACGATCAGACGGCCGAACGATCTTGGCGTCTCGCAGAGTTGTACCCACAACCGTGCCCTCAACGATTTCGCCCGGAAGGCTCAATGGTACATAGACCGGCCCGTCCGCAACGCCGTCGCCCTGCAGCCCAAGTCGTTGAATTGTTATCTCTGTCATGGCGCCGGACTTACGGCAGGACGCGCCGATACAACAGCCCTTATTCTGCGGCTTGCGTTCTGATGAAGCCACCCGACTGGCGTTCCCAATACTGTGCATAGCGCCCGCCCTGCGCCAGGAGTGTATCGTGATTGCCGTTTTCCACGATTTGACCGTCATCCATTACAATGATGCGGTCCATCTCGGTCAGCGTCGAAAGGCGATGCGCAATTGCGAGAACCGTTTTGCCTTCCATGACACGCTCAAGTGCGGCTTGAATCGATGCCTCGACCTCGCTGTCCAAAGCACTGGTCGCCTCATCCAACACTAAAATTGGCGCATCTTTCAGAATGGCACGCGCCAGGGCGATGCGTTGGCGTTGCCCACCCGACAGTTTGACACCCCTTTCGCCCAGATGAGCATCATATCCTGTGCGGCCTCTATGATCGACCAGATCAAGGATGAAATCATGGGCCTCGGCTTTCCGAGCAGCAGCCACGACCTCCTCAGGTGTTGCATCCGGACGACCATACATGATGTTGTCACTGGCAGATCGGTTGAACATCGCGGTCTCCTGCGTCACCATCCCGATATTGCGCCGAAGGCTTTCCTGGGAGACCTTGGTAATGTTTTGCCCGTCGATCTCTATCGCGCCCTCCTCCGCATCATAAAGCCGTAAAAGCAATGCAACCAACGTGGACTTACCAACACCAGACGCGCCGACAATGCCAATTTTTTCACCAGCGTGGACTTTCAGATCGATGCCCCGAACACCGCCCTTATCCCGCCCGTAAGCAAACCCGAGGTTGCGCAGCAGAATCTCACCATTCGGAACTATGAGGTCGCAGGCGTCTGCGTCATCCTCGACACGGTTGCGGGGCGTCAGGGTACGAATACCATCTTCGATCTCACCGATATTGGAGTAAATCGCCATGAGTGTGAAACTGACCCAGCCTGTCATTTGAGCGATCCGGATCGCTACCGCACCGGCTGCCACAATATCCCCTTGCGATGCCTGCCCGGCCTGCCACAGCATGATCGTGCCACCCAACAGCAAAACCGGTAACACACCCGCCAAGGTCATCAATGCGAATCGAAACCCCGCCGCCAGGTACCCAAATTCCAAAGCACGGAATCGGAACGCCTGCATTGCACCCAGTGCCGCGCGGTCTTCATGTTCGGCATGGGCAAAAAGCTTAACTGTCTTGATGTTGGTAATTGTGTCGACCACCTGGCCAGACACCAGCGCGCGCGCGCCGGCACGTCCGGCTGCCCGTTTGCGGATCCGCGGCAAAAACCAGTTGATCATTGCGAAATAGGCCACCAGCCAGACCGCAAAACCCAACGCAACCCGCCAATCGATTGCAAACAACAAAAGGACCGATCCAACCAGCGACGCGAGGGCGAAGGCCACCACATTGATCGCTTCGGATACGACATCGGTGACAGCGCGCGCGGCCTGCATCTGTTTTTGCGCAATCCGGCCCGCGAAATCATCGTCAAAAAATCCAACGGTCTGACCCAGAGTCCAGCGGTGCAGTCGCGATAACACAAGCGGGTTTACGTTGGGTTGCACGATGATCGCATTGGCAGAAGCAGACAGTCCAAACAACAGGGGCCGCGCGATGAGAAAGAACCCGATCGCGCCGCCTATGACGACCAAATTCTCACCCTGAAAAAACTGCTCTGGTCCTGTTCTCGCAGTTGCGTCGATGACCATCCCGAGGATCAGCGCCGTGCCGGCCTCCATCGCCCCCGCCGCCGCGGAGAAAGAGGCAGCCAGCCAAAGCGCAGGCCATGATCCGGAAAGACACCAGCGCATGAAACCGCCCAATGTCTCAGGCGGCGGGCCTTCTGCGGAACGAAAAGCGTCGATCCAGTCAGATATTCTCACGACGCCTCCTCGATGGTTAAAAATCCGCCCGACTGCCGGGCCCAGAACTGAGCATATAGTCCACTCCGGGCCAAAAGCGCGTCATGGCTGCCATCTTCAACGATGCGCCCCTGATCCAGCACAAGAATCCGGTCCATCTGTGCGATCGTGGAAAGCCGGTGCGCGATGGCGATCACGGTTTTTCCCTCCATCATCCCATAGAGTGTATCCTGAATGGCCGCCTCAACTTCACTATCAAGCGCGCTGGTCGCCTCATCCAGCAGCAAGATCGGTGCGTCCTTCAGTATCACCCGCGCCAACGTTACCCGCTGGCGCTGTCCGCCAGAGAGTTTCACGCCACGTTCACCAACCTGGGCCTCGTATCCTCTGCGTCCTTCAGGGTCTTCAAGGTCCAGGATAAACTCATGCGCTTGCCCCTGTTTCGCAGCCGCAAAAACATCCGACTCGCTGGCATCAGTTCGACCATAACGAATGTTGTCTCGTACAGATCTGTGCAAAAGCGAACTGTCCTGTTGCACCATACCAATGGCGGACCGCAGACTATCCTGCTGGACCTTTGTGATGTCTTGCCCATCGATCAGGATCTGACCGCCTTCGGGGTCGTAAAACCGCAACAACAGTTTAACAAGCGTGGACTTCCCCGCCCCGGAACGACCAACCAGACCAATTTTTTCTCCCCGCCGGATCGTCAGATTGATCCGATCCAATCCGCCCGAGTCACGCCCATAGTGGTGAGACAATTGTTTAATCTCAATGGTGCCTTGCGTCAGATGCAATGGCTTTGCATCAGCAGAATCGGTCAGGGTGATGGGCTGCGCGATGGTCTCCATGCCTTCTGCCACAACGCCTAATTCTCGGAAAAACGTGGTCAGCGCCCACATGATCCACCCCGTCATCGCATTCAGGCGCAGACTGAGAGCCGTGGCTGCCGCGACGACACCGACGCTGGCCGACCCCTGAGACCACAATAGGATTGCCCAACCCACCACGCCAATGATCAGCATCCCGTTGAGCGCCACAAGGGTCACGTCCATCACCGTGAAAATGCGCATTTCCTTCTGAAAAGTGACGCGTGTCTCTTCGATGGCCTCTTTGGCATACTCGAGTTCCTGTTCATGATGCGCGAACATCTTGACGGAATGAATATTCGTGTAGGCATCAACCACCCGGCCGGTCACCAGCGAGCGCGCATTTGACGCCGCTTGTGACGCGGGCCCAACGCGTTTCACTGTCCATCGCAACAGGAGCAGATACAGACCGAACCACCCAAGCAACGGCAACAGCAACCGCGGATCCGAAGTCGACAGCAAAATCGCTGCCCCCAGCAAATACGCCAACGAAAACGAGATGGCATCGAAGACCTGAAACACAACTTCACCCGCTGCTGGCGGTGTCTGCATGATCCGATTGGCCACACGACCAGCGAAATCATTCTCGAACCAACCGACTGATTGCCGCAAAACCTGCCGATGCGCGCGCCACCGGATCAGTGTCCCGAAATTGGGTAAGATGGTGTTGTTGAGGAGTGCCACGTCGAGTGCTTGCAGCAGCGGTCGAACAAGCAAGATGAAGAGCGCGGCAAGCCCCAGCTCCAGTCCGTATGCGTCCCAAAAAGCCGCCGGATCACCTTCCAAAAGATCCACAACCCGGCCCATGTAATAGATCAGACCAACCTCAATCGCGGCCACGATGATGGACATCAAACCCGCCCAGAAAAAGACCGCTTTGAACGGCTGAGAGAATTGCCAAAGAAACGGCCACAATTTTTGCGGCGGATTATCCGTGTCCGAATAGGCGGTATAGGGGTCAACAAGTTGTTCGAAAAAACGGAACATAGCGGGAAGCCTTACGATGGAATATGCAAAATGATCGGGCGCTGCGCTGCAGAGCCTAAGCGAACTGGGTTATGTCGGCTTCAGCCGAACCAGATCCCGCGATACATTTCGTATTCCTCCGTATTCATGACGTCGCTTCTACAAAACGAATAGCAATTTGTCGACCGTTTCATTCAAGTGTCATCAACTCATCTCGTGTGAGCTGAAAATCCGAGGCCACCCAATGCCGTTCAAGCGCGTCCAAACGCTCGCCCAGCGCCTTACCACTGAGACCCGGCATCAGGTCTTTGGCCTTCACTGGAAACTGCGCTTGTGCTGCTGTTTCCAAGGGAATGAGTGCTGCCGGCTCCAGTGGTTGATTTGCCAAAACGGCCCGCAGGACAAGCGCGCCGCTGGCAATTTCGACGCCATAGCGATAGGCAACTTCGGCAACAGGCATCATATCGCCCATAGCCGCGCGCAGTCTGTCCAGCACCTCTGCGTCTCGGCGACTCAACCGCAAACGAGTGCTGACGGCGTCGCCATCCAAGGCTGCCAAACGCAGACGCCAATCCGGAGGGGCATTCAAACGCGCCTCTAGATGGACAACTGGAAACAACATCGCGCTGTCACTTCCCGGCAGTATGCGCTGCAAAGTGCCTGTCTGCTGCATCGTCGCGACGACCCGCGTTGGATCCGGAGCGGAGAGCAGTTTGCGCATCTCCGCACCGATTCTTTCGCCGGACAGACTCTCCAACCCTTGCGCGTTCTGCGCGACGGCATCCAAAGCATCCGCGTCAAACCCTTGTTCACGGTCGGCATACCAGGCATGGAACCGAAAATACCTCAGAATGCGCAGGTAATCCTCGCGAATACGCGCGCCGGCATCTTCAATGAACTTGATGCGCCTTGCCAGACAGTCTTCAACACCGGTTCCCAATGGATCCAAGATTTCCCCCTGCGGCGTTGCGTATAATGCGTTAAGCGTGAAATCCCGTCGAGCTGCGTCTGATGCGATATCGGCACAAAATTCCACTTCGGCGCGACGGCCATGTGTCTTCACGTCCTTTCGAAACGTTGTGATTTCATACCCCGTTCCGTTGGCAATAACCGTGACCGTTCCATGCTCAATCCCGGTTGGGACTACTTTGAAGTCAGCTGCCCGTGCCAGTCTTGTCACGTCATGCGGTGTCGCGTCGGTGGCCAGATCAATGTCAGAGCCCTGCACACCCAAAATCGCATCCCGGACACAACCGCCCACAAAGTAGATCTTTGCGCCCTCAATACTGATTGCGCGACACACAGATTGCAGGGGCGCATTCTTGAGCCACGCCGTGTCTGGTGGAATTATCGTGAGATCTGATCGGTCCATGCGCGCAGCATACGCGCAGTTGCACCCCAGATGTAATAGGGACCATAGGGAACCGCATAGTAGGATCGATTTGATCCTCGCCAGCGCCGCGATTGAACAACGTATTTGGCCTCGTCCAGCACATGCGCGAGCGGGACGGAAAATACCTCATCCACCTCGCCTTTTTCGGGTGTGATGTCGAAGTGCGACGTTACAAAACCAATAACGGGCGTGACCAGGAAGCCCGTCACCGTCTCATGCGCCGGCAGGCTGCCCAGGACTTCTACTTTATCCTGGGGCAGGCCAATTTCTTCATGTGCTTCCCGGAGCGCTGCGGCAATAACATCGGCATCAGTTTCATCCTGTTTGCCGCCAGGAAATGCGATCTGACCAGGGTGGTGTTTCAAAGCAGACGACCGTTTGGTCAGCAGTAGATGTAAATCGTCATGTTTTCGTATAATCGGCGCCAGAACGCCCGCCGGACGCAATTTCCGCCCAGCAGGCAGAACCGTTTCCGGATTCAGGTCAAAATCCGATGATGCACGCCCCGGACGTTCAAGAGCCGCCCGGAGCGCATGGAGATCACGCGTCATCCTGCTGGGCCTCGAACCCAACCGAGGCGGGATCAAGGTCGTAATGCGCACCGCAGAACTGACAGTCCGCGGTCACCCGTCCTGCATCGGTCGTCATGGTTTCGATGTCGCGCGCCGAATAGATCGACAAGCTTTGGCGTACACGATCCTCTGAACAGGTACATCCAAATTGTACAGCCTGCGCATCGTAGACCCTTGGCTGCTCTTCATGAAACAAGCGCAACAACAAGTCATTTGGACCCAAACTCGGACCAATAAGTTCGAGATCATCGACCGTATCGAGCAGAATGTTAACCCGGTTCCAGTTTTCAGCCTCATCGTCGTGTACCAGATCGGATGCGGACAGCGATTCACCCGACCCTTCGCCCTGCGCGACAAAAGGCGAGGCTTTGGGAATGTGCTGCAACATAACACCCCCGGCCCGCCAGTGCTCAGGTACACCGGGTTCCGTGGATTTCCCAAAACTTAACGCGAACCGCGTTGGCAGCTGTTCAGATTGTGCAAAATAGGTCTCGGCACAGGCTGCAAGCGAACCCCCCTCCAGGGGCGTGATCCCTTGATACGGCGTCATGCCTTTGCCCTGATCAATCATGATCGCAAAGTAACCCTCACCAACCTGATCAAAGGGCGGTTCATCGGTCAACCGGTCCGCATCATAGCTCGCATAGGCTCTGATACGCGCCACATCACCATCCTTTTCGGGGCCGTAATAGTCAGTAGAAATCATGCGCACGGCGCCTTTTGACTGGACCTGCAATTGCAGTTTCCAGCGCAGTTTGATGGTTTGACCAATCAAAGCGGTCAGGACAGCCATCTCCGCCACCAGAGCCTCGACCTGTGGTGGATAGTCATGCTGTTTCAGGATGCCATTCAACGCCCCGTCCAGCCGCGCAATCCGTCCCCGAATATCGCTGGCGTCGAGTTGAAATGGCAGGACCGTATCGTCCCACGCGATCTGATGTCCGAGTGTCATTGGGGTTTCCTTATCGCCAAAGGGTTGGCATACCGGCACCATATAAACGTCTTGCGAGCGATGAAAAGAGGGCGAGCCAGAATGATCATGCGCGTCGGACATGCACCACACGCAAACCAACGTTACACCAGAAGGCCTGGCGCCTATGCAATTTTACCGCTTGATGGCGGTATCCTGTTGACTGTACAGATCGCGGATATCGTTGACATCCAGCTACCGGGCGGCGGAATTGACGCAGGCGAGAGCGCCATTCAAGCATTGCACCGCGAAGTCATGGAAGAGACAGGATGGCGTATTTCCAGCCCGCGCAGACTGGGAACGTTCCGTAGATTTGCGTTCATGCCAGATTATGATCTTTGGGCGGAAAAGATATGTCACGTATTTGTTGCGCGCCCGGTCTACCCCCTCAGCGCACCGATAGAGGCGGACCATGAAACGCTGGTTGTATCGCCGCAAGAGGCAGTGGCTTTAATGGGCAATGATGGAGATAGGATGTTCGTGACGCGCTATTTTGGCTGAACGGGCCCGCGATATTCAAAGAGCAAACCAGAAACATCATCGGGGAATTCACGCAGGCCCGATACCTCGGTCAGTGAGACCATCAAAGCATCAAAGAAAGCTGCGCCCGCCGTCGTCTGGAGTTTCATCAAAATCCACTCGAGTCCCTCCTCACCCAAAAGCGTCCCATCTGCCAAGGGGCACTCGGTGACGCCATCTGACAGGATCGCAAGCCTGTCTCCGGGATGAAGCTGCAGCTCAAACTGGGAAAAATCCACCCCCGAGATCAGACCTACAGGGAATCCACCGGATCCATCCTGCTCGATAGCGCCGGATTTTCGTTGAATGACGGGGTGGGGCTGGCCGGCCTGACCGATCAAGACCTTTCCGGTATTCAGATCAATATTGACCAGCATAAGTGTGAAATAGTGCTCTGTCTCCATCTCACCTAGCACCAGTTCATTCAGCGTCTTGATAGCCTCAGAGGGCGGCCGCGAGCAAAAACTTCCGTCAGGCAGTTTTTGAAGTGCAACGTTTTGATCAAGAGCAGTCGCTGACAGATAGCCGGCCAACCGCGCCGTCATCAATGCGGAGCTTACGCCATGACCAGAAACGTCAATTGCAAAGAGACCAAGATGTCCCGCAGCTGCCGGGTAAAATCCGACCAAATCGCCGCCAACATGACCGCTAGAGCGCAAATGCAGTGACAAGTCACCTTCATCGAACGATCTGAAACGTTCTGGGACAAGCGACTGTTGCAGTTTTTTGGCCTCGATAAGGTCCCCATCAAGAGAATCGTAGAGTCTTTGCAACTCATCCAGAGTGTCGGTGATCATCAAGTTCTTGAGTGTCAGTTCCCGTTGCATAGCCAAAATGCGTTCGCCTGCGGTGATACGCGCGCGCAATTCATGCGCATCCACCGGTTTCGTCAGAAAGTCATCGGCACCAGCGTCCAAACCTTCGGCAACTTCGTTTTTTTCACTCTTGGAGGTCAGCAAGATGAAATAACTGTACCCCTCTCCGGAGGTCTCTCGGAATGCCTTGCAAAATTCAATGCCTGACATGCCCGGCATCATCCAGTCACTCAAAACCAGTTCCGGAGAATGGATGGCGCAAATTTCCATCGCCGCTTCACCAGAAGCAGCTTCCATTACGCGATAGCCCCAACGCTTAAGTGAACTCGAAAGGATTTTCCGTTGAAGGCGGCTGTCGTCCACAACCAGAACCAGCATCGGTTCGTCCCGATTATCGGAACAAACCATTTCGCCGGGTATGGGTGATCTATCTGACACGGAAATCTCTATTCAAATCTATGTAGGTGATTAAACCAGCATGATTAACACTCGGTGAAACTAAAATTCGGCTAAAAGGATTCATTCACGGATACCAGATTTTAGGATGTTGGCCGCATCATTCCGCCCCAGATGATGGAGAGCGAGATGATTGACTGGGACAGAGTTTTAACGCTGCGTGACGAAGTTGGCGCTGAAGATTTTGATGAGGTCATCGAATTGTTTTTGGACGAGGTCGACGATGCCATCTCAGAGCTGTCAAAAAAGGAAAACCAAACCGACCTCGAAGAGAAATTGCATTTTCTAAAGGGCAGCGCCCTCAGTTTGGGATTTCAGCATTTCTCTGGCCTTTGCCAGGCCGGGGAAACCGCGGTATCCAAGGATGCTTCTTCTTATGTCGATGTGGATGAAATTATACGCTCGTATGATCAGTCCCGTGCGATTTTTGTCAATGAAGTGTCATTAAAGCTTGCAAGCTAGACGAGCCGATAAAGTTCCGCTGCACGTTCAGGCCCTAACTGAGCCAGCGACTTGGCTCTCAGGCGCTGCATCCCAGTAATCCATGTATCGTGATCTCGTGCTCGAGATTGCGCAAATTCCGCTATTTCGGGATGTGGTAAAATCATGAACCGATCTGTCTCAACACCGCTGATGATGGCTTCAGCGACCTCTTGCGCGGTAAGCAACCCATCAGCCTCTATCGCATCTCGGTTGTCCAGACCAATCAAAGGCGTCGCGACGTATTGCGGACAAACCACCGAAACACCGATCCCGTCATCGCCATGGGTGATAGCAAGCGACTCCGCGAAACTCACGGCAGCTTGTTTCGTAGCGGAATAGGCGGCGTTTTCGATTTGATTGAGCAAACCGGCGGCAGAGGCGACGTTGATGAAATAACCTGATCCCTGCGCCAGCATCTCAGGTAATAAGGCGCGCGCGGCATAAACATGAGCCATAACGTGAACGGACCAGTTTTGCATCCATACTTCATCCGGTGCAGAGGCGGCATGACCAGACTGGGTACCAAAAAGGCCCGCATTAGAGACGAATGCTTCTATCGCGCCCAGCGCATCGGAAGCGTCGCGGACCAGACGTTTGATTTGGTCTTCTTGCGACACATCGCACACGAACCCCAAACAGCCAATTCGTGATGCAACCGTTTGGACCAAATCTTCATTGCGATCCGCAATCGCGACCCGCGCCCCTTTTTGCGACAACAATAGTGCCAATGCTGCGCCAATACCGCTGGCCCCGCCAGTAATGACAACAGTTTTGTCTTCAAATCGCATCGACACTCCTCAAATGACAAATTGTGCCAGCGTCTCATCATTGGTGATGTCGGTATAGGTGAACCCGGCGGTGTCCAATTCACCCAGAAATCTCGCAAAATTTTCCGGCCGCGTTGTTTCGATACCAATCAATACAGATCCGAAGTTGCGCGCAGATTTCTTGAGGTATTCAAACCGGGCAATGTCATCATCAGGACCCAGAATACTCAAGAACTCCTTTAACGCACCGGGACGTTGCGGCATGCGCAAAATGAAGTATTTTTTGACACCGGAATACCGCTGCGCACGTTCTTTGACCTCAGGCAGGCGTTCAAAGTCAAAATTACCGCCCGACGCAACGCAAACGACCGATTTGCCCTTGATGACATTGGCGAGATCCGACAAAGCCTCGATCGCCAAGGCCCCCGCGGGTTCCAGAACGATGCCTTCGACATTTAACATCTCAACAATGGTGGTGCATATGCGGTCCTCGGACAAATGGATCACATCACCCGATACAACACCTTTTAAACGTTCAAACGTGCGCGCGCCCAATTTGGCAACGGCAGCCCCATCCACAAAACTGTTGATCGGGGAAACATCTACCGGCGCGCCCTCTTTCAAGGCAAAGCCAAGACTCTGCGCCCCTGTCGGTTCAACAAAAGTATAGGCGCATTGATCCGCAAAATAGCTACGCACACCGGCGGACAAACCACCGCCACCAACCGGCAAAACAATCCTGTCAGGCACGCGACCCAATTGCGCCTCAATTTCAACAGCTACCGACGCCTGACCCTCGATCACATCCTCATCGTCAAACGGTGACAGAAAATGCGCGCCAGCGTCATGACAATACGTCTGGGCAGCCGACAGCGTTTTGTCGAAATAGTCTCCAACAAGGCGAATTTCGACCTGATCCCCGCCAAATATGCGCGTCTTCTGGATTTTCTGCTGTGGAGTCGTGACTGGCATGAAAATGACACCCTGCACACCAAAATGCCGACACATAAACGCAACACCCTGTGCGTGATTGCCCGCACTGGCGCAGACAAAAAGAGATTGGCCCGGAATGACCTTGCGCATGGCATTGAAAGCGCCCCGCAGTTTATAGGATCGCACCGGGCTCAGGTCTTCGCGCTTGAGCCAGACGTCTGCTTCAAACCGATCAGACAGGTGATCATTTCGAAGCAGTGGCGTGGCTGGAAACACCGCGCGCATTTCGTGTTCGGCCGCCTTGGCCGCCTGTACGAAATCAGTCGGGGCCATGCGCCCACTCCTTTTGATCCATTGGGTCTTTGATCTCTAGGGGCGCATCCACATTTGGTCAACGCGGTTCAACCTTGCTGCGATCCATAAAACCCGGTATCGGCTGCTGCAAATGTGACTAAGGAAGAACTCAATGTCTGCGCCCAAAAAAGTTGTCCTCGCCTATTCCGGCGGCCTGGATACATCAATCATTCTGAAATGGCTGCAAACCGAATACGGTTGCGAGGTTGTGACCTTCACGGCTGATCTTGGTCAGGGCGAAGAACTCGAACCGGCGCGCAAGAAAGCCGAGTTGATGGGCGCTTCGCAAATCTACATCGAAGATGTGCGCGAAGAATTCGTACGCGACTTTGTCTTTCCGATGTTTCGTGCCAATGCAGTGTATGAAGGCCTGTATTTGCTTGGTACCTCAATTGCGCGACCGTTGATTTCCAAACGCCTCGTTGAAATCGCCGAAGAAACCGGCGCAGATGCGGTGGCCCACGGCGCGACGGGCAAAGGCAATGATCAGGTCCGGTTTGAACTTGCCGCCTATGCGTTAAACCCGGATATCAAAGTGATCGCACCGTGGCGGGAATGGGACCTCTCTAGCCGAACCAAACTGATCGACTTTGCCGAAAAAAACCAGATCCCGATCGCAAAGGACAAACGTGGTGAGGCGCCCTTTAGTGTCGATGCCAACCTGCTGCACACCTCTTCAGAGGGCAAAGTCCTCGAAGACCCCGCTGTTGATGCGCCCGAATATGTTTACCAACGCACGGTTAGCCCTGAGAGTGCGCCCGATACGCCCGAATACGTCGAAGTTGGATTTGAAAAAGGTGACGCTGTCAGCATAAACGGCGAGGCCATGTCCCCCGCGACCATTCTGACCAAACTCAATGAACTGGGCGGCAAACACGGATGTGGCCGCCTTGATCTGGTTGAGGGCCGCTTTGTCGGCATGAAGTCGCGTGGAATCTATGAAACGCCGGGTGGCACGCTCCTGCTCGAAGCGCACCGCGCTATCGAATCGATCACGCTGGATCGCGGGGCGATGCACCTCAAGGATGAATTGATGCCGCGCTATGCCGAACTGATTTACAATGGTTTCTGGTACAGCCCTGAACGCACGATGCTGCAAGCCGCTATTGATGCGTCACAAACCCATGTCTGTGGAACCGTTCGGTTGAAATTGTACAAAGGTCACGTCCGGACTGTGGGCCGCTGGTCGGATCACAGCCTCTATTCCGAAGCGCATGTGACATTTGAAGATGACGCAGGTGCTTATGACCAAAAAGACGCAGCAGGCTTTATTCAATTGAGTGCACTGCGCCTGAAGCTTTTGGCCGCACGCGAGCGCCGTCTGAAATAAAACGCATTATTTGAGCGCATGGCCGCTCATCGTTTCATAAATCGGAAGTGCTTGTGCCAACACATTTGCTGCCTGCCCCTCTAGATCGGGCAGCGGCGCTTCGGCACCGGCAAAACCGGTACTTTTGTGAACCGCATTGTACCAGTGCGCCGCCCAAACCCCATCCTCTGCGCGGGGACCCGCAGGCCAACGAAGCATCGCTGGATCAAACATCAAATCAATTGAATCGCACAACCGTCCTAGTGCGCGCTCGGGATCAGCGCGGATATCGGTGCTATCAATGACCACGCCGCCCAAGGTTTCGAATAGCGTCAATTGTTGCGCATATCCGATGTCCTCCAACGTCGGCGATTCCCGTTTTGCCGCATAGCTGGCAATGACCCGCGCCGGGTGACGCAGCAGATGGATATTGACGCAATCCAGAGCCCAGTCGAGTGGAAACCCGTCCAACATGTGGTGCGGCATGTGCTTCATATAAAGATGCGGCGTCCCCTTCGTTTGGGTACACAGTGACGCTACGGCTTCTGGATCAGTTTGCTGGCTCGCTAGAATCTCGTCCCGCATCGGGTGATCCGCTCCAGACTGCGCCAGATATGCCGCGTAAAACGGCTCATCCATTACCGCAAAATCAGCCCGCGCGCCGAAACTATACATCATCGCAGTGGACAAATTGCGGGGTCCGGACCACATGGCGATCCGCATTACCGGGCCTTTCCAGCAACGTATTTTGTTTCATTCGGCAAGCCAGATCACCTTTGATGTTTCAAAACACGCTAAAAAGCTGATCAGGAAATGCCAAGACATAAACACATTTCACCTGCCCGTGATATCGCAGGCTCGTGAGTTGCGACAAATGCATTGGCGTTTCATTCTGAGCACAAAGGAGACACGAAATGCTTAAACGCGACACGTTGAAGTCCATTGCCTTGGCCGGAATGATTGCACTTGGTCTTGTGGCACAAACCCACAAATCTCATGCTGCGGAATTGGAAACGCTGATCGTCGCAGGGGGGTGTTTCTGGTGCGTGGAAGCAGACTTCGAAAAGGTCAAAGGTGTTACGGAGGCGGTGTCGGGCTTTGCAGGCGGCACAACGCCGAATCCGACTTACAAACAGGTAACATCAGGCGGCACAGGGCATTATGAGGCAGTTCAAATCTCATATGATCCCAGCGTGATTAACCAACGCGCGCTGTTGGATCTGTTTTTGCGCTCCGTAGATCCAACCGATGCAGGTGGACAGTTTTGCGATCGGGGTGACAGCTATCGCACCGCCATTTTCGTCAGCTCCGCATCAGAAGAACGTGTCGCCAAAGCAGCCATCGGCAAGGCCCAGAATGATTTGGGGCAAGCGATTGTCACACCTATCTTGCGCGCATCAGAATTCTATCCGGCAGATGCCTATCACCAAGATTACTACAAAAGCTCGAAGCTGATCATCACCAGGTTCGGCCCCAAGCGAAAATCCAATGCCTACACGGCCTACCGCAACGCTTGCGGCAGGGATGCGCGTGTCAAAGAACTCTGGGGCAATGCGGCGCCATTCGCGGGAAGCTAGGCCCTAACCAACCTTGCAGGCGGCCAATACAGCCATGTTGAGAATGTCATTGGCCGTCGACCCGGTTGAACAAATCTGAATCGATCCATCGACACCCGCGAGGATTGGACCAATAACGGTCGCACCCGCCATTTCCTGCATCAGCTTCACCGAAATGCTGGCAGAATGACGTGCGGGCACAACAAGGATATTGGCGGGACCAGTCAAGCGCGAAAACGGATAACTTTCCTGCACCCGCGTGTTCATCGCCACATCCACGGTCATCTCGCCCTCATATTCGAAACTGACGCCACGTTGATCCAGCACATCCGCCGCTTTGGCCATCTTTTCCGCCCGTTCTGACACCGGGTATCCAAAGGTCGAAAAGCTGACAAACGCAACGCGCGGCTCCAACCCCATGTTCTGGGCAACCGTGGCGGCACGTTCCGCGATATTGGCAAGGTCTTCCTCATCGGGCCATTCATTGACAATGGTGTCAGCAATGAAAACGATCCGGCCCTTGTGCAAAAGCGCCGTTATACCCGCTGCCCCGTTATCCTTGTCCGCGTCAAAAACGTGATTGATGCGGTCCAGAATATGGGCAGATTTCCGAGTCGCGCCCGTTACCAAACCGTCACCATGTCCATGGGCAAGCATAAGCGCAGAAAACACGTGCCGGTCGCGCGCTGCGAGCCGGTGAATATCGGGTGCATCAAAACCGCGGCGATGAAGTCGATTGTAGAGAAACCGCTTATATGTCTCTAAATGGGTCGTATTGGCCGCATTTACGATTTCGATCTCACGGTTTGCACCCTCAAGCCCCGCCGCTTCGAGCTTTGCCTTAACGTCATCTTCACGTCCTACAACCAGTGCTTTGCCAAGCCCAGCACGTTGATACATCACCGCAGCGCGCAAAACGCGTGGATCGTCACCCTCGGCAAAAATCATACGGGCCTGATTGGCACGCGCCCGTGTGTTGATCCCGCGCAAAATACTTGCGGTCGGATCCATGCGCGACTTCAGAGAAAGCTCATAAGCGTCCATGTCGATGATTGGACGCCGCGCTGCCCCGGTGTTCATGCCAGCTTGCGCAACCGCCGGGGGCACCCGATGGATCAGACGCGGATCAAAGGGTGTGGGGATAATGTAATCGCGGCCAAAAGACAGGTTTTTACCATAGGCAAGTGCCACCTCATCTGGCACATCCTCGCGCGCGAGGTTGGCAAGCGCATGGGCACAGGCAATCTTCATCTCATCATTAATTGCGCGGGCATTGATATCGAGCGCCCCACGAAACAGATATGGAAACCCCAGAACGTTATTCACCTGATTGGGATAATCGCTGCGGCCGGTGGCGACAATTGCGTCCGGACGAACTTCATGCGCTTCCTCAGGCGTGATTTCAGGATCAGGGTTCGCCATGGCAAAAATCACCGGGTTTTCACCCATACTTGTGACCATTTCTTGCGTTACTGCACCTTTCACCGAAACGCCCAGGAAGACGTCTGCGCCCTGCATTGCATCCTTGAGTGTGCGCATTTCAGTGGCGACAGCGTGACCTGATTTCCACTGGTTCATCCCCTCCGCCCGGCCTTGGTAAATCACGCCCTTGGTATCACACATGATGCAATTCTGATGGCGCGCGCCCATCGCCTTGAGCAGTTCAAGACACGCAATGCCCGCCGCACCCGCACCATTCAGCACGATCCGAACGTCTTCTATCTTCTTGCCGGAAATCTTGAGCGCATTCAGTAACCCCGCAGCACAGATCACCGCCGTACCGTGCTGGTCATCGTGAAAGACCGGGATGTCCATCTCTTCTTTGAGACGTTGTTCGATAATGAAACATTCCGGTGCCTTGATGTCTTCAAGGTTGATGCCGCCAAAAGTCGGGCCCATCAATTTCACAGCATTGATAAAGGCATCCGTATCTTCGGTATCGAGTTCGATATCGATGCTATTCACATCAGCAAAGCGTTTGAACAAAACCGCCTTGCCTTCCATGACCGGCTTTGACGCCAGCGCGCCCAGATTGCCCAGACCCAAAACCGCCGTACCGTTGGAAATGACCGCGACAAGGTTTCCCTTGTTGGTATAATCGTAGGCCGTTTCGGGGTTTTCAGCAATCGCTTCACAAGGCACCGCAACACCGGGTGAATAGGCAAGGCTCAAATCACGCTGCGTTGTCATTGGCACGGTTGCCGTGATCTCAAATTTACCGGGTGTGGGTTCGAGGTGAAAGGCCAGTGCCTCTTCGGGGGTCACGCGGGATTTTGACATAGGAAGGCGGCCTTTGTTGATGTTCAGAGCCCATAACCTCTAGCCCAGCGCGCGCGCCGCCTCAAGCAGGCAGCATTTGTTGCTTTTACCTGCGCGTCCGCGTTTGTAAGGTCTGGCAAAACCGCCGGGGGGCTTCGCATGACCGTCACGCCTATGATGGCACAATATCTGGAATTGAAGGCCGAATATTCGGACGCCCTTTTATTTTATCGTATGGGTGATTTCTATGAGATGTTTTTTCAGGATGCGGTCGCCGCGTCTGAGGCGCTCGACATCGCGCTGACCAAACGCGGTAAACATAACGGAGCCGACATTCCGATGTGCGGTGTTCCGGTTCACGCCGCGGAAGGGTATTTGTTATCCCTGATACGCAAGGGGTTTCGTGTCGCCGTTTGCGAACAAATGGAAAGCCCGGCAGAAGCAAAACGGCGGGGTTCAAAATCGGTCGTAAAACGCGATGTGGTGCGGTTGGTGACCCCCGGAACCTTGACCGAAGAAAGTCTCCTGGAGGCTCGAAAACACAACTATTTGGCCGCTTTTGCCCAAGTTAGAGACGAACAGGCCCTCGCATGGGTCGACATTTCCACGGGCGCGTTTCATGTAATGCCTTTGGCTTTCCCGCGCCTGGGACCGGAATTGGCGCGTTTGGCGCCTTCTGAATTGATCGTGAGCGAGACCAAAGAAGCGGACATGCGCGACATTGCGAATGACTTCGGCATCGCTCTGACGGGCCTCGCGCGTTCCGCCTTTGACAGCACCAGCGGAGAGAACCGGCTTTGCAACCTTTTTGAGATCGAAACGCTAGACTCATTTGGTACGTTTGAGCGATCAGAAGTCGCGGCGATGGGCGCCGTGCTGCAATATCTGGAAATCACTCAAAAAGGAAAGCTGCCTCTGTTGCGTCCCCCGCAAAAAGAGGCAGAAACCCGCACCGTACAAATTGATGCCGCAACACGACGCAACCTTGAACTGACAAAAACCCTGTCAGGTGGCCGGGCCGGATCTTTGCTCTCAGTGATTGACAAGACCGTCACGGCCGGGGGCGCGCGCCTTCTGGAACAGCGTCTTTCGAGCCCATCGCGTGTTTTGGACACAGTACGTGACCGCTTGGCCGCCGTTGCTTGGGTAAGCGACACGCAAGTGCAACGTCAGGACATTCGTGAGCAACTTCGTAAGGTTCCCGACCTTGATCGTGCGCTTTCGCGCCTGTCTTTGAACCGTGGCGGCCCGAGGGATCTGGCCAGTGTTCGAAATGGATTAGTGCAGGCGGAAATGCTGCATACTAATCTGGCAAAATCCGATCTGCCGGATCTCTTGAGATATGCTCAACGATCCTTGGAGGGTCATGGCATTTTAATTGATCACCTGGAGACAGCGTTGGTTGCAGAGCCTCCCCTGCTTGCCAGAGATGGTGGTTTCATAGCACCGGGCATTGATGAGGGGCTGGACGAAGCCCGCAAGCTGCGCGATGAAGGCCGGAGTGTGATCGCACAAATGCAAACCGAATTCGTCTCTAACACGGGTATTTCGTCTCTCAAAATCAAACATAACAACGTCCTTGGGTACTTCGTTGAAACCCCCGCCACGCATGCGGATAAAATGCTGTCCCCACCTTTGTCCGAGACCTTTATTCATCGCCAGACCACCGCAAATCAGGTGAGGTTCACGACTGTTGAACTCTCCGAAATGGAGACAAAGATCCTCAATGCAGGTGGTCGCGCGCTGGAAATTGAGCAGCGACTGTTTGAAACTCTGCGCAACCATGTTCTGGATGACGCAGCAAAAATCGTACAAACTGCGGGTGGTTTGGCAGAGTTTGATTTGGCAACCGCATTGGCCGAACTGGCGGTTACAGAAAATTGGGTGGCCCCACAGGTTGATGACAGCCGCGCTTTTGAAATCGAAGGCGGCAGGCATCCTGTTGTTGAGCACGCTCTCAAGACTGGTTCAGGGGAGCCGTTTATTGCAAATGATTGCAAATTGAGCGCAGAAGAAAAGAGTGCAAACATCTGGCTGCTCACCGGGCCCAATATGGCCGGTAAATCCACGTTCCTTCGTCAAAACGCGATTATCGCTTTGCTGGCACAGATCGGTAGTTTCGTACCTGCCCGGACGGCGCACATCGGATTGATCAGCCAACTTTTCAGCAGGGTGGGTGCCTCCGATGATCTGGCACGCGGTCGATCAACCTTTATGGTTGAAATGGTCGAGACAGCAGCGATCCTGAATCAAGCCGATGACCGTGCATTGGTTATTCTGGACGAAATTGGACGCGGAACGGCAACTTATGATGGGCTGTCGATTGCCTGGGCGACCCTGGAGCACCTGCATGATGTGAACGGGAGCCGTGCTTTATTTGCCACTCACTATCATGAGATGACCGCGTTGGCTGGAAAATTGTCCGGTGTTGATAATGCGACGGTGACTGTGAAGGAATGGGAGGGCGAGGTTATCTTCCTGCACGAAGTTAAGAAGGGCGCGGCAGACAGATCCTATGGTGTGCAAGTTGCACAACTCGCAGGCCTGCCCGCTACAGTCATTGCCCGCGCACGTGTAGTGTTGGATGCGCTTGAGAAAGGCGAGCGGGAGGGTGGCGCGACGCAAAAGACCCTGATTGATGACTTGCCTTTGTTTTCTGCTGTGGCAACCACGCCACCTGCCCGTGCAAAATCAACCGAACTTGAGGATGCCCTGGCCGACGTTCATCCTGATGAGCTCACGCCCAAACAAGCGCTGGACATGCTTTATAAACTGAAAGAGGCGGCCAAATCCTGACCACCCCTTCTACGTCTCGTTTTGACTCGTTCAGCTCTTGGGTGTTGAGGACACGCCAACTTGAGCAGGTCGCAGCAACCGATCGTGGAGCATGAAACCTTCGGCAGCAACTTGAATGATGTCACCCGCATTGGTGCCGGGCACTGGCGCTTCGAACATCGCCTGATGGTGTTGCGGATCAAAGCGATCACCAACCTCCGGAGCAATCACTTCTATGCCGTGTTTCTTGAACACACTCAGCAGCTCACGCATGGTCAACTCGATCCCTTCGATCAGAGCGGAGTTGGTGGCCTTTTGTTCGTCAGTGACGGTTTCAAGCGCGCGCTTGAGATTATCATACACCGGCAGCATGTCGCGAGATAATTTGGAGCCACCGTAATTCTCTGCCTCACGCCGATCACGGTCTGAACGCTTGCGGGCATTCTCCGCATCAGCCAAGGCACGCATGAACCGGTCACGCAGATCGTCACGCTCCGCGCGGATTTGATCCATCGCTAGCGCCTCATCATCAATCTCTTCCATTTCTTCTGCAAAAGCTTCTGCTTCCGCATCTTCGATGTCGTCCAGAAACTCGTTGTTCTTGGGTTCCGCCATAATTTACCTCTAGCTCCGGTCTGAGATCAGCTTTCCAACCAGCTGCGCCGTATAATTCACAATTGGCACAATGCGTCCATAATTCAGTCTCGTCGGACCAATGACACCAACAGCACCAATAACCTTACGATCAGCGTTCATATATGGGGAAACCACCAGAGAGGAACCCGAAAGTGAAAAAAGTTTGTTCTCAGAACCAATAAAAATGCGCACACCGTCGCCGCCTTCGGCCAGTTCGAGGAATTCGGCTATGTCACGCTTGCGTTCAAGGTCGTCAAATAAGCTTCTAATGCGGTCGAGATCTTCGGATTCGCCATCTTCGGTCAACAGATTCGACCGGCCGCGCACAATCAGCCGCTCTATCTGATCCCCCTCACCTTCCCACACCGCCAAGCCACTTTTCACCAATGCCTGAGCAAGCGAATCGATTTCCTGCCGGCGGGAGCTGATTTCGGTCTGAATTGTGCTTTGCAATTCGCCCAGAGTTTTGCCTTCGATTAATGCGTTCAGGAAATTCGCCGCCTCCCGCATGGAACTCGGTGTTTGTCCGGGTGGTGGTGTGAACAAGCGGTTTTCGACGTGACCATCGGCAAACACCAAAACGACCAACGCGCGGTCAGGAGACAGAGACACAAACTCGATGTGTTTGATGGGCGCTTCGCGTTTTGGGGTCAAAACCAATGACGCCCCATGTGTCACACCCGACAGCGCCGAGCCAACGCGATCCAACAGACCGCTCACGTCCTGCTCGTCGGATCCCAGTGTCGCGTCGATTTTTTCGCGGTCGGTCTCATCAGGATTGCCGATTTCCAACAAACCATCAACAAACATGCGAAGCCCTTGTTGGGTCGGTATCCGCCCGGCACTGATGTGGGGGCTGTCCAGCAAACCAAGGTATTCCAGGTCCTGCATCACATTTCGAATTGTGGCGGCGCTGACTTTTTCGCTGAAATCGCGAGTCAGCGTACGCGATCCAACAGGCGCCCCATCCGCAAGATACCCTTCGACAACGCGGCGAAACACCTCACGCGAGCGGTCGTTCATCTCTCCCAGAATATTTGGCGTTTCTTTCATAGTGGCATCCTAACTGAGGTTGCATAAAAGCATAAGAGGAACAGAATTCAATCGGGGTTGCATCCAAGTACGTGGGAAAGGTATCGGAGAGTATATAGTAAAGGATACCTCATGCGCCCTTCAAATCGAGCCCTTGATGAAATGCGAACTGTTTCGATCGAAACGGATTTCACGAAACATGCCGAAGGGTGTGCCCTGATCAAGATGGGTGACACGCATGTACTTTGCACTGCCACCATCGAGGATCGCGTTCCACCGTTTATAAAAGGATCGGGCCTTGGCTGGGTCACTGCTGAATATGGCATGCTGCCCCGCGCCACAAATACAAGAATGCGGCGTGAAGCAGCCTCTGGAAAACAGGGTGGGCGTACCGTTGAAATCCAACGCTTGATCGGGCGTTCTTTGCGGGCCGGTGTGGATCGTGTGGCCTTGGGCGAACGCCAGATCACAGTAGACTGTGATGTTTTGCAGGCGGACGGCGGTACACGCTGTGCGTCGATCACCGGGGGTTGGGTCGCCTTACGCCTGGCGGTCAACAAACTGATCAAGACGGGAGACGTGACGAGTGATCCGATGCCAGATCCGGTCGCGGCGATAAGCTGTGGTATTTACGCCGGACAGCCGGTTCTTGATCTTGATTATCCTGAGGATTCCGAGGCAGGCGTGGATGGCAATTTCATCATGACCGGATCACATCAACTGATTGAAATTCAGATGAGCGCCGAAGGGTCCGTCTTTTCCCGTGACCAAATGAACGCCCTGATGGATCTGGCTGAAAAAGGTGTGTCCGAACTGGCAGCAGCCCAGAAAGCAGCCACCGCATGAGCAGACGGTTTGACGCCAAACAAATCCTGATCGCGACCCATAACGCGGGCAAGCTCGAAGAAATGGAACAATTGTTCGCGCCATTTGGTGTGGCCGTGGTCGGTGCAGCGTCCCTGAATCTGGCGGAACCAGAAGAGACCGAAACAACTTTCGTCGGGAATGCACGCATCAAAGCCCGTGCAGCTGTGGACGCGACCGGATTGCCCGCTTTGGCCGACGATTCAGGCATAGAAGTTGAGGCACTTGATAACCAGCCCGGGGTCTTGACGGCGGATTGGGCAGAAACTCCGGATGGTCGCGATTTCATCATGGCTATGACAAAGACCCACAATATGCTTGAAGCTAAACACGCCGGACATCCACGCCGGGCAAGGTTTCGAGCAACACTGGTGCTGGCATGGCCGGATGGTCATGACGAGGTTTTTGAGGGTGCTGTGAACGGAACATTGGTCTGGCCTATTCGCGGCCAGGTTGGTCATGGATATGATCCGATGTTTCAGCCCGATGGGTATGATGAAACTTTCGCGGAAATGGAACCCAGTGAGAAAAACCGCATTAGTCATCGCGCGGATGCTTTTGGCAAATTGATTGCAGGTTGCTTTGGCTGAAGACTGGGAACAGGGTGGGTTTGGTCTTTATCTGCACTGGCCATTCTGTGAAGCCAAATGCCCTTATTGCGATTTCAACAGCCACGTGTCGCGGTCTATTGATCAGCAGGAATGGTGTAACGCTTATCTGAAAGAATTGGATCGCGCCGCCGGTGAAACACCAGGGCGCGTGCTGCATTCTTTATTTTTTGGTGGCGGTACACCGAGTCTGATGGACCCGGACACGGTCGCGCAAATCATTGAGCGAATACGGAAAAACTGGCCCTGCGCCAACGATCTGGAAATCACGCTGGAAGCGAATCCGAGTTCTGTCGAAGTCGGGCGTTTCCGGGCATTCCGGGATGGTGGCATCAACCGGATCTCTATGGGCATTCAAGCGCTAAGTGATTCCGACCTGCAACGTCTGGGGCGTCTGCATACAGCGGATGAGGCGATGCGCGCATTTGAGATTGCCCGCAAGACATTTGACCGGGTCAGTTTTGACCTTATCTATGCGCGTCAGGGGCAAACTCTTGAAACATGGCGGCAGGAATTGGAGCAGGCGTTATCGTTGCAACTCGATCACCTCTCCCTTTACCAATTGACGATTGAACAGGGGACCGCTTTCGGGGATCGGTATAATGCTGGGAAGTTAAGCGGCTTGCCTGATGAAGATCTAGGGGCCGATTTGTTTACGTTGACGCAGGATGTCTGCGATCAATACGGGCTGCCAGCCTATGAGGTATCAAATCACGCACGGGATGGTGCGCAGTCCCGCCACAATCTGATTTATTGGCGTTATGGCGATTACATAGGAATTGGCCCTGGCGCACATGGTCGTTTGACGCTTAAGGGCGCGCGGGTTGCAACAGAGTGTTATTCGAACCCCAAACGCTGGCTGGATGCGGCGCCTGATGGCGCAACAGAGCGTGCCCGGACTAGTCTTACCAAACCCGATCAAGCCAGTGAGTTTTTACTTATGGGCCTTCGCCTTAAGGAAGGCGTGAACCTTTCAAGGTACGAGGCATTGGCAGGCAAGCCATTGTGCCGGACCAAAATGGACGAATTGCAAGAACTTGGGATGATAAGCGTCCAAGACACACAATTATCTGTTTTAAATCAAGGTGTTATAATTTTAAATGCCGTAGTCGGAAAACTCCTCGAAGACTAATTTCCACTCAAAACGCGGCAAAGTTCGTCAAGCTCTTCAAGGGTTTTGTAGTGAAGAACCATCTGGCCTGACTCTTTACCCGGCTTATGATCAAGAACAACTTTCATCCCTAAGGCAGCGGACAGATCGCCCTCCAATGCCTTTGTATCCGCATCTTTGACCTCTGTTTTTGATATCTTCGCACCTTCCGAAATCCTGCCAGTTTCCGACGCGAGCTGTTTTTTCACCAATGCCTCAACCGCGCGGACAGAAAGCCCGCTCTTGATGATCTGACGCGCAATCTCCAGCGGGTCATTTGCGGTAATCAAAGCACGGGCGTGTCCAGCGGTGAGGTCACCTTGCCGCACCATCTCAACCACCTCGTCAGGGAGATTCAAAAGCCGCAGAAGATTGGCAATATGACTTCGACTTTTCCCCAGAGCTTCAGCCATTTTCTCCTGTGTATGCCCGAAGCGATCCATCAGTTGGCGGTAACCCACCGCCTCCTCGATCGGGTTTAAATCCGCTCGCTGGATGTTTTCGATGATGGCCACTTCGAGCACTTCAACATCCGTGAATGACCGGATAACAGCAGGAATTTCGTGTAGTTTCGCCATTTGGGCCGCGCGCCAACGTCGCTCACCTGCCACAATTTCGTATCGCCCGCTATGCAAGGCGCGAACAATCAACGGCTGAATGATGCCCTTTTCCTTGATAGACGCCGCGAGATCTTCAAGTTGCCCTTCTTCAAACCGCTTTCGCGGCTGGTCAGGGTTTGGCGATATTTGCTCAATGGGTATCAATCGTTCCGCTGTCGACGGTCCCGCGCTGGTGACTCGTTCGGTCTCCGCCACGTCAGACATCAATGCGGATAGGCCACGTCCTAGGCCACGTTTGCGATCTGCTCCACCTGCCATTTCGGCCCCCTTATGTCTCGATTTCGGTATTTCTGAAAAGTACTTCCTGCGCCAACGCCCGATACGCCCGGGCGCCCTTGGATGCCGTGTCATAACTTAGAACTGGCATAGCAAAAGAAGGCGCCTCACTGACCCGAACATTCCTTGGAATTCTGGTCTCAAAGACCAACTCGCCCAAATTGTCGCGGGCATCCTGTTCGACCTGCAAAGACAAATTGTTGCGCTGGTCATACATTGTTAAGACAACACCTTCGATACGCAGGTCCTTATTGCCACTCTGCCTCACTTCACGGATTGTTAACATTAACTGCGACAGCCCTTCCAAAGCAAAAAACTCGCTTTGCAACGGCACAAGGATAGAATGTGACGCAATCATTGCATTCACCGTTAAAAGATTAAGCGAAGGTGGGCAATCGATCAAAATATAGTCAAAGCCGAACGCATCCATCGCCGTTTGACGTAGCGCATCATGCAAAAGAAAACTGCGTTTTTCATTTGAAATCAATTCGATATCCGCTGAACTCAGATCAACAGTCGCTGGAATGATGAAAAGCCCCGGTGCTACAGTTGGTAAAACGATTTCTGCAAGATCGATATCATCCAAGAGCAAGTCATATGTCGTTAAAGCGCGGTCTTCCGTGTCGATACCCAAGCCTGTGGATGCATTGCCCTGCGGATCAAGATCAACCACTAGAACCTTTTTGCCAGCTTCTGCGAGTGCCGCGGCAAGGTTAATGGTTGTTGTCGTTTTACCAACTCCTCCCTTTTGATTTGCGACCGATATTATTTTCGGTCCTTCCGGGCGCGATAAGTCAGGCAACCTGAATATCCTTTACCTCTAAAATAGCGGCTTTTGGGTTTGTTATGCTTTTATGGATCCTAAGATCAAAAGACCATGCTTTTCGGGCCGCGGCCACTTCTTCTTCCCAAGACTCACCTTTAAGGAAAATCGCGCGACCAGATGGTTTCAAGTGCCGGTCAACAAAGTGCAATAATTGATGCAAATCCGCGAGTGCGCGCGCCGTCAGTATGTCGCAATCTGCAGGAGCGATTTTCTCGATACGACCCACAACTACAGAAGCCGGTAAGTCCAGCTCACGAATAACGGTTTTCAGAAATACAGATTTGCGAACATCGCTTTCCACCATGGTAACATGGCGTTGAGGATCCCCTTGCTTAGCCAAAATTGCGACAACTACGCCGGGAAGTCCGCCCCCGCTTCCGATGTCCATCCAATTCGGACGCTCGCCTGCATACCTGTAGATTTGGGCAGAATCCCATATATGCCTATCCCATAGATGTCTTATACTAGATTTAGATATCAGATTAATCGTCGGGTTCCACTTTTCTATGAGCAGCTGATAGTGCTCTAGTCGCCCCAATGTTTCACGTGAAACATCCAAATCTGACAAAATCACGCTGACTTCTTTCGTTGTTCTTGTCGAAGCTTCACCATCACCAAGGTCAATGCTGCTGGCGTCATACCGTCAATACGGGACATTTGCGCCAAACTAGCCGGACGCGCTACTTTTAATTTTGCTTTGAGTTCGTTCGAAAGACCATCCAGATCATCATATTGAAAAACCATTGGTATTTTTAGTTCTTCATCCTTTTGCAGCGACTCAATATCCCGTTGTTGTCGCTGCAAGTAATTAGCGTAGATCGCCTCCCGCTTCATTTGCTCGGCAATATCAGCATCGATTGAAGCAAGTTCTAAGTTGAGAGGCTTGATGTCCGAAAACGAAACCTCCGGAAAAGACAGTAACTGGATTGCTGTCCGGCGAGCGCCGTCTTGGTTGATGCTTATTCCGACCCGCGCAGCCTCCGCGGGCGTATAAGAATTTTTCTGCAGAATATGCCGCGCATCTTCGAGTTTTCCAGCTTTCTCTAGAAAAAGGGTGCGTCGTTGGTTACCAACGCATCCGAGCTCAATTCCCATGGGCGTAAGCCGTTGATCCGCATTATCGGCACGCAGTGACAGCCGAAACTCTGCCCGAGACGTAAACATACGATAAGGCTCCGTAACCCCGCGGGTCGTGAGATCATCCACCATGACACCGATATAACTATTGGAGCGCGAAAAATGAACCGGATCTTTGCCCTGCACCGCGAGAGCCGCATTCAACCCCGCGACCATCCCCTGCGCAGCCGCCTCTTCATACCCGGTTGTTCCGTTGATCTGACCAGCCAGATACAAACCGGGCACCTTTGGCAAAGCCAAGCCAGCATCCAACACCCGGGGATCTACATAATCATACTCAATCGCATACCCAGGCTGGAGAATAGCGGCCCTCTCCAGCCCGAAAATGGAGTTTACGTATTGTTTTTGCACCACTTCAGGCAAGGAGGTTGATATACCGTTTGGGTAAACTGTTGTGTTTGAATGGCTTTCAGGCTCCAGGAAAATGAGGTGCGAGTCCTTATCTTCAAACCGAACAACCTTGTCTTCGATTGAGGGGCAGTAGCGCGGGCCAATTCCGTCTATCCGACCACCATACATCGCCGACAGATCCAGATTCTTCCGAATAATGTCGTGAGTCTGGTTATTTGTGTGTGTGATACCACACGAAATCTGCTTCGCATCGACTTCAGAAGACATGAATGAAAAGAACGTTGGATTTTCATCGCCAGGCTGTTTTTCCAGAACATCCCAATTAATAGTTGTACCATCAAGTCGGGGCGGCGTGCCTGTTTTTAACCGACCCAGAGGTAAATCAAAGGAATCAATGCGCTCAGCCAGTCTTATTGACGCCTTGTCACCCATGCGTCCCCCCGAATAGGAGTCATCACCGATGTGAATGACACCGCGCAAAAAGGTGCCTGTAGTTAGAACAACACAAGACGCTTTGATCTCGCTCCCGTCTTTCAGCACCACTCCGCAAACGCCGTCCCCAGACATCAGAAAATCGACAACTTCCCCCAACACTACAGTTAGATCTTTTTGGCTTCTGGTTTCAGCCAGTATCTCTGACCGGTAGATTTGACGATCAGATTGAGCACGGGGTCCTTGAACCGCAGGACCTTTACGACGGTTCAAAAGTCGAAATTGAATACCAGCTTTATCTGCAACCCGCCCCATGACGCCATCCAAAGCATCAATTTCCCGAACCAAATGCCCTTTACCAAGTCCGCCAATCGCCGGATTGCAAGACATAACCCCTATTCCAGCTTCAGACAGTGTCACGAGGCCAGTGGAAGCGCCTAGTCGTGCAGACGCATGCGCCGCCTCAACGCCGGCATGACCGCCGCCTATTACAAGAACATCAAAATGTTTCACGTGAAACACTCCACTATTTTCCAAGACAAAAACTTGAAAAGATTTCATCCAGCAGGTTTTCTACATCAACCCGCCCCACCAGCGTTTCCAACTGTCGAATCGAAGCCCGCAATTCCTCCGCCGCTATATCATAACGGTCTGGCCCCTCGCCAACGACTTTCTTAGCAATATTTAGTCCTTCGAACGCATCCTGCATTGTAATACGATGCCGCTCATGGGTTGCCACGCCTACTTTAGCCGATCTTTCCGACAATACATCTTCTACTACAGACAACATTTCAGCCACACCGGCTCCTGTCTGACCAGAAACTCCACGTTTTGTAGGATCGCTAACATCCATTTTTGGCAGTAATACAATATCATTATCCAAGGGAGACAGGATTAATTTCTCATCCGGCCCAACCAGGAAGACGCGTAAGTCCGCCTCTTTTGCGCGCTTTACTGCTCGGGAAACACCAATGCTTTCGACCTGATCATCAGTTAATCTCAATCCCGCAGTATCAAGAAAAGTAACCGGCAGTCCCTTCAGGTCCATTCGGACCTCAATTACGTCACGCGTCGTTCCTGCAATTTCTGACGTGATTGCAGCCTCTCGCCCCGCCAAACGATTTAAGAGCGTTGACTTGCCAGCATTAGGAGGACCGACAATCGCAACCTCAAACCCAGTCCGAATACGCTCCGCGACAAAAGTTCCAGCTATTTCATCTGAAATATCACCGGTTACTACATCCAGTAAGGAAATCACCTCTGGGCTGACATCTAAAGGTACATCTTCATCCACGAAATCTATCGTAGCTTCCAGCAGGGCTGCCGCTCTGATCAGCTTTTTGCGCCACCCTTCCACGCGATGTCCCAATAATCCAGACAATACGCGAACAGCCTGCTGCCGTTGCGCTTCAGTTTCCGCGTCAATCAGATCGGCCATACCCTCGACTTGAACAAGGTCCAGCTTTTCGTTTTCTAAAGCTCTCCGAGTGAATTCTCCCGGATCTGCCATACGCACTTCAGCCTGCTTTGAAAGATTAGCCAATACGGCGCGCACGACCGACAGGCTGCCGTGAACGTGCAATTCAACCACATCTTCGCCCGTAAAACTTTTGGGCGCTTGAAAACATACTACAAGGGCGTGATCGAGAAGATTGCCATCAGAATCCGCCAGTGTCCTTACCGCTGCGACACGTGGATCAGGTAACCTTCCACACAGCAGCTCGGCCGACGCCCAGGCTTTAGGCCCGGAAACACGAATAACAGAAACCCCGGCTTTACCTTGAGCAGACGCCAGTGCAAAAATCGTATCCATTTATTTAACCCACTGTTTTTAAACAATAAGTTACGTATTCATAGAGTCGAAGAAGTCCGAATTTGTCTTTGTTTGTTTAAGCTTGGAGATCAGGAATTCAATGGCATCGGTGGTCCCCATCGGGTTCAGAATACGGCGCAAGACAAAGGTCTTCTGGAGATCAATTTTATCAACCAGCAGATCTTCTTTGCGAGTTCCTGATTTCAATATATCCATCGCTGGGAAAACACGTTTATCCGCGATCTTCCGGTCAAGTACAATTTCCGAATTACCCGTACCTTTGAACTCTTCAAAGATAACTTCATCCATACGGCTGCCCGTGTCGATTAGCGCAGTTGCAATAATCGTCAGTGACCCGCCTTCTTCGATGTTACGCGCGGCACCAAAGAAGCGTTTGGGGCGTTGAAGCGCATTGGCATCCACACCACCCGTCAGAACCTTACCCGAGGACGGCACAACCGTGTTGAATGCGCGACCAAGACGGGTAATGGAATCGAGAAGGATTACGACATCCCTCTTGTGTTCGACCAGGCGTTTCGCTTTTTCGATCACCATATCGGAAACCGCCACGTGCCGTGTTGCTGGCTCATCAAAAGTCGAAGAGACAACCTCTCCCTTCACCGACCGTTGCATATCCGTAACTTCTTCCGGACGCTCGTCGATAAGCAATACAATCAAATAGCATTCCGGATGATTTTTCTCGATTGAATTTGCGATATTCTGCAACAGGACTGTTTTACCCGTCCTCGGAGGCGCTACAATCAAAGACCGCTGACCTTTACCAATGGGTGCCACAAGGTCAATGATCCGCGAGGAGCGATCCTTGACCGTCGGGTCCTCGACTTCCATCGTCATGCGCTCATCAGGATAGAGCGGAGTCAGGTTTTCAAAAGCAACCTTGTGACGTGCTTTTTCGGGCTCTTCAAAATTGATCTTTGTCACATTGATCAGGGCAAAATAGCGCTCGTTGTCATCAGGTGCCTTGATCACCCCTTCGATGGTATCACCCGTTCGCAGGGAGTGTTTGCGGATCATCTCGGGTGACACATAGATGTCATCCGGGCCAGGAAGGTAATTGGCTTCCGGCGAACGCAGGAAACCGAATCCGTCCTGGAGCACTTCCAGCACCCCATCGCCGTATATCTCCCATCCTTCGTCCGCCCGCTCGCGCAGGATCTGGAACATCATTTCACCTTTACGCATGGTGGAAGCGTTCTCGATCTCAAGATCTTCTGCCATCGACAAAAGATCTTTGGGGCTTTTACGTTTGAGATCTGCGAGGTTCAGGGTCTCAAGCGTCTCCGGTACGGAGGGTGTGTCGGTCATGTCAGATGTCATGGAAATACCTGTGTTCAGCGACGGCTGTAACGCCCGCTGAATTGTGAGAGTAGAATTTTACGTCTGCTTCATCCCCGGACGGGGTGATGAGCGCTGTTTAAGCCGCGGCTAGCTCGGAGTCAATTCCTTCAGAACCGAACAACGACAGACAAAACGATCAACACCATAAGTAATGTCGGAACCTCATTCATCATCCTGTACTGACGACCGGTAAATCTGTTTGCCCCGTTCAGGAAATCCTTGCGGCGCAAACCCAGCCAATGGTGAAAAGTGGTCATTGCCAAAACACCCGCCGCTTTTGTCCAGGGCCAGATGTCTGACCAGTCTACCACACCTGGTGTGAAAACCAGACACAAGCCGAATACCCATGTTGCAATCATTGCAGGGTTCATGATGACACGAAGTAATTTCACTTCCATGGTCTGGAAGAGAACATGTGTATCGCCGCTTTGCCCAACTTGTTCAACATGGTAAACGTAAAGTCTGGGGAGATAAAACAAACCCGCCATCCAAGCAATGACCGACATGATATGGAATGCCTTGATCCAGGGATATCCAAGCACAAGTATGTCCGTCATCTTTCTCTCCGATCCATCTCGCTCTCTTATAAATATATAAAGAAAGATAAAAGGAGGATGATTTAGTAGGGCGCAAGACTTCTGTGGATTAAGGTTTTGTCAGATCAGTTATTCTGATGGGGAAAAAACTGTCAGATTTTCAAAACACTCCCTGTAGACTAATTTAAAATATATCAAAATCAAATAGTTAAAAAGTAAAAATCCAAACAGGATTTTGTGTAAATCTGTGGGTAAAATGGAAAAAATGCCCTTATACACAGCACCCTACTTATCATTGTCCGCATAGGTAGTATTTTTGAAAAAGGTCGTTTTCAGCACAATCAATCTTCCTCTTGCGTGAGGCTGCGGTTTTGCCCAGAAGAACATATTAAGAAATCCTTAACTCCGCTCACAGGGTTATACACATGCCGCAACAGCTTATTTTGGCCTCTGGCTCCGAAATCAGAGCGAAATTGCTACGGCAGTCTTGCGTTTCGTTTTCGGTTGATCCGGCCCGCGTCGATGAAGACATGGTGCGCGATGCTTTGTTGGCAGAGGCTGCACCCCCGCGCGACGTGGCCGACACGCTGGCGGAAATAAAGGCGCGCAAGATCAGTGAAAAACATCCCGGTGCACTCGTACTTGGGTGTGATCAGGTGTTGGATCATGGTGGGAAGCTGTTTTCAAAACCCGAAACGCCAGAGATGGCCGAGACCCAGTTGTGTCAGCTTCGAAATGACCGTCATAGTCTTTTGTCGGCCGCCGTGATCTGCGAGGATGGCAAGCCAATCTGGCGTCATATCGGGCAGGTTCGCCTGAGAATGCGTGATGCTACAGATGCTTACATCAAGGACTATGTGACGCGGAACTGGGACAGCATCCGCGATTCTGTCGGTGCCTATAAGATCGAAGAAGAAGGTGTGCGGTTGTTCACACGAATTGATGGCGATTATTTCAATATCCTCGGTTTACCTTTATTGGAACTTCTCGCCTATCTGACTTTGCGCGGAGACCTTGAAAGATGACCGATACGTCAAAACCCGTTGCGACCATCCCTTTGGCCGGCGTTATCGGGTCCCCGATTGCCCACTCAAGGTCCCCGCAGGTTCACCGCCACTGGCTAAAAAAATATGGCGTTAAAGGTTTCTATGTCCCGATGGATGTCGCGGCGCGTGATCTGCGCGATGTTTTAATGACATTGCCCAAGGCAGGGTTCGTCGGCGTCAATATAACGATCCCGCATAAAGAGGCTGTGCTGGGCATTGCGGACCTGATCACGGATCGCGCAACTTTGATAGGTGCGGCCAATACCCTCATTTTTCGCAAGGACGGAACAATTCACGCTGACAATACGGATGGGTATGGTTTCCTGGAAAACCTGAAGGCAGGAGCGCCAGACTGGCGACCCGCGGAGGGTGCGGCAGTAGTGCTTGGAGCGGGCGGTGCGTCCCGTGCGGTGATTGCCTCTTTATTGGAGTCAGGGGTTCCAGAAATTCTACTATCCAACAGAACCCGTGCGCGTGCGGATAAGTTAAAATCCGATTTTGGAAATCGGGTGCAAGTCATAGAATGGGTACAGGCTGGAAATATGTTGGAAGATGCCAGTCTGGTTGTGAATACGACGTCGCTCGGCATGGTGGGTAAGCCAGAGTTGCGCGTTCCTCTGGACGGGTTGAAGCAATCAACAGTCGTCACAGATCTGGTCTACACACCGTTGAAAACGCAGCTGCTGCGCATTGCCGAGGAAAAAGGATGCGTCACCGTTGATGGGCTTGGAATGCTATTACATCAGGCGGTGCCAGGGTTTGAGCGTTGGTTTGGACCGCGTCCGGAAGTAGATGATGAAACCCGCGTGGCTGTATTGGGCTGATGTTCAAGTTGGGCTTGACCGGGACGATCGGCATGGGGAAATCGACGACCGCCCAAATGTTTGCTGATGAAGGCTGCACGGTCTGGGATGCTGATGCGGCTGTCGAGCGCCTTTACGCCAAGGGGGGCGCAGCCGTCGGGCCGATTGGTGATGCCTTCCCCGACGCTGTTCATGCAGGGAAGGTATCACGTACGGACCTGCGTCGCATCGTGCAGACTCAAAGTGATGCATTGGCAAGAATTGAAAAAATTGTGCATCCTCTTGTCGCGCGAGACCGTGAAGCGTTTCTGGCCTCGGCTTTTTCGGACATTGCCGTTCTGGATATTCCGCTGTTGTTTGAAACGGACGGTCAGGCCGCAATGGACGCCGTCGCGTGCGTTACAGTCTCCGCTGAAGAGCAGGAAAAGCGCGTTCTGGCTCGGGGCACAATGTCGCGAGAAGCCTTTGAACAGATCCGCGCGAAACAGATGTCGAATGATGAAAAATGTGCGCGGTCTGATTTTGTCATCACGACGGACACGGTTGAACATGCGCGCGCTCAGGTTCAGAATGTGATCAGGCAGGTCAAAGAGAGAATTCGCGATGCGTGAAGTTGTGCTTGATACGGAAACAACGGGTTTTGACCCTCAATCGGGGGACCGGATCGTCGAGATTGGCGCCGTTGAACTGATGGGGCATATGGCCACGGGAAAGACGTATCATCAATATATCAACCCCGAACGTGCCATGCCGGAAGAGGCGTTTCAGGTGCATGGTCTGGGGGATGATTTCCTGCGTGACAAACCAAAATTCGCGCAAGTGGGGCAAGCGTTTCTGGACTTCATTGGCGATGCGAAACTGGTCATTCACAACGCATCCTTTGATATCAAATTCCTGAACGCGGAACTTAAATGGATGGGGCTGCCGCAGATCCCCTGGGAGCAAGCGATCGACACGCTCGACATGGCACGAAAAAGGTTTCCCGGTTCGCCTGCGTCTCTCGACGCTTTGTGCCGACGTTTCAATATCGACAATGCATCGCGCACCTTGCACGGCGCGCTGTTGGACAGTGAAATTCTGGCTGAAGTCTATTTAGAGCTGATCGGGGGTCGACAGCCGAATTTCGGGCTTTCCATGAAATCCCAGAACAAAAACGGAGCCGATGGGCAGGAATGGACGCCGCGCCCGCGCGCCACACCACTAAAATCACGCATCACGCAAAAAGAGGCCGCCGCCCATGCCGAATTTGTGGCAAAGCTGGGCGACGGCGCATTGTGGCTTAAATCCTGAGGGTCACGCGTCCGCGCGTGGTGCTTCTTCGGTCTGGCGACGGGCCAGCTCATTGCGGTAGAGCGACAGGAAGTCGATGTTCTCCAGATTGAGGGGCGGGAAGCCGCCATCACGTGTTATGTCACTGACCACGCGTCGCAGGAATGGAAAGATCATCCGTGGGCATTCGATCAACAAGAACGGGTGCAGCTGATCCTCGGGAACGTTGTCGATGTGGAAAATACCGGCATAGTCTATTTCGAGAACAAACAGCGTCGTATCGCCGTCTTTCGCTTTGGATGTCACATTCAGCTTGATCGACGTTTCATACTGGTTGTCTGCGCTGCGCTTTTTCGCATCCAGATTGACCTGAACCTGCACATCGGGCGTTACATCAGCCGGCGCGCCTTTCTGGGCCATGATGTTTTCAAAAGACATATCACGAATAAATTGTCCGAGGACACGCATTTGCGGCCCTTGTGGTTGTGCTTCGGCTTCGGCCATCAGTGCCTCCCTTATGAGCAAAATTAAATCGCGCGAGCCTTAACAGTTTGGGTTTGGGTACTCAATGGTCTGACCACTTTGAAGGGCCCTTGTTTTCATTATGCTCCTGCTTGACCTCCGAAAACTCACCATCAATGACATCGCCGCTCTGCCTGGGTTGTCTTGGGCCGGCCTCAAAGGACTGTATGTTGACCCGCGCGCGGATGGCTTTGTACACCGCCGTCCTAAAGCCGGGCACAAGCAGTAAAAACCCAACGGCATCTGTAAAAAAGCCTGGCGTTAGCAGCAAAGCACCGGAAAAAAGGATCATCGCACCATGGGCCAGAGGTTCGGTAGGATCACGCAGGTCCGAAAAGGATGATTTGACCTGATTCATCGCCATCAGGCCCTGATTCCGCACCAACCACGTTCCGATGATTGCGGTCAAAACCACAGTAAACAGCGTCCAGCCCAAGCCGATTGCGCCACCAATCTGGATAAATAACGCTATTTCAATCAGTGGTACCGCAAGAAAAGCGATAAATAGCCACATTTTGGTACTTCCTTTCGTCGAGCCTGCAGTGGACTTGAGCCCATCTGACACCTACATAAGAGTACTATACACCTGTTTCCATGATTTACCCCATATGAGGTTCCTATGAATTCGCCCCTGATACAGCTTTTGGTGCTGGCCGGCATTGCTGTTTTTCTGATTCTACGTCTGAAAAACGTGCTGGGAACGCGGGATGGGTTCGAAGGGCCTCCCGCCAAATTACCGCCCAGCCAAAATGAGAAAAAGCACGATTTTGAAGTAATCGAAGGTGGGCCGGATCTCGATATCGTGGATCACGTGGATGAAAACAGCGACGCGGCAACAGCGCTGGCCTCTATGAAACGTGTGGAACCTTCCTTCAGCGTGACCGATTTTCTGGGCGGTGCGCGCGGTGCGTATGAAATGATTGTGATGGGATACGAGAGCGGCGAGCTATCCGAAATCCAGCCCTTTCTAGCCGAAGATATCTATGAATCGTTTGTTGACGGCATTGCCGCGCGCGAAGATCAGGGCCTGACAGTTGAGGCAAACTTCATCGGCGTAAGTGAACTGAAACTGATGGATGCGACATTCGATGACGACACCCAGGAAGCCGAATTGACCATTCGGTTTGTTGCGGAACTGACTTCTGCCGTACGTGACAGCGAGGGTGAGATCGTAGACGGCAGCACAACCGAGTTGAAACGTCAGAAAGATACATGGACCTTCGCGCGTGATATGGGGTCGGATGACCCGAATTGGTTGCTGGTTTCCACGGACGCATGAAACCGGGCGTTGTGGTGGCGGTTCTGGCGGGGGCGCTCAGTATGATCAGCCCTGCAGGAGCCGACACGCAAGTAAAAGTACTTTCCTTTGAGGACTTGGACGGGTGGCACAAAGATGACCACGCGGCCGCCTTTGACGTTTTTCAAAACACCTGTCTGGACATGGACGACCCGGATTGGCGCGCTGTGTGCGCCTATGCGACCTCCAAACCAGATCCCAAGGCGTTTTTTGAGCTGCTGTTTCGCCCCGTCCTGATCGAAGATGGCAACCCGATGTTGTTTACCGGGTATTTTGAACCAGAACTTACCGGTTCGCGGTATAAAACCACCCGGTTCAAATATCCGATTCACGCAATGCCGGCGGAGGCCAAAAGCACGGAGTTGTGGTATTCGCGTCGCCAGATTTTGGATGGCGGTGTTCTGGAAGGTCGTGGATTGGAAATAGCCTGGGTCGATGATCCAGTTGAGCTTTTCTTTTTACAGATTCAAGGTTCGGGGCGAGTGAACCTTCCGAACGGAAAAAAACTGCGCGTTGGATATGCTGGTGCGAATGGCCATACATATCGTTCGATTGGGGCGGAATTGGTGCGCCGTGGGACCTATGAGAGCCATCAGGTCAGCGCCGAAGTCATCAAAAACTGGGTACGGCGCAACCCTGTCGAGGGGCGCGAGTTGCTGTTTCACAATCCATCCTATGTCTTTTTCCGCGAAGTGAGTGAAGTCCCGGCTCATCTGGGCCCGCTCGGGGCGATGAACCGATCCGTTACTGAAATGCGTACGATTGCAGTGGATCCCGCTTATACGCCGTTGGGCGCGCCGGTCTGGATTGAAAAGGATGGCGCAAACCCGCTTCGTCGATTGATGATGGCACAGGATACAGGATCCGCCATCAAGGGCGCGCAGCGCGCCGACATTTTCTTTGGGACCGGCGACGAGGCAGGCCGCGCAGCCGGAAAGCTGAAAGATCCCGGGCGCATGATTCTACTGCTGCCAATCCAGCGCGCTTATGCAATGGCGCCCGAGGATGCGCTGTGAAACGGCGAAACTTGTCCGAGGACGAAGTGGCCCTTTGGCGCAAGGTGACAGAGCGAACCGAAGCTCTGAGCAATCGCAGCACATTTGATCCGGAAGCCTACGCCCCGCAATCTGCGGGACCAGCCAATTTGAGGCAAAAAGTTGACTTCACAAAGTTGAACGAAGGTTTTCCACCAAAACCTCAGCCCCGCAAAAACACCATAAATCTCGCTCCCTCTTTGCCGGATCAATTGCGCCACGCGCCGGTTCAAATGGACCGCAAGACCTTTGGCAAAATGAACCGGGGCAAGATCAAGCCGGAAGGCCGTATAGATTTGCACGGCATGACACTGGATCGCGCGCATTCGGCGTTAAGCAAATTCATTCTGAGCGCGAGTGGTTCTGGCAAGCGCCTCGTTCTGGTCATTACGGGAAAAGGTAAAAACCGGAACGAAGGGGGGCCCATCCCCGTCCGGTTTGGCGTGTTGCGCCATCAGGTGCCACAATGGCTGAGCGCACCGCCCTTGGCATCTGCTGTGATGCAAGTAAGCGAAGCACATATTAGCCATGGGGGTGGCGGAGCCTACTACGTCTATCTCAGGCGGCGTCGCTAGGCAGGTCACGTTGGTAGCGCAGGATGCCCAGACTGGCGAGACCCGCGCCCAGGAAATAGAAGAAAGCGATTGGAAACATTTGATCAGGAAAATCAATTCCAATATCAATTAGCGCGCCTGTCAGGCCGGGTCCAATCGCAGAGCCAAAGACCATAAGAGCGGCCGCCGCCGCCTTGATCGCGCCCAGGTGTTTTGTGCCGTAAAAAACAGCCCAGAATGCAGTAATTGCCGGGCCTTGTATTCCTTGTCCGATGCCAAAGATCACCAGTCCGGTACCGGCCGCAAAAATGGTATCGGCAGAGGCCAGCACCAGAAAGGATAACCCAAAGGGAAGCAGCTGAAACGGAACGATCCATTTCACGCCAAAGCGATCGATGGCCCACCCTGTGACAAAGGTAAAAGCAATCGCCGCCACCGTGTAGATCGGCATCAGCGCAACATAGGACGCGAGGGTCCAACCCTTGATTTCCGTCAAATGGACCTGATGAAAAAACAGTGCCGTTCCAAAAGCGGCGGGACCAAGGATCAGAGGTATCAGAATGTAAAACAACGGATGCCTCAATAGCTCCTGGCGAGTCCAGTGTTTTGCGCCCATGCCAAAACGCTGGGTGCTATCGGCCATCGATTGCGGTGTGCGTTCCTGTCGCAGCAGGAATTGCATGATCGGAATGAAAGCAAGGACGCAAACCGCTGCCAGAACCCAAAGAAACCGCCAGTCAAAAACCGCAAGCAATGCTACTGCGGCGATGGGCAGTAAAGCCTGACCTGCGGCGAAACCCATTGAGGAGATGGAAATCGCACGTCCACGGGTGGCCACAAACCAGCGCGACATCGCGACTGCGCCAAGTTGTGACATCATCCCCTGCCCGGTCAGGCGCAGCGCAAGAACCACAAGGATCAGCAACAGCCAATGATGAACTGCGGCCATCGCGACGCAGGAAGCCGCGAGTAAAACCATGACACCAAGCGACAGCTGTTTGACACGAAATCTATCCGTCAGCGCGCCAGCCCATATCATTGCGACTGCTGACAGCGTTGTACCAACCGTATAGACACCACCCCAGCCGCCATCGCTGAGTGCAAACGCTGTCTTGATTTCACCCGCGAAGAGCGAAATGAAATAGGTCTGCCCGAAGGACGAGGTAAAGGTGAGCAAAAACCCGGCGATCAGAAACAGCCGGTTTTCGATCAGGAAGCGAAGATATCCCATGTGCCCGGTGTTACAGGCGTGTGGCTGGATTGAAAGCCTTAAAGCACGTAACGGCTGATATCTGTGGAACGCGTCAATTCACCGAGGTTTTTCTCAACAAACTCTGCATTCACGACCACCTCTATGCCCGCCTGATCCGGCGCATCGAAGGACAGTTCTTCAAACACCCGTTCCATGACCGTGTACAAGCGCCGGGCACCGATGTTTTCCACCGATTGATTGACGTCTGCTGCGATCTTTGCGAGGGCGGCGATGCCATCGGGTTCAAAACTGACGGTGACTTTCTCGGTACCCATCAAGGCGGTGTATTGCAGGGTCAGCGCGTTGTCGGTTTCTGTCAGAATACGGACGAAATCCTCTTCGGTGAGGGCCCGCAACTCCACGCGGATCGGCAGGCGGCCCTGAAGCTCCGGCAATAAATCCGACGGTTTTGCGATGTGAAAAGCGCCTGATGCAATGAATAGCACGTGGTCTGTTTTGACTGGCCCGTGTTTGGTGCTGACCGTGGTGCCTTCGATCAGCGGCAGTAAATCGCGCTGCACCCCTTCGCGGCTCACATCCCCGCCGCGCGCATCTGATCGTGCGCAAACCTTGTCGATCTCGTCCAGAAAAACGATGCCGTTTTGCTCCACCGCATCAATGGCGGCGCGGGTGACAGTTTCATCATCCAGCAGCTTGTCCGCCTCTTCGGAGATCAGCACATCATAGCTTTCTGAAACTGACAGCCTTTTTCTGGTTGTGCGCCCTCCGAGCGCTTTGCCGAACAGATCGCCGAGATTCATCATGCCCATACCGCCCTGCTGGCCTGGAATATCCATTGTTGGAAACGGATTGGAGGTATCGGCGACCTCCAGATCAATCATTTCGTCATCCAGCTCGCCGGCCTTGAGCTTTTTGCGAAACATGTCGCGTGTGCCTTCGCGGGCATCTGCACCAGCAATCGCATCAATTACACGCTCTTCGGCGGCATGGCGTGCGTTGGTCTTGACGTCTTCGCGCATATGATCGCGGGTCATGGCAATGGCGCTGTCCACGAGGTCGCGGATGATCTGCTCCACATCACGGCCGACATAACCGACTTCCGTAAATTTGGTAGCTTCGACTTTCAGGAATGGTGCGCGCGCCAGTTTCGCCAGACGTCGGCTGATCTCGGTTTTGCCAACACCTGTGGGTCCGATCATCAGGATGTTTTTTGGGTAGACCTCATCGCGCAAGTCATCACTGAGCTGTTTACGCCGCCAGCGATTGCGCAGGGCTACCGCAACCGCGCGTTTGGCATCTTTCTGGCCAATGATGAACCGGTCAAGCTCGGAGACAATTTCGCGGGGGGTCAGGTCGGTCATGAAGTAGCCTTTGTAACATGGGAGGGCGGCAATTTGTGCAGCGGGATGAACCGGGGCATCATTGCCAGAAGGCGGGCGCGGATGTGTTCCCAGCGCGCACCTAGGAAAAGTAAAACGATGCCAAGGAAGAAGACGGTAAACACGGCGCCATCCCCATCGAAAATCGTCGCTGTCAGAATCACGGTGTAGCCGATTGCAGCGATCAGAAAGGATCGTCGATCAATGATGATCGCGACCAAAGCAAACAGGGTCAGAACGGCCACCAGCAAGGAATTGGACCAATCCTGATCACTATCCAGCAAGGAAAGTGCGATGGTGTTGACCAAAGCGGGCGCAGCGACAACATGCAGCCAGAACCCGTTGGCGGAGCGTCGGGTGACACGGTGCGGATCGGACATGTCAAACATCATGGCGACGCCGAACACGATTAGCCCAAGAGCAAGTGTGATCCATGCGAAGGGACCTCCAGCCGACAAAAGGAAAAGCTCCTCTGTCGATCCCGGTGATCCGCTGCTGTTGGCAGCAATCAGGATGGCAACGCCAAATGCCGCAAGCGCGATGAGCGCCAAAACAAATGGTACACGGAAGCGAAACCAATAGACAAAGAGGATAAGGGTCGCGAGAGCGAAGGGTATTGGCAAGCTGCTGTTATCGCCCTGCGCGACCATGAAAAGTTCTGAAAAGGCACCCGCGAATCCATAGGCGGCATTGATTGCAAACATCACCGCAAGCGCGATGGCGGGCGCCACCATGCGGCGGCGGCGAATGAAATACTCAGACAGAGCCCAGAGTGCGGCGGCTGCAAAAAGGCTGGAGAAAATAAGTGTATTCTTCAGATTCAAAGGATCATTTGTCACAGCAAACGTCACAACGCCGACCCACCCCATGGCAAGAATAACCATGCCTACGACAATGAAGATTTCATTGAACCCCTTGAACAGCTCAAAAGGTTCATCTCCGGGGTCCAGGTTTTCGCGGGCACCGCTGCGACTGTGCGCAAGGCTCATCAGGGCGGCGGCCTGCGCCTCGGTCACGATCCCGGCGCTGACGGAGGCGCGCAGATCGTCCTGGCCAATCATGCGGTGATCTTTTCCACGGTCAGATTGCCATTGGTATAAACGCAAATATCCGCGGCAATTGCCATGGCATCGCGCGCGACATCTTCGGCGGAACGGTCACTGTCCATCAACCCGCGCGCGGCGGCTAATGCATAATTCCCGCCTGACCCGATCGCGGCAACGTCATGTTCGGGTTCCAGCACATCGCCAGCACCCGTTATCACAAAGATATCCTTGCCATCAGACACAATCAGCATTGCTTCCAGCTTTTGGAGGTATTTGTCAGTGCGCCAATCTTTGGCCAATTCAACACTGGCGCGGGCCAATTGGCCTGGCGTGGCTTCGAGTTTGGTTTCCAACCGTTCCAGCAAAGTGAAGGCATCCGCCGTAGACCCGGCAAATCCGGCTACGACGTCAAATCCACCCGGGCTCAGTCGGCGCACTTTTCGCGCGGTGCCCTTGATGACGGTCTGACCCAGAGAAACCTGCCCATCGCCTGCTATGACCACCTCGCCTGCCTTCTTTACGCCGATGATGGTGGTGCCATGCCAGCCGGGGAACTCTTCTCGTGCCATTTTGGCCTCCTTATTGGTGATCCTCTATATGGCGCGCCGTCATTGAGGGTACAAGCCCGCCTGGCGCCCACACATCGCAAGTTCTGTCAAAAGAGGAAGGCAAAAAGAAAGGGCGCTCCATTGGAACGCCCCGGGTCTCAGACAGTCGCGTACCTTAGATCGACTCTTCGATCCAGCTTTGCAGGGCAGCTTTAGGCTTGGCGCCGGCCATGTTGGAAACGACCTGGCCGTCTTTGAAGATGAACAGCGCTGGAATTCCGCGTACGCCCATTTGCGCAGGCGAATTCGGGTTGTCGTCAACATTGACTTTGACGATCTTCACTTTGCCGTCCATCTCATTGGACAACTCTTCAAGTGATGGTCCAATCTGCTTGCAAGGGCCACACCACTCGGCCCAGAAATCCACCACGACGGGGATGTCTGAATTCTTCACTTCGGTGTCGAAGGTTTCGTCGGTTACAGCAAGGGTGGCCATCGTGCTCTCCTGACAGGCTATGCTTGGACCGTGAACCTATGTAGCCGCCTCTCCCACGTCAAGATGTAGCGTGCTTTGTAACGCTCTCGTCACAGTTTCGTGCGGCAGATACATGAGCGTCGCCGAGTTCGTCCAAACAATTGCGGTTTCGATGTGATGTGTTGGATAGATTTGGCCCAATGCGTGGGCATAGGCGCCCATCTGACGCAAAATTCCTTCGGGGCAATCCTCCGGGCGGGAGGGCACGGTTTGGTTTGTTTTAAAATCTAAGGCGAGAACCCGGTCGTTGGTTACAACCAACCGGTCAATGACACCTGACAGATGTGCATTCCCAAACGGCGCGGATACAGTGACCTCGCCAAGTGAATTATCAGCAAAAAGGGCCGCAAGAGCATCCGCTTTCAATACCCGACATGCTTCGGTTTCGGCGTCGTCGTGATCAGCATTATCCGGATCAGCGGCGCGCAGCGAAGTTATCATGTCAGGCCACTTTTGGCTTGGCACTGTGCTCAGAAGTTCAAGATACTTATGGACCAAGGTGCCATAGGCTTTCGCGGCTTCTTCGCTTCGACCTTGTTCGCCTGATAAGGCCTTTGCGCCGCCAAGATCAGACGGGGACAGGGTTTCCAAACTTTCTGGAATGGCTGGTGGCAGGGTTTTGTAAAACTCATCCAACATGACGGTTTCGTCTATTTGGGAAACGTCCTGTGCAAATGGAAGTGCATCCCAATCTGCGTAAGAATGGCGTTTGATGCCCAGACCCTGAAACTGGATTTCGCGCGCGCCCGACTGTTCCAGCGCGGCGTCCACGATCTGATACCAACTGTCGTATTTCTTGGATAGCTCACCGCCTGCGGCGATGATAAGCCACTTTTCAGCCCGCGTTAGAGCCACATACAGCAGCCTGAGACGTTCTTCAAACTGGGTTGCCTTCAATGCGTCAATTGTGTTGGACATGACGCTCGGCATGTCGGCCGAATTGGTTTTCCAAACCGCATGCCCGTTCATTTTCACGATATCATCCTTGATTTGGATATCGCGTTTACCGGTATCCGGTAAGATGACGATGGGCGCTTCCAACCCTTTGGCGCCATGCACGGTCATGACGCGGATCTGATCAGAGGCGCTGTCGATCTGGCGTTTGATTTCAAGATCATCGGTTTCCATCCAGACCAGAAAACCGGTGAGGCTGGGAATTGCATTGCGCTCATACGCCAAGGCCTGCGAGAGCAGCGCGTTGATCCCATCCTCCGCCTCGTTCCCCAAGCGTGACAGAAGATTTCGACGTCCTCGATGGCGTGTCAGAATACGTTCAATCAGGTCGTAGGGACGTAAAAAATCGACGTTCGCCCGCAGGTCGTTCAGAACCGCCATGGTTTGCGGATAGGCCTCTGCCTGATTGCGCAGAGTCTGCCATAGATGTTCTTCGCTACGCCCTTGTGCCAACTTATAAAGGTCCTGCTCTGACCACGCAAACAACGGCGATTTGAGCGCTGTGGCGAGCGAGAGGGAATCTTCTGCCACCGCCAGAAAGGACAAAAGCGCAGCTAGGTCGCGCACTGCCAATTCGCCACCGACCTTGAGCCTGTCTGCGCCAGCGATTGGCAGGTCGTGCGCTTTACAAGCTCGGATGATCTCAGCAAACAATTCAGATCGTCGCTGGACCAGGATCAAAAAATCACCCGGTGTCACCGGCCGTTTTGCTTGCGAAATGCTATTTGGGACATCCACCGGGATCGTTTGTTTATCCGCGATCATTTGCTTGATTTGGCTCGCAATCTGTTGCGCAAGGATGACTGCATGATGCCGCGCGCCGCGTCGATCCAGCGGTTCGTACCAGAGCCGATCATCCTCGTCTTTTTGTTTTTCAACGAAGGGCCAAATATCGACCCGTCCGGGGAGGTCGTTCTTGAACGCAATGTGTTTTGCGTCCTGCGCAAAGCCCGCTTCACTTTGATGTTCAAAGGCGGCGTCAACTACTTTGAGAATGGCGTCGGAAGATCGGAAGGAATAGGCCAGTGTTAGGCTCTGAAATTCCTGCGTCGCGGCTTCCAATTTCGATTTGAATTCCGCTTGCATCCGGTCGAATTCTTTTGGGTCGGCCCCTTGAAAGGAATAGATCGATTGTTTTTTGTCCCCAACGACGAAAAGGGTTCTCGCGGTGTCTTTATGCGCACCTTCACCGCTGGAAAATTCGGCGGCTAGTTTTCGGATGACATCCCATTGTGCCGGGCTGGTATCCTGCGCCTCATCTACCAATATGTGATCGATCCCTCCGTCGATCCGGAACAACACCCATGCTGCCACGGCGGGGTCGTTCAAAAGATCGCGCGCCTTCAGGATCAGGTCATCGAAATCCAGCCAGCCACGTTGCAGTTTTTGACCCTCGTAGTGTTTGATAAATCGTGCCGCAAACTCATAGAGCGCTTGCGTTTTCACCGCTGCATTCAGCGACAAGCGTGCGTCGCGCGCGGTCTCAACCCGAGACATAAACGCATTGAGCGCGTCCATGTGATCAGTCAGGATCGTCTGTGTGGGTTTGGTTGGAAAGCTCCCGATCTTAGCAGAAAAAGGTAATTTGGCCGATCCGCCAGTCAGAAAAACACCTTCCAGCCTGGATAAAGCGTCAAAACCCAAAACGCCCAAGTTCGTAAGTTTTTCGCCCGCTTTCGCGTCGTTGCCGCCTTTCTCAAGCAGCGCTGGAATGATGTTGGCGATAAGGTTTTCTTCTCCGCCCAGAAAGACAGAATTCGCGACACCTTGCTGTGTCAAATCTGGTGGCTGATCGAAAATCCCTAGGACCTTAGGCAAATTCAAGGGTTCACGTAGCGCTTCGCGGTGAGTGATCACCGTCCGCGTCAATTTGCTGAAATCCTCGCCGGTGTAATGCTGCGCGATGCCATCGATCAGCGCGGCATCAGGCCCGTCCGCCATTTGGTCGACAATCTCGGCGCGCAATAACTCCGCGGCCCGGTCTTCGATTTCTGTGAACTGCGGGCTGACCTGGGCTTCCAGGGGAAACCGTCGCAACAAAGACGCGCAAAACGAGTGGATCGTTTGGATTTTCAAACCGCCAGGGGTCTCAATAGCACGGGCAAAAAGCGTTCTGGCATCACGCAGCCGGTCCGTGCTGATCTGTCCTTCAATACCTAGATCCTGCAATGATGCTGCGAGCTCCTCTGCTGGCAACATTGCCCAGGCTCCAAGACGCTTGAACAACCGGTTTTGCATCTCTGACGCGGCGGCTTTGGTGTAGGTCAAACATAGAATGTGTTGTGGTTGTACGCCATCAAGCAGCAGTCGCGCGACGCGGTCGGTCAGTACGCGCGTCTTGCCGGATCCTGCATTTGCCGCCAGCCACGTCGAGGCATCGGGTCGTGCCGCCCTGACCTGCGCTTCACTTGCCTCATCGCGCTGCATCATTTCAGATCCTCTGGGATCGGATCATCGGTGGCGTCCCATTCCCCAAATCGGGCGAGCAAATCGTAATCGCCCGCAATTTTATCTTCCTGCATCATGCGACGGGCGGTAAAGCCTTGCTCCGCACTCAGATAGGTGTCGATCAATTTGCGTAGGTTTGTGAGAACTTCACGCGGGGGCTCGTTGTCCAATGGCGCTGGGATTTCCTCTGGATTCGACCCTAATCCAATGAATATGGCCATTGCAACGTGGTGTACGCCAAGTGTTTCAAAGGCTCCCTCTTCGATCATGGCGGCTTCAATCAAGAGCTGTTTGTCAAAAGTGCCTTGCTGTTTGGCACTTGGTGGCTTTCCGGTCTTATAATCGTAAAGCAGCGCATCACCGTCTGTAGATTGATCTATCCGATCCGCACGGGCGGTCAGCGTAAATCCAATTTCTGGCCAGACCAGCTTGCCCTTCGCCTGACCTTCAAAGGCGACCGGAGTGGAATAGGTGCGCCTGTCTTGTTCACGATCCACAAACCATTGGGCGATTCTGTCGATGCGGGCCAACCACATCGCGCGGGCGGCGGGCCATGGGACTTCTTGGGTCATGACTGTTTGGGCGACATGGCTTAGATGCTTTGCGCTCAACAGGGTAGGATCCGCCAGTGTCTCTTTGACGAAGCGTTCCATAATGTCATGGGCCACGGTTCCTCGCATAAGCGCGTCCGGACTTTGTACCAGCGGGCCAAGGCGATTTAGTTTCAACACATGTCTGGCATAAACTGCGTAGGGATCGCGGATCAGGCGTTTGATTTCAGTAACAGAAAGATCGCGCGGACGGGCACCAATTGGGGGCCGTGGAGAGGGTCGTTTGGCAGGCTCGGTTCGCTCTACCTGCTCAAACGCGCGAACCTTTGCGAGCCATAAATCACCGCGCGCGAGCATGTCGCTCAAGGCCTGTGGACCACCTTGATCGCGCAACCCCGCAAGCAAATTCCGCAATCTGTTCACCCAGCGCGAGGCCACTGTTTCGGCATCATCAGATCGGATCGAGCGTGTCAGCCAAACCTCTTTCGCACCGATAGCCTGTTGGTAGTCATGCGCGGACAACCCAATGCGTCGTTCGGGCAATAACAGACCCGCCTGATGTCGCAACGCCCTGTTGAGCCAAGGGTCCGGGGGTGGCGCTTCGGGCCAGGTACCATCATTGAGACCGGCCAAAATCACAAGATCCGCGCCCTGAACGCGGGCTTCCAACGTACCCCAGATCATGATGTTGGGGTGCGGTGCATCCCGGTCGCGGATCTCTTCGCCAGACAGCAGTGCACCAACCAGATCGCTGTAATCAGACGCGGTCATGATCGTGCTAAAACCCGCCTGTTGCGTCAGATTACGCATGACCTCCTGCGCTTTCTGGCCCGCTTTCTTTTGCCACAACTCCCCGGGATCATCGCTATCCCCACCCGCTGAAATAGCTTCTGCAAGGGCGATATGCCTCTCGACCCACTCTGACAAAGGGCGTATTTCATCACTCAGATGGCCGCAAAAAACGGCACCAACCCACTGCGCCCATGCATCAATTTTCGCTTGATCCTCTGATTTTGTCACGGCTTTTTGCAGCAATTGAGCAATGCCACTTGCATCAGGATACGGCAGACCTTTCCGACGCACCCTCAGTTCCAGCCGTTGCGTATTCAGTACATGCGGCCCACGACCTGATCCACTGTGTGAAAGCGGATGCTTGAGGAGTGTCAGTAAAGCCTCGGCGTCAAGGCGTCGCACAAACAGACCTGCAATGTGACGCAGAAAACGGCCCGGTGGCGACAGATGCAACGGCGTCCCGGCGGAATCATCTGGCAGGATCGTCCATTGATCAAGTGCGGCACTGACCTGCCGGGTCAAAACCCGATCTGGGGTAATCAACGCCGCGGTTTCACCAAATTCTGCCGCCTGACGGAGCCGCAGGGCAATTGCCAATGCTTCATCTCGCGGGCTTGGTGCTTCCAAAAGGGTTACATCGCCCGTCGCCCCCCGGACATCCTTCAGATCTGTACCTTCGGTCAGCCATGCATCCGTTACAGGTGCCGGGCGCAGTGACAGTGAAACAAGCGCATTGCGCGCGCGTGACGGCGGCTGGGTGTGGTGCCAATTTTTGACATCGCCGCGGGACGCGCCAAGTTCTGACATCAGCTTGTGAAAGCGAAATTGCGGATGATCCTCGGACAACAGCGCATCCTCAAGGTGCGACCAGATTGCAGCGGGCATCTCAAAGTCAAACCCCGGCATGACCAGCGCGCCCTGCGGCAAACGCGCGACGGCTTTCATCAGCAACATCGTGGTGCCGCGCGATCCTGTCGAACCCGCAATGATCACCGGGTTTTCTGGGGGCTCGAGATCCCATTTTGCCGCAAGTGCCGTCACGATGGAACGCTGACGCGCCTCGTTATCAGGTAAAGTGCTGGCATTATTGAGGTATTCTTGTGCGATTTGAATGAAACGCAAGGCGCGTTGCCAGTGACCAGATTGGTCTGTGACATCAAGATTTGCGATGACATCAGCCGTGACACCTTCTCCCTGCATTTCGTCCATCAAGGAGGCCAGACTATCGGTAAGGTCATAGAGCGAAGAGCGCGGCGCGAGATCTTTTTGCTGGTTCAGGAGTTGAGAGACCAAGGCGATCAATTCCAAACGGCGCCGCAAAGGGTGCACGGCTTGCGGCACGCCAACGCCAGGGTCTATTCCGTCAAGTTCGGTAATCAACCTGATTTGCGGCAGCAGCAGCGCCGGGCCTTCGGCAAAAAGATTGTGCAGCCTGCGCTGCATCCGGCGGGTGTTCACGATCAGCTGTACCCGCGCCATTGCTTCTGGGGGATGCCCGGCCAATCGCGACGCCAGACCATTTGCAAGCTCACGCGGAAAATCAATCCCTGGCGCGATGCCAAAAAGCCTGTGCGTGGTCGCGTCGTCAAACATCTGAGTTTGCCAAAAGGTCTTCCGCAATACTGATGCCTGCCGGATGACCGACGTCACACCACTGGCCGGGATAGCTTAGCCCAAAAAGCCGGTTTCCCTTGAGCATCCGGTCCCACAAAACATTGAGGGAGAATTTTGACTCGTCGATGTCTTTCAACTGATCCGTTTTAATGATTTGGGCACCACCATAGACATACCCCGGCCCGCGCGCGAGTTGCGCTTGATCGCCGATCGCGAAATCGCCCTGTCCCTGATAAGCATGGGCGTTGGAGACGGGGATGCACATCAGCAAAGCATCCATATCGTTAGGCTTCCATGCATCACGCAACAGTCCAAGCGGGCTTGGTCCGACCCATACAGCATCGGTGTTCAGTGTGAAAACCGGATCCGGTCCCAGCAGCGGCAAGGCATTTCGCAAACCACCGCCAGTATCGAGAATCTCAGGTGCTTCCAGAACGGTTTGTACGGCGGTACCTTCAAGGTGTCGGACAAGCGGCTCAGGTTTGTAGTGCACATTGGCAACGATGTGATCAATCGCGACCCCGGTCGCCTGATCCAAAGCGTGTTCAATCAAGGGCTTGCCTGCGACATTGACCATTGGTTTGGGCTGATTGTTTGTAAGTGGTTTCATGCGAGCGCCAAAGCCGGCGGCAAACAGCATCAACGATCCGGGAAAGTCGCGCATTTTGATCTCAGTCTGTCCAGTATATCGGGCGTTGGTGGTGGCAGTAATTGGTTTACCAGCCTGGCGATGTCATGCAGGTCGGGATGTTTCAGATTTGTCTGGATATGACCCCAGACACGAGGAATGAGATCAATGTAATGCGTTTTGCCTGCCTTCAGGCACAAGCGCGAGAAAACACCCAGAATACGCAGGTTACGTTGTGTGCCAAGAATGGCGTAAGCCGACAGAAACTGATCGCCGTCTTGCGGATTTTGCTCCAGAAACCGGTCAATCATGGCTTTCTCGAGCTGCGCCGGGACGTCCCTGCGGGCATCTTGTAGCACCGAGACCAGATCATAGGCAGTGTGGCCCAGCATTGCGTCCTGGAAGTCCAACAAACCCACCCGCGCGACACTTTTGCGATGCGGTAGCCAGAGAAGGTTTTCCGCATGATAGTCTCTTTGGATCAACACCTGTGGCTGGGCGTCCAGCGGTGCGAGCAGCTTTGCAAAAACGTCTGAAAATATGTCGCGCGCGGGCACATCCATGCGACCTTGGGCACCGAATTGATACCAGTCAAAAGCCAGAGCTGCCAATGGTGTCATTATGGCTGCATTGTAGGGTTTCAGATCGGGCGGAGGCGACCGGTGCAGGTGCGAAAGAACATCGACCGCGCACTCATATAGCGGAAGTTCCAGTTTAGGATTGACAGAAATGATACGCGCAAAGAGGTCATCTCCCAGATCCTCAATCAATAAGAACCCGTTTTCTAAATCCGAATAATGGATCTGCGGCGCACTCAGGCCGATCTCGTGCAGGTAGGTCGCAATGTGGACAAAAGGGCGCGTGTCTTCGCCTTTGAAAGGCGAAGCGTCCATCAGCACCGCGCTTTGCCCGTCTGGCAGATGTAATCGGTCATACCTGCGATTGGACGCATCTCCGGCGAGCGGTGTGATTTTTGCATGCCCCCATCCGGCGCATTCCACGAAGTCCTTTAGGTCGTTTTCGCGACTCATAGCTTAGTCCAACATGTCATTTTTGGGTCCCAGCGCGTATCGACCCAGGTCGCGGTCAGTTTTCTTTCGTCCTCGTTGGTTCCATCTTCCAGCCAAATGTTCAAGGCAGAGGCCGGGCATAAGGTTCCCAGACGATCCGGCCATTCAACCAGACAAATCGCAACATCGAAAGCATCCAGCAGACCAAGCTCCTCAATTTCATCCATTGCTCCAATGCGGTAGAGGTCGGAATGCCAAAGTGGGCCAAATCGGGTCTGATAGGTTTGCACAAGAGTAAACGTTGGCGATGGCACGTCTTCTGGGGCGGTCAGAAGCGACTGTACAATCGCACGGGCGAAATGCGTTTTCCCCGCACCTATCGTACCGTGGAGCAGGATCGTATCACCGGACCGAAGCTGGCTGGCCAAAAGCGCTGCCGCAGATGCCGTTGCGTCACCAGACCGTAACACCAGAGAAAGGGAGTTTTCCGCCATAACCCATGCTTACCGCGCAGGGCTGTGGCTGCAAGGTTTAACCCGACCTATAGGGTGCGCGAATCCAGTTTGGGTGCTTCAAGCTTTGCAATGGGGGTTTCGGTTTTGATAAAGCGAATGACGGTCGCCCCGGACGCTATGCGCGAGACGGTGCAGGACAATAGCGCGCCGTCATGCAATGTGACGGGCATTTCCCAGGATGTGCGCTCGCTTATGTTTCGGACAAAATCGGTCAGAGCCGCCCAGCGCGCACCCGATTTGCATTGCTGTTTCCATGCCTCGACTGAGTCCAAAACTGTGACGTCTGCGAAGGAGTTGTCGGGGTCCAGACCCCAGAGTTCCCGGTAGGCAAGGTTGCAAAACGTGAGTACCCCGGTCGAGGAAAACACAACGAGGCCTTCATCGAAGGTGTCCATCAGGGATTGGCCAAGTTCCAGTTCCGCACGGAAATTGCGCGTCAGAGAGACTTCCGCGCTGATGTCCTCAATTAAAAAAGCAATGGCTCCGTCTGGATGGGGCCGTCCACGGACGCGGTAAGTTTGACCGGTTTCAAGGGTCCATGTTTCCTGATAGCGGCCGTCAGTCGCAGCGGCTATCACCTCGGAAATTTCCTGGCGCCAGGAGTGGTAGTTCTTTGGCTCCGGCATGCGACGATTTTCGCGCATCCGATCAAAGAACGACAAAAGCGTCGGCCGGCCGCTCAGGAATTCAGCAGGCAGGTCCGTCAGGTCAATCAGGGCTGGATTAAACAGCACTAACTGACCGTTTCGGTCAAAAATGGCCAACCCGATTGCGAGCTGCGCAAAAGTCTTGGCCAATGTCTGGACGAAATTGCGCTGGGCAGCCTCAGATTTGACCACCGCATTTACGTCAACCGCGTGGAAAATCGTGATGTCGCCGACCGTCACGGCGCTTACATCGTACCAGTCCTTGTTGCCGTCTATGCTCGACTGAGTGGACACTCGTTGCCGGCCGACCTTTGCGGTCTTTGAGTTTGCGACTTCAAAAACTGGCTTTTCGGGCTGTGGTGCTGACCTGTGCAGCTTGTCATACAGGTCTTCGTAAGCGAGGTTGAACCATGTTACTTGACCCTGTGCGTCGATTTGCCAAACCGCATGTGGAGTCGTGTCACTGGCGCGCCGCAGATCGGCAAGCTCACGGTGAATGGTACGCAGTTTCTGCGATTGCGCCGCATTGACCATCCGGTCGTCGTTCATCTGAACCTGTGTGAACTGGCCCTTGTGCGTGAGTTTCAGGGTGGCAATGTCTTCGGCATGGCGCGCTTCGATCGTCATGCCATCGATTTGATTTAGATGAGGTTTTTCCGGCAAAGCGGGAAATCGGTTCAACATCCGGTCACGCCATGTCTGCCAGTCGTCTTCTCCCGGGGAGACCTGATACAACTGTTGAGCGGTTTCAGAAGCGTGGTGCAAATCTTCCTGATCAAACAGAAAGGAGATGCCATCCGGTTTTTTTCCGGAAAGGTTTGACGGCGCGACATTCATTGGTTTTTGCGAAGACCGGCTGATCCAAAGCAACCCGGCTGCGGCGCTCAACCCAGCAGCTCCCAAAATGGCAGCAATGTCCCACAAAGGCATAAGCCTTAATTTCCTATCCTGATTGAAGTTAAGTTTACTGTTCACTCAGCTTAGTTAATTCCAGGTTAACTTTGAGCTCTGATCAGGCGGTTATGGGGCGGTTTTCACCCAATCCAACTGAGTCAAAGTCTTTACGTACTTCGATTCTGCTCCGGGGCCAGGTAACTTTGACAACCGCGCCCAAGCTGAGCGAAGTTTCGACCGGTCGACCGATCGGGTCGCGCCCATTGGCAAACTGCAACTCGGCACCTGAACGTTCCAGAAGTGTCTTGGCGATGAACAAGCCCAGACCCATACCTTCATATTCAGGACGCAGGTCATTATGCGATACTGATGGTCTGCGCCGCATAAAAGGATCCCCGATCCTGCCTAACAAGTGGGCTGGGAATCCACAGCCGTCATCCATGATTCGAAGGGAAACAGTATCTTCGTTCCAGCCCGCTTCAATCCAGACTTCGCTTGCGGCAAAGTCGACTGCATTCTGGATCAAATTTCGCAACCCGTGGATTATTTCGGGTTCTCTGTGAATAACGGGCTGAAGAACCGGATCATCGAGGTGGATGAAATGCACCGGCTTACCGCGCTCCATATGCGGTTCTGCCGCCTCTTCGACCAAAGCCATCAAAGGCGCACGGCGCAGATGAAGATCGTCTTTCCCGGCGCGCCCCATATCACGCAAGATGTCCCTGCAACGGTCCGCCTGCTCGCGGATCAAAGCTGCATCTTCGCGTAAGTCAGGGCTGTCGGAAAGCTCCTCGTAGAGTTCACCACTTGCCAGCTTGATGGTCGCAAGAGGGGTGCCAAGCTCATGTGCGGCGGCTGCAACCACGCCCCCAAGGTCCGTCAGTTTCTGTTCACGCGCCAGCGCCATTTGTGTCGCCGCCAAAGCGTCTGACATTGAGTGTATTTCTGATGTGACACGGACCGAATAGGCGCTGATGAAAACAATTGCAATGATCAAGGCGATCCAGTTCCCGAACACAAAAAGCTGAGGGAATTCAAGGACGGTCCCGTTTTCTGTTTGAAGCGGCAAGTAGAGTCGAGACAGCAATGACACCATGATGATCGCTGTACTGCCGAGCACGACCGTCGATCTTAACGTCAACACGGCGGCTGAAATGGTAACCGGCCCCAACATCAGAAGCGCAAACGGGTTGTGAAGTCCGCCTGTCAGGAACAAAAGAGCGCTCAATTGCAACAAATCGAACATGACCATCAGCATGTTTTCAACTTCGCTCAGACGTTTGTTTTCTGGAAACACGAAAATGGCGACGAGATTGGCAATGACTGACGCACCAACAACGAAATAACACAGGCCGATTTCAAGCTGTAAGCCGTACCAGTATTGCGCAACAACAATCGCCGTTAACTGACCCCCAATGGCGAACCAGCGCAGTAAAATCATGGTCCGAAGCCGGATCCAGTTTGCGCGGGTGTCGCCGCTCAGAGGTCTGAGGTCGGTTTGGGGCATTCTGCTCACCGCTTGTTGAGTTGCATAGATGTCGCAGGACGTTAGGTCTTCAATTTGATAATGATACCCTAACGCACTTCAGGAGAAGCGAAACCCATGCGCTATATTGCCTCGATTTCTGCCCTCGCAATTGCCGGACTTCTTGGCGGTATCTGGTATGCCTCTCAATCGTCGCAGGGAAACGATCAGTTTGCCCAATGTCGCGCAAGCCAGGTGGCCGGTGGCGCCGGGTCCATTGGTGGTCCATTCGAATTGGTCAACAGCCGGGGAGAAACTGTAACGGACACGGATGTGATCACTGAGCCTTCTATTGTGTACTTTGGGTACACTTTTTGTCCTGACGTCTGCCCGATCGATACGGCGCGCAACGCGGAAGCTGTGGATGTTCTGGCAGAGAATAACATCTCCGTCACGCCAGTATTTATCTCAATCGATCCCAAAAGAGACACGCCAGAAGTTGTCGGGGATTTTGCTGAAAACCTGCATGAACGTATGATTGGCCTGACTGGATCACCCGAGCAGGTGAAAGCTGCCAGCGAGGCATATCGCACGTATTACAAGGCACATGACGACGATGATGAATACTACCTCGTCGATCACTCCACCTTTAGTTATCTGGTGTTACCTGAACATGGGTTCGTGGAGTTTTTCCGCCGAGAGACCTCTGTAGATGATATGGTGAAAACCGTATCCTGCTTTGCTGAAAACGCGTGATTCTTCCTGCGTATGTCCGGGAAATTTGACGAAGCCCCCTTACTGAAACATATAAGTGATCATATTGAGTGCGCTAAGGAAGGCTTCCGATGCAGGATGCAGCAGAACTGAAACTTGGAGATGACACCAGCCTGTTATTGGTGGATGATGACGAACCATTTTTGCGTCGTCTTGCAAAAGCAATGGAAAAACGTGGTTTTTCGGTCGAGATGGCGGATTCCGTCGCTGCTGGTAAGGCAATTGCGACAGCCCGGCCACCGGCGTTCGCGGTCATAGATCTGCGACTTGAAGATGGAAATGGTCTCGACGTTGTGGAAGTTCTGCGCGAGCATCGCCCGGATGTAAGGGTGGTGGTTCTGACTGGATACGGTGCTATTGCAACCGCTGTTGCGGCCGTAAAAATCGGGGCGACGGATTATTTGTCAAAACCAGCGGATGCGGCGGACATCGTGAATGCTCTGTTGGCGCGCGGTGATGATCTTCCGCCGCCTCCTGAAAACCCGATGAGCGCTGATCGCGTGCGTTGGGAGCATATTCAACGCGTGTTCGAGCTATGTGATCGAAATGTCAGCGAAACGGCGCGGCGGCTCAACATGCATCGCCGGACTTTACAGCGCATTTTGGCTAAGCGTTCACCACGTTAATGTCTTATCCAAGAACGGCTTCTGGCCATCTTGACCAACTAGACATCAAATCGTTTGCTGATCTTGTTCACGACCTGGCCGCTGTCGAGCACAACGCCTTCGTCGAAATGCCAGTCTCTGAACCCACGGCTTTGATAATATGTCAATCCGCCCTCATTGTCCGCGCGAATCGTCGCGTTGATCCAGTCGTAACCCAGCGCTTTGGCCGCCTTCGACGTCGCTTCAAACAGCGCCGAGCCTATGCCAAGGCCGGACTGTCCAATCTGAACGAATGTGGCGACATCAACGGCCTGGGGCGGTAACAAGACATGCGGTGCGATCCATTGAAATCCGACAACCTCTTCTCGTTCATTGACCGCCACATGCCAGGCTGACCGGCCCGGTGCAGCGTTCATCCATTCTGTGATGTCTGTTGCGGTGACCGGGCGGGTGAGGGCTGTTGTTCCGCCCCTTTCAATAATGGCATTGAGGAGCTTGGCCATTGATCCGCTGTCCAATGCCATTGCCGGTCGAACCTGAATCATCCGATGGCCTTCAAAAGTTCATCGTGCCGATGAGTAAACGCATTTCTGGTCTCCAAAGGCGGTCGCAGCACAATTTTCAAACCGTCGACAATCGCCGTATCGGGTGCGCCAAATAATCTGTTTGCTTCGGTGACGGAGAATCCCGCAATTTGTGTCGCCTCCATCCAGGCACTAATCCTATCTGCCTTTTTGACCTGCTTCTTGACCGGTGCCGGTACTGCAGCCGGTAAGCCAAAGCGGATGTGCACAGCCGCAGTGAGACGGTCATCCAATGCGCCGTATCCCGGGCCAACGGCTGCCTTAACCGGAGAAATCATGTCACCGATCACATATTCGGGTGCATCATGAAGCAGCGCTGCAAGTCGCCATTTGGCGGGCGCCTTTGGCGAAATCCGGCTGAAAAGGGTTTCCACCAATAAGGAATGCTCAGCTACAGAATATGCGTAGTCCCCACTTGTTTGACCATTCCAACGCGCCACAAAGGCCAGCCCATGCGCAATATCTTCGATTTCAATATCGACAGGTGTCGGATCCAGCAGATCAAGCCTGCGACCCGATAACATTCGCTGCCACGCGCGTTTCGGTTTTGCCATATTCTAACCGCTCGATTTCTTCGTCATACGTCAGATCTGCAACTAAACGCATCTGATGTTGGATCGCCACCCGTTACTGACATGTCAGGCGGTCAAAATGGACCATTCGGGTGGGGATTAAAACGCTCTGACTTCGTGTTTTGGATAGGCTGTTCTGCGGGGCGAAATTGCTTCAACGCGCAAAAATAAACGATGAGTTCATAGAGATTCAACCTGAAGGATTGTTTCATGCTATCGCGGGTGCTATCTGCGCTGCAAATCGCGCAGATAGGAATCTGATCTCATGACTAACGACTATATTGTAAAAGACATAGCACTTGCTGAATACGGGCGCAAAGAGCTTAACATTGCGGAAACTGAAATGCCGGGGTTGATGGCTCTGCGCGATGAATATGGTGAGAGCAAGCCGCTCAAGGGTTCACGCATCGTTGGCTCTTTGCACATGACTATCCAGACTGCAGTTCTGATTGAAACACTGGTTGCGTTGGGCGCGGATGTGCGCTGGGCGTCCTGTAATATTTTTTCTACCCAGGATCACGCCGCAGCGGCGATCGCAGCGGGCGGTACTCCTGTTTTCGCGATCAAAGGTCAGACTTTGGAGGAGCATTGGGACTACCTGGACAAATCCTTCATGTTCGAGGAAGGCCCCAACCTGATCCTTGATGATGGGGGTGACGCCACGCTCTATATTCTTTTGGGTGCTCGTGCTGAGGCGGGTGAGGAAGTCATTCCGGTGCCAGGCTCTGAAGAAGAAGTCGCCATTAAGGCACAGATCAAAAAGCGTCTTGAGGCCAGTCCTGGTTGGTTCACCAAAATGCGCAACCAGATTGTAGGCGTTTCCGAGGAAACAACGACTGGTGTGCACCGCCTTTATGAATTGGTGCGAGATGGCCAGTTGCCCTTCCCGGCGATCAACGTGAACGATTCTGTCACCAAATCAAAGTTCGACAATAAATACGGTTGTAAAGAGTCGCTGGTCGACGGCATTCGCCGCGCGACGGACACAATGATGGCAGGCAAAGTCGCCGTGGTAATGGGCTACGGTGATGTGGGCAAAGGCTCTGCGGCCTCATTGCGCGGGGCTGGCGCGCGCGTCAAGGTGACCGAGGTTGATCCGATTTGCGCGCTTCAGGCCGCCATGGATGGTTTTGAGGTTGTGTTGCTAGAAGATGTGGTGGGATCGGCCGATATTTTCATCACGACCACGGGCAACAAAGACGTTATCCGTATCGAGCATATGCGCGAGATGAAAGACATGGCCATCGTCGGCAACATTGGACACTTTGACAACGAAATTCAGGTTGCCGCCCTGAAAAATCACAAATGGACCAATATCAAAGAACAAGTAGACATGATCGAGATGCCAAATGGCAATCGCTTGATTCTGCTTTCCGAAGGGCGTTTGCTGAACCTTGGGAACGCAACAGGTCACCCATCTTTTGTGATGTCTGCATCCTTCACCAATCAGGTTCTGGCTCAGATCGAGCTGTGGACCAAAGGCGATGAGTATAAGAATGATGTCTACATCTTGCCCAAGCATCTGGATGAAAAAGTTGCGCGGCTGCACCTTGATCGGATCGGTGTGAAGTTGAGCAAACTGGATGCTGATCAAGCGGCCTACATCGGCGTTGCCCCAGAAGGCCCGTTCAAGCCGGAGCATTATCGCTACTGATCACAGCATTTTTTCCTCCCAAAACCCTTTGGTCTGCGTTGGTTAAGCTGCTGGCTTCTGGGCATTGGGAGGAAACCTAATTGCTTGTCTCCAAGCAGTCGCTGTCATCTTTTCCGGACGGGCTTTCAATGATTCCGGGCAGTTTCGCAGGTTTGACAAATAGCCTTCGAGCAGCTTTGCGTTTCAGATCTGATCGTCATTTAACTTGGAATTTGAGGCGGGTTCGGTGCCGATTGAAATGAAGGCCGCGAAAACAGAACATGCGGCCTATGATTTATGCGCTTCTGGCGGACACTGAAATGCGACCTTACACATGACTTTGCCACTTGCAATGCAAGATAGAAATTTCGTGAATCTGTGGATTGAATTCCGATAAACGCCCGCGCTTGCGAGCTTGTCACAATTGGCAATCAACTGATTGCCACACCGGTGTAGTCGAGGGCACGTGGTCGGCGACGGGAGGTGCTGCTGCTGATCAGCTTTCAGCGGCGTATCTCCTGTTGATGGGTCAATTCCGCCGAGAGGCGTCCGGGAAAAATTTCCCCCTTTTTCCAAAACACTTTGATTGCTACGCTTTTTTCTGTGAAGGCCCAAAACGGCCATATTTTTAAATGACGGGGACTATTTATGGGTAAGAGAGACGATTTGATCGCGCAATATGCAGACGATCTGACGAAAAAATGCGGGATGACACCGGATATGGATTTGTTGACCAAAGTGACCATTGGGTGTGGTCCGTCGATTTATGATGCAGATGCGGCGACAGTTGCAAGCAGCCAAGCCAGCGAAATAGAGACGGTAAAAAACAATTTCCTGATTAAGAAGCTTGGATTGTCCGACGGTCCGGAGCTTTCTGCGGCGATTGAAAAAACCATTGAAACTTACGGCAAATCCGAGCGTAACAAGTATCGGGCAGTCGTGTATTATATGCTGACAAAGCACTTTGGCAAAGAAACCGTATACGGCTGACAACAGCTGAATTTACCTGGAAACGCTTCCTCTTCCTAAGGAAGCGTTTCATTTTTGTCGGGCTTTTAAACTATTGAAAGTTTGTGCTTCCAAGCCTTTGCATGTATCACTAACTCATCCGGCCAGCATGGCCAGGACCAGTTTTGATCTCGTGCAGTGGGTGAAGTGCACGTGGGGTGAAGAAGGGTTCTGGCATATTGTCGGGACCCTTCATCTTTTTCTACGACAAAAAAGCGCGCTTAGAACAGCATGAGGACTGTGCCAATCACGGTGCATCCGAAAGTTGCGTATCCACCATCTATCAGGATCAGCGTTTTCGGACGCGCGCCAAAGCTGTAAAAAGTTGCGATCCAAGGACTTACCAAAAACAGTCCGATTCCGAAACCGGATACCAGCCCCTTGCCGATGGTATCAATACCGCTCAACTCAAACACGTGCCGCATCATGCCGGCCACCAATATCGCGCCCAGCAAGCTGGTGATGTAAGGTACGGGGTCTGACCTGTTTGCGGGAACGCCCTCCTCGTTTAGGGGTACTCCGGAGGCAACCATCCATTTGTGGGCAAAACCAGTGTACCACACAGCGCCAAAGACAAAACCAGCGACTCCGGCGATTGCGACGCTCAGAAATTCCATGACGATCTCTCCTTTATGGGTTGTAAGCTGCCTTTGATGCGCCAGCCGCGTTATTGCGGCACGCCGGCCATCTCGCAAATGATCTGCCATTCCCGTGCTGTGACGGGCTGCACAGACAATCTTGAATTTCGGACCAGCACCATATCGGACAGGCGCTCGTCTGCTTTTACATCATCGAGCGTTATAGGTGTTTTCACAGACGTCACCGCCTTGATATCCACACATTCCCACCGGGGGTCGTCGGTTGTGCTGTCTGCATGCGCCTCAGTACTGACCTCGACAATGCCGACGATCGCGCGCTCTTTTTGTGAATGGTAAAAGAAGCCCAGATCCCCGACTTTCATATCTCGCATGAAATTGCGCGCCTGATAGTTGCGAACTCCATCCCATTCCTCGCCAATGTCTCCTTTGGCGATTTGATCTTCCCAACTCCATGTCGAGGGTTCCGATTTGAAAAGCCAATAAGCCATCAGCCGATCACCCGGTTCCATTGGACAAGCCGGACGGAGGCGAACAATCCTGCTTTGCCATAGGGATCTCCGTCGACCCAAGCCTGAGCAGACTCCATATCAGCAACATCCAGAATGATCAGTGATCCAGCCATTTCGCCCTGATCGTCCAGCAAAGGTCCGGCTTGTTGAACCGCATCGCCCGATTTCAGATAGGCAACATGCGCGGGGCGATTTTCCTGACGGATCGGCAAAGCGCCAGGTTTGTCGTGAGCGATGAGAGCAACAAGCATTTATTCTTCCTTCAGGCTACGAGACAAAAGGCCATGCATGGCCTCCTTCACATCCAAACGCTTTTCGATCAAACCCGCAACTGCCGATGTGATGGGCATGTCGAGACCTTCTTTTTCGGCCATCCTATGTGCCGCAAGGGCGGTTGCAGCGCCTTCGACTGTTGTCTCGGGGTCAAATTTGGCGCCCTCACCCAACGAAACACCCAGTCTGTAATTGCGGGATTGGAGAGACGTGCAGGTCAGCACCAGATCCCCAAAACCGGACAATCCCGACAGCGTGTTTGGTTCAGCACCTCGCTTTAAGGCCAGGCGCTGCATTTCAGCAAATCCGCGGGTCAGAACGGCAGCCCGTGCGCTTTCGCCCAAACCCGCACCAATTGCCGCGCCACAGGCAATGGCGATGACGTTTTTCAGAGCGCCGCCAAGTGCCGCGCCGACAGTATCTTGTGTTCGATACAAGCGCAGGGTTGGTGTGGACAGCATGTGTTGCAATCTGTGACCTGCCTCGTCGTTTGCACATGCGAGTGTCAGGCCTGTGGGCAGGCCATTGGCGATATCGCGTGCAAAACTCGGGCCTGTGAGCAGGGCGCTCGTGGTATCGCGCAGGCTTTTTGACAGGATTTCCAACGGACCCAGGCCGGATTCAAGGTCGATCCCTTTGCAGCAGGCGACCAATGTTTTTTGTTGCAGGTGTTCGGCATTGGCCGCCACGAAGCTGCGCAGTTGTTGCATAGGCACGGCCAGCAAAACAACGTCGGCCTTGCAAGCCTGTGCCAATGAAGCGGTGACGCTCAGTTGATCCGGAAAGGCACAATCTGGCAGACGCGCGCGGTTCTGCTTCTGCTCAGTCATCGCCTTTGCATGCTCGTTGTTCCGACACCACAGTGTGACTGGTGTGGTTTTAGACAAGCAAATCGCCAATGCGGTGCCAAAAGCACCCGCCCCCAAAACCGTAACGCTCACGCCTTGGCGCCTTTCTTGCCGCTGCCAAGCATTGCCGGGCTTTTTTCATCCAATGGCCATCGGGGCCGTGCCGAAAGCGTCAGATCGTCCGCCTCGCGACTCCCCATTTGTTCCAGCGCTGCAAAGGCGATCATTGCTGCATTGTCGGTACAAAGCACGAGAGGTGGCGCAATGAACTCTGATCCCAACTGCTGTGAAACAATCTCTAACCTAGACCGAATGGCGCTGTTTGCAGCCACGCCACCTGCCACACATAAAGCGGGTCTTGTTGGTTTGCTCTGCAAATAAAGCTCCAAGGCGCGCTCCGTTTTTTCCGCAAGAACGTCGACGACTGCGGCCTGAAACCCGGCACAAAGATCTGAGCGTGCCTGTCGCGGAAGACCGCCGTGCTCTTCCATGATCTTGTTGCGCGTGCGCAATACGGCTGTTTTCAGCCCGGAAAAGGACAGATCACAACCCGGCCTATCCAAAAGGGGCCGCGGCAAACTGTAAATCGTCGCATCACCTTGCAGCGATTCCTGCTCCACAGAGGGCCCACCGGGTTGTGGTAAACCCACAAGCCTTGCGACTTTGTCAAAAGCTTCCCCGGGCGCATCGTCAATGGTGCCGCCCAAACGTTCGAAATGATGCGGCCCATGAACGATCAGGAACTGGCAATGCCCACCTGACACCAAGAGCATTAAGTAGGGATACGCAACGTCATCTGTCATGCGCGGGGTCAGAGCGTGACCGGCGAGGTGGTTTATTCCGTAAAGCGGCGCGCCTGTAGCCATGGATAATCCTTTGGCGCACATCACGCCAGACACAACCCCACCGATAAGTCCCGGACCTGCCGTCACGGCGATGGCATTGATGTCGTTCAAAGAGACGTTGGCCTCGCTCAAAGCCTCTTCAACGCAGAAATCAAGCATTTCAGCATGCGCACGCGCGGCAATCTCCGGCACGACGCCGCCAAACCGGGCATGCAGGCTTGATTGACCATGCACAATGCTCGACAGAATCGTCGCCTTGCCTTTCGCATCGCACCGCAAAAGCGCCGCGGCAGTATCATCGCAGCTGCTTTCCAAACCAAGAACTGTAAATGAATGTGCCAAGTTGAGATCCCGTTGCATGCGCCTGAGGCGGGAGGTAACACCGTAAATGGTTGCAAACAATCCTGAGGGTCATTGATGAGCGTTGCCCGGATACCAGTGATCATGACTCGCCCGGAGGGATCCAATGCTCGGTTCCTTGATGCGATGCCCGTTGATATGCGGCGGTGCGTCCATGCGGTGCTCAGCCCACTGATTGAGATCGTGCAACATGACGCAGTTCCGAACATTGGCGCGCGCGATGCCGTGATTTTCACATCCGCAAACGGTGTCCGGTTTGCGCCTGAGGGTTTGGGCAGGGATGCTTATTGCGTCGGGGATGCAACACGGCAGGCTGCCGCACGAATGGGCTGGAGCGGTCGTTGTCTTGGCGAGACCTCTGCGGGATTGGTTGATGCGTTGATTGCACAGCCGCCGGACGCAAAATTGTGGCACTTGTCCGGCCTCCACACACGCGGCGCGATTGTTGAAAAGCTTGCTGCGGCGGGCCTGACCGCGCGCCGAGTACCGCTTTATGATCAGAGGCTGTTACCGCTCAATCGCGACGCACTTGCGGTTTTGCAGGCAGATCAGCGCGTGATTGTTCCGCTGTTCTCTCCTCGTACGGCGCATCAGTTCGCTCAGAATTGCCCAAAGAAAGCGACGCCAAATCTGCTTTGCTTGAGCGATGCAGTGGCTGAACCGCTTCATATCCTGAACAGTAGATCACTTGATGTCGCAGCATCCCCAAACGCACGGGCGATGTTGGATGGTCTTGAAAAACTACTCGCGCGAGTCAGCTTGGGTTGAGGGGAGAGGTATGCGCGAGTAAGGTTGATCGAGGGTGCCCCATGGGCAGATTCGAAAAGGGTGAGTGATTTGGCGAAAGAAAAGAAACAAAAGGCAGATGACCCTGCCAAATTGTCTGACGGTGAGACCGAACTGGAAACGTCAGAAAAGCTGCTAGACTCTGCCAGTTCGCCCCTGGACGAAAATCAAATCCTTGAAGGTACCTTGATCGACGAGGCAACGGATGCCGCGGTGGAAAATGTTTCTGAAGATCCAGAGCCCTATGGTCCTGTTGAAGAGCATCTTCAATCTGAACAAGATCCTATTGCAGACGTATTAGAACATGATCTGGAACAAGATCCAGAACTGAAAGAGGATGAAAAGGACGATCAACTGGACGACGCCACCGAAGCGGTAGTTGAGACAAAAGACGAAGTTTCCGACGAAGTCGCAGAAGAGGTCATCGAAGAAAAACCTTCCCCGCCGCCGCCTGTTCAGGAGAAAAGTTCAGTCTGGCCGGCCGTTTTTGGCGGCGTAGTGGCCGCGATGTTGGGGTTCATTGCGGGCCGTGCAGATCAGTTAGATGCATACTTGCCTGCATCTATGCAGCGTGAAGCCACCGATCTGGCGCCTTTGGTGGCGCAGGCATCGGCACTGAATGAACGGATTGAGGCACTCGAAACTGTCGAGGTACCAGAAACAACGCCTCCGGATTTGACGGGTCTGGCGTCTGATGCGGCAATGCAATCGGCGATGTCCGAAATTGATCGCCTGACGGCAGTCGTGTCGGAACTGACGCAGCGGGTTGATACCGTTGAAGCCCGGCCCGTTGAGACCGTCGAAACCATCGTACAACAGCCAGTTGAAGCGCCCGACAACAGCGAAGAAATCGAAGTGTTGCAGGCAGCTGTTCAGGCGCTGCAGGAACAGATCAGTGCCGACGAGGCGCTGGCAAAATCCGACGCCCAGCGCATTTTGGCGCAGGCCGCACTGACGCGCGTGGTAACGGCTGTTGACAGCGGAGAGACCTTTGAACCGGCTTTGGGCGCGCTGCAAGAGGTTGCCCCGGTGGAGGTTCCGGATGCACTGAGGGCCGCTGCGAGCGAGGGTGTTCCCAGTATGTCTGTGTTGCGGGAAAATTTCCCCGATGCGGCGCGGGCAGCGCTGGCGGCCGCGCGGGCTGAGGTGCCGGAAACAGAGGTTTCCGGTATCGGTGGTTTCTTCCGCCGTCAGTTGAATGTGCGTTCTGTGACGCCGCGTGAAGGCAGCGACCCGGACGCGGTTCTGTCGCGCGCAGAAGCAGCTGTGAACGGTGGAAACCTTCAAGAAGCGCTGACGGAACTTGATGCGCTGCCAGATCCAGCCAAAGCTGCCATGCAAAGCTGGTTGGAGGACGCCAACGCGCGTCAAAGCGCGCGCGAAGCTGCTCAGAATTTGGCGGATAGCCTGACGGTCAATTAAGAAAGACACCTATTATGCTTTGGTCCTTGATTAAAATAGTCCTTTTTGTTGTCGCTGTTGCAGCGCTGGCGCTTGGGGCAGGATACCTGTTGGAAAGCGAAGGCGGTGTTCAGGTCACCGTGATGGGCAGTGAATACACATTCAGTCCGATCCAGTCCGTGATCGCGGTAATTGTATTGGTCGTTGGCGTCTGGATTCTTTTGAAATTACTGTCACTGCTCTTGGCAACATGGCGGTTTCTGGCGGGCGATGAGACAGCCCTGTCGCGGTATTTCGATCGAAACCGCGAGCGCAAAGGTTTTGATGCCTTGTCTGAGGGGTTGATGGCTTTGGCAAGTGGAGAGGGTCGCGTGGCAATGGCCAAAGCGGCCAAGGCGGACAAATACCTTAATAAACCCAGTTTGACGAATCTTTTGACCGCTCAAGCGGCCGAGATGGCGGGCGATCGGCGCAAGGCGGAAGAAACCTACAAGAAGCTCGTGGCCGACGATGCAACCCGGTTTGTTGGTGTGCGCGGCATCATGAAACAAAAGCTGGCAGATGGTGACACAGAGACTGCATTGCAATTGGCGGAGCGTGCTTTTGCGATCAAACCCAAGCATGAAGAAGTACAAGATGTCCTGTTGAAATTGCAGGCCCAGAACGAAGATTGGTCTGGTGCCCGCGAGACGCTCAGTGCCAAACTCAAGCACGGCAGTCTGCCGCGCGATGTTCATAAACGCCGGGATGCGGTGCTTGCATTGTCAGAGGCAAAGGACATCATCGACGATGGCAATTCCATCGAGACGCAGGAAAAGGCAATCGAGGCCAACAAGCTTTCGCCCGATCTTATTCCGGCGGCGGTGATGGCGGCCCAAAGCTACATCGAGAAGGGCAAACCCAGGTTGGCAACGCGGCTTCTGACGAAGGCATGGGAGACCTCACCGCACCCTGATCTGGCAGCGGCCTTTGCGGCCATTGCCCCGGACGAAACGCCGCCGCAACGGATCAAGCGATTTGTGGGGTTAACGCGCATGAACATAGATGATCCGGAAACGCGTATGCTGCTGGCGGAATTGCATATCGCCAACGAGGATTTCCCCGAAGCGCGTCGTGCGCTGGGCAATCTAGTGGAGACGGATCCGACGGCGCGGTCTGTGACCTTGATGGCGGCTATAGAACGTGGCGCAGGTGCAGAAGACTCGGTTGTGCGCGGTTGGCTGGCGCGTGCCTTGTCCGTCCCGCGCGGGCCTCAATGGATTTGCGACAATTGCCAGCACATCCACGGCGAATGGGCCCCCATGTGTGAAAACTGTGACAGCTTTGATACGCTGGCCTGGAAAAATCCGCCCACGTCCGAAGTGGTTATGCCCGGAGGCGTGCAAATGCTGCCTCTAATCGTTGGTGCGCTTGAGAAGGACAGTGATGCGCCCGCAAACAACGCGGATGTTTCCATCAGTGACAGCATCGAGGACGCGGAAATTCTACCCCCTGACTCGGAAAATCAGGAAACAGCGAAACAAGCCTAGGCTCTTGACCTTCCAGTAGCTGGAACCCTTATATCTACACTTGGATCCGATTTTCGGAGGCTTCGGGTGTGCTTGATTCACATACAGTAACGCTAAGCGTTGAAAAGATGTCGTGCGCGTCCTGTGTTGGGCGCGTCGACAGGGCTTTGGCGGCTGTGCCGGGCGTGATGGACGTCTCGGTCAATCTTGCCACGGAAGAGGCCACCGTATCGCTTGACGGCGCCCATACGGATGCGCAGTCCCTGATCTCTGCTGTGACAAAAGCGGGATATCCGGCAACGCTCGTTCATACGCGTGATCTAAAGAAGACCAACGAAAAGCGTGAAACCATGGCGCACGATCTGGGCAAGCAAACCTTGATTGCCGCGCTCTTGGCCGCACCGGTTGTGGTGCTTGAGATGGGTGCGCATATGATCGCCGGATTTCACCACCTCATCATGCAAACCATTGGAATCGAAACCAGCTGGTGGATTCAATTCGTACTGACAACGGTCCTCCTTGCGGGTCCGGGGCGACATTTCTACGCCACAGGCTTCGCAGCGCTTTTCAAGCGCGCGCCGGATATGAATAGTCTTGTGGCCTTGGGAACTTCTGCGGCCTATGGCTTTTCGGTCTGTGTACTGTTTCTGCCGCATCTCCTTCCAGCAGATGCCCAAGCTGTCTATTTCGAGGCGGCAGCGGTCATTGTGGTTTTCATCCTTTTGGGCAGATGGCTGGAAGCGCGCGCCAAGGGGCGCACGGGTGCTGCGATCAAGTCACTTCTGGGTCTACGGCCGAAAACAGCGCGCGTCATATGCGACGGCAAAGAGAAAACCGTCCCCGTCGAGGACATCGCCGTGGGAGACTTTATTCTGCTGCGGCCGGGAGAACGCATACCTGTGGACGCAGACGTGACCGAGGGCACAAGCCATGTCGATGAAAGCATGATCACAGGTGAACCGCTTCCGGTTGAAAAATCGCTGGGCGGTGCCGTAACTGCCGGGACAATCAATGGTACGGGCAGCCTGATACTTGTGGCCACGCGCGTGGGTGAGGATACTATTCTCTCTGGAATTGTGCGCATGGTTCAGGACGCGCAGGGCGCAAAACTCCCGATACAGGCTCTGGTGGACCGGGTGACACTCTGGTTTGTGCCGGTTGTTCTATTGCTGGCCGCGTCCACTGTTTTGCTGTGGCTTGTTTTTGGACCTGCGCCGGTTTTCTCCCATGCGCTGGTTGCTGGCGTTGCGGTCTTGATCATCGCCTGCCCCTGCGCGATGGGATTGGCAACGCCGACTTCTATTATGGTGGCTACAGGTCGTGCAGCCGAACTGGGCGTGTTGTTTCGCAAGGGTGACGCTTTGCAATCCCTGGCCGCAGTCGATCTGATTGCTTTTGACAAGACCGGAACCCTGACCCGTGGCAAGCCGGAATTGAGCATGCTTGAGACGGTTGACGGATGGAATAATACGGATCTCTTGCGGTTGATTGCCAGTGTCGAAGCCCGCGCCGAACACCCGATTGCAAATGCAATTTTGGACGCTGCCGAAACAGAAGGCATCAAATTGGAGAACGCGACTGAGGTTTCGGCGCTGGGTGGAATGGGCGTTACAGGGCAGGTTTGCGGACGCCAAGTGATCGTCGGAACAGCGCGCCTGATGCAAAAACACAGCGTTGACGTGGCAGGTTTCAACGCTCAGGCTGAGTTGATGGCGCGATCCGGAGCGACAGTGTTTTTTGCCGCGATTGATGAACAGCTGGCGGGGCTGATCGCGGTCTCCGATCAGATCAAACCGAATGCCGCGGCCACCATTGATGCACTCAGGTCGCAAGGCATCGACGTTGCCATGATCACCGGAGACAGGGAAGAAACCGCACAGGCGGTTGGCCGGGAAATAGGTGTCAATCACATCATTTCGGGTGTCATGCCCGCGGGCAAGGTGGCAGCAATGGATCGCCTGCGGGCAACACACCCAAAGGTCGCGTTTGTCGGCGACGGGATCAACGACGCGCCTGTGCTTGCTTCGGCTGATGTCGGTATCGCAATTGGTACAGGAACGGACATCGCGATTGGCGCGGCTGACGTGGTGTTGATGTCGGGGGACCTGAGCGGAGTATCGACGGCATTGAAACTGTCCAGGGCCACAATGCGGAACATCAAACAGAACCTGTTCTGGGCCTTTGGGTATAACACTGCCCTGATTCCGGTGGCGGCGGGTGTTTTATATGCAAGCTATGGCCTCTTGTTGTCTCCGGAACTGGCGGCGGGGGCGATGGCCCTATCCAGCCTCTTCGTACTCAGCAACGCTTTGCGGTTGCGCGGCTTGAACAGGACGGCGACATGAATATTTCAGACGTGTCCAGACGCATCGGGCTGCCGGTGAAAACCATCCGTTACTATGAAGATATCGGGTTGATCGCCCCGGCACGTGCGGGAAATGGGTACAGGCATTTTTCAGACTCTGATCTGCATAAGTTGGCGTTCTTGGGACGCGCACGGTCTTTAGGGTTTGGGATCGAAGCCTGCCGCGGCTTGTTGAGGCTTTACAACGATCAAACAAGAGCAAGCTCTGATGTAAAAGCATTGGCGCAGGAACATTTGAATGAGATTGATCAGAAGATAACCGAACTCGAGGAAATGCGCAAAACGCTGTCTCATCTGATCGACGCTTGCGCGGGGAATGATCGTCCAGACTGTCCCATTCTTGCCGACCTTGCATCGGAGACCTAACGCCGCCTGCCCTTGACGCGCGGGTCAGACGTGTCACCTTCACCCGCATGGCTCAAAGATTTCAACACAAGATCAAGGTTCTGTTTCAGCACTGCGATCCCGCAGGCATCGTTTTCTATCCGCGATATTTTGAGATGGTAAATCAGACTGTTGAGGAATGGCACGAGGTGGGACTGCAGCATTCATTCTCGCAAATGCATCTCGAATCTGGTTACGGCGTCCCGACGGTATCCATCGGCGCAGAGTTCACCGCGCCCAGCCACATGGGGGACGTTCTGACATGGTCGCTGGAGGTAACCAAACTGGGTCGCACGTCGGCCCATTTGAAAATTGTGGCGATGTGTGCGGAACAATTGCGCATGACGGCGACTCCGGTTCTTGTGTCGGTGCACATGGCCACAGGACGTCCGGTGCCATGGTCAGACGCCATCCGCGCGCGCATGGAAACATATTTGATCGCTCTCAAATAATTCATACCTAAAAATTTTAAGCTTGAAACAAATTTTCATTCCGCTACGGTTTGGACAACTGAAGAGATCATAGGTGTGTCCAATGAAAATCGCGTGTTTGGGCGGCGGTCCGGCGGGCCTCTATTTTGCGATATCCATGAAACTGCGCAACCCGGATCATGATGTCGTGATTTTGGAGCAGAACAAACCTGATGACACGTTCGGCTGGGGCGTTGTGCTGTCTGATGAAACACTCTCTAACCTTGCGGAAAACGACCCAAAGAGCGCGGAAATGATCCGCGCGCACTTTGCTTATTGGGACGATATCGCGGTGATTCACGATGGGCACCACACAGTCTCCTCCGGGCATGGATTCTGCGGGATCGGCCGGAAAAAACTGCTATTGCTTCTGCAGGAGCGTGCCCGGGAACTGGGTGTCGACATGCGGTTTGAAGCCAAAGTCGAAAGTGCCGCCGATCTGGCCACAAGCTATGATCTGATCGTCGCCTCAGACGGGTTGAACTCCCGCACACGGATGGAGTTTCAAGACCAGTTCAAGCCAGATGTAGACATGCGAAAATGCCAGTTCACATGGCTCGGCACGCAGCAAAAATTCGACGACGCGTTTACGTTTATTTTTGAGAAAACAAAACATGGCTGGGTCTGGGCTCACGCCTATCAATTCGACCCTGATACGGCGACATTCATCGTGGAGTGTTCACAAGACACCTATGACAAATGGGGCTTTGCGCAAATGTCCAAGGCAGCAAGCATCTCTGCTTGTGAAGAGATATTCGCCAAATACCTGGATGGTCATGTTTTGATGTCGAATGCCAATCACGTGCGTGGCTCTGCGTGGATCAAATTCCCCAGGGTGCTTTGTGAAAAATGGCATCATCAGAATATCGTTCTGATGGGGGATGCCGCGGCCACGGCCCATTTTTCCATTGGATCCGGTACCAAACTGGCGCTCGAATCCGCGATTGCCTTGGCCGATTATGTCACCAGCGAAACGACCCTGCAGGACGCCTTTGAGAAATATGAAGATGAACGCCGTGTCGAAGTCCTGAAATTGCAATCGGCCGCCCGAAATTCGCTTGAGTGGTTTGAGGAGGTTGAGCGTTATCTTGACCTCGACCCGGTGCAGTTCAATTATTCGCTGCTGACGCGCTCGCAACGGATTAGCCATGAAAACCTGCGCGATCGGGATTCAGAATGGCTTGGATCGGCCGAAAAGTGGTTTCAGACGCAGGCGGGCGCCGGGGGCAACGATCCTGTGCGCCATCCCATGTTTGCACCTTATGCCATGCGCAACATGCGCCTGAAAAATCGGATCGTGGTTTCCCCCATGGCGCAATACAAGGCCGTGGAGGGTGATCCCACCGATTGGCATCTGATCCATTACGCGGAGCGGGCCAAAGGGGGCGCCGGTCTTGTCTATACAGAAATGACATGTGTGAGTGAGACGGGGCGCATCACGCCGGGGTGCCCGGGGATCTATTCAGACAGCCAGGAAGCCGCATGGAAGCGGGTCGTTGAGTTCGTGCATAACGAAACTTCTGCCAAGATCTGCCTTCAACTGGGTCATTCGGGCCCAAAAGGGTCGACGCAGGTAGGGTGGGAGGAAATGGACGCGCCGCTTTCTGATGGAAACTGGCCTTTGATTGCTGCCTCTGATGTGGCCTGGTCCCCTAGAAACGCGACACCACGTGCGATGACACGACAGGACATGGACGCGGTGAAGGCACAATTTGTGGAGGCTACCCGCCGTGGTGCGCGCGCAGGATTTGATATGATTGAGTTGCATGCAGCCCATGGGTATCTGATATCAAGCTTCATTACGCCGCTGCAAAACAAACGAGACGACATCTACGGGGGGTCTCTTGAAAACCGCCTGCGTTACCCGCTTGAGGTGTTTGACGCCATGCGTGCCGTGTGGCCTGAGGACCGTCCAATGGCTGTACGCATTTCTGCCAATGACTGGGTCGGCGATCTGGGTATCACCCCGCAAGAGGCGGTTCAAATTGCCGGTGCATTTCGTGAGCATGGCGTGGACATCTGCGATGTTTCCGCAGGCCAAACGTCAATTGACGCGCGACCTGTCTATGGGCGTATGTTCCAGACACCTTTCTCGGATCGAATTCGCAACGAAGCTGGCGTGGCGACAATGGCCGTCGGGAATATCTTTGAACCAGATCATGTTAACTCCATCCTGATGGCGGGCCGGGCTGATCTGGTGTGTCTGGCGCGACCGCATTTGGCGGATCCGTATTGGACCCTACATGCGGCTACGCAGTTAGGGGATCGCCACGAAAAATGGCCTGACCCTTACCATGCTGGCCGGGATCAGGCCTGGCGTTTGGCGGAAAAAGACGCCCTCGCATCAGAGATTAAAGTATGAACGATTTGTCAGGAAAACGCGCATTGGTTACTGGCGGCGGTACAGGTGTGGGCGCGGTAATCGCAAAGATGTTGGCCGATCAAGGTGCACGGGTCTGGATTTCGGGACGACGTGCCGCACCCTTAGAAGCAATCGCATCGCAGAACCCGCATATTCGTATGGTTGTCGGAGATGTTACTCAGCCTCAGGATTGCAAGGCGATGATCGACGCGGCGGCGGACCCCGACATCGTGGTTGCAAACGCGGGCACCTCGATGTCCAAACCTTTCCACAAGATGACACCTGAGGATGTGCAGGCGATGATGTCTGTCAATCTGTTTGGTGTGTTCAATATCTTTTCTGCCGCTCTTTCCCCGATGAAATCCAAGGGGGCAGGGCGGTTGATATCTGTGGCCTCCACTGCGGGATTAAAAGGATATGCCTATGTAAGCGCATATTGTGCCGCCAAACACGCAGTCATCGGATTAACGCGATCCCTTGCCCTGGAGCTGGCAGAAACAGACATCACCGTAAACACTGTCTGTCCGGGATTTACCGAAACGCCGATGCTGCGCGCTTCGATTGAAAATATCATGGTCAAAACCGGCCGTGCTCAAATAGAAGCCGAACGGGCTTTGAGCGCAGCCAACCCGCAGGGTCGGTTTGTACAACCCGCTGAGGTCGCCGACACGGTGTTATGGCTCGCAGGTTCAGGTGCTGGGGCGATCACGGGTCAATCTATTTCCATTTCCGGCGGAGAAGTCATGTGAGTGAAACAAGCGATATCCCGTCTGATCTGAGCAAAGACCGACTGCGTGTTTGGCTTAGAATGCTGAAAGTTACACGGATGATCGAGGCTGAGTTGCGTGAACGCATGCGCCAGGCTTGGGATATTACCCTACCCCGGTTTGACGTCATGGCCGCGCTCCGGCGTGCAGAGGATGGTATGAAAATGAGTGATCTGTCCGGTGTCCTGCGCGTTTCCAACGGGAACGTCACCGGTATTGTTGACCGCTTGGAGGCGGACGGGTTGGTTGCCCGCAAAAGCGTCAAGGGGGACAGACGCGCGATGCATGTGCTGCTCACACCCGACGGGCGCCGGAAGTTTGATGAAATGGCCTCTGTGCATGAGCTTTGGGTCGACGAGTTGTTTTCACCGATCGGTGCGCAGGGCCTCAATACGGTACAAACCCGATTGACGCGTATCTCGGACAAGCTTGAGGGGAACGTATGATGCCTGAGCATTTCAACCTTGAGCGCAAAGGCACGGTAACAGTTGTTTCCTTAAACAGGCCTGAACGAAAAAATCCACTGACGTTCGAAAGCTACGCCGAATTGCGTGATTGGTTCCGTGATCTACAGTATGACGATGACACCACGGCTGTTGTCATCGCGTCAAATGGCGGTAATTTTTCGTCAGGCGGCGACGTGCATGACATCATCGGCCCATTGGTCAGCATGGAAATGAAAGGGTTGTTGCGTTTTACGCGCATGACCGGTGATCTTGTCAAAGCGATGCTGCATTGCGGGAAACCGATAATTTCAGCTGTCGATGGTGTTTGTGTGGGTGCAGGCGCAATCATCGCCATGGCGTCCGATATGCGTTTGGGGACAGCGGAGGCAAAAACCGCTTTTCTATTCTCCCGCGTCGGACTGGCCGGGTGTGATATGGGGGCCTGTGCGATGCTGCCGCGGATCATTGGCCAAGGGCGCGCGGCGGAACTTCTTTTTACGGGGCGCGTTATGAGCGCTGATGAAGGGGAGCGCTGGGGCTTCTTCAACCGACTTGTGCCCGTTGAAAAATTACTCCCTGAGGCTCTGACCTTAGCGCAAAAAATCTCTGAAGGCCCGAATTTCGCTCATATGATGACCAAGACAATGCTCAATCAGGAATGGTCAATGACGTTGGATCAGGCGATAGAGGCGGAAGCACAGGCGCAGGCGATTTGTATGCAAACGCAGGATTTCCGCCGTGCCTATGATGCGTTTGTGTCCAAGGAAAAGCCGGTTTTTGAGGGGGATTAGACCGTGGCGGATAGATCCTTTTTAAGCTGGCCGTTTTTTGAAGATCACCACCGTGCTTTGGCGCGCGATCTGGATGCGTGGTGCAAGGATCATTTGACCGGCGTTGACCATTCGGACACGGACCGGGCTTGTGTTTCTTTGGTGGCGTTGCTGGGAGATGCGGGTTGGCTCAACTACTCTGCGATTGATCCAATGTCTCCGGGAAAGCTGGACGTGCGCAGCCTCTGTTTGATTCGCGAAACACTTGCGCGGCATCATGGCCTTGCGGATTTTGCTTTTGCAATGCAGGGCTTGGGGACAGGTGCTGTATCCCTGTTTGGCAGTGCGGCGCAACAGAAATGGTTGGCCAGAACACGGGCTGGAAAAGCGCTTTCAGCCTTTGCCTTATCCGAGCCACAGTCAGGTTCAGATGTCGCAAACATGGCCCTGACGGCGGTGAAATCGGGCAGTGGGTATCGTTTGAATGGTGAAAAGACGTGGATTTCAAACGGAGGTATCGCAGACATCTACACTGTGTTTGCCCGGACCGGCGAGGCGCCGGGGGCCAAAGGGTTATCTGCCTTCCTCGTTCCTGCAGACGCATCGGGACTCAAAGTGGTTGAGCGTCTTGAAGTGATGGCACCACATCCGTTGGCGCGCCTGTCCTTTGAAGACGTAAAACTGGATGCAGACGCCTTGATAGGTTCACCGGGAGACGGTTTCAAAATAGCGATGTCAGTATTGGATGTCTTTCGCTCAACGGTGGCGGCCGCGGCCCTTGGGTTTGCGAGACGAGCACTGGAAGTGTCTCTAACAAGAGTAAAAGAGCGCGAATTGTTCGGAGCCCCGCTGTCGGAACTTCAAATGGTACAGGGACATATTGCGGAAATGGCGCTGGACGTGGACGCCGCAGCATTGCTCGTTTACCGCGCGGCTTGGGTCAAGGATATGGGGGCGTCCCGGGTCAGCCGTGAAGCAGCCATGGCAAAGCTTTTCTCAACGGATCAGGCACAACAAGTTATCGATAAGGCAGTGCAGTTGCACGGTGGAGAAGGTGTACGCGTTGGCAGCACAACAGAGAAACTGTACCGGGAGATCAGAGCTTTGCGGATCTATGAGGGCGCATCAGACGTCCAGAAAGTCGTCATCGCTCGTGCCGTTCTGGCAGACCAGGATTAACCGCGTACCTTGTCAGCAAGTTCACTCAACATTTCATGTACCTGGTCTGCCCCAATAATTGCGCGCCGTACCAACCGGTCGAACTGCTTGGCGAATCCTTTGATCTGATCGGGGCTACTGACCACAAGGTAGGCATCACCAATGTAGAGGGCGACGCGTTGTTTTCCAAAAACCGTAAAGGGTGCAGAAAACGTTTTGGTCCCGTCATAAAGGTGCAGACGCAGGGCTGGATAATTGTCTTGGCAGACCTGCGCCATATAACGCAATTGGGCGCGGCACTGGTCTGCATCCACGCCACGCCAGAGCCCGGTCCGGGCTGATAAGTCGCGCAATGTCTGAACGGGCATCGCAATTTCCACATCCATATCGTCCAGCGAAATCCGACCAAGGACGTTTTCCACCCCGCCACCGCGCGCATCAGAAATCTGCGTTTCGGTTTCGGAGGAAAGGCTTACCATATCCGGCAGTGTCGACGGCACATAGCGCAATTTGAAACCGGCCGCGGCGCGGCGCCATTGATCGAGCGGGGTCGATCCATCAGGCTGCACGGCTTTTTCGATCTGAACACTTTGCGCGACTTGCTGACGGCCTTCCGGTGCGTTTTCGAGACAGAGCAACCAGTCCACCGATACACCGCTGACACGGGCAATGCGCCTCAACATTTCTGCACGCGGCAATCGGTCAAGATCAGGGTTCAGAAACTGGCTCAAAGCGGAGCGGTCCATGCCGACCTCACGCAGAAAGTGGCCCTTGCCCGCCGGATGTGACGATACAATTGTCTCAAGGCGGTTTTTGAACTCTGCAGATAGCTCTCTTTTATCCATGTGGTATAATTACACGATTATTGTATATATACTACAGATTTGATGGATAATTACAAAAGTAACGTAATCATAACAAATTCACGCTCTTGCGACAACATGCCGAACCGTCACACTAAGAGGCGACCTAAAAAACCCAAATATGTTGTTCGAAAGCGCTGTTTTGAAGATCCCCAATTCATTTCCACGGCCGTCCATAGAGTGGCCCACTATTGTAATTGCGACAATCTGTTACGTCGGTTTTGGTGTGAGCACGGGTGCTTACCACCTCTTCGGACCTTGGGTAAGTTCCGCCGTTTTGATCTTTTCGTTGACGTTGTATTCATCGCTCAATCACGAAGTTCTGCACGGTCACCCGTTCAAGAATGACAGACTGAATACCGCGTTGATCTTCCCGGCGCTTGGTCTTTTTATCCCCTATATGCGGTTCAGGGATACGCATTTGGCACATCACCATGATCCGTCCCTGACAGACCCCTATGACGATCCGGAAAGTAATTTTATCGACCCTGCGGTGTGGTCTCATTGGAGCTTTGCACGGCGATTAACCTATCAGTTCAACAACACGCTTTTGGGACGTATCCTGATTGGACCGGTGATCACACTTTGGTCCTTTTATCGTCAGGACTGGAGCGACATATGGAGGCAAAATAGCCAAGTCAGAGACGCATACCTTTTTCACTTTCTGGGTTTGATACCAGTATGCATGTGGTGGGCGATGGTGTCAGAAATGTCGGTGTGGGTGTATCTAATCTGCGCATATGGCAGCCTTTCGATCCTAAAAATCCGGACATTTCTTGAGCATAGAGCACATGAAAAAGCGCGCTGTCGCAGTGTGATTATTGAAGATCGCGGTATTCTGTCATTCCTGTTTTTGCGAAATAACCTGCATGCGGTACACCATGCACATCCCGGGATGCCATGGTACAGACTACAGCAATTCTACGCTGAAAACCGGGCTGGATTTCTGGCGCGCAACGGCGGCTATTCCTATCGGTCCTATCTGCAAATTATGCGTCTTTATCTGGTGGCTGCAAAAGATCCCGTGCCGCATAACCTATGGAACAGTACTGCTTTGAAAGTGCCAGAGCATCCAGTTTCAGAACCGCATACTTGATTGAACATCTGTGATTTTCCTTGCAGCCGTCCCGTGTTTCCAGCTTTGGTAAACCAAAGGATTGATCAACTTTGGAGTTTCGATCATGCAGGATACTAATGCGCCGGTGCTCATGGAGCGCGCAGATGGCATAGCAACAATAACTTTGAACCGGCCACAGACGCTGAACGCACTCTCCGAGGAAATGCTGGCGGCGTTACAGGCCTCACTCGATCGTGTCTCTCAGGACCGCTCAGTGAAAGCAGTAATTTTGCGCGGGCAAGGCGCACATTTTTGTGCCGGGCATAATCTGAAGGAAATGACCGCGCGGCGACAGGATGCCGATGGAGGTCACGCCTATTTCAACACGCTTTTTGCCACCTGTTCGAAAATGATGATGTCCATCGTGAAGTTGCCGCAACCGGTGATTGCCGAGGTTCAGGGCATTGCAACAGCAGCAGGATGCCAGTTGGTTGCGACTTGCGATCTGGCGATCGCCGCAGAGACTGCCACATTTGCCACATCTGGCGTAAATATCGGTTTGTTTTGCTCGACACCGATGGTCGCATTGTCACGGAATGTGTCGCGCAAACAGGCGATGGAGATGTTGCTTCTTGGCGAATTCCAGACTGCCAGTCACGCGGTCGAGATCGGGTTGATTAACCGAAGCGTTCCAGAGAATGCGCTGGGTGAACACACCCGCGCCATGGCAGAGAATATCGTCGCCAAAGCACCAGTTGCGATTAGGACGGGCAAGGAAGCTTTCTATGAACAAGCGGACATGGATCTTGCTGCGGCCTATGCATACACGGGCAAAACGATGGCGGAAAACATGATGGCCCGCGACACTGAACACGGCATCCAAGCTTTTCTGAAAAAGGCGGCTATGCCTGAGTGGACTGATGAATAGTCACGCGCGGTGACTCACCGAACTTTCCGTCCGAAGGTCGCATTGAAATATCCAACCTTCCAATTTTCAATTTCGCAAGTGATCACGATCTGGCTCGGTATCGCCACTTCGCCAACCTCGCTTTTGTCTATTTTGGAAACATGTTGAAGCGGGGCTTTTTGGGGAGGGCGCAAAGCTGTACTAAAGTTTCTATTGCAGTTGCTCAGGTTGGATGCGCGCCACAGATGGTGGTGTTGGGATGAGAGAGGCTTGAGAACCGCAGTCGTCTATCAAAAGTATGTCAAAATGTCGATTCGCGTTGCGGCTAGGACTGATGGCTCATCACCATGAAATAATGATTCGCCTACCATGGGGATCACCACGATCCCAAGGGCAGAACGATCTTCGAGGGTGCCCCAACGCTGCTACCGGCTTGATTGGGTCGTGCTTCAAGTTTCTCGCGCGGAACCACTTGCTTCAAGAACCTCAAAATGCGCAGGCGTCTGACTCCTGTTGACCTAGTTCAGCAATTTCGTGTCGGGCCTCACTTCGCAGAACTATGCCAAATCTTAAAAGCAAACTGTCTTGAAAAAGGAGCGTTCCAGAAAGAGAAGCGTCTTTGAAACTAAACCGCAAGTCAGGTTCATGCAGCGGTCCACTAAGCAAAAGATGCATTCTAGGTTGCCTCAAAACCAATTCTAGATCGAAGCACAATTGCCAGCAAAGTGATTAGAATGCCGTTTGGATGACAGCGTTTGGACGATGATACACATAGCGGAACCCAAGCTGGAAAGTGAAAACTTTGGATTAGTCCCCTGTATTGCGCTATTCGTTAAGCTATTGATATTCGGAAGAGTTACATGAACCGCTTGTTTTGTATAATTGTCAGCAGTGTCTGTATGGCGAACTCTGCTTGGTCTGCGACTTTTGATTTCGATATTGTTGCCCGGATTGAAAGCGCGTTTTTGCGCCCTGCCGAAGACACTGTGAAAACGCCAGTCGGCGGTATGCTAAGGGCGCGTATGACCTACAGTTTTCCGCCCTCGCAGCAATTTGGCGGCGACTACATTTATGCACCGGGACTTGAGACCCTGAGCATTTCGACGGATGCGGGTTTTTCTCTCGTGCTCGACAATCAGGTAACGTCGATATCCAGCATCAATGACAATGACACTTTCATTGCACAGAGTTTCGTGTCCGAGGACCCGAACGGTTGGAATATGGTGTTTGAGATGAGCGCGACAGCGTGGCTTGGGGCAATACAGATTTACCGGCTCTTTTCCCTCAAACCTTCAACAGTGCTTTTATCTCGGCTTATTTTCTTGACGAAACCGATGTGATTCAGTCCGTAGAGGCGACGATCCTATCCGTCCAACCTGCCGGCACTGGGCTAGCACCTGTGTCCGTACCAGCTTCTGGCGCGCTTTTGGGATTCCTGATGGCTGCAGCGGTTTTGCGGAGACTACCTATGCCCGGCAAAAAATCTGGCGCGGCCTAACACGCAATCCAACGCCACCAGCCCCCGCTTGCGCTCAAAGCCTCGGGAATACGGGCGCGGTAACCGGGTAGCGCTGGCTGGGTTGCCACGAATAGTGTGCCTAAAAATTAGTCACCACTTTAACGCGAATTGCGTGATTCTCCGAGATCAGTGTTTTTTTGCTTTCATTGACGGGAGAACTTGCCGAGATATAGTTAACGAATGATTAAGCGCGCGAGAATCATCTTTAGGAGTTTGTGACTATGGCTGTGTTTCACTTAGAAGAAACGGAAAATTCCAAATCCTTCCCCAAACTAGACGGTGGTGTTGCGCTCTATCGCCGCGCGGGAAAACGGCTTTTTGACCTGCTTCTGGCTGCCTTAATCACCCCTTTGCTACTGCCGATTATCGGTATTTTATGGCTCGCGACGACCCGCGATGGTGGAAGCGGATTTTTTGGGCATCGGCGTGTTGGTCGGGATGGCAAAGTGTTTCGGTGCTGGAAACTCCGCACCATGGTTGTGGACGCGGAATCCAAGCTACACGCCCATCTGGAGGAGAATCCGGAGGCTGCAGCGGAGTGGGCAACAGATCACAAACTCGCAAATGACCCGCGAATCACTCGTTTGGGCCGTTTTATGCGCAAAACAAGCCTGGATGAGCTACCGCAAATTTGGAATGTCTTCCGCGGCGAGATGAGTTTTGTGGGGCCTAGGCCAATTGTGCGCGTAGAACTACACAAGTACGGGATTCATCGGCCTGTTTATCTATCTATGACGCCTGGGATCACAGGTCTTTGGCAAGTATCCGGTCGCAATGACGTATCCTACTCGGAGCGGGTGCAATTCGACGTCGACTACTCGAATGATGTGTCTCTGTTTACCGATATTCGCCTGATTGCGATGACGGGTCTGTCAATCGTGGGCGCAACTGGTCGGTAATACCATTCCGAAGCACGACAACGCCTTTGCGACTGCTGCTTCAATAGGATTCGCCGTCGCTCAGACTTGCCAAACCCTCATAATATTGACGGTAGTATTGCCGGTAGCACAGCCTTAAATAGGCTGCTGAAAGGCACACTCCCGATGTTATCCAAAACTTCCTCATTCACCAGCAAGCTATCGCGTTCTTTTGTTTTGTGGCGCAAAGTGATCGAGCTGTTGAAGTTCAGCAACAAGAAGCTCGGCGTTTTCGTGCTCGCGGCTTCAGTGCTCGAAATCGTTCTGACACTTGGTGCGCTTTTTGCGGTCAAGCTGGCTGTAGAAGATATTGCACAGGCCGCAAGCGCTGACGGTTCCGTCGATCTGGGTCGTGTTTTATGGTCTGTTGTGGTTGTCCTCGGCCTTTTCCTTGGCGGACGTATCATGCATTCGGTGGCAAACTATTATCGTGCTGCCCAGGGATTTGTGGTCAGTGACTACGTGAACCGCGCCATACAAGAACGGGCCGTTGCTGCGGATCTGAGTTTCTATGATAGTTCCCTTTACTATGACAGTCTGGAACGCGCACGACAGGCCGGCGCACAGCGACCTGCTCAGGTGATTGCTAACGCATTGAACGTTTTCCGGGGCGGTATGATGCTTTTTGGTATCGCTATCGTGCTGTTTTTCGTTGAGTGGCGTCTGCTGCCGATAAGTTTGATCGCGGTTGCAATGATGTTGGTTGTACAAGTCCGTTTCACCAGGGAGCGGTTTCACTTGCAGCGTCAGCTTGTGCAAAAGGAACGTCATGCATCCTACGCGGACTATGTGATGACATCACAACCTTTCGCAAAAGAGATCCGCCTCTGGGATATCGGAGCGTATCTGCGCGCCCAATATTTGAATATCCGCAAGGCTGTTCGCAAAGACTATCTCACCATTGAACGGCGCAAATCCATCGCGGAAAGTCTGGTTTCTATCGTGGGTACGCTCGTCGTTCTCGCATCGGCTGCGTTTATCTTGTATCGCTTCAGCACTGGCCAAGCGGAGCTATCCGACCTGATCATGGTGGTCTTGCTCTTGGTCCGTGCGGAGACGGCTGGACGGGATTTCGTGACGAGCCTGTCAAAGCTCTATGATGACCAGTTGTTCCTGAACCAACTGTTCGCCTTTCTGGATCTGGAACCGGTCATGAAACCTGACGCCAAGGCTGAAACCCTGCCGTCTGGTACAAAACAGGGTGTGGTCTTAGATCATGTGACGTTTTCATATCCGACTGCAGAACGCCCCGCCTTGCGAGACGTTTCACTGAACATCAAACCGGGACAGTTTACAGCATTGGTTGGGGGCAACGGGTCCGGAAAAACTACTTTGATCAAACTGTTGTGTCGACTCTACGACCCCCAGGAGGGCTCGGTAACCTATGACGGGGTCGACGTCCGTTCATTTGATCCGACCGCCTATCGTCGGCAGTTCAGCGTGATATTTCAGGATTTCGCGCAGTTTGCCTATTCCGGGCGAGACAATATGCGTTTGTCGGATCTGGGCCAGGAAAGCGATGACGCACGGCTGGAAAACGTCTCGAAACTGACAGGTGCGCATGATGTGCTCGAAGCGCTGCCGAACGGTTACGAAACCGTTTTGTCGCGCATGTTCGACGGTGGCGTTGAGCTGAGTGGAGGCCAGTGGCAAAAAATCGCTCTGTCACGGGCAGTTTTCCCCGACTCAAAGTTTATCATACTGGATGAACCCACCAGCGCGATTGATCCAAATGCAGAAGCCGAGTTGTTTGACGGGTTCCGCGACAAGCTTGAGGGACGCGGCGCGCTGGTCATCAGCCACCGCTTGTCCACCATAAGACAGGCGGATTATACCTATGTGCTGGATGGCGGCAGAATAGTAGAAGAAGGGACTCATGAGGCGCTCATCGGCCAGGGAGGGCGCTACGCGGAAATGTTCGAACGCCAGGGCAGAAGCTACCGATCTTAACTATTAACGAAAGTCAATGGACTAAAAAGCAGGCAAAATGCCATTTTTGAACAAAAAATCGCCGAAAAGGCATGAAAAGTCCTTGAGATAACCCGCCAAAAGCCAATATGGTTAACACGTTTTAACTATTACGGTTAACGCAAAAGGAGAAGTCATGACTAAAGCTATTTATGAAGCACCAGTTCTTCGGTCCCACGGCAAAGTCGAAGCTGTGACCAAAGGTGGTTCCACAGGTACATCATTGGACGCCGCCTTCCCAGTCGGCACACCTTTCGCTGATGTAACTCTGTCCTAATTGCGATTGCGACAACCCTTGGGTTGTTCGCAACGTGAAAAGATTTCCGGGGTCCGGTCATGCCGGACCCCGGTTTTGTCTTGAAGCAACTGAACAGAATGGCCGCCTGAGTTTTTGCAGTTAAGGTGGTGTATTTTCAGATCGGCAGTGTGTAGGTAACTATTGGGCTTAACGATCAAAGAGCCGAAATTGGATTAGTGTTTATGTCATCTGAACAATTTTATAGCGCGCAACCAGATGTTGTTGACTGTGACATCGGCGGAGATCGCGCATTGCTCCATCTACAAACGAATACGTATTTTACTATGAACGCCACTGCATCCGCTTTGTGGTTGGCCTTGGCTGAGCCTAAAAACCTGGATGACCTCGTTAGTGTCGTGACCGAAAAGTTCGAAGTCTCAGAAGATCAGTGCCGTGGCGACATAGAAGTTTTGCTGAGCCAGATGATGGAAGCAAACGTGATTGGCATCACACCGGCCGGGGTCGGTTAACCTATGCGTGCCATGCGCTGGGCAGTGATATACACCATCAGCGCGCTGGTTATCTTGGTCGTGCGTATTGGGCTTTGGACGACCAAGTATCAGCGGATTCGCGCGATTCTGGTGCGGCCCTGCCCAGTTGACCCACAGTTTGAGAGGCGCGCAACCGTTGCCCGAATAACGCATGCGGTCGCACATATCGCGCGCTTCGTGCCTGATGCGAGTTGCCTGACCCAGACCATTTCTTGCCAGGCCATCCTGTCTTGGAAAGGTATTCCGTCCACCATCACGATGGGGTTGAAAAAGGACGAAGGCGGCGCTCTTAAAGCGCACGCGTGGTTGAGCTGGCACGACCAGGTCGTGTTGGAAGGAAATGAGGGCACGTTGGTGGATTTTGCCAAAATCCTTGATTTACCCACGCCGGTTCAGTCCTCCTCATGATGCATTCTTTTTCTGTGCGGATACCGCTTGCCGGAACCGAGAAAGCCCCATTGATCGAGCCAATACGCCTGTCACGGATGCGGGATCAGGGTTGGAATGTATCGCAGCCCGTCGCTGGCGTTGATGTGGCGGTTTCAGGTGTGGCGTCTTTGTGTGAGACGGCTGAATGGATGGCAATCGGGCTCGCGTTTCTGGAAGATCGCGCTAGCGAGCAGCAACGACTTGGACTGAGCGCGTTGGATGGGAAATCCGATCTGGAATTTTTTTTGCACCTGCGCGCAACGCTGGGTTCCGAGTTTGTGCGCGACATAGCTGGGTCTTTCTCGGTTGTCTTTATCCACCGCAAAACCGGGACTTTTGAAGCCTACCGGGATCATTTTGGCCTTTATCCTTTTTACCACACGCTATCTGACGGCGCGCTGACATGTGCGTCCGATCTGCGCGCGTGTTTGCATCTGTCAGGCAGAGAGATCATCGCGGATCCTGTCCGGGTTGCCGATTTCATACACGGCGACGATATTGACGTTGATCGCACCGCTTTCAAAGATGTGTCTCGTCTGCCGCCCGCACATCAACTTGTGCCGGGACCGGAGGGCGTGAGTGCGCAACGGTATTGGAAATTCGAAACTCTAATAAAACCCTATTCCGGGCCAGATGCCCCGGCAGAACTGCGCACAGCTCTAAAGAACGCGACAGTCGCAAGCATGAAAGTCAACGGGCCAGTGGGCGCCATGTTGAGCGGAGGTTTGGACTCCACGTCACTGGTTGGACTGGCGGCCGCAGAGACGACGGACTTACAAACGTTGTCGTTTGTGTATGGTCAGGACAAAGCATACGATGAAACACGTTACATTGACGCCGCGAATAAGGCGTTCAAGACAGTCCCGCACAAGATTCCCATAGCAGCGGGCACGGCGCTTGATGCGTTGGGACCTGTTGTTGAGGAACAGATGGATCTTTTCCTAGCGCCGGGTTTGCCCAAAAGCAGACAGATTTACGCAGAAGCGCATGCGCTTGGCTTGAATGGGCTGATTGATGGCCACGGTGGCGATGAAGCAATTTCCCACGGGTACGGGCGTCTGGTGGAGTTGGCGCACGCGCGGCGGTTCAGCGCGTTGTTGCGCGAGGCCCGCGGCGCGGCGCGGGTGCATGGCGTCCCGTTGATTGCGCTGGTTGCGGGTCACATTGCACAATATGGCGGGTTGCGACCCAGGCATCCACTGCGCAGACTATTAATGAAGGCCGCACGTGTTCTGACGCGACGCTCGCTGGTATCAAACTGGTCAGAGAACGCGGACTCTCTGATTGCGGCGGATTTACGTTCAAGTGTTGATGCAAGGACACGGTATGCCCGCAATCCAATACTCAAGTCCGAATCGGATTTTCAGCAAGCCGCGCAGATAACGCATCTGGAATCGCTCACAACGCCGTTGATTGTTCAGTCCTTCGAAGTTTTGCATCGTTCAGCCACGGCCGCCGGAGTTCTGCCGCGATACCCCTTTTTGGACCGGCGTGTTACGTCGCTTTGTCTTTCGCTGCCGGCGGATCAAAAACTGCGCGACGGTCGCAGCCGTTGGGTTTTGCGTGAGGCAATGCTCGGTGTTTTGCCGGATGGTATCCGGCTCCGCGTAGATAAGGCAGAGTTTGGCAACGAACTTAAGGATACTGTCATAGCTTTTTTCAAAGATGCCGATGCCAATTGTTTTGTCACCCTTGCGCCTTTCATAGATGTCGCGTCGGCTGATCATCTGCGTGAAAGGGTTGTGTCAGGCGCTGTGACGGATGTGGCGGCAATTCGTGCGCTTTGGCGATTGGCCGTTCTGATCCACTGGATTGAAGCATTGAAACGTTGGCGCGACGCACAAGTCGAAGGGATGCTGATCTGATGACACTGCATTATTATTCGGTATTCGGACTGACGCTGGCATCTGATTTCGAATTTGAAGTCTTGGACCCTATCGTCCCTAATCCGGATTCAGATCTGCTACGGGTTGTTCGCACGCAGGGCATCCGGCCCACAACGCCGCCAGCGATCGACCCGTATTTTGACATTCAACCAGACCGTCAGTTTTTTCATTGGAAAGCGGTTGGCACCTTCATTATCGAAGACCCAAGTACCGTTCTGATCGAGCCGCAGGATGACGTGTCCAACCATTTGGTGTCGCAGGCGTTTCTGGGTCTGGTGATCTCGCTTGTTCTGGAGCGGCGCGGGGTGCTTTGCCTACACGCCAGTGCGGTGTCGGTGAACAATCGCGCGGCCCTGTTCCTGGGCGACAAAGGTGCTGGAAAATCCACAACCAATGCCGCTCTGCTTGCACGCGGGCACGTACCGATAACCGATGATCTGGTGGCAGTGGATGGGACACTGCAAAAAGTGCCTGCGCCGGTTATATGGCCCGGCTTTTCAAGTATGAAACTCTGGCCAGATTCGGTCGAAGCTTTGTCGTTGGACGCGGACGAAAGTGACCGTCTGATCCATCCTTCCGTGACAAAGGTGCAAAAACGCATGCCGACACCGCTTGCCGAAGAACCGGTTCCCTTGGGCGCACTTTTCGTCTTGCGCCGCAGCGAAGACGTAATGGCACCATCGGTCGTGCCGCGCCCCGCGCACGAAGCGCTTCAGATGGTGATGCGTTACACATTCATGGCACGCTACGGCGAAACGCGTCTGGGCCGGGACCATCTGGGGCGGCATCTTAAACGGTGTGGAGCCGTTGTGGCCAACGCACCTGTCTATGATCTGATGATTCCCGCGGATTTGTCCCAGCTTGATGCAGTTGCTCAAAAGATCGAACAGGTGTTTCATACTGCGGAATAACATCAAACACCTGGACCAATAAAACGGCCTTTAGACGTCGCGGCCCCTGGAAACCGGTCTGCATCCAGATGGCGTTTCTGGATCGTTTGAATTTTGTCTCTCTAACTGGCGTTGAAAATGACAAAGAAACCTTAACGGGTCGCGCGACCTGTTGGCGGTTTCAAAAGCATATCTTGTTCATAACTGGTCGCCGAAAACGTCAACCTTCCTGAAAAAAAGAGTGAACATGTCTGATCCATTTGAACGACACAGTCCCGGCCTCAACGCACCTGCCTTTGGTGCTTTTCAGATCACCCCAGACGATACAGCTCAACTGTCACATACCACGCGCGCGATTTATGTCGGCGGTGAAGGCAATCTGACCGTTACTATGGCCCACGGTCAAACCGTTACCCTGACTGCCGTGCAGCCTGGCATGATGTACCCGCTTCGTTGCAAAGAAGTCCATCAAACAGGAACAAGCGCCTCCGGGATTGTGGGGCTTTACTGATGATGGGGGCATTCACAATTGGTGCGGTGGCCAGCGGGTCACCAAACCAAGCCCGTAGGCTGACAGCACGAACTGACATCTCCGCAACCGGTCTCAGGCTGCAGATGGAGCGGATCCCATCTGCAGCAATGGACGAGCTGGCATTGAATGTTCTCGACATCGACGGCCAGTCTTTTCTGGGAGAGGTCGTTCACCCCAGCAGCCCGCAACTTGCGGCTGATCCGACACCGGGTCGCGTCAAAGGCAATGGCAAAATCGTTTCCGCCCTGACAGGACCGCTTGAAGTCGGCGCTCTCTACGTCGTGTCCTACGATATCATCGCGGATGGCGGCACCACGGGGCTGTATTTCTCGGACGGCGGCGGGTCGCCTTTCCCGAATTCGACTGTGGCCGCATTTACACCTGGCCGTCACAAGATCCTCGTGGAAGCGAAAGATACTGATACAAACGCAATCCTGCGCGTGAATGGGGATCTTACCTTTGGTTTTATTTCTTGCCGCAAGGCGGAATGGCATATGAACCTGCCGTCCGGATCTGCCTATCCGGAAATGGCCATCACGCGTGAACCCGGTCGTATACGGGGGAGTGGTGTGGCAGTGTCTGCGCTCAATGCTCCGCTCGAAATCGGGACAACCTACACGTTGCGCTATGAGATCAAGTCCAATTCGGGCACCAAGTCTCTGTTTACCCCGGCAGGAGCAGGGTCACCGTTTCCCTTTACCAAACTGCCGACTGCCATCGGACATCACGCGGTAACGCTAGTCGCGCAGGACAGCGACGTTGACGCAGTTGCACGTTTGGATGGCGATCTGACTTTCGGGTCTTTTTCTTGCCGGAGGGCAGGTGGCATTGCCGGGCGTCAGATTCAGATAGATGTGTCCTCGGGCAGCGCGCGATCACGTAACACGATCTATACGCCGGACCCCGGCGTCCTTTATGTGTCACCCTCTGGCAACGACTATCTTGGCTCCGGTGCTTTCGGCTCCCCCTTTGCCACTCCTGCTGCCGCTTGTGGCGCTGCACGCCCGGGTGACACTGTTTATCTGCGGCCCGGCACATACGCCCCGTTCGAGATTTTAGTGAGCGGCACAACGGGAAACCCGATCACTGTAACGACGCTGCCCGGTGAAGAGCATCAGGCCGTGATCGAAGGTGATCTGATGCAGCATGTCGTGAATGGTGGTGAGGGAGTCGCTTCGAGTGCCGCGACAAGGGATGGCATTTACGTCAAGGCAAAAGATCACATTCACATCCGCAATCTGACGATACGCAATGTCTGGCGCTGTGGGATTTTTTTCGTCGGCGTACCGGAAGAACAGCATGGACATCATGTAATCGCGGGCAATGCGATCTCCATGACCGGAAGTTCCGGTATCTACGTGGGTGGCAACAGTTCGGCCACAATCATCCCCCTCGGAGAAAAGGCGGAACTGCGCACGGTTGATGTGTTGATCGAACACAATGATGTCTCGCAAACCAATGTTGTCACCGATTACAACAACAACCTTGTCAACCCGCAGGGCGTGCCCGGTGGTGTAGCAGAAGCCATCAGCGTTGCGGCCAGTGCGGGTAACATCGTTACCCGTTTTAACGATGTGCATGACACTCGTCAGTACGGCATTGATTACAAAGCGGGCGTTCAGGGGGGTGAAATCTATGGTAACCGCGTCTGGAACGTCGAACGATATGGCATCTATCTGGACGCAGGACGGCGTTTTGTCGAAGACGTAGCCATTTACAATAATCAGGTGTGGGATTGCCATCTTGGTATTGTTCTGTCGCGCGAAGCAGGATCGAACTCGACGGAATACGGTACGTTTACTGATCAGGAAGGCGTCGCGGAATTTGTCCAGACGCTGGCCAACATTGATATTTACAACAATCTTGTCTGGAATATCGAAGCTGCCGGCATCTTCTGTCAGCGGCATCCCCAGAAAGACGGGCCAAACGGTGTGATCAGCAATATCCGGATCCGCTTCAACACCGTCTATAATGCCAACCGCATGGAGAGTGGGCGGGATCTGAACCTGTCAGGTTGGTCTGATCCCGACTTTGAGGCTGCCGGCGTTGTGAGCGGCGTCGATTTCGTCGGCAATATCGTTTGGAATGACACAGCGTCAATTCGCCAGACAAACACCTTTGTGGACAAACCGGGTTTCACCGTCGCGGACAATCTGATCGGGGTGGACCCATCCTTTGTAGATGTCACTGCAACACCACCCGACTTGTCGCTGCCATCGGGAACGGCGGCTGGTCTGTTGGTTGACGCAGCCGCGACAATCGGCCCGTTTGAAGCAGATTTCAACGGTCATCCGCGCGGTGTTACACGCACCGCAGGAGCGCATACGGAGCCTTAGTCCCCGGCGATTTTGAACGGAAGAAGATCGCGCGATGGCGCGCGATCTTTAACGCACTCAGCGTGACGCTTCATATACGGCCAACGTTTCTCTGACCATATTCTCGATCGTCCGTTCGCGTGCAAGGAGTTGCGCACGTGCGCTGAACGCCTGGCGCAGGTCCGGGTTTGCCGCCAGGGTTGTCAATCGCTCGGCAATGGCCGATGGATCGCAATCGGTTGGTAATACAAAGCCGTTTTCGCCTTCCTGTACTGTTTCCTGCACGCCACCGACTGCAGTGGTTACAATCGGGACACCCGCATGCAGCGCTTCGATCAGGGTATAGGGCATCGCCTCAAAGTGGCTGGTCATGCAAAAGACGTCGAGCCCGGGGAACAGAGCGGGGCCGTCCTGCCATCCCAGAAACCGGACCACTTCGCCCGTATTTTTCGCCTCAGCCGCGTCCCGCAGGTTGCCATCGCCAATGACCATTCCACGCAGATTTGGCGCATCCCGGGCTGCTAGCAAAATGGCTTCTACAAAGCGCAGCGGCGCTTTTTGAGGGTCCAGACGCCCAATGAAACCCACGGCGAAATCATCCGCTGCCAAGCCCATGAAGGCGCGTGCCGCCACGCGGTCGGCCCCCGGCGGCAAGGTTGCGCCATTCACGACAGTCGTCATCTTTTGCGCCTTGATTCCAAGCTCAATACCATGCGCTTTTTCCGCAGAACTGACCGGGATGATGTGATCTGCGCGCAGGGCAAGCACACGTTCAATGGTCCCATAGACCAGCGCGCCCATCCGGCCCATCGTCGGGTCCATGGTGCGAAATGCGTGGGGTGTGTAAATCCGTGATCCCGGAATGGAGCGGGGCAGCAAGCGGATCAATGCCCCTGCCTTTGAGCTGTGACCATGTAGGACGTCAAATGGTCCGTGCGCGCGCAGCGTCGTGGCAAGGGCTTGCAGGCTTTTGAAATCATGCAAGCCAACAGGTCTGTGCATCGCAATAGGTAGGTTGTCTACCTGCTTCATACTCAGGAGCTGCAAGCGAAAATCTTCCTGTGCGCGCACTGGCGACCAGATCACCGTGACCGCATGGCCTTGTTCCGCCAACCCCTGCGCCAGATCAAGAACATGACGCCCGGATCCGCCGCCCGATGTTTCAAGGACAAGCGCAATTTTTAGGGGATCCAGCATCGCGGAGTCCTTCATAAGAGTTTGATCATGCCGCACATCTCGATTGGTGCTCCATTGTACAGACGCAAGGGTGGAAAACTCTGGTCAGTCGGCTTCTTTACTGGCCCGGTCTCGGGTACGGGCGATCAAATGCACGAAGCGCGGAAAAACATAGAGCCACCGCAGGCCGCGCGGGAGAGGAAAGCGCGTATATTGGCGGATGGTAGGTTGCAAGATCTTGCGCCAATGCTGCCAGCGTGCACGGCGGATCAGGCTGGAGCCAGCCTGCCAGTCAAACATGAATTCACCGCCCTTCATGCTGAACCCAATCTTCTTTTCCAGATCCAGATCACCGGAAAGATTGCGCAGACTCAATTCAAGAAACTTCAGGCCCCGCCAGGTGTCAGGAGCCGGTTCCCAGTCAGCACAAGGCGACATCAGACGCTGCATTTCAAAGCTGGCTTCGACAGTGCCGCGCTGGTTCAGTTGACCGGCCATGTCGATAGTGGCATCGACGTCAAAACCGGGAGATGTGATCATCGCGTCCAGATCGCTGAGCCAATGCAGGCGGGACCATACGTGCCGGGCGTGGTGGTGACAGATATAATTGAAAAGAAACACGGGTGGCATCGTCAGAAACTCTTTGCCTCCCAGAGTGACGGGCACAGCTTGCGCCATCACGTCCACATCCGCAAAAATCCCGGAATATTTGTCCAGCTTGACCTGCAGATCAATGGCCATGCCCTCAGGTGACAAAAGGCTGGCATCATTACGATAATGCAGTGCTGCGTCAATTTCAGAGGGCTCAACCAAGGGGTGATCAGATTGACCGGGTACGACAAATTCATATCCACAATCGATGGCTTGTAAGACAATCCCGCGCAGCGCGTCTGGCCTGACCAGCACATCAATATCGCGGCAGGGCCTTAGTCCCAGATCCGGATAGTATTGCCCCACCAGAGTGATACCCTTGAAAAATACCGCTTCCTGTCCGAGCGGATCGACACATTTTTCCTTGAACTGACGTTGCGCTGAAATGAGCATCATATTGCGTATGGCGGACGCATTCGCGGCCTCATTCAACTGTTTGTGGACCTGCGGTGGCACACATTTCTCGTCCATCTGAGCCAGGTGCATTCTGATGTTGGGCAGACTGAAATTTCGCGCCGCTGTTTCGATGAACCGGTCCCAATGCGTGATTTGACGGGCGAATTCTTCGGCTGCCTTTCTTTCTTTGTCACAAAGACGGACCTTGGCAAATGCTATATGCAGGCGCATTTCCGCGGTATTGAGGCTGGCATCCATCGTCTGCTTAAAAATCCTGCGTTAAATTGCTTTTGCCGAACAGTCAGGCACCTGTTGCCCATTGATACGACCCTCATGCGAAACCTACCAGAGCGAAGGTGTACAAATGCTGCAATTCATCCAGTGGATTATGCACAATTGCGCATGGATTGTGCTGATTGTTTCTGTCGATTTATTTTGCACGTCCCGAAGACCTGCCGATGAAACTCGTCTGCAAAGGCGGGTGTCATCCGTTCCAGGCCATTTCGTTTTTGTTTTTTAGCTGAAATCCTCTACATAAGGGAAAAAGCGCGCGGGACTGCGGTGTGTGAACAGACTGAATAACCTTGGCCAGACGAATATGGATGACGATGAGATTACGTCACATTTTCTGGAACTTCGAAACAAGCTGAAAATCGCCGACAACTGACGCGGGATCATGTTTTTAGCGTCTGAGGTGCGGCGGTTCGGAGGCGGGACACTTACGCGCGCATTTAGCCAGCCGCAAATTGCCAACGAAAAGGCGGGTTTGGGAACAAAATCGTGGTGGCTCCCCTCAAAGAGGGACCCGCGCGAGTCAAGAATGCCGTCTTGTCCTCTGAGCTTGTTGGACCTGTCACGCTTTTGCGTCGCCCCATGTGCTCGGTTAGGCCACTTTTCGTTCGAACGTAACGGGGCTTTTCCAGTCCAGCGCTGAGTGTTTGGGACGTGGATCGTAGAAGACGTTGTTGTATTCCGCGTCCGGCAACTGTTTGCTTGCAAACGATGAGAGGGGAAGATCGCCATCTCGGCTTGCCGCTGTGTTTCCGATGACCTGCGCCAGATCAGTTCAGCTTTGATGGTATCAAAGAACGCTTCAACCGCCGTGTTTTCACAATAATTTCTCTTGCCGGTCATGAATACCTTGAACCCATTCTGGCTCAGGATTTTCTGATGGTCGTGGGAACAGTATTGGTAGCCACGAGCCTTACAATGAACGCGGCTCTCGGGTGGTGATCTGAACGCGGTGGTTATGGTCAGCGCTTTCATTGCAAGTCCCGCTTCATGCGATTTGTTACCATCGAACCGATCACACGCCCGGAATGAAAGTCTAGGATCGCAGCCAAGTACACCAGCTGTCGCGAGTCTAAACATAGCTGATGTTCATTGCCCGACATTGTATCGCGCAGCAATGATACGAAAGGGGCCCGCCCCTTTCTTATTAGGCGCATCCGCGCTGAAATATCTGTCGAGTAGGTTCGGAGCTTGTGGTCGCTGTAGGTCGTTACATTGTATTTGCGTGTTCGCGCAATTGATATGCCATTCTCATGCATGCATTGTGCGGCAGGCGATTGCGAAGAAAACTACCTAGAGGAGGCGACCCCTTGGCGATGCGCGGCTATTTGTTGATATGCTGGACATAACCTCAACCAGACCGTTGACCGCGGCTGTCTGGACGACTGGGATACACCCGTCATCCACGCGTGCCGACGTCCACGATATGAAAAAGCCGATTGGTGGGAAAGTGATCTCGATGCGCGTTCACAAGCTTAAAGCTCATTGCGCTAGGCCCGTGAAGATCCCTCTCCTGCGTTGCTATGCAAAATCTTGCCGGTTAGCGCTGGAGAGGCTTTTAGAATTTCCCTCTCCTCCTTTAGAGAACGGTTTTCCCGCAATGGTATTCGCAAGACGGGAAGTTTTTCCCCAGACATCGACATGCGTTTGACCGCTCAGATCCACACATACCGCCTGTTTGAGGTTTCGGTTCAGGCCAATCACGCTACCAAGACAAACACACCAAAAAAAGATCACGAAGTCTTTTTGCTCTGTCGCGCGAATGGGTTTGTGATCCGCAGCACCTAAATCTTCGCTTCGTGTTAGCAAGGAATCGATGCCGCGGTCCATGACGGCAACGATGCGTCATGACAACTTAGCTCATGTTTTCGCGCGCAACGGCAATTCTGTTCATTCTGGCGACGGGATTCTTGTGGACAGTGTCACTCAGTGCAATGCGGTCTTTGGCATTCGCGACGGGTTTTTCTCGATACGGGAGGCTGATCATGACCCGCTGCACCCCAATCTGCACGGCATTCGCGTCATCAACCTTCATGTTGTTGATTTGGCCGAGTTTGGCATGGCGGTTTATCGCCATCCTGATGAAAGCTGCATCAGTCAGGTTGAAGAGGATACCATTGGCTGTGCTTGAACCCATGCCGTCATTCGACCGGGCTGTACCGTTAGTTTGATCAAAGAAGCCAAGGTAGAGGTCAGCATGATTTTGTCTTCTGGTGGCGATTTTTGGAACGGTATTGGTGCTTTAACGGACAACAACGACGCTCTGCGCCGTGCCCCTATTGGGATTAGGATTTCACGACGTATCAGTTGTAACTTAACAGCAACTCGAGAACATCACCGGGTTTGAGAAGTTCGCTTGGCGCTACTTCAGTGCTGGTCTCTTCGTCTCCGTTCTGGCGGTGCAGGATGATCCGAATGTCCATCGACACGTCTTCGGTGTTGCTCACCGCGCCAAGGGCCAGTTCCCTGTTGAGACTGCTCAGCCGTGCCCGGGCTTCATCATAATCTCGCTCGAATCGTGCTCTCTCGTCCCTAAGTGTCTGTACGAAGTCTTCGTCCAAGCTTTGTTTTTCTATGATCAGCGACTGCAGTTCCCGCTCAGCGGCCGCCAGATCAGCCTGCGTCGTCAGAAGCCGGGAAGATGCATTCAACGCACCTTCGCGGGCATTGTCGAGCGCATTTGCGGTGACAAGACCACGGTCCGATAGCTGAAGAATGTCCTGTAACCGCTCTTCTTCGATCTCAGAAGCGGTGACGAACTGCTCAAGCGCAGTTTCGAGGAACAGGACCCGCTTTTCGGAGAGTGCAATGCGCGCGGTATTGTCTTCGCGTTCGCGTTCCAATCCAGTACGCGCGCCCTCAACGAGTTGCCTCAACACTTCAATGTCCCCGCTATCAAGGCGATCAGCGATGATCTGGAACTCGCCATCAATGGGTGAGTCGCTTGGCGCACCAGAGAGCAATATTTCGATTCGCCAGAGTTCGGAGGCCAGCCAGGCTTCTGTTTCACGCAACTCCGCCTGTCGGGTTCGAAAATTCGCAAGTTGGTCCACACGCTCGGTTTGTCCGGCGACGGCCGATCCCCCAGCGGAGCCGATGGCGGCTCGTGCGTTCAAACCAGGTTCAAAGGGAACGCGGCCCGGCGCTGCGACGGCTCCGACGACGGTGATTGGTCGGTAGGTTTCGATATCCAGGAAAATATCTTCCTCATCCAGTACGATTACCGAAGTGATCCCATCGCGGACGGACTGTATTTGACGGCCCGCAACTGAAAGAGAGATCTCTTGTGCCAGTTCGTCGAGTGTTTTGTTTACGGCTTTGTGGGTTCCTAGATAAGGCAGCCGAATTTCACCAGCCGTATCGACGGTTCCGACGTAGGATTGATTGTTCAAAACAATGATCTGCACCAAAATACGGTCACCCGGCGATAGCCGGTAAGGCTCTGCCAGAGCATGCCCGGAGGTGGCAATGAATGCGAGAGTCATAATCGACCCAAGCATTTGCCGAAAACCTCGCGCAAACCTTATTTGGAAATTTGCAAAACACCCGATCGCCATACGTAAATTTTCCTCTTGCTTCGTGCGCAGACACTGACCCGGTTTCACGAGTTTTGTCCAGAGACAGCCGCCCGTCGAAATAGGTCACTCCCGCTTTGTATCATAATACGCTCGATTTGGCGGCAACCGGTCAAATACTGCCGTTGAATTCTGGAGAAGGGCTTGACCCGGTGCACGACCTCCAGCACAGCTATCGGGTAATTCGCCGGACAGGGCGCTCGGACCTCAAGGGATCCTGAATGGATCGCGAATTCCGCCCGCCAAAACTCTCCGGTTGTCACTTGGAGCGCCCATGGTCACGACCGCCTCTCTTGCCTTCAAACAATCGCCACGTCCACTTTTGGTGTATATATTGGGCTGGGGTCGTAGCGGCAGTTCGATACTTGCCAATATTCTGGGTTCCATGCCTGGCAGTGCGTCACTCGGCGAAGTGCGCTATTTGTGGGATCGTGGGGTATTGGAAAACGGCATTTGCGGTTGCGGAGAGCCCTTTTCCGAATGTGACTTCTGGCCTGGTATTGAACTGGGTTCGGGGCGTTTGGGCGATGTGAACCCAGAGCGCGCGCGTGCTCTGACAAAATTCATTGGCAGCGGCGCACGGCGCAGTCAGATCCCGGCCCTGCACAATGCACGGTCACGGGCCGCCTATTTTGAGCGTAATCATGCCGATCTCGATCTGCTGATGGAGCTCTATTCAGCCGCTTTCGAGAAGAGCCACAGCCGCGTTCTGGTAGATGCCTCAAAAAGCCCGTTTTACGCGCTCAACCTGTTGCATCCTGATCGTCCTTTTGATGTCGCGTTTTTGCATCTGGTGCGCGATCCGCGCGCAGTTCTCTATTCGTGGAAAAAGACCAAGCAACGCGGCGACAGCTCTGATGATCAGCTGTTCCCGCGCTATTCCTCGATCCGGTCGCTGTTGCAATGGGCCGTCGTGAATTCGCGTTGTGAACGTTTCGAGCAACTTGCGCCGGATCGCTATTTTCAGGTGCGTTACGAGGATTTTGCAGACAATTGGCACGCTGCACTCCTATCCGGGGCCGGCGCGCTTTTCGAACCAGCGCCAGAGGACACGCTGGCGGGTGATGGTCGCGCCGCAATCGTGCATGCGCAACATTCCATCAGCGGTAACCCTTCCCGGTTTGATCTGGGCGAGGTCCGTTTGAAGCCTGACACTTCGTGGAGCGACGCCGTTACTCGCATGGATCGCAAACTTGCCGCCATGATCTGTGGTCCGGTCGCAGGCCGCTATGGGTACTCGATGCGCTGAAACGCCTTATCTTGACATCGAAACGCCAGGCAAAAGCGACAAAACAGATGTATCCACACCTAGGTTTCTGCGACACCAAAACACCGTCATAACCGTGAACAACACCCGCGCCACACAGGCGGCAATTGCCGCGCCCAATATTCCGAACATTGGCACCAGAATGGGAATCAGCGCCAGACCTGCGATTTCGGAAATCAAGGTCAGACGCACGACCTGCTGTTCCCCGTTGCTCATTAGCATGAGTTGTCGTGTCGGTCCGCCTAATCCGATCAGCAGATAGCTGCCCGCCAGAAGCGTCAGAGCCAATGCCGCCGACGCAAACGCAGGATCAAACAGCGCCAAGAGTTGCGGTGCGAAAAAGATGATCACTGCCGCTCCGAGCGCGAGAGGCGCTGCAATGAGCATCGCCAATTTGCGGCCGACGTTACGCAGACCATCGATGTCGTTTTGGCTGTGCAACCGCGCAAACACGGGGGTCGCGGCGATGTTGATCGCCATGATGGGGAGTTGCAAAAGCTGAGATGTCTTTTGGGCGGCAAAATAGGCACCGATTTGATCGGGTGGCAAGAAAAGGGCCGCCGCAGACAAGTTCAGACTCGCGCCCATGGTGCCGAGCGAGGCCAACCACATCCAGGCTGAAACTTTCCAAGGCATGGTGATCGTTGAATGGGACCCTGCGGGCGCCGCAAATCTGTCTCGATGGATGGCAATCATGGAGATCGCCTGTATCGCGACAATTGCCATCAAGGTCGCCGATATGGCGGCCATGGCAGTCAGCGCATCGGTAAAGAAGAATGGTATGCTTGCCGCCGCCAGACAGGCCAGTACGATTGCTCCGCGCCAAATCACGTCACGTGGGGCGAGCGCCCAGAAAATCGCTCCGAAAGCGCGATACTGATGCGACACAAGTTCTGCCAACGCAAAAGGCAAAACCAGCGCACAGGCTCCAAAGACGTAGCGCATGTCGACGTCGGTCCCAAGCCAACCCGCGATCAATCCGGCACCTAAAAGGACCGCTACAACCACCACGACACCAGACAGAGCCACCCGGTAACTTTGGCGCATGGCATAGCGTCGGTCGGCCGCGGCCTCCGGTCCGTCACTCAAGGCAGACAGAGTTTTGATGCTGAGCGTGTGTTGTCCAAACAAAGAGGTGATCGCACCAATTGTGCCAAGCGCAAACATGGATGCAAAAAGACCGTATTCTACGGCGCCCAGCACGCGCGCGAGAAACATGAACATAAGGAAGGTCAGTCCTGCGCTGACCACTTTGAGGCCGGCAGACAAGACGCTGCCAAGCAAAAGGCGTTTCATTTCAGGCAGTTCCTAACCAGGGTCATTGAGCGGGCTGCCAGTTCTTGCGCGCGCGGGCCCGTTTACGTTTTGACCAGCCGATGTGATCTGGCAGCAGGCGATCCGTTGTATAGGTGCCAAAAGCCATCCCACAAACCAGATAGAGGTGGCGCCAGTGAATTGCGCCCACAACCTGCATCAAAACAAGAAGCCCCAGAAGAATCGAGAAAACCAGTGCGTATTTTGTCCATCCAGGACGTTGCGCAATGATTTTTGCCATACAGCGGATTGATGCGGACCCATAGATTAGGATCAATCCGAGACACGCAAAGATACCGTTGTGCATCGCGAAAGCCACAAAGGTATTATGCGGCAAATACCCATAGACGTAGCGCGCTTGAAAAGGGCCGATCCCAAGCGGGTGTTCCCAGATTTGTCGCGCCGCGTCAGCGACATAGCCAAACCGCGATGTATCATAGCTTTGCAGCGAAAGGCGCTGCGCCAGAAAAGAGTCGGTCAGCCGCGCGGTGATCTGATCGAGGAAAAACAGAACTGTCCCGCAAATCAAGATGATGACCCAGACGATGGCAGTCAACGTTGGACGCGCAGTTGGCCGATAAATGAGCAGCGCGAGGCTGAAGAAAGACAGTGAGATAAACGCGTGAACCCAGGCGCCACGCGAATAGGTAGACAGCAGAGAGATGAGCAACAGGCCCATAGCCCCGAGCGCAATCAAGCGGAAACGCGCAGATTCGACGACCACCCACGTGACGAACAACAGGCTTGGCACGATAAAGGGGCCAAATACGTTGGGGTCCTTGAATGTGGCTTTGACCCGGTAACGCGCGCCATCGCCGCGAAACAGGATATCGCTGTTGGGGATGAGGTCGAGCAGTGCAGCTATGGCTACAAAAGAGGCGAGCACGCCTCCAATTGTCAGCGCTGCCAATACAGTGGCGAAAGCCTGGTCACCCCGAGTTTTCATGAAATATGCGGTCATGACGAACAGCGCGATCATGTAGAATTCAATCGCAACGGCACGCACCGCAAATATCGGAACATATTGCACAAAAACGAGCGATAAGACCGAAAATACAAGGTAAAGGAATACCCCGATCAGAGCTGCTCCGCTGAGGAAAGCTGTTTTGACAGGCCGTGAAAAACAAAAGACGCCAAGGGCGATTATGAAAACCAGATCGGTGGGTGCAGGCTCAACAACGACAAAAAAGCTGAGCATGATGGCCAAAACATAGATCCGCCAACTTGTTTCCCCGGCGGCGTCTGTTGCGCTGACCGTCTGCACGGCGTGTGTCACGGGCGCGCCCGCCACGCGGAAAGATCACGGTCCAGAAGCGATTCCAGCCGGTCAAGTTCTGCAGCATGACGGTCGGATAGGAAATCCCATGCCTCTGGCGTATCACGCAGTTTTGGCACGCGGTCGGCGCTGAAAAGAACCTTGTCGACCAGCGGGTTCGCTTTGAGTTTGCCAAGCACGTTGCTCAATCCTGCGGCGCGCAAAGCGATGGCACCTTGTTTGAGCATCCCGTTCAGATGCGTATTGCGTGCGGCACGTGCCACATTCTTTGCCCCCTCGTCGGCTTCGGATATGTCACGCTGTGAAACACGCAAGAACTCAAAGAGCGAGTTCGCCGCCGCCTGAGGTTCCGCACGAATGTCGTCAAACCAGAGGATATGGGTATTTTCCTTGCCAAAAAGACGCCAGGCGCGCTCAATTGCATCTGAATATGCGCTGCATGTGGATAAAAGCCGATGTGCGCTATCCGCTTCCTTTTCAAGCGGACCGTGCGCCTGACCGGTGCGCAACAGATGTTGATAGGCCGACCAGTCGCGTTCTGCGGGGTTGCGCAGCGAAAAGAAAATCCGCGCGTCCGGGATAAGCTGCGCCAGCCGTTCCGCAGCTTCAGGCACAAACAGATAGTCTGTTGTCAAATCACAGCGTGCGGTTTGGCCAGCTTGGGCATCGGCATAGTTTTGCGCATACCAATCAATGCCACGATCATAAAAATCCGTAAAGAACTGAACGTATTTCCCTTCCGGCACGAAAACCTCGGGATGAGCGCTCAGCAAGCTGTAAATCCACGAAGAACCCGCCTTGGGTGGGCCGCCATAAAAGTAGTTCGGGAGCATCATCGGTATGTCACCTGTTCGTCGAGACGTAAGACGCCATTCGCAGTTGATTTACAGTGTTAACCCAGTGACGCGCAAGCGAACTTGATGCAATCTGCATTCAAGAATGCCGTTCTGCCGATATCCTGTGCGCTTGTATGTCTTTGCTGGTATCAGTGTCCGGCAAACGCTCTGTTGCGCGATTAACCCTTTCATGCACTCATGAACAGCCCTATTACAAGGCATGCCAGAGAGGGTTTGTCCGTGAGCGTGGTGCTCCCCGGCAGGGACGAACGATTTTGTTGGCAACACATCGCAGAATGAGCAGGCCACATGAACTACACGCCCCGAGATACTTTTGCCGCCGAACCGAACCAAGACGACTCGCCGGTCGGGATCGTTGCGCTTTGGCAACTGCTATGGCGCAACAAGAAGCGCATTCTCGTGCCAACCTTTGCGTTGGCATTCCTGACAGCGCTTTTGGTATTCCGCTCGGATGATATCTATACGGCTGAGGCGCAAATGCTCCTGACCCGCGGCAATCTTGAGATCGTCGAGTTTGACAGCGCGGGCGGCACTGAAGTCAGTCAGGGTGCGATCACCAATGCGCTGACCATTCTTGGATCCCGCAGTCTCGCTTTGCAGGTAATTGACCGGGTGGACCTGACCTCTGACCCGGAGATCAATCCGAATCTTTCCTTGCCTGAGGGGACCGATCCGGCAGAATTTTACCCCGACAATGTCGTCCGGCAGCTCGCCCTTGACTGGCTGGCGGCCATCACGCGGGTCAGTATTCTGCCGGGCAGCAATGCAATTGTGATACGAGCAACCACGACCGGGCCAGGTAAATCTGCAGCTATCGCAAATGCTTATGTGGACTCATACCTTGAATACCAAGTCAGGCGCGGTCAGGAGGAAACCGAGCGGGCGGCAGATGCTCTGGAAACCAGAGTAAATGAGTTGCGGCTGCAACTTGAAGTCGATCAGCAACGCTTGCAGAATTTTCGCGGCGGCGCGCAGAGCAGTGTGGTGGAATCCGCTGATGCTTTGATGGGAGAGGCGGTAGATATCCGATCTCGACTGGCAGCGACGGAAAACGCACTTGTCGTAGTCGAGGCCGCGATTGGTGAACTGGGCGCCGTTGGGGATGGCGGCATTGCACTGCTGCGAGAAGAGATAAACCGAAATGAAACGCTCTTGCGCATACAGCAATCGACACTGGGCCGTCCTGTAAACGCGGCTGCGCTGGAGCAGGATGTACAGGCGATAGAAGCTGCATTGCAGGTTGAGCGGGCGCGATTGGTCCGGCTTCGCGATGCGCTTGAAGATGGCAGAACGGCCATCGAAGCGCGCATCGCTGAGGTCAACGCCTTCACCGTTGGATTGCGACAGTTGGAAGTTGAGGTCGGAACCACATCGCAGGTTTACGAGTCCTCGCTTGGCCGCCTGAAAGAACTGTCCATTCAAACCGGTCTGCGGGATGCCGGCGCGCAGATCCTTGCACGGGCAGAAGCCCCCTTGCGCACCGATGCGCAGGGCCGCCGTCGGATGGTCGCCATTGCGGGCGTACTCGGATTGTTTTTTGGCATTGCCTACGTCTTGCTGCGCGAAGCTGCCAATGATCGCGTTCGAAAAGTATCCGAATTGATCGAGATCACCGGATCAGAGTGCGTCGTACAGCTGCCACCAGCCCACAATGGTTTGCTAAACCAGAACAAATTTTTGAATTTTGGCTCTTCCAAACGCAAGATGGCCCCTTTCAAAGAGGGTGTCCGCTCTTTGCGGCACCAGCTGATGTCCAGTTCTCAGGCTGGACAGGGATCGTTGGTCGCGGGCATTTTTTCATCCCTGCCAACCGAAGGCAAATCTACTGTGACTCGCGGGCTTGCCCAAAGCTTCACAATGATTGACCGGCGTGTGATCGTTGTGGACGGGGACATGCGCGCCGGAACTCTGTCAAAAAACCTTGGTATCAAGGCGGGCCAGCCGGGTTTGCAGGAAGTGATCGTTGACGACCTTGATCCGACGAACGCAATCGTATCGCTTGAGGAGATGGGTTTTGATTTGCTGCCCAGTGGTCAATCGGATACCAATCCGGCTGATCTGCTGGAATCTGATCGGTTTGGGCGGCTTATTTCATATTTGCGGGAACGCTATGACGTTGTCCTGTTTGACACGCCACCTGTCTTGGTCCTGCCCGACGCACCTAAAATTGCAATACACCTTAACGCCCATGTCCTGGTGGCAGACTACGATCGCAGCCCGCGTGCAGCCGTAAGGGATACTGTCGCGGCCCTTCAATCCGTTAAAGTGGACCACCTGGTTGTCGCATTTTGCAATGCTCCAAGAGCTTTTGGTCAGCGATATGGATTGTCGGACCACGCATATTCGGAATACTGGAATTGAGGGTCGAACTGCGAACAAATCAGGTTCGCGCATCATAGGACCCCTGTTTCATTAAGCCTGCGATGTCGTGAGATTGGGATATTTGATTAGCAGGAAAATGCTGTGTCCCGTCAAAGTATGTTCTAAGAGCACAGCTTTCCGAAGGCTGTGATGCCGCTGGCCGCACGCGGATACCGAAGATAACCGCGACGTGCGCGATCTTTTGGCCGCCTTTCAGATTTTTGAAACATGCCTTGCCGGTCAGATGGGTGTAAGAGATTCAAGCAGAGATCGGCCAGTGGACCTACAGTCATAATCGCTCATGACGCAGGTTACAGGGGCACTGGCAATGCCCATAGCCGTGCAAAGGGGATTGAAGAAATGAACGTTGGAAACGGGCCCGACGATTGAATCCGACCCGTCGACCGAAAGCATCTCAACAAGAGGATAGAGGTCGATCACGCCGCGCTGAATCAGCCTCCACGACCGAAACGCGATTGTCTGAAGCTCATAGCGTGCAAGAACACACTGCAAACCATCAAGGCCCACAGAGCAAACAAAATTCGCCACGTCGCACGTAACAAACCGAGCGTGCTGAACGAGATCGATTTTGGTGCAAATCTGCACAAGCCAGCAGCATAAGCAAAGCAACTGATGCCAACTGTTTCAACTGGCCACACAACTCCAACGGAGCCTGCGTTACAGAATTTTCGGTGCCCTAATCCCCGATCTCGACAACGTCATTCACAGCCTTGCCCAAAAGGCCGATCCTCCGGCTGCACATCCGACCGATGCTTCTGATCGACGCCGCTATCGTCGAGCGGGCTGGTCCAGAAATGTCTTTGGCGCACACCTTCAGACACAACAGAAACCGGCTCATCGAAGCAAGGGACCAAGTGATTACCCGGCTTGCGAGCCCGATATAACTAATCTGAAAATGGCAATGATTGAATTCTCAAATCAGGTGCTGCATCGGAAATGAACTGACTTCGTCTTAAAGCTGAATGCCGATTGACACCAAGATCACCACGCCGGTGTCCGCCCCAGCAAAGAGCCCGTTTTTCCGCACATGGATCTCGCTTGCTTTGCCGCGTCGGCGTACTGAAGTTGGGCTCGGCGATTTCAGCCCGCAGGTTCTTCCAGTTGGTGTGTAGCGAGACAGCCCAGCCTGCCGTGAAATCTCGCGAACAGGCGTCTTATCCCTCTGTAACCATCTTCGAAAACTCTCAAAAAGCCCATCCTTGGCAATCCAATTGCCCCGACACTTCCGGTTTGGTGCAAGGTCGCATGTGGGCCTTTTTCAGGAACAATTCCGACCTCTGCCGGGTCAGTTTTACGTGACATTCAACACCCACCCTCGCCATTTTTGGTGTCTACATTGGGGGACGGTCAGAGTTAAATAACTGGCTTTGTTTGCTGGCCGGACCTCGGGCTGACTTCAATTTCTGTTGCCCACTGAGGCCCAATAAAGACAGAGTTGTGCCCAATTTATTGAAAGATTTGAGAGGCATAGGCGGCGTCGTTTGCTTGATCCCTCAACACCCACTTTTGTGTCGATGGAAATTGTACAACGGTTCCTGTAGCGTGATTGCATTGAATTGAGGAGAGCGCTTTGTATAGATTTTCCAAGGTCATAGTTCTTTTTCTGGTTTTGACTTTTCCTGATTACGGATTCGGCGCCGACAAGGAATTAGGCGAAATCCGATACAAAGAATCTTGCGTTTCTTGCCATGGGCAAGCCGGAAAAGGCGCTGCCAGTTATCCAAAGATTTCTGGCAATGAAGTTTCATTTACGATGGAAAAACTGAGAGCTTACAGAGAAGGCATAAAGCAAGGCCCGAACTCAGCTCTGATGATCATGATGGCCAAGCCATTGACCGATGAGGAAATCGAAAATCTAGCCGCGTATTTGGAGGACGCAACATACGAAGTTCAATAACTAAATTGGGAGTAAGACATGAAAACAATAACAAGTAGGATCTTTTCGAGAGTCATGGCCGGTGCCTTGATCCTTGGACTGCCGTTGGCTGCTCAAGCCGATGGTCACCAAGGTATGGACGTGCCCATGATCTCATCATCCGTTGTGCTCTCAGGGCTCGAAAACCCTTGGGACATGGCATTTTTGCCAGATGGCACAATGTTCTTCACCGAAAAATGCAAAGGCCTTTCGGTAAGAACTCCTGATGGAACCGTACATGCATTGTATGGAATGAAGGACAGCACGGGCTACAGCGATAGCGGCGATGACCTTTTCTGCGAGGGACAAGCCGGTATGCTTGGCGTGGTCGCAGATCGGCAATTCGCGCAAAACCGGACCATTGCCGTCTATTCGTCGTCAACCAAGTATCACGGCGATGGCTGCAAGACCAATTTTGAGAAATGCGACGGTAACATCGTCATGACGTTTAAGGTCAGCGACGATCTCATGAGTCTCACGGATCGGTCTGATATCGTGACGGACATTCAGTATAAGCCATTTGAATCCGATCAGCCGTTTGGTGGACCTGGCGCGCATAACGGTGGGCGTATCCGCGTCGGGCCTGGCGGTTATCTCTGGGTCGCCGGAGGGGATCGTCACCGTGGGATCTGTCCCCAGGATGGAAACCTTCTGTGTGGTAAAGTGCTGCGGATCGATATGGACGGGAACGCACACCCGGACAACAATCCGCCCGAGGGCTTTGACAAGCGCATTTACACCTACGGACACAGAAATGTCCAAGGCATCGATTTCCGCCCCAGCGACGGTAAGGCATTCACAGCTGAACATGGTCCTTGGCACAACGATGAAATCACCGCTCTTGTAAATGGTGGCAATGCCGGATGGGACCCCGCGGAAAAAATTGCCGGTCGAGGCGAATGCCCGGATCAGTACTGCGGTTATGAGCCAAATCAGATGGACGGTGTGGATCCGGCGATACGTGCTGCATACACTCCAATGAGCGACACACGCTTTGACGATTTGATGCCGGCAAGTTGGAACAACAATGGCTTCTCGCAAGGAACTGGCTCTGCCGCATTCCTCAAGGGCAGCAATTGGGGCATCTACGAAGGCCGTTTGGCGGTCGGCATCATGGGTATCGGTTTTGGTGGAACGCCAGCCGGCTCACGGATCGACTTGATCAGCCTCACTCCTGATGGTTTGGGTATCAATGGTATCACGCGCATGCCTCTCGAATTTTCGAAGCGATTCCGTGGCTTGGTCATGGGGCCGGATAACGCGCTATACGTTACAACAGATGCCGGTGAGATTTACCAAGTTTCAGCGGAAAGCATGAGGTAAGTCTGAAAGCCAGAGGTTAACCTCTCGAACGACGTGCCCGCGGTACCAAGGTAACGCGGGCATTTTTTGTTCGGACTGTTAAAACTCCCGGCGACCAATCAGTCTATCAATCGCACAGTATTCTGCTCAGGCGTTCCGTCGTAGATCCACCCGCGATAGGGTTCTTCGGTTTTTCTGTCGTATCCGTCTTCATGGCGGCTTTTTGCCAGTCTTTGTCTGTGAAAAAAGTACTCTGCAATACTTTCTCCGTCCACTCGGAACAGTCGATTTCCAACAGGCTAAGAAAACTGGATGCGCCCATGACGGACGTTTTGTACCGGACGCCATTCCAAACGTGACGTAACGTGTTGGTCCTTTCCACGCGTGACGGATCGAAAAAATAGACGTCACCGTTCGCTTCTTGGGCGTACATGACCCATTCGCTCTCTCCAGCACCAGTAGCCGAAGTGTCGCTCGTTGCGACGGACGATGCCGCACAGACAATCAAGAATGCTGCCAACCAGGTTCTGTTCATACGGATTAGTCTTGGACATTTTTTTTGGTCTGGCCAGCAAAAACTCTGGGCTTGCGCGCGACGCCAAACAGCACATCTCCGGCGATTCAGATGCCACTGGCGCTAAAGTGGTCAGCACCATGTGCCTCGCCAGATCTGACTGATCCAGGACGATTGTTAATTCATGATCCACCTTGTTTTCAACGGAAGCTCTGTATCGTAGACACCATGGGCTTCGACGCCTGTATCGACCATGGGACCGATGAAACTCTCGCTTAATTGGGCGCAGCATGCCCGTCATCTGACCGTTGCCTGGTGCAGCGCCTCTAACCACCACCGCCCGAATTCCAGTCGCGCTGGCCTGACACCAGCAGAATGTGTCAACCGGTCAAAAGAGGACCAAAACCTGAACCGAGCTAACATGAATTAGCGAACTCAATGGCGAGCAGGCCAATCTGATAGTCTCCATGCCTTACAATGTCGCTTTTGCAGCCCTGAACGATCTGAAGCTTTGCCGATATCACGAAAGGCGGTGCAGAACGAAATCGGTCCATGTAGTCGCGCGAGTTTAATGTCCTTGTTCAGAAAGGCGTTGGTAGCCTTTGTATCACGCCTCACAGTCAGTCTAAAATCGACCAACTGGCCTTTTGCATAGATGGCTCGCTCTAGGTGTCGCCACTCTCCGCCAACGCTGATACTGGTTTCGTCCCCCGCCCGACAGGCGATCACGCATTGATCTGCCGAAAAGGAACGTGCCAATTTTAACTTGTACGGCGGAGATACCGTTCCGTTCGCCTTGCCGGTTCCTGGCCAAATTTCTGAACGCAGCGGAGCACTGTTGAGCGATTAACGTCGACGCCACGATCGTCCATGAGGTCGACCACATCTTTATTGGAAAGCCGATACCGCAGATACATGCGCACAACGCACAAGGTGATTAATGACGGAAAACGGTGACGTTCAAACGGCTGTTGTCTATAAGCCTTTGCCCCCGCTCTGCTCAAAATGAGCTTCTCACGAGTTTATGCAACAGTCTCATCCCTGCCAATCCGGACTGCTCGCTCCAACAGTCCGCTGGGGAACACGGTACGGCAGCGCGATATCACTGAAGTCACGAGCCGGCGCAACGCGCTTGATCCCCCGCTGTCCGGTATAGTGCGCGTGGGTCGTCCATCTTTCATCGGCCATAGGTATGCAAAATTGGCGCAGGTCGCTCATTTCATCAAGGCCCTCGAACATGACCAGCGGCTGGTACTACATCATGAAAACCGTTTCATGCCCGAGGTCCGCAAGGTGACCCATTGGAGTTGCAAGGTCCTGAAAAACACCTGTGGTCCCCAAGCCGCTAAAGGATAAAGTCACCAGCAATGTAGTCGACCGCAGATATTGAACCGCCATCATTGATCCGCACAACAAACTCGATCTGATCGTCATCATCGGTATTGCCGAACAACCGGGTCTGATTGCCGAAGTCTTTGAGCCACAGGCCACCGGCGCCAAAGTTCAATCCGATGTCATTGGTAACCGCCCCCAGGAAGGTGAAAGCCTGACCCCCGCTTTGTGTCGTATCCGCGTCGATGTTTCCCAGATCGATGATATCACCGCCCTCCAGCCCTGCGCGTTCGACCCCCATGATCACATCAGATGCAAGTCGCGTCGACTCCTCGGTATCAAAGAAAAGGAAGGTGTCATCGCCCTGGCGCCCGCTCATCGTATCCGCGCCAAGCCCACCAACCAGAAAATCATGACCATTATCCCCCGCGAGGATGTCATTTCCATCCCCCCCCTCAAGGAAGTCGTTCCCCGTTCCCCCTTGCAGGATATCCTCGCCATCACCACCGCGGAAGCTGTCATCCCCGTCTTCACCGACCAGCGTGTCGTCGCCATCGCCGGCATAAAGGATATCGTCCCCTGTACCGCCAAACATCAGATCATCGCCTTCATTACCCGTCAGAAAGTCGCTCCCCTCGCCACCGCGCAGGATGTCGTTGCCCACTCCGCCATTCAGCGTGTCAGAGCCGCTCATGCCCACAAGAGTATCGTCACCTTCGCGGCCATTCAGCAGATCGTCACCCGATCCCCCGTAAATGAAATCATCGCCCAAACCGCCCCCGATGAAATCATCCTCGCTGCCGCCGAAAACGATGTCGTTCCCATCACCCGCATCGACTTGATCGTAGCCCGAACCGGCGCGCAGAATGTCATCTCCGTCGCCCCCGAACAGCCTGTCAGCATCTGCGCCGCCTTCCAGAATATCGTTCCCGTCGCCCCCGTTGAGAACGTCTTCGCCATCACCTGCAGAGATCAGGTCATCTCCCGCGCCACCTTCAAGAGTGTCATCACCCGCCTCTCCAAAGATTTGATCATTGCCGTCCTCCCCGTTCAGCATATCACTGCCATCCCCGCCAAAGATGACATCCGTGCCAGCGCCGGCGTTGACGATATCGTCCCCCGTCAGACTCAGGATGCGATCCTTGCCGGAACCGGTCGTGATTACATTGTCGCCGAACGTGCCGTTCAACGTGTAATCGCCGTTCCCGGTTACGATGTTCTCGAAATTAAGGAAGGTTTTATCGGCAAAACTGCTGCGCCCGGTCGCCAGATTGATGCTAAAGCTGCCGTTCAGGGCCGTAGTGTTAAGCGTATCTGTGCCCGTGCCGCCGTCTAGTACCGCGCTTGGCCCGCGGCCAACAAAAATTGTATCATCCCCGCCCTGGCCGAACATGGATCCCTCTCCTGAAGAGAAAATCACATCATCGCCTGCCCCGGCAGAGATCCTGTTGGCACCGCTGGTCCAGGTCGCATCGATCACGTCATCACCGTCCCCGGCAAAAACGGAGTCATCGCCATCCCCGGTGAAGATCGTATCGTTCCCACCGCCAGTGGATATGATGTTATCGCCATCCGTTCCGATGACCGTGTCATCGCCTTCCCCGGTCGTGGCACGCTCGAAATTGACATAGGACTTCACACCAGCGGCGGGTGCCCCGTTATAGCCGACTTCGCCCGTGACCAGATCAATGCTCAGATCGCCCGAGAATGCAGTTGTGTTCAACCGGTCCTGATCCGCGCCCCCGTCCAGCACTTCGACATCCACATCACCTGTCAGATCAGCCGTGTAGATATCGTCATCCCCCGCGCCCCCGAAATAGCGGCCACTGCCCGATGAAAAGATATCGTCATTGCCCCCCTGGCCGAGCACAGTATCTCCTTTGGAGCCTGCCAGAACGGTCGTGCTGCTTGGACCCGTCGTGATGACATTCGAGGTCAGCACATGTGGTCTTTCCACAGCGAAATCACCAGGATCGATTGTCCGGTCCCGCGAGTCCAATATCGTTGAGAAGATTTCTCCGCTTTGCGCTTGCCATGCCAAAAGGATGCGGCCATCCCCTGTGGCGCTGATGTCGATCTCGGTCGGTCGGTTTTCGCCCACCCGTCGGGCGGGCCCGTCTCGCGAACCGTCCGCGTTCAAGCTGCGCACAAAAAGATCACCTTTGCTGTCGTTGTTCCAGGCCACTGTAAAACTGCCGTCAGGCAACCCAGCGACAACAGCATTGTCCAGACGATCAGAGCTGGAGAAAACCGTGCCACTGTCCCGGGGAGTGCCCGCATTGTCGAAGGTGCGGAACAGGATGTCCCCAGCCAGCTCGTAGACCGCGACGAAGCCACCGCCTTCAAGTGCGGCAACACTTGGATCGTTTCCTTCCTGCGCGAGCGCAAACGCAGTGGGGCCAATCGTGGAACCATCCGGGCCTCGGATGGAGAACTCCAGGCTGTTTATGCCTGAGTCATCTTCTTCGTAGACAGTAACGAAATTGCCATCGCTCAGGATACTAATCTCCCCCAGCCGGTCATAATCACTACTGTTCTGCGCGGCGTCGAACTGAGACGAGGGCGCGCCGGTTTCGTCGATCACCTGAGCAAGAATATCGGTATCTGTGCCCGTTCCACGCTCATAGGCCACCAAGAAACCATCAATACCAGCTATGAGATTTGCCGCGATGGTAGGGTTGTCAAAAAACCCGGTTTCGGAGTTTCCATCCGCCAGAGTGGCCGCGCCGCCCAATCCCGGCACGCGGTCACCATCGAAATCGTACCGCTCGAAAACCACTTTGGTACTGTCTGAGTCGGCAATCTCATCATCGATCAGTATCATCGCAAAGCCGTCGTGCGTGGCGGCAAGGTCGAAGCTGCGCTCATCATCTGAATTTGCGAATGAATTCAGCTGAAAGGGGCCCTCGAGAAGGTTTCCCTCAGCATCGTATATCTTGGCCAGTACATCACTGCCGGTGCTTGTACCGATGACATCAGACCCGTTTTCCAACCAGGCTACGACGAAGCCACCATTCGCAAGGCCGAGTATCTTCGGAGTTGTCTGAAAACCCGCCTGCGTCGAGCCCGCATCCACGAGAAAATCGTCAAGCCAATCGATTGGGATCGCCATTTCTAAATACCTCTATTGATAAAGTGTTAACCCGACCCTGAGTGTTTTTCCGATTCGGTCAACAGCCCCGGCACGCCATTCGCCCATCCAAGACGGGAACGAGCAGATTACCGATAATGTGGTCGAAAAATAGGACCTGGAGTTCCATATCGAGACGGACTTCGCATGACTGAACGGCTGCCTGTCGCCCTGTAACCTATTCCTTGTGACCTGCTGCCATCCACGATCAAACCCCATGCGGACGACTAAAAGCTCTGCTGAATTAGCGTGGGATTGCTGCGACAGTTTCGTCAATTGAATTAGGGGGTGGCCATGCCGCGCTGCGATCTATTCAAACAGCACTGTCTTCCCAATGATATGATCTTGTTAGTAGTGCCGTTACCCGCATTCATGTCGCGATTTGAGTGATTTCGGCTGAGTGTGAGATCCGGTTGGATGCTGCGACAAACTATCTGTGGGTTCAAAAGTTTGGCCCCGAAATCCGCAAACCGGCTGATGATGTTATTTCAGGCGCGCAGTAGAGCGCTGTGGTCGCTTTATCGATTTCCGCCAAACCATTGCCGCAATCAATGCGCAGTATTGATAAGAGAAGCGCGTAGAAACGCCAGCGCGGCAAGGGTTTTTATGCGCCGAGCGAGACGGTCCGTCGCTATCAGCCCATCACGATTGTCACAGATAAAGCCCATAGATGGGTTGAAGTAATCGAAGAGGTGAATTTCGGGAATGGGCCGGAGGATTGGACCCAAAACGTTGATCGCAAGTATCTTAGCAATAGGGTTGAGGCAGATCACGCCGCCCTGATTCAGTTTCCACGGCCGACAAGAAGCGTCCGAAAACTTACCGCTGCCAAGAAAGTACTAAAGGGGATTGAGACAGCCCGATCTATCAAGAAAGGTCAACTCGCCAACATCGAAACAGGCGACCGAATCCAGATCGCCTTTCCTGCTGATCTTTCAAATCAGCAGCTTAGGATAGAAACCTCCTTCAACTTCTGTCCCCGTTGATGGCGAATGCGGCAGTGCCAACGAAACCAACCAACGCGTCAAACCCAATCCTTGCTGTGGAAGGCTGTTCCTTGGAGCGGCATGCTACAACAGACAGCAACTGGCCAAGAGTTTGTGGCACTACCCGTTTTAGGCGAAAATCTGCCCAAATACACACCTCTTGGTAAAGTCTCCTGTTTTCTCATATGCTAATATTGCGAAGGGCCTCATCTGCGACCATCTACTGATGATCGTCTTCCGGGTTAAATTTTTCTCGCAGGTGCGCCATTTGTCATTGAGATCACCAGAGTTAGTGGACATGTCCTCAAGTCTTGAAATTTCATTTTTTGGCGACTTACGGGTGACACGAAATGGTAAAGATGTTTCACTCCCGGCTTCGCGTAAAACCCGTGCCTTGTTGGCTTTCCTGGTTGAAACCGGTCGCCCGCATCGACGAGAGCGCCTGTGTGAGCTGTTCTGGGATCTGCCGGATGATCCAAAAGCTGCTCTGCGGTGGTCACTGAGCAAGCTGCGCAAAGTGATCGACGGACCTGATCGCGTTCGAGTTGTTGCGGACCGTGAACGAGTGGCCATCGATGTTGAAGGGTTGGGAATTGACATTCTGGACGTTCAAACACGGCTGCGAGGCGGTGATGAGCACTTGTCGATTGTCGAGTTAGAAGATTTGGCGATGAACCTCGATGGGGTCGTTCTCGAAGGTCTTGACGAGTCGGGCGGCGATGCTTTTCAGTCATGGTTGGCCGAGGTGCGGGACGACGCCTTTGCAATCCGTAAAAAGGTTCTCCAACTACTTGCTATGCGCTCTGGCGACACTCGCAAATGGATGCGGCTGTGGCATAATTTGGCGCCCGAGGATGCAAGGGCTTTTGAAGAATCGCGGGGGAAGCCAGGCTTCGCGGAAGCGCAGAATATCCTCGAAGGACCAGGAAAGCGCGAGATTGACTTGCCGGCAGCGCGGGACCAGCGATTGCCTCGGCAAACGAGCGCGTTGCGCGCGCAACGCATCGGCTTTTGCGATGCCGCGGACGGGACCAAGATTGCCTATGCGTCGATTGGATCAGGACGCCCCATTTTGAAAGCTGCGAATTGGCTCAATCACCTTGAATTTGATTGGACAACGCCGATCTGGGGTGAATGCTTCGCGGAGGTCGCGCGGGATCGAACCCTAATTCGGTACGACGAACGAGGCTGTGGCCTGTCAGATTGGGACGTGGAAAACCTCAGTTTTGAAGCATTCGTGGAAGATCTTGAAGCTGTTGTCGATAAACTGCAACTGCAGCGGTTTCCATTGATTGGCATCTCACAGGGAGCGGCGGTCGCGATAGAATATGCCGTACGCCATCCCGAACGCGTATCGGGGCTCATTCTCGTGGGCAGTTACGCAGCAGGTTGGCGACACCTTGCCAGCCCCGAAGAGCAGGCGCGTCGCGAGGCAGTACGTAACCTGACTGAGGTCGGATGGGGGACAGAAAATCCTGCGTATCGGCATATCTTTTCCAAAACGTTCATGCCCGACGCGGAAAATGATGATCTCTCCTGGTTTGACGAATTCCAGCGCCAGACCACTTCGCCTCAAAATGCCGCGCGTTTTCAAGATGCGTTCGGCGACATCGACGTGCGCGACAGGTTAGGTCTGGTCAAAGTCCCCACGATTGTTCTCCATGCCAAGGGGGACCAGCGGATTCCTCTCGCGCAGGGTCGTGCGGTGGCGTCGGGCATACCGGACGCGCGCTTTGTGCCACTGGAGAGCCGCAATCATGTGCTCGTAGATTATGAACCCGCCTGGCGTGTAGGGATGGATGCGATCCGGGATTTCATGAAAGAGCATGACCTGTGATCATCTCGACCTTTTGCGACGGGTTTCAACGGTAGCGCGGGCACCGATGGCTGGATGGCCACTCGATTGGCAGGAGGGGCGCATCGTCCTTTTTCTCACGCGGTAAGCTGCGTCAAGCCCCGGATTCACGGGAAGCCGAGGTGATACATGGGCGTAGTGTACCCCGTGGCAGCGATGATGATCTGCAATCTACCACGCTGGCCACTGGCCACGTCGTGCTGCCGCACGTATTGGACGGTAACAGCGACACGGGAGGTCGGCTCGAGTCGCGGTTCATGTCGTCCGGTGGCAACACCATTAGACGATTTTTTTGGGAATGACGCGCTCAAGATCTAGGACGGTGCTGTACGGGCTCTGCAACGCGGTAGCTGCATTGTGGCCTGCAACGAGCCTACTAATAACGACAGAGACTTTGCATTCCATGTGTTTGGCTGGTGAAACCGTAGTGGAATCCTTCATCAATGTGGCCACAACGGACCCAATCGAGGATAACAAAGTGAACACGGCGCCGCACTCTTGGGAGACGGCAGCTTCAGTTTCTCTTTATGAAAGAGACACTGGCCCGCTGCAAATTCATGGCCAGCGGTACAACAACAAAGGTGTTGCTGCGGTCTAGCGCGACCTTGGCAAAGGTAAAATCCATATCGTGATGGTAAAAGTTGAGTTGCCCGGCAACGCCACTGTCACAAGTGGTGGAGGAGCAGGCAAATTACAACGACGGCGGATACAAATACAACGCGATTACAACGGTCATGACAACGCTGTGCATAAGACCAATCGCTTATAAGAACTTCAGGGCCGATTCGTCCCTCCGGCACCCAATCCCCAACTGAGGGGTGCCGGACCTGAGAAAAATTTGGGGCGTCGGTTTGTCGCCCGAGCAAGTAGTTAACGAGTATGCAAAGTATTTTTTGAAGAGAATGCCCGGTGCCGGATTTCGTGAATGGCTCCGGGCAAGACCTTTCCCCTCCTTCCAAACGGCTTTGTCATGACACTTGCTGTTGCGAGTGCCGGATCTGAAACATTCTCCGTCGTAACTTAAACGAGCCATAGCAGCGGCTTGGAAATCGGAAATTCTCGCTGATTAGCGCGATTGACTGCGTGGCTTATCTCAGGTGTTGTAAGCGGCGTCGTCAGATTGAATGCTTCTCGATTTTCCCTCTGTTTCGCAGGATTACCTTTTCGTGTTGGCTCGGCGGTACAGTTTTTCTAAGAAACTTGAAAATATTGCATCAGCGAAGAAAGCTGGTTCACTCATTATGATACAAGGCTCAACAAACCACGCGCCGCCGAATCGCGGCACTACTTCCCCTCAAATCTCACATAAGAGGCCATGAAGGCGGACGACATCCTTATTCATTGCAAAAGACAAGGGCGCTATCTTGTGGTTCATTATGGAACCGAAGGGATCCACCAGCGAGCAGCAGCTTTTCTGGCTGTTCGGGCTGCGCCCCGAAGGCGAGGAATTCGTCTCGCGAGAGTTCTCCGACGACGAACCTGAGCTGTATTTTGCGGCTCGCTTCATTCTCGACGAGATTGGCGTTGAGTTTGAGAAACCGGAAGCCGGCAAGTTGGACAGCACAATCGAGAAGTTTGACACCACATTCCCGAATACGGCTGAGTTCTCTGATCTGGACCGCCCAACCCTGCCCGAGGTCCGCGCCGAGGACGACCCGGACGCTGCACATATCAAGTGACTGGACCATGAAGAAGACCCGTTCCGGGGCTTGGAGTGCAAGATTGTGTCGTCTCGTATCGCGGCTGAGTTCATTGACGGCGGCGACACAAATGTTGACGTCTTCATCAGTTTTTCCCGTGTGCGTGGAATCGGCGCAAGTCCTGCATAGGCCAATCACTGGAAAACCAACTAGCTGCTGTTCTAAGGGCGCACGAAATCAGGCAAATCCGAGGTGCTGTGACAGAACACAAGCACAAGCCGGATTACCTGTTTCCCGGTCTGAAGACTTTTCAAGTTGTACGAGCCGAGGGCAATGTTGGGGGCAAAATCCACCTGCAAGGATCGCTGCCGGCAGGTTTTAGCGGAAGCCGAGAAGATCAGCCGAAAGCACTCATTGACTCTGGAACCGGCGATTTCAGAGTCGCAGATTGACCAGATGGTGGCGTCCAGTCTGCAGCTCGTCGTCTCCTCCCAGTTCACAGCACTTACATCGATGCGCAGTGTGGCTGGCTCTGGTCACTCGAGGATTTTATCTGTGAGGTTCGGGCGCGGTAAATTTGAATTTTGAACCATTTTGTCTTCTTGCAAGCTATCTTGATAAGATCAAAAGACAGGACTCCCGAGATGATCAGTGCCTTAGAGTCAACACGGTCAGCAAGGCATGTTCCGAGGCTGTGAGGCAAATTTGAAACTCTGTTCCCTTCCATCAAGTCTGGAGCAACTTGTGCGAATTCAATCGTGTTAAACTCCGTCTTCCTCATAACTCGGAGATTTTGCATCTTGTGAACTTAAACATCCACATCATCGAGAACATTCGCAATGTTCAGGTTGGTCAGCGGATAAAGAAGGTACATTCGCAGGGCGGATAAGAGGGTCATTGTCGGGTAGCGATATCGTTCGAATGACTGTTTTCTATGCATCTTTGCCCTGTGCGCTGCTCAAAATTAGCTTGTCACGCGTCAATGCAATAGTCCCCTCGATCCTGGCCCCTTCCATTCCAGAATGACCAATGATGTATTACCCCCAGCGGTCTTTTTTGCCCGTAGTTGTGATAGGGTTCAGCGGTGTTGTCATCGTTTTGTGGTACCGAAAAGAGAGTGAGGAAGAGACTTGATGGCTGCACATTCAAATGCGCGCGGCATCGCGCTTATGGCGGTCGCTATGCTCGGGGTTCCTGTTGTTGATGGCATCGCAAAGTATCTGAGCTCCAGCCATTCACCTCTGTTCATAGGTTGGGCGCGATACGCAGTCGCATCGGTGTTCGTATTGCCAATGGCGTATTGGTTTCATGGCACACGACTTTTTCCCGACGAACAAAGATTTGCCCATCTTGTTCGTACTGCGTTTCTCGTCTCGGCAATGACACTCTACTTCATGGCGATTGCACGTATTCCTATCGCGCTTGCCGTCACCGCATACTTTGTTGGGCCGATCATTGCGGTTGTTCTTTCTGTCCTCTTCCTTCGCGAAACACTGACAACGCGCAAAGTGTTGAGCCTTGGGATAGGATTTGCGGGTTCTATCGTCGTCCTTCGCCCATCAGGACAGATTGAGGAAGGCGTCATTCTGGCATTTGGCGCAGGCTTGTTCTTTGGATTGTACCTTATCGCTACGCGGCAAGCATCACAGCACAGCGACCCCATCAAAACGCTGGCGTTCCAATGTGTTGCTGGCACTGTTTTGCTAAGCCCGCAGGCGGCCTTTGCATTTCAATTGCCCCAGATCGACGTTGTTTGGCTATTCTTGGGTCTTGGGTTGTTTTCAGCCATCGCGCATATCCTGACCATCTTGGCTTTCCGGCTGTCGGATGCGTCCACGCTGGCACCGTTGGTGTATCTTGAGCTGGTAGGCAGCGCCATCATTGGCTTTCTGATCTTCAGGGAAGTACCCACTCTGATGACGCTCATCGGTGCAGGTTTGATAATCGCTGCTGGCTTGTTGCTTGTTCTTGGACGGCCCAACAAGACCGCAAAATAGAGGTGTGCGTGACTGACTTTACAGCAAGAGACTTTCGGGAGATCAGCGAAGGAAAATTGGAAGTCCTGACGAAGCTTAAGGTCTCAGAGAAACAACAGGACTTGGGCGGGTCATTTGCAGCCTCTGTTGCTGAATGGAAAGATGCGCACCCGGACGACATTCTAGGTGTATGCTTTTTTCAGGCTGAGCGGCCGGTTGGGCTGGTTTTGTTGAAACGGCCACCGCTATCGCCACCTTGGGTGCCTCTCCCTGCAATATCGTTGCATGGTCTCAAAATCGCACAAACCGATCAGGGCAAAGGCCTTGGAAAGCGCGCGTTTGGCCTCTCCGTCGCATTTGCAAAAAACAACTGGCCTGAAGCCACAACCCTGACACTTGCCGTCGATGCAGGAAATGACCCCGCACTTGCAGTTTATCGAGGCTTTGGCATGTCAGATAGCGGACCAGTCTTTCAAGGGCGCATAGGTTTGGAACATCGCCTTGAACTGAAATTGCGGTCATGATCACGCAAATAGCGTCACACCCAACTATGTTCATTCGAATAGGATAATAAAGGAGCGGGAAAATGCACAGACCACAGGCCACAGCGACAGTCCTTGTAGACGACGAGCGCGTAAGGGTAACACGGTTCGAATTCGCCTCTGATGCTGAAACAGGCTGGCATGTGCATGGCCATGACTACGTCGTGACGGCGGTCACAGATTGCGCTTTCCTCCTCGAAGAACCTGGCGGTTCTGCTCGCGAGGTCGATGTAGCGGCTGGCGACGCGTATCGCCGATCCAAGGGCGTGAAGCACAACGTCGTCAATCGTGGAACCGAGCCAATGACGTTTGTTGAAACCGAACTCAAAGACTAGGTTTTGTTCTACGTCTCCCTTTTCAAAGGAACGGACTGTGCCCTGCACATTGATCTTTCATTGGCTCAAATGGCCGTGCCTTGACTGATCCGTGTTCGTTGCAAATCCACTCAAGCCAGCAGCGTGAGCAAAGCAACAGATGCCTACTGTTTCGCCCGGCCACACTACTCCAACAGAGCCGTTGAAAGTGTTGTCAAAGACCGGCTTCTGGTCGTTTTGCTAAATTGCAGGTTGTCGCGATAACCGGATAACCTTTTTTCGCGTCCACCCTGATTTCATCAAAATTTGAATCATAATTGACAAAATCAGTTGTTTTCGGCGGTGTTCCCCATCATTGCGCGACTTTCTGCTTTTTGAAGTCGCAGCACCTCTAGCTGCCTTCCCAGGTTCGTTGTGTCTCTCTACCGCTTGAGCCGTGGCAAATAACAGGAAGGACGCAGGAACTATGTCGAAAGCAAATACACTCGAACGCCAGATGTTGGATCTGATCAACACAGAACGTCTCTCGATTGGTTTGGATCCGTTGCGACTCGAGCTTCGCCTCAACGATTCCGCGGAAGATCACAGCCAGTGGATGATCAATACGGATCGGTTCAGTCATACCGGCGTCAACGGATCATCGTCCACGGAACGGATGCGGGATGCAGGTTTTGAATTTACTGGCAGCTGGCAGTCGGCGGAAAATATCGCCTGGCAAAGCGTGCGTGGACAACCGGGACTCTCGGACGATGTCGTTGATCTGCATCAGGGCTTGATGAACAGCCCGGGTCACCGCGCAAACATCCTCAATCCGAACCTCGAAGTGATCGGCATCGGTATTGAGCGCGGCGAATACAAGGGCTGGGACGGTCTGTTTGTGACGCAGAATTTTGCTCGTACCTCTGCACCTTTGCAAATCGACAACGGTGGAAACACGCCACCCGAAGTGCCGGTTACGCCCAGTGCGACACTACAAATCGGCGCTGAGACTGTCGCGCAGGCCTCTCCTGACATCTGGCACAAAGTCACATTCGATCAGGAGATCAAGGATGCCGTTGTTGTGATGGGACCCGCGAGCAGTGAGGGCAGCGATCCTGTCACGATCCGCGTGCAAAATGTAACTGATACCGGATTTGAATTCCGTATGGAGGAATGGGAATATCTTGACGGCCGTCACACCACCGAAACGATTAGCTGGATGGCCGCCAGTGAAGGCACGCACGCGTTGGCAGATGGGCGCACCATCACAGCGGGATCTGATGCGGCAAGTGACACCGTAAAGCGCGTCGATCTTGGCGATGGTTTTGAGGATGACCCGCTGGTGTTTGCGCAGGTGACGTCAAACCGCGGCGGGGATACAGTGACCAGTCGCGTGGATATGGTCGATGCCGATGGGTTTCGCTTTCGCTTGCAGGAAGAAGAAAGCAGAGGCGGCCATGTGGTGGAAGACTTTGACTGGATTGCGATCGAGGATGGGAATTCTGGCGGAGTGTCCTTAGGTGAAATCAATGGTGTAACGCATAAGCCTACCCTCGTTGCGCATAACGCAGGGCAGGCATTGTTTGCTCAGATGCAGACCTTCAATGGCAGCGATACGGCGAACCTGCGGTACGATGCATTGGGAAACAGCTCCCGCATTTGGGTAGATGAAGAAACCTCCAGTGACGCGGAGGTGGCGCATGTCCGTGAAACGATCGGCGTGATGACTGCAGATATCGGCACATACGACCTGTTTGCGTAGATCACAGGTCTGTACCCGCGCGCCCGTTGCGCCACCGTGTTTTCAAGTTCGACAAAGAGCCATGAACTGGCTCCTTGTCCTTTTTCCTGATGTTATGCCGTCATGACATTATGGCCGAAATACATGAATTCACGATCCATGCCGCCAACCTCGGCTGCATTCAGTGAAACACTTCCCGCATCCAGCATCTGGAAGCTTTTCTGACCCTGAACCCACTCATCCGCTGTTCTGAGTGTCGATAGCGTATAAGTCGTTGTTTCATTGAGATAATGCGTCGGAATAACCACTTTGGGCTTCAACCGATCAACGATCGCATTGCCCTGTTCGTAAGACAGAATGTGCTCTGATCCATCCACGGGAAGGGTCAATACATCGACGGTCCCAATGGCCTCCCAGAATCCCGGCCCGGGATCCGCGCGGTTGTCGCCCCAGATCAAGGTGCGGATGCCGCCAGTCTCAATCAGGTAGACCACCATATCCATATGGCCCACGTTATTGGGTGCACAGGCCTCCACCCCAAATTCAGCAAGCGCGTTGGTCCAATCGTAGTAGCCCGGCGCTTTACAGACGTGTTTGTCTGCAAAACCAGTGATCTTCAGGTCCGCAAACTCGAATGACCCCACCATGCGATCCAGCACCATGGTCGACACGGGACGATCAATCGCGTCGTGGTCAAAATGTGTATGGGTGGACAGAGTGATGTCTGTGACCGTTTCCGGGAATTTGTTTTTGTACCACAACCCCCAGGCCCCGGACGGATCATCCCGCCATGGATCTACAACAACGGATGCCCCACCCGGAGATGTAATCTTAAAGGCGCAGTGACCGAAATACTCGACCGTGACCGCACCATCAGGATAACTTGAGGCGTTTTGCAATTCGATCACGTGGTTATTATTTCCCGGTTGGGTCCAGTCAGTAGACTGCGCTTGCGCGGACGCCGTGCCCAGCAGGCTGGCCGCGCTGCCAACACCAACGGCCCCTGCTGCCATGAAAAATGAACGGCGCGACAGACCAGGCGCGAGATCGTCCTTTTGCCCGTTCAGCTTAATCGGTTTTAGATCTTTCTTATCCATTGTTGCTTTTCCCTGTTTTCACCCACCGCAGGATCAGCGGCATGCGAAAAAAGTAGAGGCAAACAACAGAACCGTCTTGATAGAAAAGTAAGGGGCTAATATGGGGGATTTCCCCCTATTGAACCAAGGAACTCAGATGCTGGCGCAGACTTTTTCCCTGATGCGTCAGGCCCAGTTTTTGCCGAATGTTATTGCGGTGAAAATCCACCGTACTGGTGCCACGCGACAATGTACTTGCAATCTCCTTGGTGCTGCGACCCTGTACGATCAACTGTACGATTTCGGCCTCAGTCGGTGTCAGAGCTTCGAGCGTTTGCGCCAGTTTGCCGCTGAAAGCCGATGTGATGTTTTTGAGGTTCGCCTCGACAATTTCCAGATGGGACAGGCTCCTGTCATTGTCTGCATTTAGCTGCCGCAACCGACTGATATGGGGCAAAATCAGCTCTTTCACTTCTTGCGCAATCCGTTCTTCGATGTCGGATTTGGAGGCTTCCACACTTTTCAACAAAACACGAAGTGCGGTATTTGCGTCTTCCAGATCCTGTGTCCGTCTGTTGATCAGAGCTTCGCGGGAATCCAGTTCTCGCTTCAAATCCGCTTCGGCCTTTTTGCGGTGCTCGTTTTCCTGAAGCAATGCCAGATCATCTTCAACGATCCGGCAAAACTGGCGTAATCCTGCCCTGAATTGTAACGCACGCTCATTGCGGTTCCGATCCAGCATGCAGATGGTCCCGAAAACAGCCCCATCGGGCCATTTCAGCGGAAGGCCCACATAGAAGCTCATACTGAATTCCAGATCGGCATTGTCATGCCAACGCGAGTCACTTGTTGCGTCCTCTACGCACAGCTCTCCATCGTTTTCAAAGACGCCGTAACAGTAGAGTTTGTCGTGAAGTTGGAACGACTGGCCTTCAACGTAAGGGTTTTCATCTCCCGCGCTGGACACATAGACGTCATGCTGTTGGTCTTGCGTATGCATGATCAACGTGGCCGGAACTTTTGCGATATCGGATATCTGGTCTACCAGGTATTGCCATTTCACGAGCGTTTCTGAGGAAACCACCGGCCGGACGTACGGGGTGCTGGGATTCATAGGTCACCGTCATTTTCTTGGCGCGGATGTGATTATGCAAATACGCCACAAAGGTAGGATAGCATGTCTTCCGTTGTCCAGCTTGTTGGCCGCGCACCAGGGCTTCAAGGCGCCGTGCTTCTAACATCGAGGCACAGTAGGCCAAGGTGATGGCCTTTCGCCATCGCTTTGAACCTGAGCGCGACACGATGGTTAAATTCTGCGCTTGATGGTTGGAAAATGGGCGCAATCTTTCCTGGAAAGAATAATTATCCATCCTTGAACGTAGTTTCAGCAGATACTGAATGCAGCTTCTCTTTTTGCCCCAAGAAATGCACAGGACTGATTTGGAATTGGCAGGTGAATATTGCGCCATACGCAAGGACTGGAAGACCCGGCTGTACCAGGCTGCAGGTTGGTTTTCGCTTTTGGCGACGGAAAAAAATGTTGCGCTTTACTTTTGGGTGTGGGCTGCCAGTCTTGCGCATAGCATCACAGGTGTTGAGTGTTCTGGACGCTGTGCACCAATTACGGGGTATGGGAGAAGGTGGATGGGTTCCCAATGCGCGCCCGACTGAATGTAGGCTTGGAGGCCGCAAAAAAAACCGCGACGGAGCCTCTTGCAGATGTCGCCGAAACGAGTGCTTTGATGTGAGAGAGAACAGTATCAGGCCAATAAAATGGCGCGGGCAGATTATAGCGACAGGACCGCAATGACGTTCGAGCAATTTAAATCCCAGATGATCGAGCTTTTGCCGAGGTTGCGTCGATTTGCGCTCAGTTTGACACGATCCGGTCCCGACGCAGATGACCTGTTGCAAGATGCGTGCACAACTGCGCTCCAGAAGTGGGGGCAATATGATCCCTCTCAACCGCTTGATCGGTGGATGTTCCGAGTTTTGCGAAATCTTTGGATATCAGAAATCCGCAAGCGTAAGGTTCGCGTTGGACAGGGGCAGGTCCCGGCAGAAGAGGAGTCCGCGCTGCGTGTGGAGGATACCGCTGTCGATCAGCTGGCGGCGCAACAGGCGCGTGGAAAAATAGAAGAATTACCCAGCGATCTGTCCCAGCCTCTGATGTTGGTGTGTTCCGAAGGCTACAGCTACCGTGAAGTATCAGATTTGCTGGGCATTCCGATTGGAACTGTGATGAGCCGGGTCCATCGCGCTCGCAAGACCGTCATCGCCGTACTATCGGACTTGGAAGGGGTCGCAGAGTGACAGATTTATCAATGAAACTAAGCGCGTATCTGGACGGCGAACTAGACCCTGCGGAAGCTGAAACTATTGAAGCACTCCTGGAGAGCGACCCTGTCGCGCAGACCGAATTGGATGATCTGTTGCAAGCGCAGGTGGACGCGCAGGATATGTTTGACGCACAATTGAGGCACCCGGTTCCTTTGGCACTGGTCCGACAAATCAAAGACTCGCAATCCCCTGATGCGACGAGCCCGGCACGACCGATTTGGGGGGCGATGGCGGCAAGTCTTGTGGCTCTGACACTGGGCGGGGTCGGTGGATTCCTGTTAAAAGATCAGATCACGCCGACGCAGACAGCTGGATGGTTGGCTGACATCGCCGACTATCATAGCGTCTATTCAGAACAGGAACGGCATCTGGTCGAAGTTGGCGCGGATGAGTCCGATCACATCGAGAAATGGTTGGGCAACACAATTGGTGCGACTTTCTCCATTCCGTCTCTATCCGAATTCAATCTAACCTTTCAGGGGGGTCGATTGTTGGTTGCAAACGGCAAACCCGTGGCGCAACTGATGTACCGTCAGGAAGACGGCACGGTTATTGCTCTTTGTTTGCAGAGCAGTTCATCGGCTCATGAAGGTCAGCTTGTGTTCAATAACACGACGATCAACGGGTTTGATTTCGTGTCATGGCGTGCACAGGATGCGCGTTATGTTTTGATCGGCCCGGAGGGGCATTCCGGTTTGAACGCCATTGCATCACAGGCTGCATTGGAGATTTAGATTTGCGCTTTTTTCAAGTGGATGACGTGGATGAGAGATGGCTAATCGGCTGACAGAAGGGCCCCACCCGCAGGACCGCCGAGATGACCGTTAGTTAGGCAAGAAAGCTGAGACATTTAACAAAAAGCATTTTGGTGCGCAAAACCCTGCTTGCAACGTCGGACAAGCTTGACTGCAAAAACCTTCAAATACCACATCAATACAGCCAAAGTCTGTTGGCACAGGTCCCGAGCCATCAATGCCACAAAAAAGCGTGCTTTCGGTTGTCGTCGCGCTGAGGCGTCGTCACAGCGGCTGGTAGGACTCTGAAGGACTTGCTGGACGTATCCGCACGACCAAGGCGTCGCAAACGGCTAAAATGTTTGAATTACGTGTCCGCGCCTGCGCAAAATCTGTTGGTATCACTCTTTCTTCGACGCTTAAGGCAGTTCGAGCAAGCTATAGCCTGCTCGAACCATGATAGGGGTTAAGTCAAGAGATCGAAGCGGTCCGCGTTCATGACCTTTGTCCAAGCGGCAACAAAGTCACGCACGAATTTCGCCTCATTGTCGTCCTGCGCATAGACCTCAGAGAAAGCCCGCAGGATTGAGTTGGAGCCGAACACCAGATCGGCACTCGTCGCCGTGTATTTGACTTCACCGGTGGCGCGGTCTTGCAACTGATATGTGCCATCATCCTCAACCGGCACCCACTTGTAGTCCATGTTCGTGATGGTCTGGAAGAAGTCGGTGGTCAATTGCCCTTCACGTTGGGTGAAGACTCCATGCTTGGAACCGCCGTAGTTGACGCCCAGCACGCGCAAGCCACCAACCAGCACGGTCATCTCTGCACCCGTGAGGCCCAAAAGCTGCGCCCGGTCGAGCATGAGCTCTTCAGCAGGAACGCTATAGCCCTCTTTCAACCAGTTGCGGAAACCATCGGCGACAGGCTCAAGTACCGAGAAACTGTCAGCGTCAGTTTGAGCGTCACTGGAATCGCCGCGTCCGGGCGTGAAAGGCACAGTGACGTCCGAACCTGCGGCCTTGATCGCTTGCGATATACCGACATTGCCCGCCAGAACAATCACGTCGGCGACCGATGCACCTGCCTCAGCGGCGATGGGTTCGAGAATGCCCAGTACTTTTGCAAGACGCTCAGGTTCGTTACCGACCCAGTCCTTTTGTGGTGCAAGGCGGATGCGGGCACCGTTGGCGCCGCCCCGCATATCAGAACCGCGATAGGTCCGTGCACTATCCCAGGCTGTTGCGATCATCTCGGCGGCACTCAGACCGCTGTCAGCTATTTTTGCAACCACGGCGTCGACATCGTAGCCCGTGGCACCTGCAGGCACCGGGTCTTGCCAGACCAGCTCTTCTTTGGGCACGAAAGGACCGTAGTAATTGGCTCTTGGTCCCATATCGCGGTGTGTCAGCTTGAACCAAGCCTTCGCGAAGGTTGCGGACAAATAATCCGGGTCCTTATGAAAGCGTTCACAGATCTCGCGATAAACCGGATCGACTTTCATCGCCATGTCAGCGTCCGTCATGATCGGATTGTGCGTGATGGAAGCGTCCGTCGCATCAGGGAACTTGTCTTCTTCAGCAATATTGATCGGCTCCCACTGGAAGGCACCGGCGCGGGATTTTTTCGTTTCCCACTCGTATTTGAACAGCAGTTCCAAATACCCGTTGTCCCATTTGGTCGGATTGGACGTCCACGCCCCCTCAAGACCGGATGTATGGGCCGTATTGGCATTCCCGTCAAAACCAGGATCGCTCCAGCCAAAGCCAGCGTTCACGACATCCGATCCTGCAGGCGAGGGACCCACGTCCTCAGCGGCAAGCCCGCCGTGACATTTGCCAACCGTATGACCCCCAACTGTTAGGGCTGCGGTTTCTTCGTCATCCATTGCCATACGTGCGAAAGTCATGCGGACGTATTTCGCCGTTTCGGCAGGGTCGGGCGTGCCGTTCACACCTTCTGGGTTCACGTAAATCAAACCCATGTGAGATGCCGCGAGCGGATTATACATCGAGGTCGCGTCCTCGACATCGTTTACACGCTCTTCTGTGGGGGCCAGAATTTCGCTGTCATTCCCCCAGTTGATGTCGATCTCCGGTCCCCAGATGTCTTCGCGCCCAAAGGCAAAGCCGTAGACTTTCAAACCCATGTTCGAATAAGCAACGGTCCCGGCCAAAACCAGCAGGTCCGCCCAGGACAAGGCATTGCCGTATTTCTTTTTGACCGGCCAAAGAATGCGCCGCGCCTTATCAAGACTTGCGTTGTCAGGCCATGAGTTGAGCGGTTCAAAGCGGATGTTGCCGGTGCCGGCCCCGCCGCGCCCATCACCCAAGCGGTAGGATCCAGCAGCGTGCCATGACAGTCGGATGAAAAGGCCACCATAATGGCCCCAGTCGGCTGGCCACCATGTCTGGCTGTCTGTCAACAATTTATCCACGTCGTCCCAAACACCTTGAAAATCAAGTGCTTTGACGGCCTCGCGGTGGTTGTAATCAGAATCCATCGGGTTTGATCGCGCATCATGCTGGTGCAGGATGCTGAGGTTCAGCGATTTCGGCCACCACTTGGTCGGGTGGTTGTCCATTTCGGTATTGCCGCCATGCATGACGGGGCAGCCGCCCGGTATCACATTGTTTCCGTCCATCATCTACTCCATGTCCTGTGAGGCCGCGTCCCGCGCGGTTTAGAATGACTCTAACCTGTGATGTTCATACACTCCAATTGATTCTTCTAACCGAAACGATAACCTGTGCTTATGATTGGTTTGACGCTAAAACACCTCCGCTACTTCGATGCGCTTGCCCGCCATGGCCACTTTGGTCGCGCTGCAGAGTCCTGTGGCATTTCCCAGCCAGCCCTTTCGGTACAGATAAAGGATCTGGAAGCGATGTTAGGTTCGCCGCTGGTTGAAAGGAGTGCGCGTCGCATCCGTTTGACAAACCTTGGAGACGCTTTTTTGGAGCGCGCCCGCGGGATCCTTGTTCAGGTTGGCGAGTTAAACGATCTTGCCCGTTCGGCAATAGGGCCTCTGGCAGGGCAATTGCGTCTCGGCATAATTCCCACGGTGGCACCCTATCTTTTGCCCCAGGTGATGGCCGCATTGTCGGCGAGGTTACCGGGAGTTGATCTTCACCCGCGCGAATCCGTCACAAAGTCGCTGATTACAGATTTGCTGGACTCGCAGCTGGACGCGGCCATTGTGGCTTTGCCGATCTCTGAACCAGCGCTTCAGGAATTTGCGTTGTTCAACGAAGACTTCGTGCTTGTGCGCCCGATCAGCGAGGCGAACAGACCCGTGCCGAGCCCGCAGATGTTGGGAGAGATGCGGCTGTTGCTGCTAGAGGAAGGGCATTGTTTCCGGGATCAAGCGCTTAGCTTTTGTGAGGTTTCAACGGCTAACCCGCGCTATTTAATGGAGGGGAGTTCGCTTTCGACTCTGGTTCAGATGGTCGGTGCCGGATTGGGTTTGACGCTTATCCCTGAGATGGCGGTGCCTCTCGAAACCAGGCTCGCTGCCGTATCAGTCGCCCGCTTCCAGCCGCCAAGCCCTGACAGAAGCATTGGGATGGTTTGGCGCAAAACAAACCCTCTGGCGGAGAAGCTGATGGAGATCGCCGCCATCGTTCGGCAAGTCGGCGACGTAAAACACCCGTCGCCGTATTCGACGTAAACTCCCACCGGACGGAATCGAGGATAGGAAAAGGCGATGTCTTGCGTTTCGTCTTGTTAAAAGACCTCTTACCCGCAACGCCTCAGATCTTTGGAACTTGCAAGCAATGGATCTGTTTGCGTCTCGCGTGCAACCCTTCGAGCGTCGGTCGATCAGTGGTCATTTCTCGCAGTGATGCGAAGGGTGTTTTTTATGCTGAGACCATCATGTTCCGTTCCGCGAGATCTGTGGAGTTTACTGTACTATCAGTATTTTGGAGACGATTTCACCATTAGTGTTGTGGGCAATTGATGCACATCGGCCATCGGTCGATTTTCGACTGACTGCAAAGCAGTTTTCGGGGGTCACTTGAAATCCGCTCCCCCCCAAAACTTGCGCGGCCCCAATTGTTCAGACCCGAAGCGTCTACTCTGCAATGCCAGCAGAAACGATCAGGGGTGCCCAAACGTCGATCTGCTTGGTTACAAAGCCCGTGTATTCCTCTGAGGACATTGGTGTATGGGTAATCCCAAGCTCGGTGAGCCTGGACTGCACTTCGGGAGTGGCGAAGACAGCAAGGACAGTTTCATTGATTTGAGCTGTCAAGGCCGGGTCCAGTCCAGCGGGTGCGGATAGTCCCACCCAGTTTTCTATGACAATGTCATAGCCTTGTTCCACAAACGTCGGGACGTCCGGCAGTTGTGGGTTTCGTTCTGGTGACGCGATTGCAAGCGCAATGGCTTCGTTGTCTTCGATCATGTCACTGTTCTGTACGACCATGTCGTAAAAGGAATCGAGTACGCCAGCACGAAAATCCTGAATGGCGGGTGAACTGCCCTTGTAGGGAACGTGAATCGATTCCACTTCAAGTTTCGCGTCTACTGCCTGCCCCAAAATATGTGAAATTGAACCGACGCCGCTTGAACCATAGGTCATGGGTGTGCCTTTCACGTGCGCAATATACTCATCGAGATTTGTGATGCCCGATGAGGGTTGAACAAAAAGCCCCGGAGCGGACGCGCCGATATAGGCAACATGGGTGGCCCCCGCAACTGGATCGTAGGGGATTGACTGGAAGCGCGTTGGCGCAATTGTGTAGGGTGCATTATTGGCAAGAATAAGGGTTGTGCCGTCTGGATCCTGTTGGGCGACATAGTCCGCAGCGACGGTACCGGCAGCCCCGGGGCGGTTGTCCACAACTGCTTTCTGACCAAAATCCGTATCAAGATGCTGGGCCAGTAAGCGTGCTACCAGATCGCTGGTTCCGCCCGGAGGGAAAGTCACAACGATACGCACTGGCTCGCTGCTCCAGGCGCCTGGTTCGGCAAAGGCAGAGGGTGCTGCCAGTGCGGTAACTGTGACAAAGGACGTTGCCAGAAATGCGGTTTTCATCATGGTCATGAGGTCGTTCCTTCTGTTGAATTCTGTAATGGGGTTGGTTTGGCAAGCCTGCGTGAACGCAGAGCCGAAAAGAGGGCGCAGGCCAGTATGAGCGCAGTGAGCGCCAGCAATGTGGCGCTGATCGGGCGTTCCAGAAACACCATGGGGTCGCCGCGCGAGAGCAACATGGCCCTGCGTAATTGCTCTTCCATAAGTGGTCCGAGCACGAAGCCCAAAAGCAAGGGGGCAGGCTCGAACCGGAACAGCTTCATCAGATAGCCGATCCCGCCAATGACCAACGTCAACCAGACGTCAAAGACGTTGTTGTTGAGGCTGTATACCCCGATGCATATCAACACTATGATCGTTGGGTACATGTATTTGTAAGGAATTTTCAGCAGCCGCACCCAAATCCCGATCAGTGGGATATTGAGGACAATCAGCATTACATTTCCAACCAAAAAGCTCGCGACGAGGCCCCAGAACAGATCTGGCTCTTCCGTAATCAGGCGCGGTCCCGGCGTGATACCGTAGATCATCAGCGCTCCAATCACGATCGCCATGGGCGGGCTTCCGGGCACCCCAAGGGTCAACGTTGGAATGAAGGCTGTCTGCGTTGCCGAGTTGTTTGCGGCTTCGGGTACCGCGACACCGGGCACCACACCCGTGCCGAACTTGGAACGGAGTTTGTTCACGCGTTTTTCAACCGAATAAGCAATTGCTGCAGCAATGGTCTGGCCTGTTCCGGGCAGCGCGCCGAAAAATGACCCAATGGCACCCCCGCGCAGGATGGGAGCGGCAAGCGATTTCCATTCAGCTTTGGAGGGGTAAAAATCGTTATAGTCGATGTCCTGAGTAGCTGACCCGCCTTTGTTGGCGCGGATCGATGCAATGACCTCACTAACTCCGAACAGTCCCATTGCAACGATCACGATGTGGATGCCGTCGCGCAATTCGGGGATGCCCATGGTGTAGCGCAAATCACCTGTTGTGAGATCGATCCCGATTGTCCCAAGCATCAAGCCTGCAACGACCATGGCGATTCCTCTGAGAGCGCCACCGTTGCTGACGGCGGAGGCAGCCATGAGTCCAAGAAGGATAACCGCAAAGTAATCCGCCGGGCCAAAGGACAGGGCGAGTTTTGCAAGGCTTGGCGACAGCAGGGCTATCACGATCATTCCGATAATCCCGCCGCCAAACGAGGCAGTCGCAGTCGAAAATAGCGCAACACCTGCGCGGCCCTGCTGGGCCATGGGATAGCCTTCGATTGCGGTAATCGAGGCCGCAGGTGTGCCGGGGATATTCATCAAAATCGAAGCGATCGAGCCGCCATATTCGGCGCCATAGTAGACACCGGCGATCATGACGAGCGCGCTGGTTGGTTCCAGATAAAAGGTGAGTGGCAGGATCATAGCAATTGCAGCCATTGAGCCAATGCCCGGCAAAACACCGATAAACGTGCCTACAAAGACCCCAATGAAGCAATACAGAAGGTTATGCGGCTCCATCACGACCAACAGACCTGCGTAAAAACTGGCGAGAATGTCCAAAGCTACCCTCCCGCAAAGGCATTGAGCGGAAGATTCAGTGCCTGAATAAAGATGGCCCATGCGGCGAGTGATATGGCTGCACCAAGGGCGACTTTCCCCCCGATTGGTAGATTGCGATCCGGAGCGCTGGCCACAAGAATGGTAAGGAAAACCGCTGGAACCAAACCAAGCCTGTCCGCAGTGCCGGCAAAGACTGCCAGCGCCGCCCCGATCGCAGTAAGACTTATCCAGTCGGCAGCCTCTTGCGCAGGCTCTGAACGCACATCCTGAACGGCTATGGCCAGTGACAAGATCATCAGGATGAAGCCAGTGATAAAGGGGAATGCGCCCGTGCCGAGGCGAAACGGCGACCCAAGCCCCAACTGCCACCCTCCTACGATAAAGATCATACTGCCAGCGCACAATATTCCCCCCGCAATCAATCCCTGCCATCGCCACGGCATTTGATGTTTTGGAGATTTTTGAGCGGGCTCTGTCATCATTGCACGGCTTCAGATTGGGCGTCAGCAGGCGCAGAATTATTTGCATCGGGCCCGCCAAAGGTGCGTCGCACGCGTTCCGCACTGACACTGCAAATCTGTTCTAGCGCCCGGTTTATTTCGGAGGTCTTGTCTGCAGAGAGGCGGATGTCGAACTCCGCAAAGACGCTGTCCATGCTTGTATGAGAGGACAGCGCCACGATGAACGGAAACCCGAACTTTTCGCGGTAAGCTCTATTCAACTTTTCAAGCCGCGTACGGTGGGCATTATCAGATGACGTCAAGCCAAATTGCCCCTGTTCTTTCTGGGACGCGATTGTCATTGATTGCGGTTGATCTGTCGCCAATTCAGGGTGAGCCTGAAAGAGATCCATGCGTTGGCTGTCGCTAAGAGCATACAATTCCTCTGATATTCTCAAGATCAAATCCGCCAGATCTGCAAATGGCCGATGACGCAGCACTTGCATAACAACCGCAGGCGCGCGCTCGATGACCGGCTCGAGAAGCTGCAAAGCGCGCTTTTCGTCGCAATTATTGAGTTCACGAATATCAACCAAGCCGACAACCCCCAAGATCATACCGAGGGTAAGTGGCGGAACTTGTTGCTGTCTATAGAATAAAAAACACGCTGTTGTTGCCAAAAACAGAATGAATTACCGTAAATTGGAACGCTTGTTTTCTGTCTGCTCGCTTTGAGAACACTGCGCCCAAGTTTCAGACACTCGGGTGTCCTCTTCCGACCCGATGGTTGAGGACGTCGACAGTGAGTTCGGCAATTTGATCGAATATCCCTGTCCGGGGCATCTGGAGATTCGAAATGACGGAGAACGTCTGACTGAAAGTCGTATCATCAGCGATGGGAATGAACTTGAGCTGTCCGCTTTCCAGTTCCGGACCCGCATCAAATTCTGAGGTTATCGCCAGATACCGCCCGGAAGCCACGAGTTGTTTCATGAGTTGGATGGAGTTCACGACAACTGTGTCCTTCGCCTGCTCGAAAATCCAACCGTGGTGTGCTTCGAGTAGTTTCCGGATGGACAGACTCGAATCCTGAAATACGGCTGGATGCTGGATCAACTCGCTCAATCGAATGCTGTTCAGTTCCGCTGCGGGATGCGACGGCGTTAGGATACAACCAAGCGGAAATTCCCGGCTCCAGTGAAAAAACAAGTTATCGTCAGGTGGAACATTGACGACAGCAGCGATGTCAACATCACCGTTCAGGACCTCTTTGGCAGCATTGATTGGGCTGGTAATATCGATACTGATCTGAACACGTGGCAGGTGTGAAACAATGCTTTTGACAAGTTCGGGCACAAATCCATTCACCATCCCGTCCATTGCGGCAATGGTGATGTGGCCCTGCTCAACCCCTCGTTCAGACTGCACGGTCGACCAAAGGCGGGCACTGTCCAAGCGCCAGTCACGCGCGAGTTCCAGAAGATGATACCCCGTTGGAGTTAACGTCATACCCTTGGTGTTTCGGTCAAATATCTGCGTTCCCATATCCTCCTCGATCGTGGTGATCTGGCGCAAAATTGCGGAGGCAGAAATCCCCAGTTCTCGCGATGCCGCTTGTATCGATCCCAATTGTGCGACCTGTTCGAAGTAATGGAGCGCGCGAGGAACGATTTTTAGAGCCACAGTTTCAACCTCTGAGAAAACCCGGTTGAGCATCTGGATATCATTCTAATTGTTCAAATAGGAAGGCCTGATTTATAGCATGGATCAGAACGCTGATCTGTGCGAAATGTGGAGTGTTTTCAACCATGGAGACGCGTGTGCACACCAAATCCGAACCCTTCGAACCTGGGGGAATTTCGATCCATGCGGTTGACGTGTCTCGTGGCGTTCCGGCCGTGGGATTGAAGCTGAGACTAATCCTGCTGGGAGACACCCGCATCGACGTCGCGTCCGGCCAATGCAGTTCCAGCGGGTTGTTTGACCATCCGGTTTCACAAGGCAAACACGTCACCCGTGGCCTGTACGAAGTGGAATTCGACGTAGGCGACTATTACCGCGATGCCGGTATCAGCCTGCCTGAGCCTTCTTTCGTTGAAATTGCTGTTTTCCGGTTTGGCATCGACAAAGTGCATGAGCACTTCCATCTGCCGTTCAAGTTCACGCCGTGGGGGTTTTCTCTTTTCCGAGGTGGTGCGTGATATATTGAATCGGTGCCTGATCCTTCCTTTACCAGAACGCACTTTTTGGGATGTCTTCTCAATACAGCGGTATCAAATAAGTGTTGGTTTTGGTGAAAGGAGTGTGCTCACGCCGTCGCCATGGTTTTTCAAACAGCGTGTGACAGCAACCTCAAATAGTGCAAAACCCGTTCAAGTTCCGGGGCGATGGATGGTGTTCAAAAACGTCCCAATATTATGAAAGAAAAGGCTTTCAGCCGTCAAATGCGCGCCTGAAATGTGCAATTTCGTCTATCCATGCCGGTCTCTAAAAGTCGAGATTCTCGACGCTCAGCGCGTTTTTCTGAATGAACTCGCGCCGCGGTTCAACCACGTCTCCCATGAGCTTGGTGAACAGATCATCCGCCTCCGCCATGTCCTCGACTTTCACCTGTAATAGAGTCCTTGCGTCCGGGTCCAGCGTAGTTTCCCATAGTTGGTCGGGATTCATCTCGCCAAGGCCTTTGTAGCGCTGTAGGGACAAACCTTTTTCGCCCTCCTGCAAAATCGCATCCAACAGATCCATGGGTCCCAGAATGGATTGTGTACGATCCTTACGCACCAGCGTCGCGGGCAGGCTGTAAACATCTTGCAGGCTCTGGGTAAACCCGCCGGTGCGTTTGGCCTCGCCACCGCGCAGGATACGGCCATCGAGTGTACGCACTTCTTCCACACCGCGCAGAATACGAGCTAACCGAATGCCGTGATCCTGTGTGATCCGCCCTTGCCAACCGCGTTCATATTCGGCAGCAATCAGGTTCAGGCGCGCTGCAACCTTGTCAGCCGTACCTTGAAGATCAGCATCCACAACACCGGGTGTGAAGGCCCCGGCGATCGCGGCCTGTTCAAGAATATGACGCGGGTAGTGGGTTGGAAAGGCTTCAAGCACACGGCGCATCTGACGCGCCAGATCGACAACGCGGGACAGATCTGCGCCAGTGATCTCTTCACCGTTTCCTTGTTTCAGCATGGCGCCGTCAATGCCTTGCTGGACAAGGTAGTCTTCCATAGCTGCCTGATCTTTCAGGTAAACTTCGGATTTCCCGCGAGACACCTTATAGAGCGGTGGTTGCGCAATATAGAGATGCCCGTTCTCAATAAGTTGTGGCATTTGCCGATAAAAGAACGTCAACAAAAGTGTTCGAATGTGCGCGCCGTCCACATCGGCATCCGTCATGATGACGATCTTATGATAGCGCAGTTTGTCGATGTTGAATTCATCGCGTCCAATGCCGGTACCCAACGCCATAACGAGGTTGCCAATCTCTTGCGACCCCAGCATCCGATCAAAGCGCGCGCGTTCTACATTCAGGATTTTACCCTTGAGAGGTAGAATTGCCTGCGTTTGCCGATCCCGACCCGTTTGGGCGGAGCCGCCGGCGCTGTCACCCTCCACAAGAAAGACTTCGGTCTTGGAGGGGTCTTTTTCGGAACAATCCTTGAGTTTCCCAGCCAGGAAATTCACATCCATCGCCGTCTTGCGCCGCGTCAGATCGCGCGCTTTACGCGCGGCTTCGCGGGCATGTGCGGCCTCGATGATCTTGCCCACAACGACCTTGGCCTCAGCGGGGTTTTCCTCAAACCATTCGGCCAGTTTCTCGTTCACCATGCCCTCAACGGCGGGTCGAACTTCTGAGGAAACCAGCTTGTCTTTGGTTTGGGACGAAAACTTTGGATCCGGCACTTTGACCGACAATACGCAAGTCAGACCTTCGCGCGCATCATCCCCGGTGAAGCTCACCTTTTCCTTACGGGCGATGCCGATGGATTGCGCATAGTTGTTGATGGTTCGCGTCAGGGCGCCGCGAAAGCCCGCCATATGTGTGCCGCCGTCGCGTTGCGGAATGTTGTTGGTGAAAGGCAGCACATTCTCGTGGTAGCTGTCGTTCCACCACATCGCGACCTCGACGCCAATGTCGTCTTTTTCACCGGTGATAAAGATCGGCTCGGGCATCACGGAGGATTTGTGACGGTCCAGATATTTAACGAACTCCTTGACGCCACCCTCATAGAAAAGTTCTGAGCGCAGGTGTTCTGCCGGGCGCTCGTCCGTCAGAATGATGCGCACTCCGGAGTTCAGAAACGCCAGTTCGCGCAACCGTTTTTCAAGTGTCTCGAAGGAATAATCCAGATTTGAGAAGGTCTCTGTCGAAGCCATGAACCGCACTTCGGTGCCGCTGCGTTCAGTTGGACCGATGACTTCGAGGTGCTTCGTCGTAAATCCGCCTTCAAAACGCGCGATATGCTCTTGGCCGCCGCGCCAGATACGTAATTCCAGCCAATCACTGAGCGCGTTCACGACGGAAACACCAACGCCGTGCAACCCGCCAGAAACCTTATACGAGTTACTATCAAATTTGCCGCCCGCGTGCAGCTGGGTCATGATCACTTCGGCGGCCGATACGCCCTCTTCCTCGTGAATTCCCACAGGAATACCGCGACCGTTGTCGCTGACAGAAACCGAGGAATCTTCGTGAATTGTGACCGTTACGGCGTCCGCATGACCCGCCAACGCCTCGTCAATCCCGTTGTCGACCACCTCATACACCATGTGGTGCAGGCCCGACCCGTCGTCAGTGTCCCCAATGTACATTCCGGGACGCTTTCGAACTGCCTCTAAGCCTTTGAGAACTTTAATGGAATCAGCGCCGTATTCTTCTTGCGCCTGATCGTTGTCGGACATGCCGCTACACCTTCGTATTTTTGCCAATTTATACGTTTTTTGGGCGGGGTTGTCACGCAGTTGGCACAATATTTTGTGTCAGATCAGGGGAATAAGCATACCAACCGCAATCAGGAGCACGCCAGAGGTGATATTGATGCGCGCGAGCGTGTCAGGCGCAGTAATGATACTGCGGACATGGCCCACACAAGCCGCGAGTATCAAGTTGCCGATCATCGGAATTGCGACCGAAACACCAAGGATTGCACCAATGTCCAGAAGGGTCACGCCGCGCAGATCAAAAAAACCGGGCAGGACGCCCATATAGAACAGTACAGCCTTGGGGTTTCCCAAAATTGCCACCATTCCGGCCAGAAATCCGGGCCAGAGACCGGGGCGGGTCAGGGTGCTGTCGGCGCTGATTTTCTGGTGCGCATGCTTGATCAAGAGCGCGCCCATGAGGATGAAAACGCCACAGGCCACCCATCGCAGCACGGTCATGAAAACATCGAATACTGACAAGATCCACGAAATGCCAAGGATGGCAACAAGGGGCCAGACGATATCGCCGACTGCGACACCCAGCGCAAGCGGCCACGCGGCCTGAAATCCCCCCGACAGAGCGCGCGCCATCAGCGCCAGCCAAACCGGGCCGGGCGTCAAAAACAGGATCACAAGAGCGCCGGAATAGAGCAGAAGATCAGACAGTGTGATTGTCATCGCGGCGTTGATATCTGTGAAATACCATTGGTCTCACTGACCTCAATGTATTGCGCGCGGTCTCTGAGAGTGTCGAAAAGCTCAGCACCTGTGCCTGTCATCCAAGCTTGCGCCTCCAGCGCGATGATTTCATCATAAAGTGCTGCGCGGCGGTCTGCGTCCAGATGCGCGGCGACCTCATCCAGCAGCAGCAATGGCGGCGCGCCAAAATCCCGCGACAGGGCCCGCGCATTGGCAAGGATCAAGGATACCAGCAGCGCCTTTTGCTCACCCGTGGAGCAATCCCTGGCCGGGACATCCTTTGCACTGTAGAATCCGAGAAGATCAGCCCGGTGCGGCCCGATCAGGCTGCGCCCGGCAACCATGTCCCGGTTTCGATTTTCCGCAAAGGCCAGGCGCAAGTCTTCTTCGGTTTCCGGCAAGTCGTTGTCAGGATGGGTGAGGGTCAGATCGGCAGCGGGAAAAGCGGTTTCGGCATCTTGTTGTGCTGCGGCCAACTGGGCCAGGGCGGACCGTCTGTTGAAGTCTATTACCGCGCCTGACTGCGCCATCTGACTTTCGAGCGCATTATACCACGCGGGGTCCCGTACCTGATCCTTGAGCAGACGATTGCGTTCCCGCATGGCGCGTTCATAGGCCAAAGACGCCTCCGCATGGCCTGGCTCGAAACTCAGGGTCGTACGATCCAGAAAACGCCGTCTCCCTTCAGCGCCCTCGATCCACAACCGATCCATCGCGGGGATCAACCATAGTATCCGCGCAATTCGGCCCAATGCTGTTTGCGGTGCGGTTTTTTCGTCAATCTTGATGTGACGGGCAGCACCGTTTTCCGACCAGATTTCGATTTCATGCATCTGGTGCAAGGAGTGCAACAGGCCTGTGACCTTCCATCCCAGAGCCTCCGGGCGTCGTGTCATGTCCTCAGCACTGGCCCGCCGCAAACCGCGCCCCGGCGAAAAAAGTGAAACAGCTTCAAGCACATTGGTTTTACCTGCACCGTTGGCCCCAAACAGCGCAACCGGGCGCGCATCTATAGATATACGTCCCAGTTTGTGTGACCGGAAATGCGAAAGCGTCAGAGATGTCAGCGCCAGTGTCACGACATCACCTTAATGTTGTGGGCGATGTGATGGGTTAAACGCGCATCGGCATGACAACATAGACTGCTGACAGGTCATTGCCTTCGCGCATCAAAGTAGGATCGCCCGAGGAGTTGAACATGAACACCGCGTTTTCGCGATCTACCTGACTGGCAATTTCCAACAGGTATTTTGCATTGAAGCCGATTTCCAAACGTTCGTCGTTGTAGGCGACGGCCAGTTCTTCTTCGGCAGCACCGCTATCGGGGGCGTTCACGGACAAAATGAGACGATCTTCGTCGAGTTGTAGTTTGACTGCGCGTGAGCGTTCCGAACTCACCGTTGCAACGCGGTCCACGGCTTTGGCGAAATCACTTGCGTCGACCTCAAGCTTGCGGGTGTTACCTTGCGGGATAACCCTTGTGTAATCAGGGAACGTCCCGTCGATAACTTTTGAGGTCAGCGTGATGTCGGGAGTCGCAAAGCGGATCTTCGTCTCGGAAACCGAAACGGCGATTTTCATGTCATCATCGTCCAGCAACTTGCGCAATTCGCCAACAGTTTTGCGCGGTACAATAACGCCGGGCATTTCTGAGGCACCTTCCGGCAAATCGGCATCAATACGTGCCAGACGATGACCGTCCGTTGCCACGCACCGCAAGACCTGACCGCCGTCCGCGTCAGAGACATGCATGTAAACCCCATTCAGATAGTACCGTGTTTCTTCTGTTGAGATCGCGAATTTCGATTTGTCAAACAACCGTCGTAAAACCGGGGCAGATGCAGAGAAGTTCGACGCGTACTCCGAGGAGGCCATGACCGGGAAATCTTCCTTTGGCAGCGTCGCCAGAGAAAAATTCGAGCGGCCCGCGTCAACGGTCAGCCGTCCCGTTGCGCCATCCGCTGTCAGTGTTACCAGCGCACCGTCAGGCAGCTTGCGCACGATCTCATGCAGTGTTGTGGCAGAAACCGTGGTTGCCCCAGCACGCTCCACCTGAGCCGGAGCTTTATCCACAACCTCGATGTCAAGATCAGTGGCGCGGAAAGTGACATCGCTGCCTTCTGCCTCAATCAACACATTTGCAAGAATTGGGATTGTGTTGCGTCGTTCAACAACGGACTGCGCTTGAGACACCGCTTTCAGCAGGGCGGCACGTTCGATACTGATCTTCATGATTTTGTCATCCTTCCCACCAGTCGGGAAAGGCAAACTACCCGGTTCCACCGACTTCACAAGACTTTTGTTGTTTTGTGTGTTGGAAAGATGGGGGCGTCAAGACCCGCGACCACTTTGAAGGTCAGCGGGTCTTTTGAGTGACTATTCTTCCAGCGCGCGGCGCAGCATCTCCAGATCTTCGGCGATCTGGCCGTCTTGCACCTTGAGTTCCTCGATGCGTTTGACGCCATGCATGACCGTCGTGTGATCGCGTCCGCCAAAACGGCGTCCGATTTCGGGCAAAGACCGACTGGTCATTTTCTTGCACAGATACATCGCGACCTGTCGTGGGCGTGCATAGCTGCGCAACCGTTTCGGACCAATCATATCAGATAGACGGATGTTGTAGTGGTCCGACACCTTGCGCTGAATCTCTTCCACGGTGATTTTGCGTTCAGAAGCACGCAACACATCAGAAAGACAGTCCTGCGTGAGTTCCATGTTGATCTCGCGGCCGACCAAAGAGGCAAAGGCGAACAGACGGGTCAATGCCCCCTCAAGCACACGCACGTTGGTGGAAATACGATGCGCAAGGAATTCCAGCACGCCGGTTTCAACTTCCAGACCGGGATAGTTCAAGCGCTGTTGCTCGACCTTGCTTTGCAGAATCCCAAGGCGCAGTTCGTAATCCGTCGGGTGCAAATCCACAACCAATCCGCATTGCAGGCGCGACTTTACGCGATCTTCCAAGTCCTTGATTTCGCCCGGCGCCCGGTCGGCGGAGATAATGATCTGCTTGTTCTGATCCACCAGCGCGTTGAACGTGTGAAAGAATTCTTCCTGCGTGCTGCCCTTGCCGGCGATGAATTGGACATCATCGACCATGAGCACATCCACGGAGCGGAAGATTTCCTTGAAGTCCATCATCTTGCGGTCGCGCAGCGCTTGAACAAACCGGTACATGAACTGTTCGGCCGAAAGATACAGCACATTGATGTCGGGACGACGCTGGCGCAATTCATGTGCAATGGCGTGCATCAGGTGGGTTTTACCAAGGCCGACGCCTCCGTAAAGGAACAGCGGGTTAAAGGTGACGGGGCCGCCTTCGGCAACGCGACGGGCGGCAGCGTGGGCCAGTTCGTTGGGTTTGCCGACAACGAAGGTGTCAAAAGTGAAACGCTTGTCCAGAGGGGCTGTTGCCATGGAACTGCCCGTGTTCCGATGAACCGGGCGCGCGGATTCAGGCGCGGCGGGAGCCGCCTCGGAATGTGCTTCAGCCATAACGGGAACAGCGAAACGCAGGCGGCGTACTTCAGGATCTTCGGCCTTCAACTCATGCAGGATCAGGTCCGCAAAGTTCTGGTTCACATAGTTCCCCAGAAAATTGGTTGGAACATCGAATGTTGCGATCCCGTCTGCGCTGGCGCGAAACTCGATTGGTTCAATCCAGTTCGTATAGTTGTTTTGCCCTACAGTCTTAAGCAGTCGTTGCCTCAACTGCCCCCATTGTTCTTTAGTCATATTAGACCTGTTTTCCCTCTAGCGTTCCCAGTTCAAGCCAGTCCCCATTTTTGGGGTCCCGAGTTTTTTTCCGTTTGCCAATGAGGTGCATCACCCGCCCCTTACAGAAAACGGAATGCCACCCACCGACATTTACAGATTAGGCAAAATCCAACCGATTGGACCCCAAAGAAAAGGAGGTCCATTATCTTGTCAGACGACACCGTCCGTATGTACTGTGACAGGGCGCAACGCTGTTGTAGCAACGTTTGCAGACTGAATGTGTCACGCAAAACGCAACACCCAGTTCCTCATGCCGTTAGTGATCGCAGCAGCGCGAATATGACATTCAGAGCCTGTCCCCCCAAGGCGAAATGAATCGCCCTATACTGGTAGCAAGTTCGTTGGCGGCACGGCAACTGAACTTCATTCTTGACTCTGATTTTTCAGAAAAGAATCTCTGAGCTCGGCGGGAAGTGTCTCAAAAATGCAAAAAAGCGCTCCAGTCGGAGCGCTTTTGTTAACCTTTTAGGTCACTCTTGTTAACCTTTGGGCGTGGCTGGCTTAGCCCAACGCTTTCACGCGAGAAGACAGGCGCGATACTTTGCGCGACGCCGTATTTTTATGAAAAACGCCTTTGCTGACGCCGCGCATCAACTCGGGCTGTGCGGCTTTCAATGCTGCCGCAGCTGCGTCCTTGTCTCCGGATGCGATGGCTTCTTCTACTTTGCGCAGGAAAGTGCGGATGCGCGAACGACGTGCTTTGTTGACTTGGAAACGGGCTTCGTTCTGACGGGCGCGTTTTTTTGCTTGTGGCGAATTTGCCATGTGTGCGGAACCTTTTCTCAGATCAGTTTGTAACTCTTTAGCACGATGCCAAGCCGATCCGGTTGATGGTCAACCAAAGATGATTCTAGCCGAAGCGGGCTGCACGCGCATGTATGCGGAGGCGTATAGAGATTTTTGACGATATTGCAAACCGCAATTCATTTGTTCATGAAAGATGTGTTTCGACTTCTTTTGGCAATAGAACGACGCGTTCAATGTATGGACTGAACGGCGGTATCACATTCCTTGCCGAACGATGTGGATCGCTTCAGAAAGCAACCGTGATCACTTAACCGAAAAACCATCACGTGCAGTTTTTCGATCAAGTCGGGTCACGTGTTTTTGCTGTGAGATAAAGTAAATTGCGATGGACTTTGAAGGGACCGCCCGACCACCCGGGCGTTTAGGGCGGATTGCTCTGGGAGGCGTGGTGGCATCACGCGCTACTTTAAATGGAAGGATACAACGCTAGGTCGTCACTTGTCTTAAAACAGGTGCCCGCATGATTGATCAGAACAGCCCGTCGATTGGCAGATTTGACAAGTCTTTCCTCGTACACATGATCCGTGACTTTTTTGTCGTTCTGGTGATTGTCACAGTGGTCGAGTTCTCCTTGAAAGCGGGGCTGGTCTATTACAACTATCATTTTGACGGCGCTGAAGAAGCGGAAGCCGTCGCTGAAGACCTGGCGGATAACGTCAGATCCATCATGCGCAATGAAGGTGGCCCGGTCGCAGCCCGCACGATGTATCCCATCCTGGAGGAAAACTGGTCCGCACTGGGATACGCGATTGCCATCGAACCTGCACCCGTAACGGTGCGCTCCATTGAAGAGGGCTTTGATTTTACGCCGCAGGGTATTCCTGCTGACAACTGGCCGGAGGGTCGGTTCCGTGCCCATCAGATCGACATCGTCGCGGAGGAATTTTGTCTCGCATGCCATTATCAGGCGACGGTGGGGGATGTACTGGGGACCGTGACCGTGCGCAATTACCTGTACCGCGACTTTGCTATCTGGTTCAAAGAGGTGCAACTCACCGGCATTCTTGCTACCGGGAAAATCCTGCTTCATTCGCTTTTGTTGTTTCTCATCCTGCGCGCACGGATGGAGCCGTTGCTGGAACTGAGATCAGTTGTCAGCAATCTGGCGCGGGCATATGGGCGGCTGGATCATCGCGCAGAAATTCGGACATCGGATGAATTTGGTGTTCTTGCACGTGACCTCAACCTCTTTCTGGACCGGATCACCGGCATTGTTTCTGAATTGGATACAGTTCTTAGCAAAGTGGTGGTGGCGAATGATGACATCATTGCTGTGCAGGGCAACTTGCGCCAGACGGTGGATAACGTGGTGTCCGGTGTCAGGCAATTGGAGCGCAACGCAATGCTGAGCGCCAAAAAAGAACCGCGCCTGTCAAACGAATGGTTTGATGCAGTACGCAGTTCGATCGTGGATCTGGACAACAGCCTGGAAAAGATCGACGACACCGCCGCGGCCACGGACTTGCTGGATACCCTCCGGCAGGTGGTTTCGAACGCCGAAGCCCAGACACAAACTAGTGAGTCCATCTATAACAAGCTGGCCGATCTAGGGGATCAAAGCGAAACGCTGAAATCATCCACGCTTGAAATGACCCGCCTCGAAGAACGGCTGAAAGGTATCATCGAAACCTGCGGATCATTGGTCAAGCGCCTCAAACCCGGAGAGAAGACTTCAAATCTTTAGACCGCGGGCGATGCCAACCCGGGTTTGCGACACACGTTATGTGTCCTATTTGTCGCGAAACTGAGCTTCACGCTTTTCAAGGAACGCAGACATACCTTCGGATTGATCTTCTGTTGCAAAGAGCGCGTGAAACATACGGCGCTCAAACAGAAGTCCTTCACGCAGCGGAACCTCGTAGGCACGGTTCACGGCCTCTTTGACGACCATAACGGAAACCGTGGATTTCTCGGCGATTTTCTGTGCAGCGTTCTGCGCTTCTTCGAGCAGCTTTTTACACGGCACCACGCGGGAGACGAGACCGGAACGTTCTGCCTCTTCGGCGTCCATGAAACGCCCGGTCAGGTTCATATCCATCGCTTTGGATTTGCCGACAATGCGAGTCAGGCGCTGTGTGCCGCCAATGCCCGCCACGACGCCAAGGTTTATTTCCGGCTGGCCAAACTTTGCGGTCTCCGAACAGATGATGAAATCACACATCATCGCCAGTTCGCAGCCTCCCCCCAAAGCGTATCCGGACACAGCCGCAATAATCGGCTTGCGCACACGCATGATCTGCTCTGTTTCAGGCGTGAACAGATCTCCGGAGAATGCCTCGACAAAACTCTTGTCCTTCATCATGGCGATGTCGGCGCCCGCAGCGAAGGCTTTTTCCGAACCGGTGATGATGATGCAGCGCACCTTTTCGTTGGCCTGTGCCGCAGTAAGCGCATCGGCCAGTTCTTTCATCAATTCGTCATTCAGGGCGTTCAGGGCGTCTGGTCGGTTCAGCGTGATCTGGGCGACATGGTTCTCTACATCAACGATGATCGTTTCATAGGCCATTAAAGAAGCTCTCGGTTGTTGTCTGGAATTTCGAGTCAATAACACCTGTTTGGCGGGGTTCAAGCTATCTTTGGCATTGCGCACAATAGAAAGACGAACGTCCCGACTGTACGATTCGGGTAATTTTGCTTGTACAATCCGATGTTTTGCATGGCTCTCCTTCGCGGCCATAGACATCAAAGCTGTGCTGAAAATATCCAAGCTCTCCATCGGCTTGCCGGAAATTACGCAGGGATGACCCCCCTGCCTGAATGGCATCAGAAAGGACCTCCCGGATGATCGGAACGAGACGCGCAACCTTAGGTTTAGAGAGTTTGCCAGCTTTTTGAGTGGGGCGGATTTTTGCGCGAAACAGGGCTTCGCAGACATAAATGTTGCCCAACCCCGCGACGAGTCGCTGATCCAAAAGCGCGGATTTGACCGGAGTCATCTTGTTTCTGAACGCTGATATCAGATGCGCTTCGTGGAAATCATTGCCCAATGGCTCAGGTCCCAAAACCGCCAAAAGCTTATGTGCTTCTGCGGTCGCGGTCTCCATGAGGTCCATCGCGCCAAACCGGCGGGGATCGTTAAACGTGATGCGCGCGCCGTTCTCCATATGAAAAACAACATGGTCGTGTTTTTCGGGTGCGGGGTGTTTGTGCACGAACTGCCCGAGGGGATCGCCTGATACCATCATGCGCCCTGACATTCCCAGATGCACAAGCAGCGTTTCACCAGAAGACAAATCGGCCAGAATATATTTTGACCGCCGCCGCAGGCGTTCGACCCGCTTGCCGGTGAGCCGCGCCGCCATATCGTCGGGAAATGGCCAGCGCAGGTCGGGCCGGTTCACGTCGGCCTGCGCAATCACTGCGCCTTCCATAGCAGGGCTCAATCCACGCCGGACAGTCTCGACTTCAGGAAGCTCAGGCATTTGCTTCCAGTTTTTGTTCGGCAAGGCGCGTGATTGTCGCGTAATCGGTAGGCACCAGACGGCTGAAGTTCTGATAACTCAACGGGATAACCTCTATGCGACCAAAGTATTTGAAAATCAATGCCTTTCCAGATTTCCTACGGCCTGTCACCGTATGCAGGTCTTTCCATTTGTGGCTCACAAGCTGTCTTACGAAGTTGCGCGACTTGATCCCGAATTCCGACCAGCGCTCGACCCGGCTGAGTGACTGATGCCATAACAGTATTGTCAAAAGAATAGCGAAAGCTGGCAAAGAGTAGGACAGGTCGTTTTCGAGAACCGTGATGACAAAGATGGCGTTTATGCCCGTTGTGACGACGAAATCAAAATCACTGCTGGAAATACTAAAAGACATCAGTCGTTTGGCGACATTCGAAACCTCTTCGACCCCGTCCAAGATATCAACCCCCCGCGACAATCGGGCCGCATTGTGCATCCGCCCGTGAAGCCTATAACAATGGGGAAACAGCAAGGACCGCAAGACCCCATGAGCGACGACAGTGACAAAACCACCCACTTTGGGTTTGAAACCTTGCCTGAGGGCGAAAAGGCCGGGCGCGTGCAGGGTGTGTTCAGTTCCGTTGCCAGTAAATATGACATCATGAATGATGTGATGTCGGGCGGCGTTCACCGTCTGTGGAAAGACGCGATGATGGATTGGCTCGCGCCGCGTGCCGGTCAGAAACTGCTGGATGTAGCCGGTGGCACCGGTGACATATCGTTTCGGTTCCTGAAACGCGCGGGATCCGGGCATGCGACGGTGTTGGATCTGACGGAGCCCATGCTGATCGAGGGGCGCAAGCGTGCTGAAGCCGAACAGATGCAGGACAGCCTGGACTGGATTGTCGGGGATGCCATGGCACTGCCGTTTGAGGACAATACTTTTGACGTTTACACCATCAGCTTTGGCATTCGAAACGTGACCCGCCCACAGGAAGCCTTGACTGAGGCGTTCCGTGTCTTGCGTCCGGGTGGGCGGTTGATGGTGCTGGAGTTTAGTCAATTGCCCAATGCGATGATGCAAAAGGCCTATGACCTTTACAGTTTCAATGTGATCCCACGCATGGGGCAGATGATCGCAAATGATCGCGACAGTTATCAATACCTCGTGGAATCGATCCGCAATTTTCCGGATCAAGAGACGTTCTTGCAGATGGTGCGCGATGCGGGTTTTGGAAATGCCAAATATCGTAACCTGACAATGGGCGTTGCGGCGCTGCATTCCGGTTGGAAGCTCTAATATGCGCGGCCCGCACAATATTTGGCGCCTGATCAGAACGGGTGCGACGCTGGAACGTACCGGGGCGATGCGTGTTGTTCTGGACGCGTTTGAAGCGCCGCCTGCATTGCGATTCGTGGCGCGCGCGCTGGGTCTGCCGTTCAAATGGCTCGGCTATGCCGGGGATCCGGCCATGCCTCCTGCGACGCGGGCGCTGACCGCGCTGGGACCGGCCTACATCAAGTTCGGGCAAATCCTGTCCACGCGCCCGGATGTGGTGGGCGATGAGCTCGCGATCCAATTGCGGGTCTTGCAAGACAAGTTGCCGCCTTTCCCGGTTGAAGAAGCAAAATCCGCCGTGCAAAGCGAACTTGGACTGCCTGTGGATCAGATTTTCTCTGAATTCAGCGAACCTGTCGCGGCGGCCTCGATAGCACAGGTCCACAAGGCCACGTTGGCGTCGACCAATGAACAGGTCGCGGTAAAGGTTCTGAGGCCCGGCATTGAAAAAGCATTTCGCAAAGACGTTGATGCATTCTATCTCGCTGCCCGCATGGTAGAAATCTTTTCGCCCGGATCGCGTCGCCTGCGCCCCATGGAAGTCATCGAACACTTTGATGGTGTTGTGCGCGGCGAGCTGGACCTGCGGTTGGAATCTTCTGCGGCCTCTGAATTTGCTGCCAATACCAAAAACGACGACGGTTTTCAGCTGCCATTGATCAAGTGGGAATACTCCGCGCGTCGGGTCATGACCTTGGAATGGGCAGACGGCGCGCCGATGGGAGACAATGCCGCGATTGATGCGGCAGGTCACAACCGCATCGCCCTGAGCGAACGGGTGTTACAACTCTTCCTGAAACACGCGCTGCGCGATGGCTACTTTCACGCGGATATGCATCAGGGCAACCTCAAGGTTGCGCCAAATGGGAACATCATTGCCTATGATTTTGGAATCATGGGCCACATCGACGAATACACCCGTCGCGTTTATGCGGAAATTCTGTTTGGGTTCATCCGCAAGGACTACAAGCGCGTGGCAGAGGTGCATTTTGAGGCCGGATACGTACCCGCCGACAAGGATGTGGACGAGTTTGCGCGAGCGTTGCGCGCCGTGGGTGAACCTATATTTGGAATGGATGCAAATCACATCTCCATGGCGCGTTTGCTGAACTATTTGTTCGAAGTGACGGAACGCTTTGGCATGGAAACCCGGACGGAACTGATCCTGTTGCAACGCACGATGGTGGTGGTCGAAGGTGTGGCGCGCTCGCTGAATCCGCAGATCAATATCTGGCAGGTCGCCAGCCCGATCGTCACGGATTACATCTCCAAATCCATTGGTCCCAAAGCCGTTCTGACAGATCTTGCCAATACGGCGCGGGTCATTGCACGCTTTGGACCACGTTTGCCAGGGATGGTGGAGGCTGCGCTGATCAAACAAAACAACCCCGCGCTGCCATCAGCGAAATACCAATTGGCTGAACGCGTTTTTCTGGCCGTGGTATTGGGGACCTTCATTGGGGTTGGCGGGGCCGCTTGTCTGATTATCGCGGACTTGTTTTTTTGATCACAGTCGTTCAATCGCCAGCGCGATACCCTGCCCGCCACCGATGCACATGGTGATCAACGCTTTTGAACCCTGTATCCGTTCCAGTTCATAGAGCGCTTTGATGGTAATGATTGCACCGGTCGCTCCGACCGGGTGGCCCAAGGCAATTGCGCCGCCATTAGGATTGACCTTTGAACCATCCAGCCCAAGGGCCTTGCTGACCGCCAGTGCCTGCGCGGCAAAGGCCTCATTGCTTTCAATCACATCAAAATCGCCTGCGCTGAGGCCAGTGCGTTTCAACAGATTTTCAACCGCTGGAATTGGACCAATACCCATGACCTCTGGCCGGACGCCTGCGTGGGCATAGCCTAAAATCCGTGCTTTGGGTTTGAGCCCTGCTTTTTCAGCCGCCTCCGCTGTAGCCAAAACAAGCGCACCCGCGCCGTCATTGATGCCACTGGCATTTCCCGCCGTAACGGAACCGTCTTTCTGAAAAACCGGGCGCAATCCAGCGAGCGCGTCGGGCGTTGTGCCTTTGGGGTGCTCATCGACATCAAATGCAACCGTGTCACGACGCACACGCACCTCAACAGGGGTGATCTGGCTCGCAAAGTGACCTGCATCTATGGCGGCTGCAGCGCGCGTCTGACTTTGGATGGCAAAGCTATCCTGATCTGTGCGGGTAATTCCATGTTCACTGGCGACGTTTTCGGCCGTAACCCCCATGTGCCCGGTGCCAAAGGGACAGTTCAGCGCGCCGAGCATCATATCCAGCGTTCGGATATCCCCCATTTTGGCGCCCCAGCGTTGGTCGGGTATTACGAACGGAGAACGCGACATGTTTTCTGCGCCACCGGCCAGCCCAAAATTGGCGTCTCCGAGCATCAGGGACTGCATCACCGAAACAATTGCCTGCACGCCAGAACCGCACAACCGGTTCACATTCATGGCGGGCACAGTGTTGGGCACGCCGGCCTGCATGGCTGCGACCCGGCTTAGGTACATATCGCGAGGTTCGGTGTTAATCACATGCCCAAAGGCCACATGACCGATCTGCGCGCCCTCCACCCCAGACCGTTCCAGAGCCGCTTTGGCGGCGACGGTGCCCAGTTCAATAGGGGGCGTCGCCGCGAGCGATCCGCCAAATGTCCCGATTGCGGTGCGCGCACCGTCCAGAATGACGATTTCCTTGGTCATGACGATCTCCCCTGATGTGTTTGTACCGTTTATGTTGGCTGATTGCGCGGATGTCAGCAACGACGTACCGTCAGGACGCCGATTCCAATTGACAGAATCCTGCATATCGGCGAAGCCTCCGCCATGACGGATGTTGACAACACTATATTGACCCAACTGCCTGCACGGCTCAAAGACGCGCGGCGGACACAGGGTTTGTCGCTCGACGCGGTTGCAAAACTGTCTGGCGTGTCTCGTTCCATGGTCAGTCAGATTGAGCGGGGCGAAAGCAGCCCGACAATTGCGACCCTGTGGAACCTGACCCGCGCTTTGCAGGTCGATTTTGCGGGGTTGTTGGACGGTTCGCCCAAAATCGCGCAAATTGAAACATTGCGTGCTGAAGAAGTGCCGACCATTGATAACCTTGGTTCCGGATGCCGAATTCGCATTCTGTCCCCACCCGAAGATGCCGGTAAGCATGAAGTATATGAGCTGACCATCGCGCAGGGTGGGCTATTGGACAGCCAGCCGCACACACGGGGCGCGCGGGAGCATTTAACGGTGATTTCTGGCAGTCTGACCGTCACCAGTGGCGACGCGACCAGTTCCCTGAACGCAGGTGACACGGCGCGATATTCCGCTGACGTCCCGCATCGCATCACGGCCGCAGGGGGTGAAGTGCGGGCGTTTTTAGTCGTTCAGGACGCTTAAAATCCGATATATCGGAAAAATTCCACTATTATGAAAATCCCCTATTTCGGATTATTGTCCGTCATGTTAGATATGTGCGACAAAGGAGTCGCATCATGACGCACGAATATCTGGATCACATCACTGAAACCCTCGCTCAAATCGAAGCGGATGGGATGATGAAACGCGAACGCATGATTACCTCTCCACAGGGTGGACAGATTTCTGTTGGTCAACGCGAGGTAATTAATCTTTGTGCCAACAACTATCTGGGTTTGGCAGACCATCCGGATTTGATCGCCGCCGCCAAGAGTGCGATGGACCCGCGTGGTTTTGGCATGGCATCGGTTCGCTTCATTTGCGGCACGCAAGACATTCACCGTGAACTGGAACAAAAGCTGGCCGCGTTTCTGGGCAAAGACGATTCGATCCTGTTTGCGGCTTGCTTTGATGCAAACGGTGGACTGTTCGAACCCTTGCTGGGGCCTGAGGACGTCGTCGTATCAGATGCTTTAAATCATGCGTCGATCATTGACGGTATCAGGCTCTGCAAAGCGAAAAGGTATCGATATGCCAACTCCGATATGACGGATCTGGAGGGTCAATTGCAACTCGCGCGCGCCGAAGGTGCAAGGTTTATCCTCATCGCAACCGATGGCGTGTTCAGCATGGATGGCACTCTTGCGAACCTGTCTGATATTCACAATTTGGCGGAGAAATACGACGCTATGGTCATGGTCGATGATTGCCACGCCACCGGATTCATGGGTCCCAAGGGTGCTGGCACCCCGGCCCATGCGGGTGTCGACGTCGATATTCTCACCGGAACCTTGGGCAAGGCTTTGGGCGGTGCAATCGGGGGATACATCGCGGGGCCACAGCCTGTTATTGACCTGTTGCGCCAACGCGCGCGACCTTATCTGTTTTCCAACTCCTTGCCGCCATCTATTGTGGCAGCGGGGATCAAGGCGCTGGATCTTGTCGAAAATGGCGAGGACCTCCGCACACGATTATTTGAAAACGCGGCGTACTGGCGTGCAGGCCTTGAAACGTTGGGCTTCGATCTTTTGCCGGGCGAGCACCCGATCATCCCGGTGATGCTGGGCGAGGCGCAATTGGCCCAGGACATGGCCGCGCGATTGTTTGAAGAGGGCGTGTTTGTATCCGGGTTCTTTTTCCCGGTGGTGCCGCGGGGACAAGCACGGATCCGAACCCAAATGAACGCGGCCTTGACGCGCAATGAACTGGACCGCGCGCTAAAGGCATTTGAAGTGGCGGGCAAAGCCTGCGGAGTGATCTGATGAGCAATGAAATGAAAGCCCTCTCCAAGCTTCACGCCCGTGAAGGGTTGTGGCTAACCCATGCGCCGGTGCCAGAAATCGGACCTGATGACGTGCTGATCAAGATCAACAAAACGGGCATTTGTGGCACAGATATTCATATTTGGAACTGGGATGATTGGGCGGCAAAGACAGTGCCTGTGCCAATGATCACCGGCCATGAATTCGCTGGTGAAATCGTTGAAGTGGGCCGCAATGTCACCGATCTGGAAATAGGTCAGCGTTGTTCGGGTGAGGGGCATTTAATTGGTAAAACTTCCCGCCAAAGCCGTGCCGGAAAATTTCACCTTGATCCCGCAACACGTGGGATCGGCGTGAACGAACAAGGCGCTTTTGCGCAATACCTGAAACTGCCGGCTTTCAATGTCGTGCCTTTGCCGGATGAGATTTCGGATGATATCGGTGCGATCCTCGACCCGCTTGGCAATGCTGTTCACACCGCGCTCAGTTTTGATTTGGTGGGAGAGGATGTGCTCATCACAGGGGCCGGACCCATTGGGATCATGGCCGCGTCCGTGGCACGCCATGTCGGCGCGCGACATGTGGTGATCACAGACGTGAACCCGGAACGACTTGATCTGGCGGCGCGCGTGGCTGATGTGATTCCGGTGAATGTTGCAGAGGCCGAATTGGCGGAAATCGTCGCCGGTTTGAAGATGAAGCAGGGTTTCGATGTGGGTCTGGAGATGTCTGGCAATCAGCACGCGCTGGATCAGATGGTCGAGGCCATGACCATGGGCGGGCGGATCGCAATGTTGGGTATACCACCCGGCAAAAGCCCGGTGGACTGGAGCCGCATCGTTTTTAAGGCGATCACCATCAAGGGTGTGTATGGGCGCGAAATCTTCGAGACGTGGTACAAGATGATTGCCATGTTGCAGAACGGCTTGGACGTCAGCCGTGTCATAACCCATCGTTTTGACGTGGATAATTTCGAGGCAGGATTCGCGGCAATGAAGTCGGGCGGTTCCGGTAAGGTCGTGCTGGACTGGACGGAGTAGTCAATATCTACGCAGAGGACAGCTTTTTCACGCTTTCATTGCCGGGACAGATTGGACTGGGAGTCCTGTCTGTGCTGCTTTGCGTCGCCATGACTGTCTTGGTCAGATGCCTAACGCGCGGTCACAACGGGGCCGCGCGCATTTTAATAGCACTCGTCCTATTTTGGTTTTTTGTCTGGTTATCGCCGCAGGTGTATTACGGTTATTATTGGCTGTTACTGGATGAATTGCCGCTGCAGTGGGTGCTTCAGTCACCTCCTAGCCCTCAAAAAATCATCAAGTTGCTGGTGTTCGCAGACCAAAAGAACCTCAGCCATCATGGGCAGGGCATCTTGGGATGGTTCTCGCTGCTGGCCGCTCTAAGGCCTCAAAGGTTTACGCCCCGCATCTGACAACAGCCAACAATCGCGGCCCTCAAAAACCGCGGCATGCAAGGGTCTAAAATACCCGGCCCCCGCATCAAGATTTACGCGGTTTCCATAGTGTTCTGGGTAATCCAAAGCGGTATGGCCATGTACAACCAGCGGTCCGTGTGATCGGTGATAATCCAGAAATGGTTGCCTGATCCAGATCAGGTCTTCTTCAACCTGTTTGTCCAACGGCACCTTCGGTCGAATACCAGCATGAACAAACAACAGATCATCCGTCTTGTGCATTAATGGCAACGCCGCCAGAAAGTCTCGATGGTCTTGCGGAACCGCTTTGATGGCAGCGGCATGGATGAGATCAACAGGCATTCCTTCTTTCGCTACTACCCCATAGGAGGCCATCGTCTTGTCGCCCCCTAAACGGGGGTTAAACCAAAAAAGATCCGGCCGGGTGGCTGGGTCGAGGATCGTCATGTCATCCAGAAAACGCTCAAGGTAACGGTCATGATTTCCCTTGATCATGACCCAGTTACATCTGGCTTTCTGCGCATCGATCAAAAACTGCAACACCGCGCGGCTGTTTTCCCCACGATCCACATAATCGCCAACAAAAACAACTTTAGCATCCGGGCCACCGTCCGCTTCGATCAGCCCCAGGACTCGGTGAAGTTCGTCAATCTGACCATGAATATCGCCGATGGCGTAGATCGGTGTGCGCATATCGGACCTTCCAAAATCCAAGTGCCGCCCATGATCGGGCAGCACTCCGAAGCAGATAACAGAGACTCACGCCACGTCAAATTGCAGCGGTTTGATCTGTGTAAACATACCGGTTTCGGCGAGTTTCGCGCGCGCTTCCGCGGGAACGGCGTCATCCACATAAAGTAATGCAATCGCCTCGCCGCCCGCCACATTGCGACCAAGGGTAAAGTTGGCAATATTGACGCCATTATCGCCCATCGTCTGACCGAGTGTGCCAATGATACCCGGCACATCCTCGTTGGTGGTATACAACATATGCTCACCGATTTCGGCGTCTATATTGATGCCTTTGATCTGAATGAAACGGGGTTTGTCATCAGAAAAAACCGTCCCAGCCACTGATCGCTCGCGCTTGGCCGTTACCACCGTCACCTTGACATAGCCATCGAAAGCGCCGGATTTGTCCTGATTGGTTGTGGAGATTTGGATGCCACGTTCTTTTGCGATAAACGGCGCTGATACCATGTTCACATCCGGATTTACCATTTTCATGATACCGGCGATTACGCTGCAATTGAGCGCCTCCAGGTTCATTTCGGCCACGGCGCCGTCATACAGGATATTGATGGCTTTTATTGGTTCATCGGTCATTTGGCCAATGAAACTGCCCAGATGCCCGGACAGTTTCACCCAAGGTCCCATGACCTTGGCCTCTTCGGCGGTGACGGATGGCATGTTCAGCGCGTTGGTCACGGCGCCAGTCAACAGGTAATCCGACATCTGATCCGCCACCTGAAGGGCCACGTTTTCCTGCGCTTCTGTCGTTGCGGCCCCCAAATGCGGCGTACACACAACATTTGGCAAGTGAAACAGAGGGTTTTCGTTGGCAGGCTCCTTGGCAAAAACATCAAAGGCGGCACCGGCCACATGGCCCGATTTCAGGGCTTCTGCGAGCGCGTCTTCGTCAACCAATCCACCCCGCGCGCAATTGATGATGCGCACGCCGGGTTTGGTTTTGGCAATGGCCTCAGCACTCAGGATATTCGCGGTTTGCTCCGTAATTGGCACATGTAACGTGATGAAATCAGCACGGCTCAAAAGGCCATCGAGCTCAACCTTTTCAACGCCCATTTTCTTAGCTTTTTCGTCACCTAAAAACGGATCATAAGCCAGAACTTTCATTTTCAGTGCACGGGCGCGGTCACAAACGATACCGCCAATGTTGCCGGCACCAATGACGCCCAGTGTTTTACCGGTGAGTTCAACACCCATGAATTTGGATTTTTCCCACTTACCGGCGTGGGTGGACGCGGAGGCCTCCGGGATCTGGCGCGCGACGGCAAACATCATCGCAATCGCGTGTTCCGCCGTTGTGATCATGTTGCCGAAAGGCGTGTTCATGACGATCACGCCCTTTTTCGATGCAGCGTCCTTGTCGATATTGTCGGTGCCAATGCCTGCACGGCCGATGACCTTAAGGTTGGTTGCCGCATCAATGATTTTTTGGGTGACTTTGGTGGCCGACCGGATCGCCAGGCCGTCATAGTCCCCGATAATGGCGGCCAGTTTTTCCTTATCCTTGCCGATTTCGGGTTGGAAATCGACATCAATACCGCGGTCACGGAAGATCTGTACGGCCGCTTCGGAGAGTTTGTCGGAGATGAGTACTATGGGGGCCATGTTCTGGTCCTTTGATATGTGTTGGGAGCGGTGGCCTGAAGCCCACCCTACGGGAAGGCGGATAAGACGGGCTTCAGGTCCCTTGTAATTTCAGGATGCGATTTCGGATTCGAAAGCCCAGGCGAGCCAAGGCAACATTGCTTCGATGTCTTGGGTTTCGACCGTTCCTCCACACCAGATGCGCAGGCCTGCAGGTGCATCGCGGTAAGCGCCGATGTCGAGCGCAACACCTTCATCCGCGAGCCGTTTTGCCACAGCTTTGGCAAATGCGGCCCCGTCCTCGATCTGCGCATTGGTGAATTTGAGGCAAACCGATGTGTTCGAATGCGTCGCGGGATCGATGGCAAGAAAATCGATCCAATCATGATCTTCGACAAAAGACCCAATTGCGGCCGTATTGGCATCAGCACGGGCTATCAAACCTCGCAGACCACCAACAGATTTGGCCCAATCGAGTGCTTGCAAGTAATCTTCAACGCAGAGCATCGACGGCGTATTAATGGTTTCACCCTTGAAAATGCCCTCAATAAGCTTGCCACCTTTGGTCAGGCGAAAGATTTTGGGCAGCGGCCATGTGGGCGTATAGCTTTCCAGGCGCTCGACTGCGCGCGGAGACAAGATAAGCATGCCATGCGCGGCCTCTCCCCCGAGTACTTTTTGCCAGCTGAAGGTCGTGACATCTAATTTGTCCCACGGCAGATCCACAGCAAATGCTGCGGAGGTTGCATCACAAAGCGTCAGCCCTTTGCGGTCCGTTGGTATGACGTCGCCCGATGGCAGACGCACTCCGGAGGTCGTGCCGTTCCAAGTAAAGCAGACATCATTGTCGTAATTCAACGCCGTCATTTCGACGATTTCGCCGTATTCTGCCGTATGAACGGTGTGTTCAATTTTCAGCTGTTTGGCTACATCGGTAACCCAACCCGCGCCGAAGCTTTCCCAAGCCACCATCTGCGCTGGGCGTTCCCCCAAAAGCGACCACATGGCCATCTCAAAGGCGCCCGTATCGGAAGCTGGCACAATGCCAATGCGATACTCCGCTGGAACACCAAGGATTTCTCTCGTTGTTTCAATTGCCTGCAGCAATTTGGCTTTGCCTGGAGCTGCGCGGTGAGAACGCCCCAGTGGCGCGGATGCCAGCTTTGACAGATCATGAGAGGGGGGTTTGGCGCAGGGGCCGGATGAAAAACGCGGGTTTTGAGGTCGCGTAATTGGTTTGCGCACGCCAGCGTGCGACGTCGATTGTTGTATAGCCATTGATGCTATCCTTCCAGATAAGCGCCCTTCGTTGGGGAAGGGTGTCCCATCGTCGGGTTTATGGTGGGTCATGGTCTGGTGCAATGGCTAAAACGCGGCTAGAACGCCGCAAATACATCTTTTTGCGACACACAAGAGCCGATCGGAAACTACGCAAATGTATATTGCCACTTTGTTGACGGCACCTTCCCTTCGAAATCTTGATCCTGTTCTGGTTGAGGCTTTGCGCAGTGCTTGGGGTGGCACTGAGGCGGTTTGGCTTGCCCCAGGAGAAGCCGCAGAATTCGCACTTGGTCATATTCCCGAAAATCGTTGGAATGTATGGCAAGACCTTCAAGAACAAGGTGTCGATCTTGCGGTGATTCCCGCTCAAAACCGTCGCAAAAGGATGCTTTTGGCGGACATGGACAGTACCATGATTGAACAAGAGTGCATCGATGAGTTGGCCGATGAGGCCGGTATTGGAAGCAAAGTCAAAGACATCACTGCGCGCGCGATGAACGGTGAATTGGATTTCGAAGAGGCATTGAAGGCACGTGTTGGCCTTCTGGCGGGCTTACCGGTCACAACGATTGAGAAAGTTTTGAACGAACGCATCACTTACATGCCCGGCGGCGACGTGCTTTTGGCCACTATGAAAGCAAACGGTGCCTATGCGGCGTTGGTATCGGGGGGGTTTACGGATTTCACGAAGGCAGTAGCCGCAAAGCTGGGATTTGACGAGGATCGCGCCAACACGCTTCTGTCTGAAGGCAGCATTCTGAGCGGTACAGTCGGCATGCCGATACTGGGCAAACAGGCCAAGGTCGATGCTTTGCAGGAGATCACAATGCGCCTTGGTTTTTCAGACAAGGAAGTACTTGCAGTAGGGGATGGTGCCAACGATCTTGGTATGTTGAAACAGGCAGGTATGGGTGTGGCGCTGCATGCCAAATCTACTGTTGCTGCGCAGTGCGACCTGCGCATCAATCACGGGGATCTGACGGCTCTGTTGTATCTGCAAGGTTATCCGAAAAGCGATTTCGTGGCCGCGTGACGGCAACATCGCTAGAATCGATCCCGCCTCATGCCAGATCTGCCGCAGGTCTGACCCAGCCCGTTTGGATGTCGCGCCGGTTTGTGATCGGAGCGTTGAGCCGCTTGCGCGTCGCTGGGTGATCAGGTTCTAAAACACCCAGTTTGACCAGAATGGCCGCAACGGCACATTCTGATGCACGCGTGGTCCCATCGAGGATCTTAAGAGCCAGACCCAATTTCTGTTCCGGTAGGATGGCGATGAAAACCCCCTCTGCGCCAGTCTTGATGGCTACCTTTCCGTTCATCGCGCGCATTAATTCGGTACATGCGCGTCCTTCTCCCGCAACGAGATCAGGATGCAGACGCATAGCTTCATGCAGTCGCGCCTCAGGGCTGTCAGCGGGCGCCGATGCAAAATGCGCCATGGCTCGCGCGGTACCATGAAGGGTTGCGGCATAGTTTGGCGCTGAGCAGCCGTCAATGCCATAGCCGGGTGATGTCTCTTGCGTACAGGCCTCAAATACCTCCAGACAAGCCCGTTGCACTGGATGGTCAGGATCAATGTATTCAGGGCCGGCACCAAGGTGTTTGGCCAGAGTCAAAAATCCAGTATGTTTGCCTGAACAATTGTTGTGGCGTTGACAGGGACTCTCGTGATCGCAGATCAGTTTTTCGCGCGCAGCCCGGTCATCGGGTATCTGCGGTCCACACCTTAGTGCATCATCCTTCAAATCAATCGCCTTCAACCACGCGTCAACGCGCTCTGTATGGATTGCGGCCCCATTGTGCGACGCGCAAGCCAGAGCAAGATGTTGTGTTGTCAGGCGTGCTTGATCCGCGGCACCCGATGCGATCAGCGGTATCGCCTGAATCATCTTGGACGAACTGCGTGGTAATACGATCTGCTCCGGATCACCCCATGCCTGAACGATGTCACCAGATGCATCACAGATCACGGCATGGCCGGAATGCGCACTTTCCAGAAAGTCCCCGCGCCATATTTCGACCATTGAAGCGGCTTGCGTCATTTTATCCCTCAATATTCTGGCAAAAACCTGCTAATCGCTCTTTCGTGGGTCGCGGATTTTGCGTTACTATGCCAGTTGTCGAGAAGATTAACTGGTCATGCAAGAGAGCGCACCGAAAAAGGCGCGCCAGGCGGATCACAGGATTATTGAGGCTAAGGACGGCTGGAGGCTGTTAGATATGCGTATTTACGGATTTTTTGTGGGATTGATTTCGGCGCTGGCGCTTGCAGGACTGACGGCACAAGCCCAGGAGCAAAGCAGCAACCTCGTTGCCGAAAAAACAGACTGGAGCGTTTTTGAGGACACAGATCCCAAGGAATGCTGGGGTGTTGCAGTCCCTGACGAGACTGTGAACACGCGTGATGGTCGGGTCGTTGCTGTGACGCGCGGTGACATCCTGTTGATGGTGCTCTATCGCCCGGCCGCGAACGCGAATGCGCAGGTAACTTTCAATGGAGGGTACCCGTTCGCCAGTGGGTCCAAGGTGAATATCAGCATCGGTGGGAGCGAATTTGGTCTCTTTACTGACGGTGAATGGGCCTGGCCAGAAAACGAAGCGGAGGACGCCAAGATTGTGGCCGCAATGAAACGGGGCGCTGATGCTGTCGTCACGGGCGTCTCCACGCGCGGCACACGAACCAAGGACACGTTCTCCTTGCGGGGATTCACCGCGGCTCTTGAAGAAGCAGAAAAGCGTTGCGCCAGTTGATCTAGGCAAGGCGTTGGGCTTTTCCTTTTGATCTTGGTGCAATCCTCTATATAGAGGCCAATCTTCGCCACGTTAGGAATCGTTATGTCTGCCTCCGCGCCGATCACGCAAGATGTTCACACCATGCCGCGCAAATTGCCGGAGGGACCCGCAAACCTTGTCGGGCTCACACGCGAAGCCATGCGGGATGCTTTGATCGCGGCTGGAACCCCGGAAAAGCAAGCCAAGATGCGTGTTGGGCAGATTTGGCAGTGGATCTATCAATGGGGCGTGCGTGACTTTGATAGCATGACCAACCTGTCCAAGGCGTTGCGCGCGGATCTAAAGGAACGCTTTGTCATTGAGGTGCCGGAGGTTGTGTCAAAGCAGGTGAGCGAAGATGGCACGCGCAAATACCTTGTACGTATCGCCGGCGGTCATGAGGTAGAAGTCGTCTATATCCCGGAAGAGGGACGCGGAACGCTCTGCGTATCTTCGCAAGTGGGGTGCACGCTGACCTGTTCTTTCTGTCACACGGGCACGCAAAAGCTGGTACGCAATCTGACCGCAGCCGAAATCGTCGGGCAAATCATGATGGCGCGCGACGATCTGGGTGAATGGCCAGAGACGGGAACACGCACTTACGAAGCCCGTTTGCTCAGCAATATTGTTCTAATGGGCATGGGTGAGCCGCTTTATAATTTCGAAAACGTGCGCGATGCGATGAAAATTGCAATGGACCCAGAGGGCATTCAACTTAGCCGCCGCCGTATCACTTTGAGCACATCGGGCGTCGTGCCGGAAATTGCGCGCACGGCGCAGGAGATCGGGTGCCAGCTTGCGATCAGCTTCCATGCGACGACCGATGAGGTGCGCGACAAACTCGTTCCAATCAACAAAAAGTGGAACCTTGAGGTTTTGTTGGACGCGCTGCGCAGTTATCCAAAAGTGTCAAATTCAGAGCGGATCACCTTTGAATACGTGATGCTGAACGGGGTAAACGACAGCGACGCGGATGCGCATCGTCTTATCAAGCTCATCGAGGGTATTCCGGCCAAAATTAACCTGATCCCGTTCAATGAATGGCCTGGTGCACCGTACAAACGCTCGTCCAATAATCGCATTCGTGCGTTTGCCGATATCATTTACAATGCTGGCTACGCGTCACCCGTACGCACACCGCGGGGTGAAGACATTATGGCAGCCTGTGGTCAACTGAAATCAGCGACAGAACGGGCGCGAAAGTCACGTCGCCAGATCGAGGCAGAAACTGGTCTTACGGGGAAATAATGCGCCGCAGAGACGCTTTGGTCATCGGGGGCATTTTTGCCATCGCAATAGCGATCCCGCCGATTTTGCGCCACCGATCAGATGACATGGTATTCTCTGAATTGCCGGGAATGCCGGGGTTTCGCAGGTTAGAACGCGGCGATATCACCCCGGCATTTGATAGCTTTGCAGGCCTTCAAACGCCCGAGGAGACCGCAGCATCCGCCCGGTTGCCCCAAAGTCTATGTCCCTTGGTTTTCCCGACTCCCCCCACGCCGGGGCGGGTCCCGATTGCCGTTTTCAGTGACTATTATTGCCCTTTTTGCGCAATTCTCGACCAGAGGTTGGCCGATCTGGAAACAGAGGGCGCTTTGATTGATGTGAGGTTCCACGAATTACCGCTTCTGGGTGAGCGCTCTCGCTGGGCGGCGCGTGTTGCTCTTGCCGCCGCGCAGCAGGGCGATCATACGGCGATACATCTGGACATGATGCAACGGGTTTTGCGCCCCGGTTTTGCAGGTATCCGCGACGTCGCCGAACGCCATAATCTGGATGCCGCGCAGATGATGGAAACTGCGAAAGCCGAGCAAATGGGTCACCAGATTGAAGACGCTCTCGCCTTGGGCCGTGCCTTAGGCGTTCCGGGCACGCCCGCTCTTATGGTCGGGCGCACACTTGTTGTCGGTGCTTTGCCTGAAAGATTCTTGTCGCGATTAATTGCGCTGGAAAGCAAGAATCAGGTGCACCACTGTTCCGTTTAGTGTGGCAGGTCGTCCCCTCGGGACTTTCAATTGTACCGTCGGGCCGCCATGCCCTGTGTCATGCCCTGCATAAATGCGGCTGCGATGGGCGGCATCGGTTCCTGTGTTGCCTCAAGGCGATCCGTTTCCAAATTGGGATTCGTTGGTTTGGCTGAATAAACAACCAGCAAGCCGACCCCGAGGAAAGCACCGCCCATGATGGCGAATGCAGTTATTGCATCCGTCAGCGTCAACAGTAGCAACAGTGCTGAAGCGCTTAGAAAGCCAATACCAGCAAGGACCATGAGCGCTCCAAAACTGTTCAGCGCGATACGCTGAGCAGTTTTGCGCGTTTTATTCTGCAATCGTTCGAGCATATTACGACCTGCGGGCGGTCATCATACCGACGAGAAAGCCGAGGCCAGCCGCGATGCCAACAGCCATTGCGGGCTGCTGCCGCACTGAGTCTTCGGCTTTGTGATACGCTGCCTCCGCCTCGGAATAGAGCTTTTCACCGCTTTCAATCGCTTTGAGTTGGGCAACGTCCATGGTATCGGACGCGGACTCTTTGACAGAAGATGCTGTTTTCCTGAGTTGCGTTTTTGCCTCGTCGCGCTTGTCTTTGGCCATCTCCGACATCAGGGCCGTCAGGGCCGCAATGTCATCCTTGATGGTGTCGATTTGTGCTGTCACGTCGGCGGTGTCGGCTTTTCCATTGGTACGTGCTTGTGCCATTTTATTCTCCATAGTTAGCCCTCGCGACCAGAACTGGTACGTGATGGGCATTTCGGAGGGTCAACACCGTTGGGTTCGAAATTGTTCCCTTAATTGCGTCCGGGTAATTTGTCGCGTGCTGGCAGGTCCTCCCAGTTTTCGATAAGATGCATTGCCTCTGAGGCGGAATCCACAAAGCGGAAAAGCGAAAGGTCTTCGTCAGATATGGTGCCCGCATCTGCCAAGGCTTCCCAATCCAGAATGCGTTCCCAGAACGCGCGTCCAAAGAGTAAAACGGGTACAGGTTGCATGCGTCCGGTTTGAATGAGCGTCAGGGCCTCAAAGAGTTCATCCATTGTGCCAAATCCACCGGGAAAGACGCAGATCGCACGCGCACGCATCAGGAAATGCATCTTGCGGATTGCGAAGTAATGAAAGTTGAAACACAGCTCCGGCGTGACGTATTCGTTCGGCGCCTGTTCATGCGGAAGCACGATGTTCAGGCCAATTGAATGCCCTCCCGCCTCCATCGCGCCGCGATTGCCGGCCTCCATCACGCCCGGTCCGCCGCCCGTAACCACGACGTTTTCGCGTCCTTCGCTTTGCAGGCTTTTCAGGGTCATGAGCCGCGCAAATTCTCTTGCCTCATCATAAAAATGGGACAGATCCGCCAGAGTTTTGGTACGCGCCTTGTGCTTGTTCGTGGGGCTTGGAATGCGCGCACCGCCAAACAATACGATGGTGCTGGTAATGCTATGCGCATCCAGCATCATTTCCGGTTTCAACAATTCCAACTGCAAACGCACCGGCCGCAATTCTTCGCGACACATGAAATCCTCGTCCGCAAATGCAAGCCGATACGCCGGCGCGCGGGTCTGGGGCGTGTCCGGTACTTCTTTGATCGCGTCGCGGTCTGTATGGGCATCGCGCAAAGGGTGGCGGGGTTTATTCATCTGGGATAACTCCGGAAACTCGATTTTGGTCAGGGGGCCATGTTGTGCCCCAAGATGCAATGGCTTTGGCGCACACATCTGAATTGTGAATGATTGCGCGCCCTGTCCAGCGCTTGTATAGGCCGTGCATTAACATTCTTTTCCTTTTGGGGGCCTTATGTCCAACGCACAGCTTGAAACCGCCATCGAATCCGCCTGGGAGGCGCGCGACAACATCACGCCTGCCACAACAGGAGAGACCCGCGAGGCAATCGAAGATACGTTGGCAGCGTTGGATGGTGGCAAGTTGCGGGTCGCGGAGAAACAGGCGAGCGGTGACTGGCATGTGAACCAGTGGGCCAAAAAGGCCGTGCTGTTGGGGTTCCGCATCAAGGATATGGAACGTCAGGGCGGCGGACCGCAAGACGGTGGTTGGTGGGATAAGGTCGACAGCAAATTTGCAGGTTGGGGCGATAACCAGTGGAAGGCGGCGGGGTTCCGCGCGGTGCCAAATTGTGTGGTGCGCAAATCCGCGTTTATCGCACCGGGCGTAGTATTGATGCCATCGTTCGTGAACCTCGGGGCCTATGTTGATGAGGGCACCATGGTCGATACATGGGCGACTGTTGGTTCCTGCGCGCAGATCGGTAAAAACGTGCATCTGTCGGGTGGTGTGGGCATTGGCGGTGTTTTGGAGCCAATGCAGGCTGGACCTACTATCATTGAGGACAATTGCTTCATCGGTGCTCGCTCCGAAGTGGTTGAGGGCTGTATTGTGCGCGAAGGATCGGTCCTGGGCATGGGCGTGTTCATTGGCAAATCGACCAAAATCGTAGATCGTGAAACCGGTGAATTCACCTATGGCGAAGTGCCCGCCGGATCTGTTGTGGTCGCTGGTTCGATGCCGTCCAAAAACGGTGTGAACCTCTATTGCGCCGTGATTGTCAAAAAGGTCGATGCGCAAACGCGCTCCAAGACGTCGATTAATGAATTGCTGCGCGATTGACTCTTGCAGGATTAGTCTGACCGTTTTGCCGCGCAAAGCCCCTTCGATTTTCGATTGCGGGGGCTTTCAAGTCCCAAATCGCCATATCTGCTCCCAACCGGGTGCAGATGGCGCGGGCGGCCTTTTCACCAGAAAAAGCCGTTGTGAAGCAAAGCACCAAGAACTAACAAACAGGACATGAGCCAGAAAAAGAAACCCTCTCGTCAGCAAGTTTACACGCTCGTCGTTCAGATCGGGCGTAAAACCGGTGACGGTTTGCCGGAAAAGGCTACCGGGGCCGGTCTGGTGGTATTTGCCAGTGGTATTGATGAGGCTGAGGCAGTCAGAGAAACCGTCGCCGTTCTAAAACAGGCCGAAACCGCGCCATTGGATGTGACTGGCTACGGTACCCTGGAAGAGCGTTTGGCAGAGGGTCATGATATCGACGATGAAGAGCGAGGGCTGATGCAACGGGCCCTGGACGAAAATGCCGTGATCATTGCACAAATGGAACCATTCTTTGGGACGCATCCGGAAGCGGAAGCAGATTAACCTGCAATGATTGGTCCAGATGTTGCAGTCTCATAAACCGAGGCACGTTTAGCGTAGTTTATCCGCCTTTTGACCACCAGCCCCTTGGCATTCCTACGCTTTGGCCACAAACTTTGAGGCGACCCAAACGCGACTTGAAAAGGAACGCCTGATGACCGGCCTCGACCCTGTATCGCTGACCGCTGATCTTGTGCGATGTGCATCTGTGACGCCCGCAAATGACGGCGCACTCGAGATCTTGCACGATGTGTTGTCGGATGCAGGATTTGCATGTGCTTGGGCAGATCGCGGCGGCATCCGAAATCTCTTTGCGCGTTGGGGCGCAAAAGGTCATGCCAAAACCTTTGGTTTTAACGGGCATACGGATGTTGTCCCGATCGGGGATGCGGCGGCGTGGCGTAAACCGCCATTTGGCGCACTCATCGAAGACGGCATTCTTTTTGGTCGCGGCACGACGGATATGAAATCCGGCGTTGCTGCATTCGCCTGTGCCGCCGTCGATTTCGTCGAAGAGACAGCGCCAGACGGAGCCATCATCCTCGCCATTACGGGTGACGAAGAAGGCGACGCACTTGATGGTACCACCGCCCTTTTGGCGCATATGGAAAACGCGGGCGAACGCATGGATGTGTGCCTCGTGGGCGAACCGACCTGCCCCGATACCATGGGCGAAATGATGAAAATCGGGCGACGGGGTTCAATGACCGCTTGGGTCACGGTGACCGGAAAGCAGGGACATTCTGCTTATCCGCACCGGGCGTTGAACCCGATGCCTGCAATGATGCGCTTGATGGATCGACTGGCAAGCCACGAACTGGATCAGGGAACCGATCATTTTGACCCCTCCACGCTGGCAATTGTGACGGTTGATACCGGGAACCCGGCGACAAATGTCATCCCAGCAGAATGCAGTGCCGCGGTGAATATTCGGTTCAATGACAGACATAGCGGTGCTTCCCTGTCTGAGTGGATCAAGAAAGAAGTGACGCGGATCGAAACTGAATTTGGTGTGCAAATCGCGGTCAAGATAAAGATTTCCGGAGAGAGCTTCATCACGCCACCCGGCCCGCTTTCTGATTTGGTGGCCAAGGCCGTTGAGGCGGAAACAGGGATCATCCCGGTGCTGTCCACGACCGGCGGCACGTCGGATGCGCGGTTCGTTAAGAGCCACTGTCCAGTGGTGGAGTTTGGCCTTGTGGGACAGTCCATGCACCAAGTTGATGAACACGTGCGGGTCGAGCACATCCATCAACTCAAAGCGATCTATTCCCGGATCCTGAAAGACTATTTTGCATGAACGTTGACATCGCGCTCAGCCAAGACATCACGACATGCCTGTCATTGCGCCGCGCCGTATTCATCGAGGAACAAGGTGTCTCGGAGACCGACGAGGTGGATGATCAGGACGCGGATGCCTTGCATTTGTTGGCCCGCGTAGAGAATTACCCGGTTGGCACAGCACGGCTCGTGATGGAGGGCAATACCGTCAAGATTGGTCGGGTTTGCGTGTTGTCAGACTGGCGCGGGACCGGTCTTGGAGTCGCTTTGATCCGGGCCTGTGTTGAGATCGCAAGAAACCAACCCAACGTGCGGCGAGTAAAACTGGGCGCACAACTGCACGCTTTGGCTTTTTACCAGAAACTGGGGTTCATCCCGTTTGGCCCGGTCTATGATGACGCTGGCATTGATCATCGCGACATGGAGCAAGACCTTTGAAACGGACGCTGGTCGTAATGCTCAAAGAGCCGCGCCCGGGCCGTGTCAAAACGCGTCTGGGGCGGGACATTGGCATGGTGCCTGCCGCATGGTGGTTCCGACATCAAGCGCGGCGGCTGATCGCGCGCATTGAAGATCCCCGCTGGCAGGTTGTTTTGGCTGTAAGCCCGGACGTTGAGGGCCTCGAAAGCAGAGTGTGGCAAGGACATCTTGCACGGGTCCCACAGGGGCATGGTGATCTGGGGGATCGCATGGCGCGGCTTTTGTCGCTGCCGAGGCCGGGTCCGATCTGTATCATTGGGGCGGATATTCCCCAGATTTCTCGAGCTCATATCGCACGTGCTTTCCGGGTTTTGGGCGCATCAGATGCCGTTTTCGGCGCGGCACCCGATGGCGGTTACTGGTTGGTCGGAATGAAGCGGGTACGGGCTGTTTCACCGCGGCTTTTCAAAGGTGTACGCTGGTCGTCAGAACATGCTTTGGCGGACACCATCGCGACGCTGCCAGAGGCGCGCGTCGCCTTTGTCGATACCTTGCAGGATGTGGACCGCGCATGCGATTTGCGCATGACGACACCGAGCGTGCGTGTTACCTGAGGTCCATGACCCGCATCCCCACAAAAACTGAAATCCTCGATTGGATCGGCGAAAACCCTGCGCTGACAGCCAAGCGGGACATTGCAAAGGCTTTTGGCATCAAAGGTGCCGCGCGCATTGATCTTAAACGCGTGCTCAAAGAGCTTGAAGCAGAGGGGCATCTGGAAAAGCGCAAGCGCAGTTATCAGGACCCGGACCGTTTGCCGCCCGTCAGCGTGTTGCAGGTCACAGGCCCGGACAAGGACGGTGACTTATTCGCCAAGCCAATGGAATGGCAGGGCGAAGGGTTCGAACCAATCGTTCTGATTATTCCGCGCGCGTCTGATCCGGCACTGGGACCTGGTGACCGTATTCTAGCGCGTTTGACGTTGGTCAAGGGCGAGGATCATCACTATGAAGCGCGCCTGATCCGCAGAATTGGCACCAATCCGCGCCGTGTGCTGGGTGTTTTCCGCAAGACTGCGGAGGGCGGACGCATCTTACCCATCGACAAGGGTTCGGACAAGGAATGGCACGTCGCGGGGGACGCCACGCATGGAGCCAAAGACGGTGAATTGGTTGAGGCCGAACAAGCCGGGCCCAAGGGTCGGATGGGCTTGCCGCGCGCGCGCATCGTCGAGCGGCTTGGGGACCCATCGGCGGCCAAAGCTGTCTCGCTGATTGCAATTCACCAGCACGGTATCCCGGATGCATTTCCCGATGAGGTCATCATGGACGCGGATCGTGCTAAACCCGTTGAGCTTAAAGGACGAGAGGATTTACGGGACCTTCCGCTGATCACCATTGATCCGTCTGATGCGCGCGATCATGATGACGCCTGTTGTGCGCATGCGGATAAGGATCCGAAGAATGCAGGCGGGCATGTCGTCTGGGTCGCGATTGCCGATGTTGCGGCTTATGTCACCCCCGGTTCTGCGCTGGATCGAGAGGCCCGCAAGCGCGGTAACTCCACTTATTTCCCTGATCGGGTTGTGCCGATGTTGCCGGACCGATTGTCGGGCGATTTGTGTTCCTTGCATGAAGGCGTGCCCCGCGCCTGTATCGCGGTGCGAATGCAATTGGATGCAGAAGGCAACAAACTTGCGCACAGCTTTCACCGTGGATTAATGCGCTCGCCGGCTTCATTGCACTACGAAGAAGTGCAACAGGCGATGGATGGCGCACCGAATGATCGCTGTGGGTCTTTGTTAGAGCCCGTATTAGAGCCACTATATGCGGCCTACGCGGCCTTGGTGACGGCACGCGAAAGGCGTCAGCCGCTGGAGTTGGATCTCCCCGAACGTCGTATCGAACTGGACGCCGATGGGAAGGTCACCGCAGTAAACTTCAAGGAACGTTTGGATGCGCACCGCCTGATCGAAGAGTTCATGGTTCTGGCAAATGTTGCCGCAGCCGAAACACTGATCGCCAAGAAAGTTCCACTACTGTTTCGCGTGCACGAAGAGCCCAGCCCGGAAAAACTCGATGCACTGCGTGAGACGGCAAAGGCAAGCGGGTTCAATCTGGCCAAAGGACAAGTCTTGAAGACTGCGCACCTGAATCGTCTGTTGAACGAGGCTGCAGGCTCTGATGAGGCTGAATTGATCAATATGTCGGCACTGCGGTCGATGACACAGGCCTACTATGGACCGCAAAATCTGGGACATTTCGGACTTGCCTTGGGACGCTATGCGCATTTCACCTCGCCCATCCGCCGCTATGCAGACCTGATTGTGCACCGTGCGCTGATTGCGGCGCATGGGTGGGGCAAGGATGGATTACGCCCTGAGGATTATGACGACCTTGATCAGATTGGAGAACATATCTCCGATACTGAGCGGCGTTCGATGATCGCTGAACGTGATACGACAGACCGCTATATGGCGTCCTTCCTGAGTGAGCGGGTTGGCAATGAATTCTCGGGCCGGATCAGTGGAATCGCACGGTTTGGTGTGTTTGTGAAACTTGATGAGACGGGGGCGGACGGGCTCATTCCGATGCGCTCGATTGGGCGGGAATACTTCCACTATGACGCAGAGGCCGGCACCCTGATGGGGTCGGACACCGGCATGATGATCAGCCTTGGTCAACGTGTCACTGTGCGTCTGGCTGAGGCCGCCCCCGTGACAGGTGGGATTGCGTTGGAATTGCTGGCGCTTGAGGGGGATGCCATTCCGCAAGGGCGCAGGTCTCCCGCCGGGCGCTCGCCCAAACGCCGGGGCGCGAAGGCGAAACGCAAAGCGGATAAGACCAAGCGCAAGGTCAAACGCACGAGGCGTTAGGTCAAAAGGTCATCGACCCTTTTGATATAGGCCATCAGGACGTCATCATCCCGTATTCGGCGCGACAACAGGGTATCGCAGGGCGTCGCGACAGCAGCGCTCAGCATGGGCCCAACAGAGGCATCGGCCGCCGTGGGGTGATCCCCAAAAAGAAAATGGTTTTGCCACAACCGGGTCGTGATCGCTGCCAAATCAGGCTCTAAGCGGGTCAAACGTTCGGTTTCATTCAAGCGACCCAGGCCTTGAGACTGCATCCCGAGCAGGACATTTTTGCGAATTTTGCCGGATATTAGCCCTCTTAGGATCTTGGGCATGGCGATGAAATATGTATCCCGAATGTCGGGCCATACGGCGTCGTTACCCCACCGATCCAACAGGACATGAAAGTAAATGTGTTCTTCGGCCATGCGGATAAACGCCCGAGAAGTCGATTTGTCGATCTGCGACAACCCTTTGTCAAACTCAGCGCCCTTGGATTCCAGGTAGGCGCGGATCATATCACTGTCTGCGATCAACTGGTCGTCAGCGCGAATGACGGGTAGCTTTTGGTGCGGCATCTGACGAGGATCCAGCGTGTCCTCTCGCTGCCATTGCAGTCCTGAGGTGTTTAAAAACAGCGCAGCTTTCGTACAAAACGGGCTGCCAGAAAACTGGCCGAAAGCAGGCGGGTAGGTCAGCAGTGCGATCATTGGGGCTCCTTTGATTTGAAGGCATCAATAGAGACCCCTCCTGTCAATTTCTGTCACTACCTGCGATAAGGTGACCTCATGAGTCGAACACATCGCCTGTTTCAAATGATGCAAATGCTGCGTCGGTTGTCGCCACCTGTGACGGCCCGTCAATTGGCGCACGAAATGCACATGTCCGAACGCACAATCTACCGCGACATTGACGCGCTACGCAGTATGGGCGCGGTGATCGATGGGGAAGCAGGGTTTGGTTACACCCTGATCGAGGATGCAGCCTTGCCGCCCCTTGGATTTGAGGATGATGAATTGGAAGCTTTGGTTCTGGGGCTGCGTGATGTTGCGGTGATTGGTGACCCTTCTCTTGCCAAGGCGGCGCGTTCCGCTTTGGCCAAGATCAAAGCACGCGTGCCACCCCGTCAGGCGCACAGATTGCAACACGCGGTGCTGGACGCACATCGGTTTGTCAAACTACCTGAGATCAGTATCGACGTGGCAGCTTTGCGCGTCGCAACATGGGACGAGTTCACCATTCAATTTCAGTATCGTGACCGCTATGGTACCGACACGGAACGGCGGGTTGATCCCTTGGGACTGGTCTATTTCGACAAATCAAACGTGTTGATGGCCTGGTGTCATCTTCGCAAGGATTTCAGAACGTTCAGGTTGGACCGGATGCGAAATCTGTGCCGCACAGAGACCAGTTTCCGGCCGCGCCGTGTGCCGATGCTGCGCGAACATCTCGAGATTATCCGCTGCCAAATGGAAGAATCGGCAAATGATCGCATAACCGAAGATTGAATTCTTTCGAAAACGGGCAAAAAGCGCTACACTCGCTGCAAACAAAAATAGAGCAGTAATAGGGCAAATCATGCGGTGGAAAGCGTTGGGCGTGGTTGCTTTGGCAACCGGAGTGATCGGCAATGATGTAAGCGCGACGAGCGCGCTGCAAGCTTTGCGACCTGAAATTAGACCGGGAACGGAGACCCTTCAAGTTAACAATGGGATCATCACCGTGTATGCCGTGCGACCGAAACTCAGGCCGTCCAATTTGCCAACCGCACCAATACCAGCGGTGTCAAACGCGGTGGCGAACCATGGTTTTGCCCTCTGGGTCAAAGGCTTTCAACCCCGGGCCAGCGCCGCAGGTATTCGCAAAGACACGCTGCGCGCGGCTTTCGACGGTGTTCAATATGATCCGGACGTCATCAAGCGGGACCGCAATCAATCGGAATTTACCAAGACAATATGGGACTATCTCGATAGCGCTGCATCAAACACGCGGATCGCGAATGGCAAGTCTGCGCTTCAGGCACACGCCCGTAAGCTGGATGCGATTGAAAAGCGCTTTGGCGTTGAGAAGGAAGTCGTGGTCGCGGTTTGGGGGCTGGAAAGTGCTTATGGTACGTTTCGTGGCAAAAACGATATCGTTCAATCTCTCGCGACCCTGGCCTATGATGGTCGGCGCGGCGCGTTCTTCGAGGAACAGCTGATCGCGGCGCTTGAGATCCTGCAAAACGGCGATACCAGCCCGCGTAATATGACCGGCAGTTGGGCGGGTGCGATGGGGCATACACAGTTTATTCCGACGTCTTACCTTGACTATGCGGTGGATTTTACAGGCGACGGCCGGCGCGATATCTGGTCGGATGATCCATCGGATGCATTGGCGTCAACGGCCGCATACCTGTCGCGGTTTGGGTGGGTCACGGGCCAACCGTGGGGCGTTGAAGTACAACTGCCGCAAGGGTTTGATTTTACCCTCGCCAACCGCAAGACCACGAAATCACCGCGACAATGGGCGCGTCTCGGCGTGGTTGATATGGCGGGTCGGTCAGTGCCCAACCATGGCAAAGCGGCGATCCTTTTGCCGGCTGGCAGTCAGGGCGCAGCCTTTATGATCTTCAAAAATTTCAGCGTCATTGAACGTTACAATACAGCGGATGCCTATGTGATCGGTGTCGGTCATCTGAGCGATCGCATCAAGGGTGGTCCGGCAATCAAGGCGCGCTGGCCACGCGATGATCGCGCGTTAACCTTTGCGGAGCGTCAGGAGATGCAGCGACGCCTGACGCGGGCAGGTTTCAGCACAAAGGGTGTGGATGGCAAAATAGGGCCCAAGACCATCGATGCAGTGCGCGGATTTCAACGCAGCCAGGGTTTGACACCGGATGGATATGCCTCGCTGAATTTGCTGAAGCGTCTGCGTTAACCGCTAAAAAGCCCTGATCCATCTTGTAGGATCGGGGCTCTATGCAATTTCAAAGCCAAAACGCGGTCAGGCGGGGGACATGCCCCGCAGCCGTTCGGAACGGCGTCTGAGCAATTCGACCACGGTCAGCAAAGCAATTGACACGATTACAAGGATCGTGGCCACGGCGAGGATCGTCGGGCTGATCTGTTCACGCAAACCTGTGAACATTTGCCAGGGCAGGGTTTTTTGCCCCGCAGATCCGACAAAGAGAACGACCACTACCTCATCAAAGCTTGTAATGAAAGCAAAGAGGCCACCCGAAATTACGCCCGGCAGGATCAGTGGCATTTGCACACGGAAAAAGGTTGTGACGGGTCCGGCGCCCATATTCGCAGCCGCGCGGGTTAGAGAATTGTCAAACCCGACAAGTGTTGCAGTGACTGTAATAATCACGAAGGGAATGCCCAAAGCTGCATGCGCCAGAACGACACCGATGTAGGTGCCTTGAAGACCGATCCGGCTGTAGAAGAAATACATACCGGCCGCTGAGATGATCAAAGGTACGATCATCGGTGAGATCAGAATGGCCATGATAGCGCGTCTGAATGGTACGTGCTGCTGGCTGAGGCCGATGGCGGCCAAGGTGCCGAAGCTGACTGACAGGATCGTCGCCATGGGCGCAATTTTTACCGAGTTGGCCAGCGCGTTTTGCCAGTCATCGTTTGTAAAGAAGTCTTCATAGTGTTTAAGCGAATAGCCCGCAGGATCAAAGCGCAGCATTTCCGGTGTAAAGGTAAAGAAATCCTGTGCGTTAAAGCTCAGCGGCATAACCACAAGGATCGGTGTGATGAGAAACACCAGAATCGCGCCACAAATTACGCGGAAGGTGTAGTGCCACAATACCTGACCGGGGGTAAGGTATGGCGCGACATATGCCCGGTATCGACCCTCATAAAGCCAGAACGTGAACCACCCGAAAAACCATCCAAACGCTGCCCCGATGATGCCTGCCGCAAGCCCGCTCAAGGCGAAACCTATGACGGCGAGCAGCACAACCAAAGCCCAGCGGGAAGGTTTTTCCAATTTGACGATCTGGGTGACCCCATAGGCAAGAGCGCCCATCAGGACGGCACCGATCATGATGCCAAGCAAAGAATTGCCCTGCGCGGTGCCAACCAAGAGCCCGGCAAAGGCACCGGCTGCTGCGACCACGGGCACGTAAAAGGAAACCGGTGTGCGGGAAATAGGGGTCAAAGCAGCCATGTTCAGCCTCCCAACTTGACGTTGTCAATGCCGACGATGCGGTCATAAGCCCAATAGAGCCCAAGGACCACGGCGAGGAGGATCGCCCCTAACGCCGCCGCCAGACCCCAGTTCAGGGAGCTGGATATATGATAGGCAATCCGGTTAGAAATAAACGTCCCGGTGGTGCCGCCTACCAGTTCGGGCGTGATGTAATATCCAATCGACAGGATGAACACGAGAATGGAACCAGCGCCGATACCGGGAACGGATTGCGGGAAATAGACCCGCCAGAACGCGGTCCAATTCGTTGCGCCCAGAGATTTGGCAGCGCGCAGATAGGTCGGTGGGATCGTTTTCATGACTGAATAGAGCGGCAGAATCATGAAGGGCAGCAGGATATGCGTCATCGCGATGATCGTGCCCGTTTGGTTGTTGATGAGCGCAAGCCGGCTGTCATCCGCGACCACGCCCAGCCAGACCAGTGTATCGTTCACCACGCCTTGTTGCTGCAACATCACCTTCCACGCGGAGGTGCGCACCAGCAGCGATGTCCAGAATGGCAGCAGCACGAGGATCATCAGCAAGTTGGCGGTTCGGGCCGGCAGGTTTGCAAGAATCCAACCCACGGGATAGCCCAGTAATATGCAACTGCCGGTGATCACCAGGGACATGATCAGCGTACGAATGAACAGCTTTATGTAGAGCTGTTCGTTTTCCGGGCGCATTTCTGGACCGTCAGGCGATTTCTTCATATCGACCGCATTCAGGAAATACCCGGAGGTGAACGCAGGGCTGTATGTCTGGATGGTCTGCCAGACCTCGATATCATGCCAGTCCTCATCGATGTCCTCGAACGCCGCCGTGTAGTCGACTGTCTCGAAAGCCTCTACCGCGCCGAGGGCTGCCAGCAATTCTGCCGCACCCGGGCCCCCGAAGGAGGATAAATCAGGCCCGGTTTTCAAGTCGTTATAAAGTGCCGAGTATACAAGGGCCCAGGGGTCTTGCGTTGCCAGGTTTTTCTCGTCTTCGTTTTGTACGAAATCCGCAAAGGCTTCAAAACTGGCGGTTGTTTCTGGGAGCAGGGCTGCGATTTCCGTACTTGCTTCGAAGAGCGGTTGTGCCGCTGCTGACTTGGGATCCCATGCGTTCTGGGCCGTCACCCAACTATCTGTTCCCATCAGGGCATTCCAGTTTTCACTGTCTTTCCAAAATGGATCCAAATCTTCGAACTGATCCTGATAGACCTCTCCCATATCTTCAACGCGTCGGCCCGACTTGCGAAACAGCGAGGATACACCTGTCAATTCATAATTCAGTCGCGACCCCAAACGGGTATGCAGCTTGCGCTCCTGTGCGACGAAAATGTCTTTGTACAGTGCTTCAAACGTGTCGGCAGATGGGATGTCGCCAAGATCGGCATCCCAATCCTTTAATGCATCCGTTGTCTCGGGCAGGGTTTCCGCAACGATCTGGTTTTCGACAGAACGAAACAGCATGTCGGCGATCGGCGCGATAAACGTCAATAGAACAAAGATCAGCAAGGGTGCGATCAACATCAGCGCACGCAATTTCTGGCGCCTCAGGGCGCGATTCAGGCTTGATTTCAGCGTGGTGCCGTCCGCGGCCATCATAGGGCCTGCGTTTTGTGTCGCGTCCGTCATTCAGGCACCTTCCACTACGATGATCGTGCTTTTGGCCGTGCGCCGCCGAATTTCAGCGACCTCTTGATATGCGGGATCATTATAGGCGGCCTGAGCCGCTTCATATGATGGGAATTCAATGACAACATGCCGCTCGAAACTTTCGCCTTCGACCACTTCGGATTGTCCACCGCGGATAACAAAACGCCCTCCAAGACCTTCCAGTATGGGCGTGTCCTTGATCACGTATTCCTTATACGCTTCCGGGTCCGTCACGGTGACATGGGCGACGATGTAGCCTTTGGGCATGATGTGTCCTTTGTTTGTTTGGCAGGGGCCAGCGCAAGGCCCCTGCCAGTTTTATCAGTCTCTAATTGGGATTATTGTGCCAACCAGGCTTGGAATTTCGCGTCGATGTCGTCGCGATAATCAGCCCAGAACTCGTAGTTGTAGAGGAACGTGTTCTTGGCGTTGTTGGGATCGGTTGGCATGTGTGGCGCCATGTCGATGCCCAGATCAGCGTGCTGGCCAACTAGCGGCGCAGAAGATGCACGCGCAGGACCATAGCTGATATATTTGGCCTGATCCGCGAGACGCTGTGTGTCTGTCGCAAAGTAGATGTAATCCAGTGCACGGGCTTTACGCTCGTCGCTCAGACCGGCAGGGATGATCCAACCGTCCAGATCAAACACCTGCGCGTCCCAAAGCATTGCAACGGGCTGGTCTTGCTCTTCGATCACCGAGAACAAACGACCGTTGTATGTTGAGCCCATAACGATTTCGCCATCCGCCAACAGCTGCGGCGTGTCTGCACCGGCTGACCACCAGATTACGTCGTCCTTGATGGTCGCGAGCTTGTCGAGAGCCTGTTGTTGGCCTTCGTCGGTTTCCAGAACGTCATAAACTTCGTCCTTGGCAACACCGTCACAGAGCAACGCCCATTCCATGTTGTTGATAGGGCGCTTTTCAAGGGCGCGCTTGCCTGGATATGCGTCCGTGTCAAAGACTGCGCAAACTGACGTTGGCGGCGTATCGCCCACCATATCGGTGCGGTAGCCGAAGGTCGTCGAGTAAACGATCTGTGGTATGAAGCAATCAGATACCAACAGGTCGCCGAAATCATCGGAAGCTGACGTGCCATCAGGTGCCGCAGCGAGCTGTTCGTCAAAGTCGATTTCCATCGCCAGGCCTTCATCACACAGGCGAATCGCGTCGGAGGCCACCACGTCGACCACGTCCCATGTGACGTTGCCAGCTTCGTTCATCGCCCGCAATTTGGCCACAGCCTCGGCAGAGGACTCGTCATTGATGATCTTGACGCCAGTCTTCTCGGCGTATGGGTTGTGGTAGGCTTGCTGCTGCGAGTTCGAATAGGCGCCGCCCCAGCTTACGATGGTCATCTCGTTGGCCATATGGCCGTCAGCGAAAGACATACCAGCCGCAACGGTCAGTGCGGTGGATGTCAAAAGCGTTTTGCTCAGTTTCATTGATAGTCTCCCATTTATGTGCCCGTTTCGTGTCCAGAGGCTGGCGACAACAGGCTTGATCGCCGCCTCTCTTTTGATCGTGCCCGCGCAGGGACACGTCAACTCGCGCGCATCAGGCGTCCAATGCACGGCAATCTTGCGGTAGCCAACCGATCTCAATCTGTTGTCCCGGGCTCAGGCGTTCCACATCAGGTGCATTCCGGGTCTTGATGATGAATTCGTCCGTTCCGGCCACGCGCAAGCGAGTCCGAAATATATCGCCCATATAGACGAATTCCAGAACTTCGGCTTTCAATGTGTGCGCATCCGCGCTCAGGCGATCCTTGTTGTATTCCACCCGTTCAGGCCGGATCGAAACGCGGGTTCGGTCCCCGGCGGCGGCCACATTGACGGGCTTGGCGTCAATCATTTCACCACCGTCCAGTTCCACCAGCGCCGAGCCGCCCTTAATCTCTTTAACGATACCTTCGAGCGTATTGTTTTCCCCGATGAATTGCGCCACGAAACTGTTTTCGGGCTCTTCATAGAGTTTGTCCGGCGGCGCCAATTGTTGAATGCGCCCGTCATCGAACACCGCCACCCGGTCCGACATCGTCAGTGCTTCTGTCTGATCGTGGGTTACGTAGACCACTGTAATGCCAAGATCATGGGCCAGTTTCGTAATCTCGAACTGGAGCGTTTCACGCAACTGTTTGTCCAGTGCGCCGAGCGGCTCGTCCATCAGAACGAGTTCCGGTTCGAATACCAGGGCGCGAGACAGGGCGATCCGCTGTTGCTGACCACCTGAAAGCTGCGAGGGGCGTCGCCCGGCAAAATCGCCCATCTGAACCATGTCCAATGCCCGCTTGATCTTTTTCTCGCGTTCAGACTTACCCATCTTACGCACTTCCAGCGGAAAAGAGAGGTTTTCTGCCACGGTCATGTGCGGGAAAAGCGCATAGTTTTGAAAGACCATGCCGATGCCACGTTTGTGCGGTGGGATATTGTTGATTGAAACGCCATCAAGGCGGATGTCGCCATGGGTTGCGGTTTCAAATCCCGCCAGCATCATGAGGCAGGTTGTCTTGCCAGACCCAGACGGTCCGAGCATTGTCAGGAATTCACCTTTCGGCATTGACAGGTTCAGATCTTTGACAACCAGATTCTCGCCATCATAGCTCTTTTGAACGCGGTCGAACTCGACGAACGCGTCAGCATTTGTTGTATCGGCCAAGAGTGGCTCCCCGTTTTTGGACCGGCGGTTTTCCGCACTGATTGGAACAAAGGTAACACGATTGTCCCGGCAGGGTGCAAACGCTTAACAAAGAACAATTGGTAACAGGTGCGATTCAAGGCGATTTTGCCGCATAGCGCCGGAAATATGCGCGGAATCTCTGAAGAACCGGTTCAAGATAAGCGAATCTCCCGTGGGTTTAGTGCTGCGTGAGGTTCATAAAGTCTTGGATTTGCACCCTCAAGACGCCGCATTGAGCAGGTTTTGCTCTCTTAACTCAGAATAAGTTTCATCCAGAGCTTTCGTTGCACGGGCAACCAAAAGGTCGATTTCTTCTGGTTCAATCACCAGAGGTGGCGAAATGATCATCCTGTCGCCCACATGTCGCATGACCAGATTGTTTGCGAAGCACCTCTCGCGACACATGTATCCAACGGTGCCTGCATCTGTCGCAAATTTCGCGCGACTTTCCTTATCGGGAGTGAGTGGTATGGATGCCATCATACCCTTGATCGAGATGCCACCAACGAGCGGATGATCCTTGAGCGTCTCCAGTCCTGTTTGCAACGCTGGGCCGCCCAGAGTGCGGACCCTTTCCACGATATTTTCCTCCTGCAAAATTCGCAGGTTTTCCAGTGCGACGGCAGCGGCAACCGGATGGCCGGAATAGGTATATCCGTGATTAAATTCAGTCGCGCCAATGACTTCCGCAATCTCATCACAAACGATGGAACCACCAATCGGTTGGTACCCAGAGCTAAGGCCCTTTGCGATGGTCATAATATCTGGGCGGATACCAAAGGTCTGACTACCAAACCAATTCCCTGTGCGACCGAACCCACAAATGACTTCGTCCGCAATCAACAGGATCTCGTATTTATCACAAATACGCTGTATTTCCGGCCAATAGGTCATCGGTGGCACAACAACGCCACCCGCACCCTGAATAGGTTCCGCGATAAAGGCAGCAACCTTGTCTTCTCCCAGTTCGAGGATTTTGGCCTCCAACTCCTGCGCACGGGCAAGGCCAAAATCCTCAGGCGTCATATCCCCGCCTTCGGCCCACCAGTCAGGTTGGTTGATGTGATGGATACCCGGAATAGGCAGACCACCCTGTGCGTGCATATACGTCATACCGCCAAGCGAGCCTGATCCAACCGAAGAGCCGTGATACGCGTTCTTGCGACTTATAATATGCGACTTGGATGGCTTGCCTTTTTCCGCCCAATACGTACGCACCATCCGGATATTGGTGTCATTTGCTTCAGATCCGGACCCGGCAAAGAACACGTGGTTCAAACCCTCGGGCGCTAGTTTGGCTATTTCTTGAGCCAGAGCGATCGCAGGGACATGCGTGGTCATGAAAAAGGTATTGTAGTAGGGCAGTTCCATCATTTGCCGGGCGGCAACCTCTGCCATTTCGGGGCGCCCATACCCGATGTTTACACACCACAAGCCAGCCATCGCATCAAGGATCTGATTGCCTTCACTGTCCGTTAGAAACACCCCTTTGGCCCGGGTGATAATACGTGCGCCTTTCTCGGCCAATTCTTCATTGGTCGTGAAGGGATGCATATGATGAGCAGAGTCCAATGCTTGCAATTCGGCAGTGGGCATATGGTTTGTGATTGCAGACATGACAGCACCTGGGGGCAAGAATATGGCGGTCTAACGCCTTGGCGATGAGAATATGATCAAATTATTCAGAGTCAATCGAATCGGGATCAACGGGTGTCAGAGTCCAGCGCATCCCGAATTTGCCGCATGCCTTGGTGAACGTCCTCGGCCATGGCGCGGGCCGCCATATCTGCGTTTCCCTCGGAAAGAGCACTCAATACATCTGCATGTTTGTCGGGTAGATTAAGCGTTCCGTATCGGCCGCACACAACACGCAGGGAGGGGGCAAATCGCAGCCACAGCCTGTCAACAGTGGCGCTGAGAATAGGGGCTTCTGCGGCCTCATAGAGCGTTTTATGAAAGCGATAGTTTCGCGTCAAATAGCCTGAAATGTCTCCACGGGAAATTGCCTGATTTAGTGCGTCATCCTCCGCTCGCAATGCGCTTAACACACTTCCCTTCACATGTGCCGTAGCCAATCGGGCAAGTTGTGGCTCCAAGGATTGTCTCATAAAATCAAGCTGTTCGATGCAGTGAGCCGTCAAAACCGGAACGATTACGCGCCGATTGCCCATCATGCGTAATGCGCCGTCAGAGGTCAGGCGCCGGATCGCTTCACGTACTGGCGTCATACCGGCACTTAGATCATCGACAAGGCCTTGAATGGTGACGGCTTGACCTGGTGCTAAATCACCAAAAAGAATGCGTGTTCTGAGCTGCTCGTATACGTGTTGATGGGCGGGCAGTTTTCTTTCTATGTATGGATCAGCGGGTGCTGGATTTGTGAGCAATTGCATGGTCCGTCCTCGGTGTTCACGTGGAAAGCGACCCGATGCCTTGCGCAGGTTGCTATCGCGTGAAAGCATAAAGCATCTTGCCGAGTGAGGCAAAAATTGATCAAATTCGGTTGAGCCGGGGCAAACCCGGCCAATATCAACGGGAGTATGAAATGAATAAGCTTTTGCTGAGCAGCGCAATTGTTGCGCTATGCGCCACAGCAGCCTTCTCCGATGAGGTCCGTGTTTATAATTGGTCCGACTACATCGACGAAGCCTTGTTGCAGAAATTTGAAGACGAAACCGGCATTGATCTGATCTATGACGTGTTCGACAGCAATGAGGTTCTGGAGACCAAGATGCTGGCAGGCGGCTCCGGGTATGATGTCGTCGTCCCTTCTGGAACATTTTTGCAGCGACAGATCACAGCGGGAGCCTTCCAGAAACTGGATGCAAGCAAGCTGCCAAATCTGGCAAATATGTGGGATACGGTCAAAACCCGTACTGTTCAGTATGATCCCGAGAATGCTTATTCGATCAATTACATGTGGGGCACGACCGGCATCGGGGCGAACGTCGGAAAGGTTCAGGAACTATTGGGAGCTGATGCTCCAATAGGATCGTTGAATTTGATTTTTGACCCGGCAAGCATGGAAAAACTGTCTCAATGTGGCGTTCATTTCCTCGATGCGCCGTCAGAAATGATCCCCGCCGCACTGAAATTCATCGGCGAGGATCCCGACAGTCATGATCCAGAGGTCATCGGCAAGGCCGAAGCAGTCCTCGCCGGTGTGCGTCCGTATATTCAGAAATTCCATAGTTCGGAATACATCAATGCGCTGGCCAACGGTGATATCTGCGTGGCGTTTGGATGGTCCGGTGATATTCTGCAAGCGCGCGACCGTGCAGCCGAGGCAGGTAACGGTGTCGAAATTGTCTATAATGCGCCATCCGAAGGCGCATTGATGTGGTTTGACCAGATGGCAATCCCGGTTGACGCGCCGAACCCCGAGGCTGCGCATGTTTTCCTGAACTTTATCATGGATGCGCAGAACATGGCCGATGCGTCCAACTACGTCTACTATGCTAACGGCAATGTGGCATCCCAACCTCTTCTGGAAGAAGACGTCATCGGCGATCCGGCGATCTATCCTGATGCAGCAACACTTGAAAACCTTTACACGACCACACCGTATCCGGCACGGGTGCAGCGAACCGTCACGCGGCTTTGGACCAAGATCAAATCCGGAACCTGATGCGGATTTGCAAGACGGGCGGGGCCAAGAGGTTCCGCCCGTTTGTTTTGGCCCGATCGGCGGGTAAATAAAGGACATGACGTGAATCAAACCGTCTTTGCCCCATGGGATGATCCGGCTCAGAAGCCTTTGATCCGTTTTGAGAACGTCACCAAACGGTTTGGTGATTTTACGGCAATTGATGATCTGACCCTGAACATTTTTGAGAAAGAGTTCTTTGCCCTTCTGGGCCCGTCCGGATGTGGCAAGACCACCATGATGCGAATGTTGGCCGGGTTTGAGTCCCCGACTGAAGGCAAGATAGAGCTTGCCGGACAAGACATGGCACCAGTCCCGCCCAACAAGCGCGCGGTCAACATGATGTTTCAGTCCTATGCGCTGTTCCCGCATTTGTCCGTCTATGAGAATATTGCATTCGGACTGCGGCGCGGAAATATGCCCAAGCACGATATTGATGATCGCGTTGGGGAAATGCTCAAGCTGACGCGGTTGGAGAAATTCGCTCGCCGCAAGCCGCATCAGATTTCGGGTGGTCAACGGCAACGTGTGGCCCTTGCGCGAAGCTTAGCCAAAGCACCCAAACTGTTGTTGCTGGATGAACCCCTCGGTGCGCTTGATGCGAAACTGCGACAGGCCACTCAGTTTGAGCTGATGGATATTCAGGAAAAGACCGGGACTACTTTTGTAATCGTGACCCATGATCAGGAAGAAGCAATGACCGTTGCCAGCCGGGTCGCGGTTATGGACGAAGGACGTATCATGCAAGTAGCAACGCCCGAGCGCATCTATGAAGCTCCCAATAGTGTCTATGTTGCGGATTTCATCGGAGATGTGAATATTCTTCAAGGGTCGTCCAAACAGATCGGAGGCGATGTATTTGAGGTTCATTGGGCGGAAGGCCAAGCCCCTTTCACCGCGGCATCAGAGGTGACGCTGTCTGATGGTCAAACCTGTCATTTGGCAGTGCGGCCCGAAAAGATCGCGATCACTGCTGAACGACCGGGCGACGCGGACAACACTGTACAAGGCAAAGTTCTGGACATTGCCTATCTGGGTAACCTGTCGACATACCATGTGGAATTGCCGGGGGGGCAAATCATCAAAGCACAAACAGCAAATACGCGTCGCATCTCGCGTCGCAGTTTTACATGGGAAGATACCGTGTGGATCTCGTGGGCAGCCACTGCGGGAGTCCTGTTGGAGCGATGAGCCTGTCACACCATAAGGAAGCAATCTGATGCAAAGATTTGCGCTGATCGCGATGCCTTATGCATGGCTTTTGGCCCTGTTCCTAATCCCCTTTGTTATCGTATTTAAAATATCGCTGTCGGATATTGCGCTGGCGATCCCGCCCTATACGCCGACTTTGGATGACGGTTTTGGCACGTTTTTCGCGGCTCTTGATTTTGAGAATTTCGTCTTTCTGGCGTCTGATGATCTCTACTGGAAAGCCTATGTCAGCTCTTTGCGGATCGCGCTTGTTTCGACACTGTTTGCGTTGTTGATCGGCTACCCGATTGCCTACGCAATGGCGCGCGCGCCTGAAGAATGGCGCGCCACGCTCATGATGTTGGTGATTTTGCCATTTTGGACGTCTTTTCTGATCCGTGTTTATGCTTGGATGGGCATTTTGAGCCAGGAGGGTTTTCTCAATCAGTTTTTGCTCTGGACCGGATTAACATCCGAACCCCTTACAATTTTGAACACGACGTCTGCGGTCTACATCGGCATTGTCTACACCTATGTGCCCTTCATGATCCTGCCGATTTACGCTGCGCTTGACCGTCTCGATGGCTCTTTGATCGAAGCAGCGGAAGACCTCGGCTGCTCGCGGTTTCAGGCTTTCTGGCTGGTGACGATCCCGCTCTCGAAAAATGGTATCATCGCGGGTAGCTTCCTGGTCTTTATTCCTGCGCTTGGCGAGTTTGTGATCCCGTCGCTGCTTGGCGGCTCCGGTACGTTAATGATCGGCAAGGTGTTGTGGGAGGAATTCTTCAACAATCGGGACTGGCCCGTTGCCAGCGCGGTCGCGGTGATCCTCCTTTTAATTCTGATCATTCCGATCATTCTGTTCCAGCGTAACCAGCGAAGACAGGCGGAGGATGAGGCATGAACAGGCTGAGCTGGTTCAACGTAACGTCGCTGACCTTTGGGTTTGCCTTTCTTTATTTGCCGATGGTCATTCTGGTCATTTATTCATTCAACGAAAGCAAACTGGTGACCGTCTGGGCGGGATTTTCGACGAAATGGTACGGTGAGCTTCTCCAAAACGAGGCCTTCCTTGATGCAGCATGGGTCACCGTGAAGGTTGCGGTCTTTTCGTCAACGCTTGCCACAGTCCTGGGGACAATGGCTGCCTATGTCCTGGTGCGTGGCGGGCGGTTTCTTGGGCGGACTGTATTCTCGGGCATGATCTATGCGCCATTGGTGATGCCGGAAGTCATAACCGGTTTGTCACTGCTGTTGCTCTTCATCGGAATCGGTCTGGACCGCGGCGTTTTGACGATCGTATTGGCGCATACCACATTCTCAATGTGTTACGTGTCAGTCGTGGTTTCTTCCCGCCTGATGACATTTGACCGGTCTTTGGAAGAAGCCGCTCAAGATTTGGGCTGCTCCGGTTTCGATGCGTTTCGGCTTGTGACATTGCCAATTATCGCGCCCGCCGTGATTTCCGGTTGGCTTTTGGCCTTCACGTTAAGCCTTGATGATCTGGTGATCGCCTCATTCACCGCGGGCCCGTCGGCCACAACTTTACCCATCAAGATCTTCTCTGCCGTACGCTTGGGTGTTTCACCAGAGATCAACGCGTTGTCCACGATCATGATTGCAATCGTAGCTCTCGGGGTGATCAGCGCGTCTCTTGTGTCAAAACGAAACAGCCTCAAGCAACAAAAAGACGAACAGGCAGCAGCCCGCGCTGCATGATGCGTATCGTTTCGGACTAGTGCTATGGTGATGGCAAGCGAGACGGTTTCTGGTGATCCAAAACATTTGAGACCGATGACCACCCCGAAATCACCTCTGATCGTCAGAGATGCATTTACGGGTATTTCCGCTGCGATGTACTTGGCTTAAGCCGGTGTAAAAATCACCCTATCGGAAACCGATCTCGTGGAATGGGGAGCCTCTGGCAGAAATGGCGGTTTTTGTTGTTTGGGTGGCGGTATGGCGAACAATGCAACCTTGAATGCGCAATACGGAATTGTTGATTTGGGTATTATTCAGGGCTATCGAGCGCGCCGATGAGGAATTGGTTGAAAATTTGATTGATACGTTGGGACGGGAAGTTGACCGTCATTGCAATGGTGAAACCTGGCTCGCGAATTGAGCCAAAGATAGTAATAGCTCTGCACGCCAGGGCGCGTGAGGTCCGAGACAAACATGGTGTTACGCCGCAGATTATCCAGAAACCTGAGCTCCCTCGCGCTGGGATGATGGGTCCGGTTTTGTAGAGGTCTGACCACGCTAACCGGGTTTGGCTTCAATCCTGTGAAGTAGTTGAATAGCATCGCCTTGGCGGTCGAAAAGGCCCGTTTGCAAGTGTTTCACGACAGTCAAGTGATGCGACTTGCCACCGCCCCCAATGTTGCAAAACTGGTGTGTAAAAACGGTAACATCCCTGCTGCTCATGTTGATCTGGCGACCAACGGATTTGCATCTGATGATCTTCCTGTAGTTCTAGCGGGGCTATACTCACCGGGTCGGTCAAATGTCCTGGTAACGCGACCTTTTTGTGGAGCGTGAAATCAGTCTGCAAGGCTGGCACAGTACACAGATTGGTTTTGATACCCGCAACCTGCTGCGCTATTTTTGCTTTTTTGCCAGATCGCCGTTCCATGTTTGGCGAGCGTTGCGGTCAGTTGGGCGGGACCTATTCACATAAACCAGCACGTCGTTTCGTGCTGCGTGATTTCAAAACGATGTTCTCGGCTTGGGCCGACGTTGAGAAAATGCATGAATGGTCCGGGATGGTATGCCTTGCACGATGCCGCGAGCCCTTGGTCGTTGCAATATCGGGCATCCCAAATTGCGGACTACTACATATTTCTATGGGAACGGCATCGTTCGCAAACTCACCGCGGACCCCTTGCAAGTTTGCCTATTTCGGCTTTGCCCTGAAGCGATGCGTCGTCCTTTATTGAAGTTTCCTTTTTTGGCGCTGTGGCCAAGGCCCATTGTATCATTTGTCTCTGCTGGTCTTGGTTTCGAGGATTTCTAAAGCGGCGTTTCTCTACCCAGGTTCTCGCAGTGCGCTAACCTCTTCGGTTTTGACGGTCGCACCACCATCCAAAACAAGCATCGTTGCTTCACCCTCCCGCCGTGCTTCTGTAATGCGCGAATAAGCTTCGGCTGGACTAGTACCGACGATTTGATTCAGTGATCGGCTTTCGACTTTGAAACTATACTGACCTGTGGCAAACGGTGTGCCGTCAACCGCTAAACCAGTCCAATCGATAGGCTCAGTACCCGTCGAGATTGGTTGCCGTTGAACCTCGTCGCCGCGGGCATTGTATGCGACAAGGATGGCCTGATCTGCCCCGGCCTCAATTTTTGGAACAACAGTAATTGGTGAACCGTCATACTTCACCGGCGCCGTTGTGCGTGCTTCCATTCCGATCCAGCCCGCGATTTCCCCAATGGAACCAGCGCCGATTTGCCCGGATAATGCCTGCAATAAGTCGTTGGATAGGACTTGTTGCTCGACCATTGAAAACTGTGCAAGTTGCGCCGCATATTCGGATGAATCAATTGGCTCCAGCGGATCCTGATATTTTGCCTGGGCGGTCAGCATCTGCAAAAATGTTTCAAAATCAGACGAAAGAACTGCATTGGACTGCGCAGGTGCAGCGGCCGCGCGGACAGCATTCTGAGCTGCTTGTGTGTTTGTTACTTCCACTGGAGTCTCCTTAAAGTCGCAAATCTACGCCGCTAGAAGCGACAAGTCTGATAGGATCTACTGCTTCGACAGCAGTATCTGGTACCGAGTGCTTGGATCCATTCCCGTCCGGAGGGCTTTCTTTACCTTGTGCACTTTGGTCAGATTGCCCTTCGTTGAAGGCAAAGTTTATGTTGGCATAGCCTAGCGCCTGGAATTCTCGTGCCAGTTGATCAATGTGGCGTCGCATCAAGTCTAACGTTTCAGGACGCTCGGCAAGCACACTAACTGTGATACCTGCGTCACCCGCAGATATACTCATACGAACACGGCCCAACTCCTCGGGATTTAACATCAATTCTACGGGGCGGTCGGGCATCCTTTGAAGTATTTCTGCCATTTGCCGTCCTATCATTGCAGGCGTGTCTGGTCGGGCAATTGTCTGTGCAAGTGTCGCAGGAGGTGCGGAAGCTCGAGCGTCCCACGCGACAGGCGCCTCAGCATCCCCTACAGCAGTTAAGGCGGTGTCGAGGCCCAAAGCTTCCTTTTGCACACTAAGTGGCATTACATTCTGAGGCGACGTGATGGATGGCGCAGTCAGTGGCGCTTGAAACGCCATCGCAGCTTTTGGGTTCATACGGGTGGTTGTTTCGGCAGAATACTTGGAGGCTTCATCGATGTCGTGTCGCACCGTGCGTTCGGATGACTTCTCGGCATCTGGATGAAGAACCAGTTTCGATGTTGAAAGCTGTTGTTGCTGCGATTGAGCAGATGCTGCTGTTGCCTGTTTGGCCGTTTGCGAGATAGTTTCAACGGCTCGACCCAATTGAGACGTCAAAGTGTCACGGTCCTCCAAAAGTGGCGTTGCCAAATTTATTTTTTGGGTCATCTCAGAATTTTGAGACAGTTTTTTTGAATTTGAATCGGTGATTCCGCCAATACTTCCTGGTAAGCTTGATGCCTCAAAGCTCCGTTCAATAGATCTGGTTTCAGTTCCAGATATGCCGATACTTTGTTCGGGAGAGGCAGGGGAAACATTTCGGGTCAGCAGTTGGGAAAAAGCCCACGTTTTGGTATCCGTCTTGGCTTTCTCAATGCCAGGTTGTTCGAGAGTGTCTTGGTCTGTCAACATGGCCACATCCGGAGCAAGCGCCTCTTCGTCGACCAAGGTCGGGGCGCTACCACTCATTGCGATGTCATCTGCGTCCTTAGTGGAGTTGGCTTCGTTTTCTGGATCGGCGGGTTGCGTGGAAACATTTTCAGCCACTTCTTCAGGCGATCTAGAATTGGCAACACTTGACTGATCTGTCTTACCTTCGGCTTCGGACGAATAAGCAGCGTCAAAATCAGCGGTGGAGGCGTCTTTTTCCGCTCCTGACGTCGTTTCTTTTGTGGGTGTTGCGCCACTACGCTCAGTTTTTGATGCTGGTTGCAACATAGGAATATCAGGCACAGGCTTCTCCGGGAGTTCTTCCGCGTTATTCCATCTTTATGGCATCTGTTGGTTACCGCATCTTTACCGGTTTCGCGCATGCTAGAGAAAAGTATTTGCAATTGGAGACACTTGAAATGTCAGAAATACAATCCGTCAGCGGCCAGGCCATCTCAATGAAAAGAGATCAGGCTTTGCGGGATGTGGCGCAAAAGCTTGAAGCAAGTTTTCTAGCAGAAATGTTGAAATCCGCAGGTTTAGGTAAAACAAGTGACCATTTTGGTGGCGGTGCGGGAGAGGAACAGTTTGGGTCTTTTCTCTTACAAGAGCAAGCCATGCAAATGGTGAAGGCCGGTGGGATCGGATTGAGCGAATCGCTATTTCAAGCCTTGAAGGAGAAACAAAATGACGCATGAAGCATTCGAAGACGTTATTGACGCGCTGGATGACGTGTTGGAAGCGGAACGTGACGCACTACTGATTGGAAACCTGGATGAAGTGGGGCGCTTACTGGAACGCAAGGAAACACTTATCGACGATCTGTCGCGGCTGGAATTTTCCTCTCCAGAGCCTCTGGAAGGATTGAATTCGAAAGTCATTCGTAACCAGGCTTTGCTCGACCAGGCGTTGGCAGGAATTCGGACTGTTGCGCGTAGATTGGCAGCAATGCGTCGCGTTCGCAGCTCACTTGATACATACGACGAGAACGGCACACGCCATACAATTGACATTACGCCAGATGGCGTTGTGGAAAAGCGTGCATGAAATGGCATTTGACTAAAAACTGCCAGACTGGACTATTCTGGTTTAAGCACTCATTAGCCTTTGGGAGTGCATGTTAGCTTTGCATCCGATGTCGGGTGGCGCGTCATCAATTCAATGGTGATCGCATTGGTCAGAAAGCCAGTTTCGCTCCTCCGTGAACACGGGAGAGCATAATCCACGCAAAGCGTGAATGATCAAAGGAACATGCTAATGTCAAGCATTCTTACCAACAACAGCGCAATGGTTGCGCTGCAAACGCTGCAATCCATCAACATGAACTTGAGCAAGGTTCAAAGCGAGATTTCCACAGGTAAAACTGTTGACACCGCCAAGGACAACGCTGCTGTTTGGGCGATCTCCAAAGTCATGGAATCAGATGTCGCCGGTTTTAACGCAATCTCCGATTCTTTGGCACTTGGCCAAGCAACAGTTGGCGTGGCGCTGAACGCATCGGAAAGCGTGACAGACTTGCTGACTGAAATCAAAGGCAAGATTGTTGCGTCGCAAGAATCCAATGTTGATCGCGGTAAAATTCAAACCGATATCGAAGCCCTGACCAACCAGGTCAATTCCATCGTTGGTGCTGCGCAGTTCAATGGTCTTAACTTGCTTAACGGTGCCGATACTGCTGACGTCGATGTCCTGTCGTCGCTGGACCGCTCCGCAACAGGTTCTGTGACTTCCGGCGAAATCTCTGTTGCGCGTAGCAACTTGACTTCAGACGATGTTGTTTTGGCCGATACGGCTCAGACTGCCGGCGGTGCCAATGGTGGTGCAGCTTCCGCCGTTACTACGGCAGGTGCAGGTGGTGCAACGGCCACAACAGGATTTACAATTCTTGAGGGTGACGGCACTACGCTCGTGTCTGCCGGTGGGTCCGTCGACGGCGTTGCCTTTGCGCTCGCGTTGTCTGCTGGTGCGGGTGACTACGGAGCAACGGGTGATAAAACTGTCGCTGCTACTACGACAGAGATTTCCTATGTGGCGTCTGAAGGTGACACCGCTGCGGATATCGCCAAAGGGCTTGAAGCCGCATGGATTGGCTATGCCATGGACAATGATATCGACCTTGGCGCAGAAGATGCGCTGCAGATCAAGGCAAACGGGAATGACCTTGATGTCACCGTATCAGGCAATGACGGTGCCACACTCAATGCTATCACGGCAAACGTGTCGGTGAACGGTCCTGCGAACGCGACAGCGGCAGCCCAGCATACTGCGGCTGGTAAGCTCAACAACCTGACCAAGATCGACGTATCGACAGAAGCTGGTGCTGGCAATGCTTTGCTTGCCATCGAAGGCCTGATCCAATCCTCGATCGACACCGCAGCGGCCCTGGGTTCCAGCGGCGGTCAGATCGATACGCAGGCTGAGTTCGTTGGGAAACTGTCAGACTTGCTTACTTCCGGTATCGGTACTTTGGTCGATGCAAACATGGAAGCGGCATCTGCCAAGCTTCAGGCTTTGCAGACACAGCAGCAGTTGGGCGTTCAGGCTCTGTCCATTGCGAACCAGGCACCGCAGACGATCCTGTCTCTGTTCCGTTAATAGCAATAGTTTTAGGGGCGCGCTGAAGCGCGCCCCTATTCTCTTTTAAGCGGCGCTTTGTATAGTAATAAAGGTAAAACTGTGAACGCATACTCAATGGCTCAGCGCTCATATGCGCCAGCAGGCTCCCCAACCAGAACCGCACGCAGCGCTGAATATGAAGTTATCGCACGCATTTCGCACAGACTGAAAAAAGCAGTTCAGAACAAGGATTTCCCTGCAATGGCGGCTGCGCTTTATGAAAATAACAAGGTATGGACTGCTTTGGCGATGGACGCAATTGACGAAAACAACTTGCTACCAGACAGCCTTAGAGCCCGGATTGTATATCTCGCTGACTTTACACGACAGCACACGGCGAAGGTACTCCAAAAGAAAGAGACGGCTATTCCACTGTTAGAGATTAACGCGTCGATTCTCAGGGGTTTGAAACAAGAAGGTACAAAAAAATGAGCGGATTGGTGCTAAAGTTGAGCCCGAAAGAGCGCGTGCTGATCAACGGCGTTGTAATCGAAAATGGCGACAGGAGAAGTCGGCTCGCAATTATGACGCCTGGCGCTAACATTTTGCGTCTCCGAGATGCAATTCACCCGGAAGATGCTAAGACACCTGTACGTAGAGCGTGCTTTGCCATGCAACTAGTATTGTCGGGAGACAAAGATCCAGACGACGCTCATTTGTCACTTTTGCGCCAGCTAGAAGAATTAAGCCAAGTCTTTACAGATTCAGATAGCCGAAACGTCCTTTCAGACGCGACTCGTGGGTTAGTTGAAAAACAGCACTATCGTGCCTTGAAAGCCCTTCGCGCTCTGTTGCCTCGAGAAGACAGACTGCTTTCTGCCGGGAAGTCTTAGTTAGTTGCCACCACAGTAATTTGTCTTGATTAAACGTGTCGGAAATTTCTACCGGTGTGCAAGACTGCGCTAAGCCGCGATTGCCAGACTGGTTCTAACAACAGTTACGCTACTGTCTAGTACTTTCTGAAGGGTATTACCTTCTCAAGAATTAAATCCTCAATAGATCCCCTAAACACTTGTTTCATCATGCATTGCGGCTGTTTGTCATAAACACTAATGCCACCTATAGTACTTGCGCTGGCGAACTGGCGTTCATGTCGATGAGCGGTGTAAAACCGGAAACCCAAGTTTATCCGCCATATGTTGGATCACTGACAACACAGAACCAAGTTATACTTGCGGTCAAGAATCGTTGACAAATACTAAAAATTGTAACGTCAAAAGAAAACGTACACAAAGTGGATCCTAGTGGCATGTAAAACGAAACTCTTGCCCTGATCTAACAATATTAACTTTTGGAATTTGTACCAAGCACTAAGTCATTTTAACAGCGAACAGTTCACACGAGACTACTAGAAAAGTTACGGACGTTTCGTCTCGATTCGCATGCATCATATCAAATTTTGCACTTCGGCCAGACGACTGAGCATAAGTCTCTGCCAATAATTAGACGCATCTAACAACTCTTTCTTACTCGCTTTTCAATTGTAGGCTTTGCTCAAACCGTCAACGCCCATCAAGCGTGCTATGAGAAGGGGCGTCAAACCGTTCCGAAGTCTTCGTCTCGTGCGGTTCTTGAGGCTACAGCGACCATGTCCAGTCCTTCTTCGTACCGTGTCAGGCAAGTGAATCTGCAATACGCGCGATGTTTTTTGAAATAGGTAACCTTCCAGTCAAAACCAGTTTTCAAATACATTATTTTTGAAAAAAAACGGTTTGAAATGCCTTGAAAGATTTCTCACAACTGAAGAGTTTCAGATTTCAGACACCCACCGGGTATTCTAAGCGAAATCGCCTCATGGGAGTGATTGACCGGTAGCGTCGGATGAGGGTAAGGCGGCGGATCTGTAATCCTCTTCAAGCGTGATGAGCCCAACAGATACTTTCTTGCTCAATGTGAGGACTCGTCGAACTTGTCTCGGAAAATTTCTCGAATCAAGGAGTGGTCGCTGGCGAAGGTCGCATTGGTAGCTTGTTCAAGGGATTCCTGAAATACGAAGTAAAAAACGGATAAATGTACTCGCCGCACAAGTTTTGCAGTGCATTTGAACTGAAGGCTTAAACTGTTCACGCATTGATTCTGTAAGAAACCTTGATGAACGCGTAATTACTCGCTTGAAGGGAGAGGCGGCAACAGAGCGCCACCCAAAAATTGAATTCACATCAGATAAACAACCATAGGGGGTTATTTGGGGGGAATTTCACGGAGCGAGTTGCAAAATTAACGAAAAATTCAAGTTTTCGTTAACATTCGGTAAATTTTGAGTGTAATTTTCCTTTGTAGGAAGAGACAGGTAATTCAGGGGATAAATTAGTCAGTTCAGCATTATCGCGAAAATTTTTGGTGTGGTATTCGGTAAGACGGCAATTAAGTCGTCGATTTGAGAATTAAAGTGTTTTTGTCACTCTTTTTCCTGCGGAGAATCGTCATCTGATTTTTTTGTACCGACAAGGTACCGCAATAGTGCAAGACGTACGGCTGGTTTCATCGAAGTTTCCCCTTTGTTGCTCACAATGAATTGGAAGTTTTAAGATGACAAATAATATGCAAACCTTTGAGTTTACGGCTTTTGCGGTTACCGATTTGGGTGTTGGCAGCCGCGTGAATAAGGGTGAGTCTTTCACCATGCCGGGTGGCGCCACAGTCTGCGTTGAGGTCACAGACAACGACAGCTTTTTGAGCGGCGATACCAGGCACAACGAGAATTCGAACGACGGTTATGGCCAATCGGCCTCCATCCTTGGGGATGACGGCCAGGAATTGGGCAATGGCCATCAGATTTATGCCGAAAGCTATCACTGGGTAACCGACCAGCACGGCAACAGCTATGTGATGATCGAGATTGAGCAGGAAGGCTCCAGCGTCGATTACGTCACCTTCTACACCGGCGGACACTATACTGTCCCACCTGAGGGTGCCGAGTTGACAGTGGGTTCCCAGTGCAATGTGAGCGGCAATTGGGTTGATTTCAAATGTTTGGATGCAGGCGAGAAACCGGCAGATGATCCTTGGGAATTCAACGACGACACCTGCACTTACACGGTCGAGGCCGAATCCTGGGACCTCAACGGCTTTAAAGTTGTGCACGGCGATCAGGCGTCCGGTGGCGAACTTGTAAAACTGTCTGGCCATGACGGAAAGATTTCTACAGACTTTGGTGGAACTGACGGCGTCTACAACATGACGATATGTGCGCAGGATGAGTGCGACGGCAATTCAAAGCTGATGGTTTATGTGAACGGTGAACTGCAGCAAACAATCCGGCTTGACCAAAACACCGATGGCGGTGGCTCCGACAACGGCGTGTTCTCTGAAGTCACGCTTCAAGGGCTTGAAATTGCTGAAGGCGACACTGTCGAAATCCGCGCCTGGCGTGACGATGGCGAATTCGTCCGCATCGATGCGATCAAGTTCGAGCAGGTTAAGTT